>URFM01000035.1 GCA_900547035.1 uncultured Clostridium sp. | reverse complement strand
TCATCTCGATGGCATGGAGAGCTAACGGGTCGGTGTACTCGCAGTGAAGGGTGGACACATAAGCCTCGATTGCATGTGTCATAGCATCCATGCCGGTGTGAGCAGTCAGCTTTTTGGGCATGGTTTCCGCCAGTGCGGGATCTACAATAGCGACATCGGGTGTGATATTAAAGTCAGCCAGCGGATATTTAATTCCCTTGGCATAGTCGGTAATAACGGAAAATGCGGTTACTTCAGTAGCGGTTCCGGAGGTAGAGGGGATGGCGCAGAATTTTGCTTTCGTGCGCAGGGTGGGGAAGTTAAAGGGAGTAATCAGGCTCTCAAAGGTAGTATCCGGATACTCGTAAAACGCCCACATAGCTTTCGCGGCATCGATGGGGGAGCCGCCGCCGATGGCAACAATCCAGTCAGGCTGGAATTCTTCCATGGCCTTTGCGCCCTTCATAACGGTTTCAACAGAAGGATCGGGTTCTACTCCTTCAAACAGCCGCACATCCATTCCGGCTTCTTTCAAATAGTCCTCAACCTTCTGCAGGAATCCGAACCGCTTCATGGAGCCGCCTCCGGTTACAACGATGGCTCTTTTTCCGGTAAGAGTTTTTAAAGCCTCAAGGGCATTCTTTCCATGGTACAAATCTCTTGGTAATGTAAATCTCATGTCGCACCTCTCTTGTTATTTATTTAACAACTACATTTATGATAGCATAAATGGGTAAAAATGAGTAGATACAAAAATGGAATACCAGTATTCCAAATCTGGCATTCCATATCAGATTGTATGGCGAATGAATGGGCGGACACTCATGAAAGCTGGCTGACTACCCGGCGCAGGCAGCACAGCAGCTGCTGCTCTTCCGGAGAGAAGCGGTGAGCGGTTCTGTATATCAGCAGATCACAATAGCTGTTTCCAGGACAGCTGCAGGGTTTTTGAACCAGACTGAGGGTTTTGAGAGTTTCATGGGGAATGGGGGAATCCCACATGTAAGTTCCGGGAATCCGGTACAGCAGTTCCAGCTGGCTTCCGCGGTCATAAACGGACAGGGTATTGTCGGAAACGCTATGGGAATCCTCCTGGATTCCTTCAAAGGAAAAATCAGGAAGAGGACCGTCTCCAAAGGAGATCAGTGTATATGGCTTTAAATCCAGGTAGGTCAGATTTTCCTGCTGAGCCAGAGGATGGGAGAGGGAAAATACGACCTGGCAGGAGAAGGTCCAGAGCAGCTGGCTTTCCAGATTTTCTTCCTGAAGCATTTTCTGATAAAAAGGCAGGTAGAGTTCCTGACAGCGCAGAAGGCCCAGATCAAAATCTTTTCCCGCTACGTTTCGAATGACCTGACGGGGATTCGTTTCACGAAAGGAAATTTTGAGAGGAGCCTTACCCTCAGCTTCTTCTGCAAGGAGGGCCAGAGCCAGGGGCAGGTAAGAAGTACGGGGAGCGGCCAGACGGACGGTCAGGGCTTTGGCGTCGAAGTTTTGGCGCAGAGCTTCAATCTGCTCCTCCTGAGTCAGAATGACCTTAGCGTACTGCAGAAACTGCTCGCCTTTCTGGGTAGGAACCATTCCGCGTCCGGTACGCTCAAAAATCTGGAACCCCAGATCCTTTTCCAGTTCCCGGAGGATTCGGCTTAAATGAGGCTGATTCATAAAGAAGTTCTGGGCGGCCCTGGTGATGGAGCCGGTTTTCTCTACCTCCACTACATATTTTAAATTTGAAAGATTCATACTACAACTCCTGGCGTAAATGTGGTAAACTGATTATTACTGTATCATGCTGACGCTTGTATCATCATATCATACGGCCGGGACATTCCGCAATAGATGTCCGGCTGCAGACGTTTGATCGGCGTCCGTATCAGTCTGAAAAGGATGGAGTAAAAGATGAAAACACTTGGATATTATAATGGAAGATTCGACGAACTGGAGCGGATGCAGATTCCCATGAACGACCGGGTCTGCTTTTTTGGGGATGGGGTTTACGATGCGGGTCCCTGCCATTCCTATCACATTTTTGCCCTGGATGAGCATGTGGACCGCTTTTTTGCCAATGCCGCTGCCCTGAGAATCCAGATGCCCTGTACCAAGGAGGAACTGAAAGACCTTTTAAGGAATTTGGTGAAAAAGTTGGATACCGGAGATCAATTCGTCTATTATCAGGTGACCCGGGGAACGGGAATTCGTAATCATGAATTTACAGAGGGTCCGGGAAATCTGTGGGTCATGTTAAAGCCCGCTCCCATTCCCAGTTTGAAGGAAAAAATCCGCCTGATTACGGTGGAGGACACCCGGTTTTTCCACTGCAATATTAAAACCCTGAATTTGATTCCCAATGTAATGGCTTCCCAAAAGGCAAAGGAGGAAGGGTGCCAGGAGGCAGTATTTCACCGTGGAGACCGGGTGACGGAGTGCGCCCACAGCAACTGCCATATTTTAAAGGGGGGGCGTCTGATTACGGCACCTACAGACAACCTGATTCTTCCGGGAATTGCCAGGGCTCATCTGATTCGCATGTGCGAGCAGCTGGACATCCCGGTGGAGGAGCGGCCCTTTACCGTTGCAGAAATGATGGACGCAGACGAAGTGCTGGTCAGCTCCTCCAGCAAATTCTGTCTCTCTGCCAGCGAGATTGACGGGATCCCGGTGGGAGGAAAGGCGCCTGCGCTTTTGGAGAAGATCCAGTCCGCCTTGGAGGAAGAATTTTTAAAGGAGACAGAAAGATGAGGCTTCAGCTTGCGGCAGGAAAAGGGGCAGCAGCTTTGGGCGCGGTAATGATGCTGGGGGCGGCTTTGACTCTGGGAGGCTGCAAGCAGAAGGGGGAGTATCCCATGAGCCAGTCCTCCTTTCTGCTGAATACCTTTGTGGAGGTAACCGTTTACGACAGCAGCAGTTTCTGGGCTTCCGATGCCAGGAAAGCCCTGGAGGGGAGTATCCAGCTGTGCAGCCAGTATGAGCAGCTTCTAAGCAGAACCATAGAGGGAAGCGATATCTACCGGCTGAATCACCGGGAACCTGGGGAGAGAAGCCTTCAGGTGGATCCCCAGACCGCGAGGGTAATTGAAAAGGGGCTGGAATACGGCGAGCGATCTGGCGGGAAGATGGATATCACCATAGAGCCTTTAAGCTCACTTTGGGACTTCACTGGGGAGAATCCGCAGGTTCCGGATTCAGCGGAAATAGAAAGCCGTCTGCCGGCTGTGGATTACCGGAATGTTCATGTGGAGGGAGAACAGGTGATTTTTGACAGCGATGATACCTGTCTGGATTTGGGTGCTATTGCAAAAGGCTTTATCGCGGACCGGATGAAGGAATATCTGGTAGAAGAGGGGATTACCAGCGCCATTATCAACCTGGGGGGAAATGTTCTGTGCATCGGAGAACGGCCTGACGGCAGCCCCTTCCGGGTGGGACTGCGCCGGCCTTTTGGAGAATATTCGGAAACCGCGGCGATTTTAACGGTAAATGACCTCTCGGTGGTTTCCTCCGGAGTTTACGAGCGGCATTTTGTGAAGGACGGCGTCAACTATCATCATCTTTTGGACCCGAAGACCGGTTACCCCTGGCAGAATGGTTTGGTACAGGTAACGATCATTTCTCAGAAGTCGGTAGATGGAGACGGACTCAGTACGGCTTGTTTTGGCATGGGTCTGGAGGATGGCATAAGTCTTCTGGACTCTATGGAAGGAATTTACGGTATTTTCATGACAGAGGACGGCCAGCTGCACTACTCTCAGGGTGCAGAGAACTTTGTGGAAGAGGTTTCCGAAGAGCAGAAAACATGATTGTTCAGGACGGGCCGTTCTTTACATTTTGACGCCCTTATACTAAAATAATAGGCATATGTGGTCAGAAAAGGACAGGCACGTCTGCCTTCCCGTGGTTTTGAAGCGTTACATATTTTGTAAATTCGAGGTTTCTGATATGATACGAAAAATATGGGAAAAATGTTTTAATTATGAAACCGTCAGCTATTTTGTCTGCGGTGTCCTGACAACCCTGGTGGATTTCGGGGTGTACGCTCTTTTGCGGGGAGCCGGGGCTGGTGTGGAGACGTCGCAGGCCCTGTCCTGGCTCAGCGCGGTGCTGTTTGCCTATGTGGTGAACAAGCTCATCGTGTTCAGGAATTATAATGTAAGGCCGTCGTACCTGGCAAAGGAATTCGGTGCTTTTTTCGCCGCCCGGGCCTTTTCCGGCGTCCTTACCTGGATTATGATGGTGGGGCTGGTATGGATTGGCGGTGAGAGAGGATTTCTGTATGAGCTGTTCTGCAAGGCCGTGGTTTCAGCGGTCAATCTTGTCCTGAATTATATTTTCAGTAAGCTGTGGATATTTAAAAAACCAAGCAGCAGTTCGGAGTCCTGAACAGTTATAAAATTAAGTGGTAAAGAAGGGTGAAACTGCCATGGAGCGAAAAGACGTAGAGCGGGTGGAGAAGGAGCTGGATGAGATCCTGCAAATCATGGAACCCGCTTCCTTTTTACAGGGCAGCGGTACGGAAAAGCTGACAGGAGAACAGATGGAGAACACGAGAGAGGAGCTGGCGGTTTCCAGGAGGCCTGAAACAGAAGGGCAGAATAAAATTTCAGGAGACGGCCGGGGAGGAAGACCGCCCAGAAGATCTGGTGGTAAATCAATCCGGATTCCGGAGAACGGGCGGAAAGAGACGGAAAAAGAGAAAGAGGCAGAAAAAGAGACAGGAAAAGAGTCCGGGGCAGCAGAAGCATGGCTGGACGAAGATTTTGGCGACGGCGGAGACTTTGAAGAGATCGCGGAGGAAATTCAGGAGGAGTTAGAGATCCGCAGGGACGGTTTTGAAGAACGTCAAAGGGAGGACTCCGGCGGCCGCTTTACTTCGACGGGAGAGTTTTTGCGGCTTTTAAAGCCCACGGATGCCTACTTGGCCGCCTTTTTTGTGCCGATCATTGTTATGGTTATTATCTTTGCTCAAAGGGGAATTTTCCCCTTTGGCGAGGAGAGCTTTTTAAGAACGGATATGTATCACCAGTATGCGCCCTTCTTTTCGGAGTTTCAGTACAAGCTGACTCAGGGAGGAAGCCTGCTTTACAGCTGGGATGTGGGAATGGGCGTGAATTTTTCAGCCCTCTATGCCTATTATCTGGCCAGCCCCTTTAACTGGCTTCTGGTTCTCTGCCCCAAGGACATGATTATCGAGTTTATGAGCTACGGCATTGTCCTCAAAATCGGACTGGCGGGTTTAAGCTTTACCTGGTATCTGAAAAGGCACTGTAAAACCAGGGACTTCGGCGCGGGCTTCTTTGGAATTTTCTACGCTCTGTCTGGTTATGTGGCGGCTTACAGCTGGAATATTATGTGGCTGGACTGCATAATTTTACTGCCCTTGATTCTTCTGGGTCTGGAGCGCCTGGTAAAAGGAGGAAAGCCTTACCTGTACTGCCTGGCTCTGGGAGCTTCCATCCTGTCCAACTACTATATTTCCATTATGATCTGCCTGTTTCTGGTGCTGTACATGGCGGCGCTGCTGATTCTGGAGCCGCCTAAGGGTGTGAAGGCATTCTTTGGGGCCTGCGGCAAGTTCGCGGTCTTTTCCCTGGCGGCGGGAGGTCTGGCGGCAGTGGTGCTGCTGCCGGAAATTTACGCTTTGAAGTCCACGGCATCAGGAAACTTCGATTTCCCGGATACCGTAACTTCCTATTTCTCCATTTTTGACATGCTGGCAAGGCATCTGGTGAATGTACAGACTGAGCAGGGACTGGACCACTGGCCCAATCTTTACTGCGGTACGGCGGCATTGATTTTCTTTCTGCTGTTTTTGGTCTGCAAAAAGATTCGCCTGCGGGAGAAAATTGTTTACGGAAGCCTGTTGTTTTTATTCCTGGCCAGTTTTGCCATCAACGTGCTCAACTTTACTTGGCATGGTTTTCATTATCCCAACAGCCTTCCATGCCGGCAGTCCTTTATCTATATTGCCCTGATGCTGCTGGTGTGCTACCGGGCATACATGTATCTGGGGGAAACGCCGCTGAAGCATGTGGGAATGGCTTTTATGGGAGCGTCGGTCTTTGTGCTCCTGGCCCAGAAGATGGTAGACAATACGGAACAGTTCCATTTTTCCGTATATTATGTATCCCTGCTTCTTTTGGCAGCTTACAGCGGATTAATTTATCTGTATCGCACAGTCAGAAGAGGGAAAGAGCTGGTGCTTTTGACTGCTTTGGCACTGGTATCGGTAGAATCGGCGGTGAATACTACGGTGACCAGTGTTCCGACCACCAGCCGCACCGCTTACACTGACGACAATCAGGATGTGGAGGCCCTGCTGGCCGAACTGGAGCCTACCACATTTTACCGGGTAGAGAAGGTGGACCGGAAGACGAAAAATGACGGCGCATGGATGAATTTTCCATCGGTTTCCCTGTTTTCATCCACAGCGGATGCGTCATTGTCCACATTTTTAAGGCTTTTGGGATGTGAGACTTCGACCAACGCTTACAGCATCACCGGAAGTACACCCCTGGTGGACAGCCTGTTTTCCGTCCGGTACGCCCTCTATGACCAGGAGCAGGCGACGGGAGAAGGGCTGGAATTTCTGGGACACAGGGGCAGTACCTGGCTGTATGAAAACCAGTTTACCCTTCCGGTGGCCTTTATGCTGCCGGCGGACATCGAGGACAACTGGATTCTGGACTATGGGAATCCCGCCTATGTGCAAAATGATTTGTGCAGTCTTCTGGGGGTATCCCCGGTGCTGGTGGAGGAGAATACGGACAGCCAGGGCGGAAAAATCTCCTTTACGCCCCAGGAAACGGGAGATTATTATGTTTATGTGACGGACCGTCAGATTGAAAAGGTAACGGTCTACGCCGGGGAAAGCAGCAGAACCTTTGATAATGTGAGCCGGGGATATTTCCTGGAGCTGGGAAACTGCCCCGACGGGCAGGAGATTACACTGGAAAACGGGGACGGCACGAACCGGGCCCTGGAAGCCCAGGTCTGGCGGTTTGACATGGACGCTCTCCGGCAGGTGTATGAGAAACTGAACCAAAATCCCATGACGGTTACCCGGTGGACGGATGTGGGGATTGAAGGAATCATTACGGCTGACCAGGCCGGAACCATGTTCACCAGTATCCCCTTCGACGAGGGCTGGAGCCTTTTGATTGACGGAAACGAGCAAAAGCCGAGAGAGATTTTTGACACCTTTCTGGCTGTCGATGTAACGGCCGGAACACATACCATCGAGCTGTCCTATGAACCCCGCGGACTGCGGGCCGGAGGGATCATTACGGCGGTCAGCGTCATATTTGTGGGGATTTCAGCGGCCGCAGAGGCTTATATGACCAGAAGAAAAACGGAAGAAGAAGCATAAGGAGGAATCAAAAGACATGAAACTGTGGGGAGGACGTTTTACAAAAGAAACGAATCAGTTGGTACACAATTTTAACGAATCTTTATCCTTTGACCGGAAATTTTACCGTCAGGATATCCGGGGCAGCATCGCCCATGTAAAAATGCTGGCCAGACAGGGGATTTTGACCAGCGAGGACGAGAAGGCCATCATCGATGGGCTGACGGGAATCCTGGAAGATTTAGACAGCGGGAAGCTGACCATTCCGGAGCATTCGGAGTATGAGGATATTCACTCCTTTGTGGAGGGAACCTTGACGGAGCGGATTGGGGAGGCGGGAAAACGGCTCCACACCGGCCGCAGCCGCAACGACCAGGTGGCTCTGGATATGAAGCTGTACACCAGAGATGAAATTGGGGAGTTGGACGGCCTGTTAAAGGACCTTTTGAAGGAACTTTTGGCGATTATGGAGGAAAACCTTGACACATTTATGCCGGGCTTTACCCATCTGCAGAAGGCCCAGCCCATTACCCTGGCCCATCACATGGGAGCTTATTTTGAAATGTTTTCCAGAGACCGGTCCCGGCTGGTCGATATCCGCAGACGGATGAACTACTGTCCCTTAGGTTCCGGCGCTCTGGCAGGAACCACCTATCCTCTGGACCGGAGTTATACGGCCGAACTTCTGGGATTTGACGGGCCTACCCTGAACTCCATGGATTCCGTGGCGGACCGGGATTATCTCATCGAGCTTCTGGCGGCCCTGTCCACCATCTCCATGCATTTAAGCCGTTTCTGCGAAGAAATCATCATTTGGAATACCAATGAGTACCGGTTTGTGGAAATCGATGATTCTTACAGCACCGGAAGCAGCATTATGCCCCAGAAAAAGAATCCGGACATCGCCGAGCTGATCCGGGGCAAGAGCGGCCGGGTTTACGGCGCCCTGGTTTCCCTGCTGACCACCATGAAGGGGCTGCCTTTGGCTTACAATAAGGATATGCAGGAGGACAAGGAACTGTCCTTTGACGCTATTGATACGGTAAAGGGGTGTCTGGCTCTTTTCACCGGGATGATTTCCACCATGACTTTCCGCAGAGACGTGATGGAGCAGAGCGCCAAGCGGGGCTTTACCAACGCCACGGATGCAGCGGATTATTTGGTCAATCATGGAGTACCCTTCCGGGATGCGCATGGAATTGTGGGACAGCTGGTGCTGGCCTGCATTGAACGGGGAATCAGTTTGGATGAGCTTGCGATGGAGGAATATCAGAAAATCAGTCCGGTATTTGAGGAAGATATCTACCAGGCGATCAGTATGGAGACCTGTGTGGAGAAACGGACCACCATTGGGGCTCCGGGCCGTAAGGCAATGGAGCAGGTGATTGAAGTGTACCGGAAACAGCTGGAGGAGTCCTGAATATCGGACAAATATGTGACAAAACGAATAGATATGTTGTAAATACAACAAAAAGAGAGGCGCAATGGAAGAACTGAGCTATTTATTAAAACGCTGTCCCCTGTTTTATGGAATCAGGGAAGATGAGCTTTATACGCTTTTAAAGTGCTGCGCCGCCCGGGAAGAGCGTTATGAGCCGGGAGAACTGGTTCTGCGGATGGGGGAGGCCATGAACAGCATGATGGTCCTGGTTGAAGGGAAGGTCCTGGTGTTTCAGGAGGATTTCTGGGGCCAGAAGGAGGAACTGTATCACATCGGAGAGGGGGAAGTGTTCGGCCAGTCCTATTCCTGCGCCAGAACACCAGCTCTTCCGGTTCAGCTGATCGCGGAAAAAGTCTGCCGGGCGGTTTTTCTGGATTACCAGAGGATGATTACCTTCTGTTCTCTGGCATGCGATTTCCATACGCGCCTGATTCAAAATCTTCTCCGGATTCTGGCGGAGGCCAACGTAGGGTTTGAAAACAGAGGGCGCCATATGTCACGCAGGACTACCCGGGAGAAGCTGCTGTCCTATCTCTCCCAGCAGGCCCTGCAGCGGGGCAGCAGGACCTTTGAAATCCCCTATAACCGCCAGGAGCTGGCGGATTATCTGGGGGTGGACCGCAGTGCTATGTCCAGTGAGCTGGGGAGGATGAAGGCGGAAGGCATTTTAAATTATCGGAAAAACTGGTTTGAACTGATAGAGAAATATTAAGATGCCGAATAGATTACCAGCGTATCTCCGGCTTCTATGGTGGTATCCCCATCAGGAATCAGATCGGTGTGGTTCCGGCTGATTAATACCACCAGGGAATCCTTTTTCATATCTGCCTCCTTCAGCTTTTTGCCGATGAGGCGGCTGCCGGGCTCTACCAGCTTTTCGGTCAGTTCGATACCATCTTTATCTTGATACTCCTTGGCGCCGATGATAACCGAATCGCCTTCTTTCAGGAGAGTATCTCCCTTGGGAATAATGGCCTGGTCCTCGTCACCTCTTAAAACAGCGGCAATCAGGGTGCCGGGGATGGTAGGAATTTCTTTCAGAGTCTGATTCACCCAGGGATGGTTATGACCGATTTCCAGCCGGATAAACTGAATGCTGGTTTCTTCGGAATAATTGTTGAAGGTTTTCAGTACGTTTTCTTGATTGTCAATCATATTCAGTTTTCTGGAAAAGAAGGGAAGCAGAGTTCCCTGGCATAAGAGAGAAAGCAGAACCACACAGAAGACGATGTGGAAAACGTAGTCGTCTCCATAGCTGGGAGATACGGCGGCCATGATGGAAAATACGATGGATGCCGCTCCCCGAAGACCTGCCCATGATACCAGGAGCTGCTGGCGCAGGGGGGCTCTGAAGGGCGTCAAAAGAAGAGCCACAGCCACGGGCCTTGCAATCAGCGTCAGAAACAGAGTGACAAGCAGAGCGGGAAGGAAAAAATCCGGAAGCTGGGAGGGAAATACCAGCAGGCCCAGAAGAAAGAAAATCAGCATCTGCATCATGCTGTTAAAGGCATCGAAAAAGTTAACAAGCTCCCTCTTTTTGGGGATTTCCTGGTTGCCCAGCATAATTCCTGTAATGTAGGTGCTGAGATAGCCGTTTCCGCCGATCAGGGAAGGAAGGGCGTAGGAAGCCAGGGCGATGGATACCAGGAAAATGGACTGAAAACCATCCTCGCCAAGATGAATCTTTCGCAGTACCTGGCCCCCAAGGAATGCGAAGAGAACGCCGGCTCCGATCCCGTAGGCAAGCTGCGCGAAGATGGAGTAGAGAATGCCGCCGGAAGAAAGATCTCCGCTCATAGCGGACAGGATGATTATGGTCAGCATGTAAGCGCAGGGGTCGTTGCTTCCGCTTTCGATTTCCAGCATGGAGGCGGTTCCATATTTCAGATTCAGGCGTTTCGAACGGAGAATGGAAAAAACAGAGGCGGCATCGGTGGAGCCCAGTACTGCTCCCACTAAAAGTCCGGTAAGCAGTTCCATTTTCAGAACATAGTGACAAAAAAGACCCGTAAGGCCTGCGGTAAACAGCACGCCAAGGGTACTTAGAAGAATCGATTTGCCGGCAACTGGCCGGGCTACGCTCCATTTGGTGCCGAATCCGCCATAAAACATAATGACAATCAGGGCAGCGGAGCAGATTTTCTCCGCCATGGAGTAGTCTTCGAATTCGATCTTTAAAATGCCGTCGGAGCCAAAGACCATTCCCAAAGCGATGAAAATAAGCAGGGTGGGCACGCCGATGCGGCTGGAGATTTTGCTTCCGATCATGCAGGCAATCAGAACAATTGCCCCCAGGAGCAAAAAAAGATTCATAGGCAGTTCTCCTTTCAGGTGAAAACAAGTCAACGGGAAAAGGGGAGGCTGCCCGAAAAGGCAGACACAAAATTTATTTTAACACATAACGACTTATTATGTAAAGATCATAATTCCTGCTGCCTGAACTGCCGCCGTAAATCACTATGTCTCTAAAAAGTCAGACAAGTCCGTACTTGCTATTTCCGTCAGCTGGGACCCGATGGTATATACCAGCGTTCCGCCGGATATACAGGCATAATACTGACTTCCGTCTGAAAGGACATTCCCAATTAGAAGAGCCGCAGTAGAGTCTGCCGTGGTAATTTCAAAGGAGAGCTGCGGGTCCGCCAGTCCGTAAGTCTCCAGAGGCTCTGGGGTTTCAATCATTTCTATGGCTGGAAGTCTGGAAAGAAGTCCGGCCAAAGTCCGGACGGTTTCCTGGTTCAGAGCAGCTTCCGGATTCTGGCTGCAGTACCAGGTGTCGTTTTCCAGTAAGAAGGTCAGCCGGCTGCCATTTTTGTCAATAGAAAAACTGGAAACAGGCCCTAAATCGGTGACAAAAACTTCTCTGGCCACGGTTTCCTCCAGACTTCTGGCCTCTGCCTGTCTCCAGGATGAAAAACCATAGGAAACACACAGTAAAATAAAAATCAGTACAGCGCCTGCCCGAAGGGCAGTTCTCTTCTTCATAAATTATATCCTCCCTCCTATTGAGTGTAATTCTACTGAGGGAATGTGAAAGAAATGTGTTTGAAGTATTATGATTTTCCAAAGGTTTTCCAAATCTGTTTTAAAAAGCCCCGCGGAACTGACAGGCCGCGGGGATTTTTAATTGTTACTGTTTTTCACCTGTTTTTGATTTTTCGAGCTCCATCATCTTCATGGCGCGTACCTTTAAGGGCAGTCCGAAGAGGGTGATGAAACCATCGGCATCGTGATGGTCGTAAAGATCGCCGGTGGTGAAGGAAGCCAGGGATTCGCTGTAGAGGGAGTAGGGGGAGGTGGTTCCCGCTTTGATGATGTTGCCCTTGTACAGCTTGAATTTGACGGTTCCCGTTACATACTGCTGGGTGGATTTGGTGAAGGCGATCAAAGCATCGCAGAGGGGGGTGTACCATTTGCCCTCATAAACCACCTGTGCGAGCTTGTTGCCGATGTTTTTCTTTACTTCCATGGTAGCCCTATCCAGAGTCAGCTCTTCCAGCTGCTTGTGGGCTTCCATGAGAATGGTGCCGCCGGGAGTTTCATAGACGCCTCTGGACTTCATGCCCACTACCCGGTTTTCCACGATGTCCACAATGCCGATGCCGTGCTTGCCGCCCAGCTCATTTAACTTGCGGACAATATCGGAAACCTTCATCTTTACCCCGTTGACGCTGGTAGGAACGCCGGCCTCGAAGGTCATAGTTACCGTCTCCGTCTCGTCGGGGGCCTTCTGAGGGGGAACGCTCATCATCAAAATGTGCTCATAGTTGGGCTCCTGGGATGGGTCCTCCAGTTCCAGTCCCTCGTGACTTAAATGCCACAGATTCCGGTCGCGGCTGTAGCTGCTGTCCGTAGAGAAGGGCAGGTCAATGCCGTGGGCTTTGCAGTAATCGATCTCATCCTGGCGGGACTGCATGGTCCAGACGTCGGTCATACGCCATGGGGCAATCACCTTTAAGTCCGGGGCCAGGGCCTTGATGGACAGCTCAAAACGAATCTGATCGTTGCCCTTTCCGGTAGCGCCGTGACAGATGGCGACGGCTCCCTCCTTGCGGGCGATTTCCACCAGCTTTTTGGCAATGACGGGACGGGCCATAGAAGTACCTAAAAGATACTTGTTCTCGTAAACCGCGCCTGCCTGTACGCAGGGCATAATATAATTGTCGCAGAAATCATCTACCACATCCTCAATATACAATTTGGAAGCGCCGGAGAGTTTTGCCCGTTCATCCAGTCCTTCCAGCTCGCTGCCCTGTCCGCAGTCCACGCAGCAGCAGATTACCTCGTAGCCGAAAGTTTCCTTTAACCAGGGAATAATGGCGGTGGTGTCCAATCCGCCGGAGTAAGCTAATACGACTTTTTCTTTCATTCTATAAATCCTCCCGAAGATGATATATTGTTTCAATTTGAGTGACTTTCATAAATATACACCAATATGGAATAAAATGCAATAGCTAAATTTAATTTTTAAAAAATGTTGCATATTATACAAATGAGATGTATAATTATGAGACATAACCTGAGAGGAGATGAAAAATTATGATCAAAGCCGGTATGATCGGTTCAACAGGATACGCGGGAGGAGAGCTGGCCAGACTGCTGCTGCAGCGTGATGATGTGGAAATTCTGTGGTATGGCTCCAGAAGCTATGTGGGTCAGAAGTATGCCAGTGTCTACCCCAACCTATTTAAAATAGTAGATGAGAACTGCCAGGACGACGCTATCAAAGAGCTGGCGGATCAGGTGGATGTGATATTTACCGCCACACCCCAGGGATTGTGCGCTTCCTTAATAGATGAAGAAATTCTTTCCAAGGTGAAGGTGATCGATTTGAGTGCCGATTTTCGGATTAAGGACCAGGCGGTTTACGAAAAATGGTATAAACTGGAGCACAAGTCTCCCCAGTTTCTGGACGAGGCCGTGTACGGCCTGCCGGAGGTAAACCGGGAAAAGGTGAAAACAGCCAGGCTCATTGCCAACCCGGGATGCTTTCCCACCTGCTCCTTCCTGGCGGTATACCCCCTGGTGAAGGAGGGGCTGATCGATCCCAACACCCTGATTATTGACGCCAAGTCCGGTACCTCAGGAGCGGGCAGAGGGGCCAAGACCGACAATCTGTACTGTGAAGTCAATGAGAGTATCAAAGCCTACGGGGTGGGAAGCCACCGTCACACGCCGGAAATCGAGGAGCAGCTCTCCTACGCCGCGGGGCAGCCGGTGACCATCAGCTTTACCCCTCATCTGGTACCCATGAACCGGGGAATCCTGGTGACGGCTTACGCCTCCTTAAATGGAACGGTAACGGAGGAGGAAGCCAGAGCCGCTTATGAAAAATACTATCAGAACGAGTATTTCGTCCGTCTGCTGGAGCCGGGGGCAGTTCCCCAGACCCGCTGGGTGGAGGGAAGCAACTTCGCGGATGTGAATTTTAAGATTGATCCCAGGACCAACCGGGTGGTGATGATGGGAGCTATCGACAACATGGTGAAGGGGGCTGCCGGCCAGGCCGTTCAGAACATGAATCTGATGTTCGGGCTGCCGGAGCATACCGGACTCAGACAGCTCCCCATGTTCCCGTAAAGCAGGGAGGAAACACAGAAGGAAAGGGAGGGACCTGTCATGGCAGGAACGATGGATATCATCATCCGGGAGATGAAGATGGAGGACTACGACCAGGTGTATGCCCTCTGGACGGAAATTAAGGGCTTTGGAATCCGCACAGTGGACGATTCCAGGGAGGGAGTGGAGCGTTTCCTGAAACGCAATCCCACCACCAGCGTGGTGGCGGTGCAGAATGGGCGTGTCATCGGAAATATCCTCTGCGGACATGATGGGCGGACCGGATGTTTCTACCACGTCTGCGTGGAGGCCTCCTACCGCAAGCACGGAATCGGCTACCGCATGGTGCGGGCCGCCATGGAGGCTCTGCACCGGGAGGGGGTCAGCAAGATAACCCTCATTGCTTTTAAGGAGAATCAGGTGGGAAACGCCTTCTGGAAAGGAATCGGCTGGACGGAGCGGGAGGACATCAACAGCTACGAGTTTGTGCTGAATGAAAAGAATATTACCAATTTTGTCAAATAGCAGGAGGAAGATGGAGATATGGAGCAGTTTCAAGTGATATCCGGCGGCGTTGCCGCTGCCAAGGGCTTTCAGACGGCGTCCACAGCCGCAGGGATTAAATATAAGGACCGCCCGGATATGGCCATGATTTACAGCGAACAGGACTGCCGCCTGGCAGGAACCTTTACGACCAATGTGGTGAAGGCGGCTCCGGTCCTGTGGGACAAAGCTTTGGTGGAGGGTGGAAAATGCGCCCGGGCGGTGGTCATCAACGCAGGCATCGCCAACGCATGCACCGGGAAAGAGGGGATGGACTACTGTAAGCAGACGGCGGAGTGCTGCGGGGAAGCCCTAAATATCCCGGGGGACAGCGTTCTGGTAGCCTCCACCGGCGTCATCGGGATGCAGCTTCCCATGGACCGTATTTGCGGCGGAATCCGGGCAATGGCGCCGGAGCTGGCCCCCGGCTTGGACAGCGGGGCAAAGGCGGCAAAGGCCATTATGACCACGGATACCAAGCCCAAGGAAGCCGCGGTCCGGCTGCAGCTCGGCGGGAAGACCGTGACCATCGGAGGCATGTGCAAGGGCTCCGGCATGATTCACCCCAATATGTGTACCATGTTAAGCTTCATCACCACGGATGCGGCCATTTCCCAGGAACTTCTGCAAAAGGCCCTGAGAAAAGACGTGGAGGACACCTACAACATGATTTCCGTGGACGGGGATACTTCCACCAACGACACGGTGCTGCTTTTGGCCAACGGCATGGCGGGCAACCCGGAAATCTGCCAGGAGAATGAGGAGTATGAGGCATTCTGCCAGGCCATCCATTACGTGAATGAAACCCTGGCGAAGAAAATCGCCGGGGACGGAGAGGGATGCACGGCGCTCTTTGAGGTCCAGATCAAGGGGGCGGCCACGAAGAAGGAGGCCAAAATCCTGGCAAAATCGGTGATTACCTCCAACCTTACCAAGGCGGCCATTTTCGGACACGACGCCAACTGGGGCAGAATCCTCTGCGCCATGGGCTACTCCGGGGTTCAGTTTGATCCGGAGAAAGTGGATCTGTATTTTGAAAGCGCTGCCGGCTCCATGCAGCTGATTGAAAACGGCGTGGCTTTGGACTACAGCGAGGAGGAGGCCACGAAGATACTTTCCTGTCCGGAGGTGAAGGCCATCGCGGATGTGAAAATGGGACAGGAGACTGCCACTGCCTGGGGCTGTGATTTGACCTTTGACTATGTAAAAATCAACGCGGACTACCGCTCATAGGAAACGCCCTGCTAAGGAATAAAATCAGGATGAGGGAGGATGAAGAAGATGAATCTGGAACCGGAGATTATGCACAAGGCGGCGGTACTCATCGAGGCGCTGCCTTATATCCAGCGCTTTAACCGGAAGATTGTTGTGGTAAAATACGGCGGAAGCGCCATGGTGGACGAGGCGCTGAAAAAGAAAGTAATTCAGGATGTGGTTCTGCTGAAACTGGTAGGATTTAAACCGATCATCGTCCATGGCGGCGGCAAGGAAATCAGCCGCTGGGTCGGCAAAGTCGGGATGGAGCCCAGGTTTGTGGGAGGGCTCCGGGTGACCGACGAGGCTACCATGGAAATTGCGGAGATGGTGTTGAATAAGGTAAACAAGAGCCTGGTCCAGCTGGTAAACGAGCTGGGGGTGAAGGCAGTGGGAATCAGCGGAAAGGACGGCCTGCTGCTTCCCTGCAAGAAAAAATACTCCGGGGGACAGGATATCGGATTCGTGGGTGAGGTGACTACGGTGAATCCCAAGATTCTCTACGATTTGCTGGAGAAGGACTTCCTGCCGATCGTATGCCCCATCGGTTTTGACGAGGAGTTTCAGACCTACAATATCAACGCGGACGATGCGGCCTGCGCCATCGCCACGGCGGTGAAGGCGGAGAAGCTGGCCTTTCTGACGGACGTGGAGGGCGTTTACCGGGATTTCGAGGATAAAAATTCCCTGATTTCCGAGATGACCCTGGAGGAAGCCCAGGATTTTGTTCACAGCGGCACGCTGGGAGGGGGAATGCTCCCCAAGCTTCAGAACTGCATCGACGCCATCCACGAAGGCGTTTCCAGAGTCCACATCCTGGACGGACGGATTCCCCACTGCCTGCTGCTGGAAATCTTCACCGATAAAGGAATCGGTACGGCTATCATCAAATCAGGAGAGGAGCGGTATTATCATGAGTGAACAGACGGTAATTGAGCGGGGGGAAGAAACTTTTTATAAGACGTACAACCGGTTCCCGGTGGTCTTTGACCATGGAAAAGGAGTCTGGCTCTATGATGAGGACGGGGAAGCTTACCTAGATTTCGGCGCGGGAATCGCGGTGATGGGCCTTGGCTACGGGGACCCGGAGTTTACCCAGGCGGTAAAGGACCAGGCGGATAAACTGCTTCATATCTCCAACCTGTTTTACAGCCGGCCGGCGGTGGAGGCAGGAGAGAAGCTTCTGGTGGCCTCGGGGATGGACCGGGTGTTCTTTACCAACAGCGGAACGGAGGCCATCGAGGGAGCGCTGAAAGTCGCCCGCCGCTACGCCTACAACAAGGACCACGGCTACGACCATGAAATCATCGCCATGCATCATTCCTTCCACGGCCGCAGTATGGGCGCCTTGTCAGTGACGGGCAACGACCACTACCAGGAGCCCTTTAAGCCCCTGATTCCGGGCATCCGTTTTGCCGATTTCAATGATTTGGACAGCGTGAAGGCCTTAATCAATGACAAGACCTGCGCCATTATCATGGAGACCATCCAGGGAGAAGGAGGAATCTACCCTGCCGCCAAGGAATTTCTGGAAGGGGTTCGCAAGCTCTGCGATGAACACGACATGCTGTTGATTCTGGACGAAATCCAGTGCGGCATGGGGCGGAGCGGCCATATGTTTGCCTGGCAGGGATACGGGATAAAGCCGGATGTAATGACTACGGCCAAAGCCCTGGGGAACGGACTTCCCGTGGGAGCCTTCCTGGCCTGGGGAAAAGCGGCCCAGGCCATGGGGCTGGGAGACCATGGCACTACCTACGGCGGAAACCCCCTGGTGACGGCGGGGGCGAAGGCGGTGCTGGATATTTTTGGGAAACGGGATATTCCGGGACACGCCGCAAAAATCGGCGCATATCTGAAGGAGCAGCTGGAGGGGCTGGCAGAGGAGTGCGATTTGGTAAAAGAACGCCGGGGCGTGGGGCTGATTCAGGGTCTGGAATTTACCTGCCCGGTGGGGCCCATTGTGACGGAAGCACTCTTAAAGCAGAAGCTGGTGTTAATCAGCGCCGGCTCCAATGTCATCCGCTTTGTGCCGCCGCTGATTATTGAAAAGGAAGATGTGGATGAGATGATGAAGCGGCTGCGGGCGGCTGTTGAAGCCGTGAGGCAGAATGCGGGGAAGTAGAAAAATAATTATACGGGAACGGAAGGAGGCTTTGATAGAAGCCTCTTTTCTTTTTCTTTAGAATTCTTCCAAAAATATTCTGAATTTTTACCGTCTGCTTTTTGGCGTGGACTGTTATAATGCGAGACATATGATACCGGACTGTTCTGCACTTTGTGGTCCGGCAATCCTCAAAAACACTAATAAGCCAAGAATCAGGAGGGGAGATTCCTATGGAAGAAAGATATGAAAAGGAAAAAATAAATGAGGAGGAGCTGATTGACCGTCAGATTGAAAAGATTATGTCCACAACGGCGGAAAATAGTTCTGAAGATGGCAAAAAAGGCAGACGAAAGATATTTGGCAAGCTCAAAGGCTGGAGCAGAAAACGGAAAGTTTTGACGGGAGCGGTTCTTCTGGCGGTTTTATTTTTCCTGTCCCGTTTGGCAGCAGGAGGATCTTCCGGCGGTTTTTCAGCCAGCGTAATGGCTCTTGAGAAGAAGCCCATCCAGGAGAAGCTCTCCGTCAGCGGACCGGTGGAGGGTACCGACAGCGTAGACGTGGTTTCCAACATTCATGCGGAGATTATCTCCATGAATGTAAAAGAGGGGGACCAGGTGATAAAGGGCCAGATTCTGGCTACGCTGGATCAGACGGATTTGCAGAGGGAGGTGGAGATTGCCCGAAATGCCTATGAGCTGGCGGCGGCGAACCAGGCAGAACAGAATAAGACTCAGGCCCTGGGATACGAGAAAGCAGTTCAGGATTGTCAGGCAGCCCAGGCCGACTATGACCGGAAGAGTCTGCTGTACGCGAACGGGGACATTTCCCAGGTGGAGATGGAGACGGCGGCCAACGCCCTGGCGGATGCCAGACGCCATATGGAGGAATATACGGTGGTAAACGGAGTAGGGACGGCGGATCCTTCCTACGAACTGCAGGTAAAGGCCGCGGCCTTTACATTGGAAAAGGCGCAGAAGGAATTGGAGAATACGGAGATAAAAAGCGCCATCGACGGCACAGTGGTCCGGGTTAACTCCAAGGTAGGCCAGTTTGCTGACAAGGTAGAGAATGATAAGCCGATTTTAAGCATCGAGAACCTGGAAGAGCTGGAGATGGAGATTAAAATCAGTGAGTATTCCATCGGAAAGGTGAAGGTGGGGCAGAAGGTACAAATCAGCGCCGATATCCTGAATGGAAAAACGGTGGAAGGGGAGGTTATCAAGATTTCTCCTACCGGAGAGGAAAAAGGCGGCGGCTCCACGGAGCGGGTAATTCCCATTACCATCGGCATCAAAGACAGCTCTTCGGGCCTGATTGCCGGGATTACGGCAAAGGCGGAGATCCTGATCCAGGAAGCAGAGGACGCGTTTGTAGTTCCCATTACGGCCTTGATTGACAATGGGGAAGGTACATATATCGCCGTTGCTCAGGAGGGGAAAGTTCGCCGGATCCCTGTCTCGACCGGGGTGGACGGAGATGTGGAAATCCAGGTAGTTCCTCAGGAAGGTTATGAGCTGACCCAGGGGATGATGGTGATCACCAATCCGAATACGACACTGACCGATGGCATGGATGTTACGATTGTGTCTCAGGAGTAGGGGGATGGTGAACATGAAAGCAGCAGGCATAGGATTAGAAAAAAAGAATGAGCATAAAGCTGAACCCCTTCTGCGGCTGGAGAATCTGGTAAAAATCTATGATACGGGAGCTTTGAAGGTGATGGGCCTTCACAAGCTGAGCCTGGAAATTTACAGGGGGGAATTTGTAGCGATTATGGGCCATTCCGGCTCCGGAAAGTCCACATTGATGAATATACTGGGGTGTCTGGACCGTCCTACACTGGGCCATTATTATCTGGATGGTCAGGATACGGCAGGGCTGACGCCGGATCAGCTTTCAGACATCCGCAACCGGAAGATTGGATTTGTGTTTCAGTCCTTTAATCTGATTTCCCGTACGTCTGCTCTGAAAAACGTGGAGCTGCCCATGACTTACGCCAGGATTCCCAAGGCGAAGCGGAGAGCCAGGGCAAAGGAGCTGCTTGAGCGGGTGGGACTGGGAGAACGTTTGGATCACATGCCAAATGAAATGTCCGGCGGCCAGCGGCAGAGGGTTGCCATAGCCCGAGCTTTGGCGAATCAGCCGCCGTTGATTCTGGCGGACGAACCTACGGGAAATCTGGATACGGCCTCCTCCATCGAAATTATGGAGCTGTTTCGCCAGCTTCACGAAGAGGGGGCGACGGTGGTGGTGGTAACCCACGAAGAGGACATTGCCGCTTTCGCGGACCGGATTCTGCGATTTGGAGACGGGAAACTTTTAAGCGACAAGATCAACCGGAATCATCCCTGGGATCAGGAAAAGGAGGAAGCACATGCTGATTGAAAATATGCAGATGGCTTTTTTTGCCATCCGGATCAACAAAATGCGGTCCATTCTGACCATGCTTGGGATCATTATCGGAATCGGATCTGTCATTTCCATCGTTTCCATCGGGGACACCATGCGGGCTATGTTTGCCGATCTTTATAAAAATGTGGGACTGACCCAGGCTTATGTCAGTATCGGTTATTGGGTCAATGATACACGGCAGGGAGATTATTTTAACCTGGATGAAATGGAACAGGTGAAAGAAGCGTTTCCCGATGAGATCGCCTACATCGACAGCAGCGCCTCCGCAAGCGCGAAAGCGGTGTACAAGAGAACCAGCATTGATTTTTCCTATGAGGGAATCGACTGGAATTACCAGGATGTGCAGCCGGTGAATATGGTCTATGGCCGTTATCTCAACGAAGGGGACATTCTGGGGCGAAAGAAAAATGTGGTGATGGATACGGACAGCGCCTTAAAACTCTTCGGCGTGGAGGATGCAGTAGGCAGAACCTTCCGCACCACCCTTTACGGAACTACGGATGATTTTACGGTGGTGGGAGTCTACAGAAAGGAGATTAACGCGTTTCAGGCTATGCTGATGGGACAGTCAAAAGATGGCTCGGCCTTTATTCCCTATACTCTTTTAACATGGCCCAATGACTATTTTTATTCACTGCATGTGTATGCAAAGGAAGGGGTAGATCTGGACGAGTTTTTTGGACAGCTTCAGGCATACTGCGCAAAGCTCCACTCCAGGAATCCGAACGATATGTATGTACAGACAGCCGTACAGGAAATGAATATGGTGGATTCCATAATGGGAGGCCTGTCAGCAGCAGTAGGAGGAATTGCGGCAATCTCCCTGGTGGTGGGAGGCATCGGTATTATGAACATTATGCTGGTATCTGTTACGGAGCGTACCAGGGAAATCGGAATCCGAAAGGCCCTGGGCGCCAGAACCAGGGATGTGATGGTTCAGTTTCTTACGGAATCGGCCATATTGTCCGCCTGCGGAGGCCTGATAGGCGTTATACTGGGCATCAGCCTGGTGGCTGCAGGCGGGACCGCTCTCGGAATGAAAGTGGTGATCCGCCCGCTGATAGTCGTGATTGCGGTAGGCTTTTCCGCGGTTGTGGGAATCTTTTTTGGACTGTACCCCGCATCAAAAGCCGCCAAGTCCGACCCCATTGACGCGCTCCGCTACGAATAGAGGGCTGCCGAAAATATGTTACTGTCGCAGCATCCGATACCCGACCCCCACGTGAGTTTGAATGTATTCCGGGTGGGCCGGGTTTTTTTCAATTTTCTTCCGTAGAGAGGCCATAAACACCCGCAGGGAGGCCACATCACCTTCCCAGGAGCTTCCCCAGATCTCTTTGGTAATGTAGGCGTGGGTCAGTACCTTGCCTACATTTTGGGCAAGAAGGCAGAGAAGCTTGTATTCGTAGGGGGTTAAGTGCAGTTCTTTTCCCTCCAGCATGGCGTAACCGGCGGAATAATCGATGGTCAGGGCGCCATTGGTGAAGATATGACTTTCCGGATCCTGGTTTTTTAATACGTTCAGCCGTCTCAAGGTAACCCGGAGCCTGGCCCGAAGCTCATCAATGGAGAACGGCTTGGTCAGATAGTCATCGGCTCCGGCGTCCAGGGCTTCGATTTTATCCCGGTCTTCGCTGCGGGCACTGATGACAATAATGGGCATTTGGGACCAAGTGCGAATTTTTTCAATAACCTGCACGCCATCCAGATCCGGAAGTCCCAAATCCAGCAGGACAATGTCCGGCTGTCCGGAAGCGGCGGACAGAATAGCCTGGGAGCCGTTTTCCGCCAGGGAAAAGGCGTAGCCGTCCATCTCCAGGGCGGTGGAAATCAGATTTTTTATTGCTTTATCATCCTCCACAATCAAAATATGGGCTTTAACCATGAATGTGAACCTCCTCTATAGGTAATGTAAAGGAAAATATACTTCCGTGGGGCAGACGGTCACGCAGAGTGATCTGGCCGCCGTGAGCCTGAACAATGGAGCGGCACAGAGCCAGCCCCAGCCCCATTCCCCTGCGGCTGTCGCCGGAGAGCGACTGGGCTGTGTAAAACATCTCAAACACCTTCTCCTGCTGCTCGTTCGGGATTCCCGGGCCGTCATCCGCAACCTCAATAACGGCGAATTCTCCCTTCCGATACCAGGAAATTGTAATATGGGAACCCTCCGGCGTATATTTTAGAGCGTTATTGACCAGATTGATGATAACCTGGATAATCAGCCGGGAGTCCATACGGGCCATGAGAAAGTCTTCCCGGCCGGCCATCTGGATAATGTGATCTCCCGTATCGCGGCTTACATGGCGAAGGGCTTCCGCCGCTACCTCCTCCACAAGCTCTCCTTCTATGTGAAGCTGCATAGAGCCGCCTTCCATGCGTGTGATGGACAGCAGATTTTCTACCAGCTGAATAAGCCATATGGAATCGTCATAGATGTCCTGGCAAAGCTTCTTTTTTCCCTCCGGAGTAAGGGAGGCGGCCTGGTTTAAAAGAAGGCCCGCATTCCCGGAGATGCTGGTAAGAGGGGTGCGCAGGTCGTGGGAAATGGAGCGCAGCAGGTTGGAGCGCAGCTGCTCCGTCCGGTTTCTGGCTTCCTCCGCCTGCCTTTTTCGGGAAAGATTCTCTTTATCCAGAGCCAGGATGCACTGCCAGAGAATGGACTGGATCAGGCTGGTTTCAAATTCGTCGGGTATTTCCTGTCCCAGACGGATTCCAATGACGCCATAGGAGTCAGAGCCGGATACCGGAAGGTACAGAAAAGAAACATCCGGGAGAAGCCCGGTGGTTGGTCCCGTTTTCCGGTTTTCCAGAAACGCCTTCCGGGCGGCGGCACGCTCCTCCAGGGTATAGGGAGAGGGACCTCTGGCGGCCTCCGGATCCGTGCTGTCCTTAAAAATTTCAGGAGGCAGGAGACCCTGTTTACCTGGCTGGCAGTAGAGAGTATCCCTTCGCAGAAGCTTATTTAACTGGGCCGCAGTCAGACGCAGCAGATCCGTCAAATCGCTTTCCTTCTGAAGCAGCTGATTGGTCTCCAGCAGAATATGGGTCCGGTAAGCGGTTCGGGAGGCGATATAAAGACGCTCCTTGATTTTAGCTGCGAAGGTACTGGTGAGAAAGGCGGCCAGGAAGGTGACTGCCAGAGTGACCGCTGAGTCCAGACCCACGATTTTAAAGGAAAAGCGAGGAGAGGAAAACAAGTAGTTGTAAATGGCTACACTGGCTATGGAGGCAAAAAGACCGTACTCCCTGCGGGCGGTAACTACGGAGATCAACAGAACGCCCAGTATAAATATCGTAACCGTGTTGGTGCTGGAAAAGCCCAGATAAACCAGGAGCTCTCCCAGCAGGGAGGTCAGAACCAGAATCCATGCCGTCAGGCCCAGATCACTTCGGTTCATCAGCTTTACCGGACGTCCGGACGGCAGCAGAAAGGACAGGATTCCATGTTTTTTCAACGGTTCAAGCAAAAGACGCACCTCCTTTTTGTTTCAGGCTGTGGACTTCAGTATAGCACAGCCTGAAGAGTTTGTGTAATCTTTATATAATCTTTATACCAAAAACGTTGTTATTATACTTTCTTTATGAGATACATGATAAGGTTAAGGCAGATTTTTACAGACAACATGCAGAACGAGGAGAGGAAAGATCATGAAATTTCTTGAAAAACAATCCCCCTCCAGAATTATTGCCGCCGGTTTCCTGGCGGTTATACTTTTGGGGTCGTGGATTCTAATGCTGCCCTGCTCCGTCCGGCCGGGGGTGGATTTACAGTACATTGATGCCCTGTT
The DNA here is from genome assembly GCA_900547035.1 of uncultured Clostridium sp. Lineage (GTDB taxonomy): Bacteria > Bacillota > Clostridia > Lachnospirales > Lachnospiraceae > Enterocloster > Enterocloster excrementigallinarum. The sequence continues at coordinate 15,333 of URFM01000035.1, read as the reverse complement.
TACTTCCACCAGCGCGGTCTGCGTGACGGGCCTGATCGCCGTGGATGTGGGAGATACCTTTACTCCCTTTGGACAGGCGGTGGTGGCGGGCTTAATCCAGATCGGAGGCTTGGGCGTTACTTCCGTCGGCGTGGGCATGATCCTGGCCTTGGGACGGAAGGTGAACTTAAAGGAACGGCTTCTGGTGAAGGAAGCCATGAATGTTGACACCGGCAAGGGCATGGTCAACCTGGTGAAAAACGTGCTGAAGGTAACCCTTTGCTTTGAGGTGGCCGGAGCTATCTTAAGCTTTATCTGCTTTTCTAAACGGTATGATCCTTTAAAGGCACTGGGAGTCAGCGTCTTCCATTCCATCGCCGCCTTTAATAACTCCGGCTTTGACAATATGGGAAACTTCCAGAATCTAATTCCCTATAAGGACGACGTGCTGTTAAATATGACTACCTGCGGCCTGATTATCTTCGGAGGCTTGGGTTTCCTGGTAATTGTGGATATTTTGAAGAAGCGTTCCTTCAGGAAGCTGGCGTTTCATTCCAAGGCGGTCATTGTGACGACGATTGTGCTGCTGACCTCCGGAACTCTTCTGATCCAGCTGACGGAGGACATTACCTGGATGGGCGCGTTCTTTACCAGCGTATCCGCCAGAACGGCCGGATTTTCCACCTTCTCTCTGGGCGATTTTACAAACGCCGGACTGCTGGCGGTGGCGGTGCTGATGTTTATGGGAGCGTCCCCTGGTTCTACCGGAGGCGGTATCAAGACCAGTACGGTATTTACCCTGTTCCACTTTATTAAGGGCGCGGCTACCAATCAGCCGGCAGGGGCATTCCACTACCGGATCAGCCAGGAGGCATTTTACAAGGCGGCCATCGTAACAACCCTTTCCGCATGCGTCGTGGCGGTTGGAAGTTTCCTGGTATGTATCATAGAGCCCCATCTTCCTTTTATAGATGTTTTGTTTGAGGTGACGTCGGCGTTCGGCACCGTGGGACTTTCCACCGGAATCACTCCGAACCTGCTGCCTACGGCAAAATTCGTGCTGATTGTTATCATGTATATCGGGCGTCTGGGCGCTCTGACCATTGCGTCCCTGTGGGTATTCAGGCCTGATTCGGCCATCGCCTACCCGGAGGGGAACATTTCCATCGGATGATATTTGTATAGAATGTAACTGTTACGATAGAATGATAGCGGAGGATTTGAAAGATGTTTGGAAATAAGAAAAAAGAAGAGGACTCCATGTCCTATGGAATTATCGGTTTAGGGCGGTTTGGAACAGCTCTGGCAACTACTCTGGCTCAGGCGGGCAAGGAGATTATGGTTCTGGACCGGGACGAGGAAAAGGTAAAGCAGATGCGCCTTTTGACGGAACACGCCTATGTGGTGCGCAACCTTCAGAAGGAAACTCTGGAGGAGACGGGAATCCAGAACTGCGATCAGGTGATCGTCTGCGTAGGAACTCAGGTGGATGTGAGTATCCTGACCACCCTGAATGTAATTAATCTGGGCGTTCCCCACGTAATCTCCAAGGCCACCAGCGCCGAGCAAGGCCAGATTTTGGAGAAAATCGGGGCAGAGGTGGTGTATCCGGAGCGGGATATGGCGATTCGTCTGGCAAAGCGTCTGATCTCCAAGAGAGTGTTCAATCTTTTTGAGCTGGATGATAAGACGGATATCTCTGAGCTGCCGGTAGGAGGAACCATGGTGGGCAAGACGGTAGAAGGTTCCCAGATCCGAAAGGAGTATGGAATTAATATTATCGCCATCGGTCACAACAAGGCCATTACCACAGATATCAGACCAGATTATGTGCTGACTCAGGGAGATACCCTGGTGGTTATTGGAAACCGGGATAATATTAAGCGTCTGGGTGACGATATGGCGGAGTAAAATCAGATTTTTACCTTGAGAAGGGCGGTCCGGAAGGTACCGCTCTTTTGTTTTATTTTTCGTAAAAAAAATTACGTTTCATTAACCTTTCATTAACTCTATTGACCTTGGAGCGGCTCCATGTCCTAAAGTAGGCGTGTCTCAGGAAAGACAGATTTCCATGAACTGAAAGGAGATTGAAAGGATGAAAGGAAAAATGAAGCGTATTGGTATTCCATTGGCGGCAGCGGCATTTAGCGCAGGCTTGTCTATGGTTTCCTTCGGAGCAACTGGCTGGGTACAGGAAGATGGCGAATGGTGTTATTACAACTCAGACGGAAGTAAAGCAACGGATGAATTTAAGAAGTCCGGAGATAACTGGTTTTATCTGGATTCGGATGGGATCATGCTGAGAAGTTCTATTGTGGAGAAGGATGACAATTACTATTATGTCAATTCCGCAGGGGCAATGGTTTCCAACGAATGGAGAGAAGTGGAGAACGAGGACGGCGGAAGCGATGAGCCGGATACCTGGTGGTATTATCTTCAGTCCAACGGAAAGGCGGTGAAAGCCTCAGACAGCGGAGACAGTGTGAAAACCGTAAATCTGTCCACCAGTACGGGAAGCGCCCGGTTCATATTCGATGAAGAGGGCCATATGCTTACCGGATGGATCGATGAGGATGGAGAGATGCTGACAGATGAGGAGGCATGGAAAGAGGGACTTTATTACTGCGATCCGGAAAACGGCGGCCGTATGGTTCTTAATGGATGGAAATATTTGGAGGCAGAGGACGATGAAAACGATGACCGGGATGGGGACGGATACTGGTTTTATTTTCAGTCCAATGGAAAGAAAGTGAAGGATACGGATCAAAAGACAATTAATGGAAGAAAATACCGTTTCAATGAGTATGGAGCCGCGATATTCGAGTGGTTTGCGGATCCGGCCCTTTCCAGCAGTTCCACAGGGCTTTACTATAATTCTGAGGAGGAATGCTGGCTGTCTACCGGATGGTTTAAGGCGTATCCCGATGAGGATATAGATCCGGAAGGATATGAGGAAGATGAGCTGTATTGGTATTACGCCGATTCCAAGGGAGAACTGGCAGCTTCCGAGATTAAGACGATCAAGGGCCAGAAGTACGCGTTTGACGCATACGGGAAGATGCTCCATGGATTGTATAAAATTACTTTTGAGGAGGATAATAAAACCATAGCTGAGGCAGTGGAAATCGAATCAGAGGATGATCTTCCCGATGAAAATGAGGATGTATTCGTATACTATTTCGGAGATTCACCGAAAGAAGGCGCTATGAAGACGGGAACCTACACTTTGGAGATTGACGGGGAGAAATATTATTATAAATTCCGTACCTCCAGCAGCAAAAAAGGAGCCGGAGTCAACGGGATTGATGACGGAGTGATTTATATCCAGGGACGCCGCATGGAAGCCGAAGAAGGCACCAAATATGAGCCCTTCGAGTACGATGGAAAAGAGTATCTGATCAATACATCGGGCAAAATCATGAAGAAGAAAACAAATATCCGGGATGCGGACGATGTGTATTATTGTACGGATAAAGACGGAGTAATTATCTACTCAGGAGATGAAAAATACACATCATAAAATGACTGCAGCCGTTCAGGACGGCGGGAAAACAAAACATGTGCCGTCCTGAAGGGGTTCAATCTACCGCTCCTCAACCACCTGAAAGAGGTAAAATTTAATAGATAGAATTTATCATCGTCTATCATGGTGTATAGAGTACCCTAAAATCACAGTTCTTTGGCACTTTTGTTTTATCTTAGTTTATCAAGTGTTATCTATAGGTGTGTCAAAAGGTGTGTCAAGTTGTAAGCGGGAAATACTCAATATCTTAATTGGTATCTGACACTTTTTCATACTCTTCTTTCAATTCTTTTATTGAATCCCATATTTTTAAATAATACATGCTTTCCATATCTTGTAAACGAAAATGTGCTTGCGATGGATTATAAGAAATCCCTTTGCCAGATATAGATTTGTGGCCCTGAAAAGGAGTTATTCCATTTGTATCTACCGTGTAAGCGTAATTTTTGTTTACAGAAAATTGGCAGAATCCAACAAGCATATCCAATAATGAGGAAAGAGACTGCTTTTTATGGGTGTCCATCAGAATTAGATTGATAATGCGATATTTGTCTTTTATGTTTGAATCTTCAGGGAATAACTTTAATAGCCCTTTTAGTCCGGCGAGAGTATTAATAGCTTCTTCAGATAGACCTGTGTATTCGTGTATAAAATCAACATTATGATTTTTACATTCTATTCTATTGAATAAATAGTCCATATCACAATCAAAGAATTCGCATAGCTGCTGAATAGTTGTGATTTCAGGAACAGCCCTATTTTGCTCCCAATTTCTTACAGTTCCTAAAGTGGTAATTTCATGTCGCTCTCTATCTAAAAAAGATTGAACGAAAGATTCTTGGGTATATCCGGCATTTTTTCTTGCTCGTTTAAATCCTTTTGCAAAACTATATGTTTCCATGCGTATAAATCTCCTTAAAAAGTGATTTGCTAAGAAAATACTGTGTATTATAATTCGTAGTATTTCGTGTTAGTATATTACCATAAAGGACACAGAAAAACAAGGTTAAAAGGAGTTACGACATGCGAAAAAGGATAGTTAGTGATATTGGCGAACAAAAAACAGGAACGCTTGAATGTGCCGGGGCCAGATATGGCTTTGGTAGAAACAAAATGAGGATTATTGCAGAGGACGCGGGGGCAATTATCAAAATTGGAAAATCTGTCAGAGTGAATTTCACAATTTTGGATAAGTACATGGATAATCTTTCAGGGGAATGATGAGTGAGATTTTCAAGGAAACAATGAAAGAATAAAAAATCCCTCATCGTGTTGGCGCACTTAATGAGGGAGAAGCGTAGCCGGAGCCACAATTTATTCCACGGTTATTATAGCACGGCACCGGCGGAAAGGACAAGACATGATTTTTGAATTTTTGGAAATTGGAGAGGAGAACGCATTTTCCCCAGAATATATCAAAACTTCTCTCGGACTTACCAGCGTCCGGGCGGTGCAGAAGCAGGTTGAGCGAGAACGTGCAGAGGGCAAGGTCATTTTAAGTAGTACGATACCACCGGGAGGATATTATCGTCCCAAGACCGCACTAGAGATTAGGCAATTCATCCGAACGCTAGAAAATCGGGGAAGTAAAACACTGGCGGCCCTTAATGGGGCAAGGAAGCTGCTGTGCGAGATTGAAAATGAGAAAACGAAACAAATTTAAGCCGGGGAGCTTTGAAAGTACGGGGGAGAAAAGGGACACATCTGCAAATCTTTACGATAGTATGCTGCATCATGTTGCCTTTACAACTCTCAAAACCCGGCAGAAGATTTTGTATGTCTACATAAAGGCGCAGCTATATGGTAAGCGGAAACCTCGCCATGATTATCCGGATATTGAACAGCTTCAGGATGATTTAACGTTTTATTATAACCATGCAGCAGCAGTGAGTGATGGACTTTATACGCAATCGAATCATGGGGATTTTTACCGGGATATGCAAGAGCTGGAAAAAAGAGGATTTATCGAAAAAATCAGTTCAGGACAAGCACAGCGGAAGAAAAATATATACCGCTTCAGTAACAAATGGCAGCAATGGAATGATTGAAAATTCAGAACACGTGTGAGCTATAACACCACTAATGTGTGAGCTATAGCTCCCATCAGCCAATAAACTGGACATCTTAATGGTGTAATAGCTCCCACTACTTAATAACAAATCGGAATAGCTAGTGGGAGTTATAGCTCCCAGATATATAAAGTATACCATAGTTTCTAGGTTGTTTGTTTTGTTGGATGGTGGAGCCATGAAAGGAGTATCAGATGAAAGAGTTTAACTATAGGATTATAAAACGTATTGCAACAATAAGCGAGAGTAGTGACGGACGTTTTGCTCTGGAGCTTAACCGTATCAGCTATAACGAAAGTCCGCCAAAAATGGACTTGCGCCGTTGGGACCGCGAAAAAGGTATGATGTTGAAGGGGCTGACACTAACAGAGATGGAAGCGAAAGGGATAATGTCTGCTTTAGAACATATTTTCAACAGTAAGGAGGATATGGAATGACTTATTACGAAAGAGTTATGACAGCAATTAAGACGCGGAAACCGCTTGATATGCCGCTGTTGAGCCTGGGGCTTATTTTAAAAACAGGTGGTATTGAGGCGAGAGGATACTTAGGGATGTGCGCAGATCGGATAGCAGAGGCTGACTTGATAGACGAGGAAGATATACTGATTGATTTTGTAAATTTTCCCGATTTATTACTATCGGCAGACGGAGTAAGAGAATGTCGTGACATACTGGAAAATTATGTGACAGAGGATATTGTCGCAGACGCTTTTGAGGCGCTGTGCCATGAAGAAGCTATAAGGACGGAAATAAGTATTCTGGCCGCAAGGCTGCGGGAGCTGGGAGCCGTCAACCTGATAAAGCTATATGTCAAATGCGGAGATAAGCAGATACGGCAGTTTGTGGCGGCAGAGGCTTACCACCGTTTCTTTTTATCAGGTATTTTAAGGAAGCTGCGGAGCCTGTTTTATAGCGGATTTGTCCGGGTAAAGTATCATAGGCTATTCTCGGTTGTAGATACCGCGATCAATGATATTCGTGGTGAATTGAAATAGTTTTTCTGACGGGAGTAAGGAAATTGAACAGCAGGATTTTATCAATAATTTCTTAGGAGCAAGAGACAATGAAGGGAAAGAAAACATTTTTGAAGACAATTAAGGTCAACGGCGGGATGATTCATTTTGATATGTCAAAACCGGAACAGCTTAAAAGATTGGCTGCGGTGATAGATCAAGCAGCAGATGAGATTTCCAGTAAATATGATCCGGATGAGCGAGTCGACTTCCAGCCATTTAGTCAGAACATAGCGGAAGAATTTGACCGGATTTTTGGGAAGAAAGCAACTATCAAGACATTTGGAACAGATTTGCCTAGTATGGGACAATGGGAAGAATTTAACGACAAATTCACGGTACTGGTAGAAAAGTGGATAAAGGAGGGAAAATATGCCAGCTGATGGAAGTGTTATAATTGATACCCATATTGATACAGCCGGAGTTTCCGAAGGCACATCAGAGTTGAAGCAGGCATTTAAACGGCTGACTTCTTCTTTATCTGAGGCAAAAAAGACGGGACAAAGCGCAATGAAACAGACCGTAAAATCATTTGCTGAGCTGAATCAACAGGCAAAGAAATTTGAATCTCAGGGAATACCTACACAGAAATATAGGGAGATTCAGGCTCAGATTGAGGCGGCCCAGGAGCGGCTGGAAGGTTTGAAGAAGGTCCAGGACAACTTCCTGGCGGCTGGTGGTTCCGGTGATAATACTTATTTCAAGGGAGTACAGAAGGATATTGCCAAAGTCACGGCGGAACTGGAACGGGCACAGGGCGAATTACAGCAGCTGATTACGGATGGACAGGCATTTACATTTGGAGGCCAGGTAGGGACTGCGCCAAGCATTCAGGCAGAGGCAGGAACCCAGGAAACAAGCCATCGCCTCATAGGGGCATTTCAGAATCTTAATGCAGCTGTCAATGCATACCGTCAGAGTTTGGCGGGGGCAGTTGGATATACTGGGATATTTGAAAGCACTTTGGGCGGACTTGCTACTGTGATACATAGTCCGATTGCAGGGCTCCAGTCCCTTAGTGCTGTATTAAAATCTATACCGTCTGCTGCCGCGAAAACTGCTATTGCGGGGGTAAGGAAAGGGCTTGCAAGCTTATCCGCTATTTTGAAAAAAGTGGTTAAAGAGGCCCAAAAAGCAGCTTTAAGTCTGCTTCAACTGGCGGGAAAAGGGATATTAGGCGGCCTGAAGAAAATAAGCTCTGGTATTTTTGGTCTGACAAAAGGCACTAAAAAAGCCAGAGGAGGCCTGAAGGGTATGCTTGCAAGTTCTCTGCTTTTGGGGACGGCTTTCATGGCCTTCTATGCGGCAATAAATTCGATGAAGAAAGGAATGAACAGCCTGGCCCAGTATTCGGATGAAACGAACGCCACGTTGTCTAGCTTAAAATCATCCCTGACGCAGCTTAGAAACAGTTTTGCTACGGCATTTGCGCCCATACTTACGACGGTGGCTCCGGCGTTAAATTCCTTGATTGGATTGTTGAATTCTGCGGCTACTGCAATGGCTAGGCTCATGGCTATGCTGACGGGGAAAAATTCCTTTGTAAAAGCGTCAAAGGTACAGCAGGATTATGCAGAGGGCTTGAAAGATACCAGCGGGGCAGCGAAGGAAGCGGGAAAAGAAACCGAAAAAATGCTTGCACCGTTTGATGACCTGATCCAGATTGAAAAGAAACAAGAATCGTCTGGAGGCACTGGTGGGGCTGGCGGCGGAGAATTAAGTCCTGAAGAAATGTTCGAAACAGTCCAGGTGGAACCGCTCAATTTTGATAGCTGGGGCGAAGCATTTGATTCATTCCTAACCTACCTTCTTGATACGGGAATACCGGCTCTTAAAAATACTCTTTCCGGTCTGGCTACATGGATTAATGATTTTTCTGGAAATCTGTATGAAATGTTCCGGTTTCCTGGTGTGCGTGAAAAGGTTCAGCAGCTGGGGAAAGAAGTAGGAGAAGCTTTTAACGATTTCACAGAAGATATTAATTGGAAACAGGTAGGGAAGTCCCTGGGAGCGGGATTTGATTTAGCCATTCAGTTTCTGGTGAATTTTATAGAAACCTACGATTGGGACAAGCTGGGGGCTTCACTGGCGGAGACCGTGAATGGAGTAGTATTAGAGGTTGATTGGCGCTCATTCGGGGAATTGCTGTGGGCGAATTTCAAGATCGGCCTGGAAACACTGGCGGGGTTTATTACAAATTTGAATATGCCAGAGTTGGCGCAATCGGCCTCTCGAATTGTTATGGGATTTCTTAATTCCATTACTGAAACGTTAAATAACATTAATTGGCAGGGAATAGGAAATCAGTTAGCTACCTTTTTTGCAAATATTGATTATTCTGGGATTGCTACCAGTTTATTTATAGGACTTGGGGCGGCTCTGGCCAGTCTGGCGGAATTCCTCTGGGGTCTTATTGAACAGGCATGGGATAGCGTTGTAGGTTGGTGGAGAGAAAACGCTTGTGAGGATGGCAAGTTCGCGATAGAAGGCTTGCTTCAAGGAATTGCTGACATCATGGCAAACATTGGAACTTGGATTGTTGAAAATGTCTTTAATCCATTTATTAATGGTTTTAAAGAGGCGTTTGGAATTCGTTCACCGTCAACCGTCATGATGGAATTGGCGGGAGATTTGATGAATGGCCTGTTGCTGGGAATCCAGAACTTTATCCCATCGTTGATTTCAAAATTTAGCCAGATTAAGACCCAAATTTTGCAGAAATGGGATGAGGTTAAAAAGGCAACAAAAGAGAAGTGGAATTCCATCAAGTCTAGCTTATCAACAACGTGGAGTACCATAAAAACGGCTGCTGGAACAAAATTTGAAGAAGTAAGGCAGACGGTATTGGCTGCTTGGGAAAATATAAAAGAAAATGCTTCTCAAAAATGGTCAGAAATCCAGACAAATTTATGGGCTACCTGGGAGAACCTGAAAGATACCGCCGGAAGAACGTTTACTGATTTGAAAGATGGTATAGTGGAAGCCTGGGAAAACCTGAAAAAGAAAACAAGCGACTTATGGGGAGATAATGGGATCTCCGGGATCATTAAAGGGATTATTAACGGGATTGTCTTAGAGATAGAAGGGATGGTTAATCATATCATAGATTGCCTCAACTGGATAATTAATCAGGTCAATAAACTTAGCATTGAAGTTCCGGATACTCCGCTCACGGATGGGTTTACAATAGGATTTGATCTCTCTACGCTTGACCATATCAGTCTCCCCCGCCTGGCTTCCGGCACCGTCATTCCTCCCCGCGCGGGTGAGTTTGCTGCTATCCTGGGCGACAATAACCGCGAGGCCGAGGTGGTATCGCCTGTATCTGCTATTAAGCAAGCCCTTTTGGAAGCTATGCAGGAAGCCGGAGGCACAGACAGCCAAACTATCACATTGAGGTTTGACGGCTCCATGTCGGCCCTGGCGCGTGTTCTGAAGCCGGAGCTTGACCGGGAAGCGGCTAGGAGAGGAACGAAGTTGGTTACCGTTGGAGGACGATAAAAAATATCCCTCTGCCGACTAGGAGTGAGTAGGTAGACGGCAGAGGGTAAGCACTGCTTTTAGTATACAGGAAAGGCGGTGCTTGTCAATGAGGGAAGTTGTATTGGAACCTCAAAAATATGCAAAGGGGAAATATCTGCGGATTGAATTTGTCACGGTGGAATGGGACAGGGAGCGCAGGGCCTTTTCTGCTATGGTTATGTTTCATCGGACACGGGATAGACAGGACAGCAAGCCGTTGGGAAGTATCTTATATGCGAATAATGCGGAAACGCTGGCGAAAATGCTTCAGGAATATAATTTGCTCTATCCCGTCCGGGAAGAAACGGTGATAGGAATACCAGAGCCAGGGGAGGAAATAAGGTGCATTTCACATACTGGTTATACTCATGCCCGTGTGGAGGACTTACGGAAACCTACGGATTGCCCCTAAATATCCCTAAAGCAGCAGGAAACGGGCTGGGGAACCTGAAAAAACCTAAGAAATTTCCGGGGTAGAGCGTGGGGAAATGGGGAAATTTGGATATATAGAACCTGTCAAAACCTGCCTTTTCCGGGTATGAGAACCTTACAAAACCTTACATATTCTGCAAATGGGCCGGGAACTTAGTAAAACTTAGATGTTTAGTAAAATTTAGTACGAGGTTAGTGGCAAATGCTTCTTCTATCAGGTAGGCCCTTTATGCAGCAGGAAACGGAGTGGATCAGGAGTTTATGGACACGATACGCGCGGGAGAAAATGCGCAAAAGTGCGCATAAAAAAGGAATTAGTTTACACGATACGGGCGCAGGGGATGAACCCGGAGCGAACGCCGAGAAAAAGGAGATTTTGAGCATGGGAAAATATCATCAATCAAAGTATGAACAGGAAGTAACCATAGGCTTTAATGCGGCAGAGGGTACAGCGGAGATTTACACGGCTGACCCTGTATGGATTCGGAAAATGGACAAGCTGGTGCAGCAGAACCCGGAACAATTCAGGCCGGGAAGGGTAGAAACCTATCAAGGGGAGATTGTGGCGAAGCGGTACACATTCCCAAAAAGGCTTATTTCTATCAGGTCAAAGGAAAGACAATTGACGGAGGAACAGCGGGCCGAACTGGCGGCAAGGTTCAATAGAGGGCAGCAGGACGGCGTTTAAGCTGAAAAATCCCCTGTGGAATGGGGAGCAGAGACATTGAAAATTATTCAAGGGAGAATTTATAGGGCAGAGGGATAAAAGCGACATTTTGCCAGAGCAGACAGGGAAAATAGAATAATGTAATTGCAGATATAGGGGCAGCATGGTAGAATAAGAGCAAGGAAAACAACCGTGTTGCAGGGTGGCTATCCATCTGTCCACAGCAGCCTGAAGTCCAGACGGCTCCTTTCTCGAGCAAAAAAATGCCATTTTTCGCAGCTGCATGATATTTTCGTTGCCCAGTTTACTTCTTATTTCCATGTTTTTCGTTTTGTTATCAAATTCAAGGTTATAATATAAATCCAAGCAGTAAGCCTAAAATTAGTCAAGGTTTTATGCCGAAATGCAGATTATCTTATACTAAGATTTATGCAAAGGTATATAAAAAAACAGATTTTTTACGCCCGGTAGATAAGAAAGTCAAGACCGCGACTATCTTTGTGGTAAAAACGAGGTCACAGGGTTTCCCCATCCTCATATGTCCAACGGGCTTGGTGTCCCAATAAAAAAATACTTCTATGAAGATAGTCTGCGGTCTTGACGTACACAAAGATAGTGTTTTTTGCTGTATTCTGTGTGCTAATGGAGAAAAAATCCAGCATAAATTCGGAGTTCTTACCGAAGAGTTGGTCACACTTCGCGACCTTATGGTCTCTGAAGGTGTAGAAGAGTGTGCAATGGAGAGTACCAGTATCTACTGGATACCCATATGGCGAGTGCTTGAAGGGTCAGTTAAACTTCATTTGGTAAACCCTTATTTTATAAAACAGCTTCCCGGCAAAAAGAGTGATGTGAAGGATGCCGAATGGATAGCTACTTGCCTGAGTAAAGAACTGATAGCATCAAGCTTTGTCCCTGATGAGAAAATTCAACGTCTGCGTCAATATGACAGAAGGATATTCGACCTGAATGCTTCCATAAGCCGAAATCTGGTCAAGCTTGACCAATGCATCCAGAGGTGCAACATCAGAATCAGTAATTATATATCCACAACAGACTCCAAAGGATACCGTTCAATAGTGGAACTTATATCCCAAGGTGTGACAGATGCGGAAGTCCTTGTGAAGAAACTGCATGGAAGAACAATCAACAGGCATGGCAGAGAAACATTGGTGAAAGCACTTACCGGAGTGGTTAACGAGACCGACATAGACATTATAAACCAGCTTGTAGAAGAGATTGAATTGCAGCAACGACACAAGGACGAGGCACAGGAAAAGATGACTGAACTATGCATGGAGTGGTTCCCTGAAGAACTTGAAAACCTTCAGACCATACCGGGAGTGAAAGAACGTAGCGCAACCTCAATAATAGCAGAAATAGGAACAGACATGAAACATTTCCAGACACCAAAGAAACTGGTGTCATGGGTGGGGCTAAGACCCCGTAACGAGGAAAGCGCAGGCAAAATCAAGGCACGAGGTATAACACATGGTAACAGGTTTGTAAGAAAAACAATGATTGAATGTTCATGGGGAGCTGCACGTGTGAAAAATTCATTCTTCGCAGAGTTCTCATACAGGCTATGTATCGAAAGAAGAAAGAACAAGATGAAAGTGCAAGTCGCTATTGCGAGAAAAATGCTTGTTGCAATATGGTATGTACTTAGTCAGAAAACTCAGTATATCAAACCGACTGATCATTCTACGGCAGCCAACATAACTGCTGTCTCATGATATAACCGTCCGTTACAAGGTCAATATATTTGTGGTGATTATATCCCGTTTTCGCAAAGTGGCTGTCGTTTCGGACGGAGTAGGACACCCGGTTGAGTTTTAATCTCGAAGAGGAAATTTACATAAGTGTTCATTGTTCCGACAATAATCGGAACTGGACCGTCATGCAGTATTGCAAGGGGAAAAGGATATAGAGAGGGATAGACACTCGTTTCCAGATACTGTCTCAAAAAGTGTGTCTGATAAGCAGTAAAAAAGGGCCGACCCTTGCGTGTCAGCCCTGAAGTTTGTAATTTAGGAGTGACCAAACCACTAAATATACAAACTATGCACTTCACGAAAGTACAAATTTTTGAGCTCATGCGCAAGCATGCAGAGAAAGAAAATGGTCTACACGACCTGATGGAAATCATGCTCGAAAGCATGATGGTAGCAGAACGCAGTGAGTTTCTGCATGAAAATCCTCAAAATAAGGGAAATGGCTATCGTTTTGGGCATGCCTATGGTCAAGGAAGAAAATTGGAATTCCGTATACCCCGTGACCGTTATGGCAACTTTCATCCCCGGATACTTGCCATTCTTCGCAATCAGGAAGAGGAATGTGACCGGTTGGCCGGAGTCTTATATACTAAAGGACTTACTCAAGAACAGGTTGGAGATGTCTTTGAGCAGCTTTACGGCCAGCACTATTCCAAGTCCAGCATCAGCCGGATGGTCGATAGCGTTCGTACCCAGGTAAACGCCTGGCTGGAGCGCAGTCTTGAGAGTTACTACCCAGTCATGTTCGTAGACTGTGTGCATATTAAGATTCACCGTAAACGTTCGGTATCCAGTGAGGCTTTCTATGTCGCATTGGCCGTTACAGAGGAAGGCCGCCGTGATGTACTGGGTATATTCAATATTCCTACAGAGAGCGCAACAGGATGGAGTGATATCTTTGACACCTTAAAAGAAAGGGGCGTCCAAAAGATTGGGCTCATGGTTGCAGACGGTATTAAGGGCCTTGATGTCGTTGTGGGAGAGAAATTCCCCGGTACTCCGCTTCAGAGATGCGTAACCCATCTCAAACGCAATATGTTTGCCAAGGTCAGTCATGGAGACAAGGGTGCCTTGGCTTCTGATCTACGTGATATATTCCGTACCGGACAGCGCGATTACACCATTGAGATGGCATGGAAGAAATGGCAGGATATGTGTGAGAGGTGGGGTAAAGACTACCGGGCGTTCAAACTCATGCGTAACAACGCCGATTATAAGGCATACATGACTTACTTGAACTATGCTCCGGAGATTCAGTCCATGATATATACCACTAATTGGATCGAGCGTCTCAACCGGGACTTCAGGAGAGTGACAAGAATGCGTACAGCCATGCCTAACGAAGAATCAGTACTGACGCTCATGGGCAGTGTCGCCATGGAACACAAGGCTTTTGACCGGCTGCTACCCAACATAACCTGCGACAAGACTCTGTTTCCTGACTAATGGAATAGTTTTTTTTAGCAGAAAAGCCTGCCTGAAAGCAAAAAAGGAGTCGCCACCATGACGACTCCCGGATAGTTCTTGCTATCAGTATAGGCGTAACCATGTTGCTGACGAGTTGCTCCTCTACAGAGTCCATTTCCTCGTCCAGCTACAACATAAAATTAGCTTTTTTGATATGAAATACAAAATTGTCTATTAACTTTGCATCATCACTTCTAAGGCAAACTTGCCTCAGACACACTCAGTGAAACACTACCTTTTTAATTGTTTTGTTTTTCATTATTCTTACTTTTTTGAATTATTCAATTTGCTTTTATGTCTGATTGGCATTAAACAGAACCGCCTTAACATCTGATTAAATGTTAAGGCGGTTGGTCTGTTTATACTTTTTCTCTTATTTAGTTTCTATAAAATCAGGCTGCCTATTTGGTAACAGCATGCAGAAACGCACCATGCCAGAAATGTTGTATAAACCATTGTAAATATTGGCCACTTCCAACTACCGGTCTCGCTTTTTATTGCTGCAATTGTTGCTATACAAGGGAAATAAATCAATACAAATAGCAAATACGAAAAGGCAATGAGCGGAGTTATTCCGTCCGTCTGCATCTTTTTATTCAGAATTTGATATTTTTCAGATTCATTGGATACATTATCGTCATCGGCATAAAGTACACCCATTGTTGATGCTATGATTTCTTTTGCGCCAACTCCTGCTACAAGACTAACGTCAAGTTTCCAGTCGAAGCCTTGTGCCCTGAATATAGGTTCAATTGATTTCCCGATGACTCCAATATAGCTTTGTTCTTTTTGTTCTTGATTGCTTAATTGTTCATTATGAGGGAAATAACCTAAGGCCCATACTATTAGACTTGCAACGAGAATTATTCCTCCCATTTTTTTTA
>URFM01000034.1 GCA_900547035.1 uncultured Clostridium sp. | reverse complement strand
CACTTTTCAAGGTTCTGTTGAGCCAATTTTTCTTGACTCCTCTTTTCATAGATTACTTGACACTACCCCGTGAGAGATAAATGCTAAGAAAATTATATCATTCAGGCAGAGCGTTGTCTATCCGAGAAGGAGGAAAGGCGGGAAAAAATAGAGGGAGAGGGGATAAAACGGTTGTGGAAAAAGAGGGAGTCTGGTAAAATAATCATATCGGCAGTGTTCGTACTGCCAGTTTCATCAAAATCTGCCTGGGAACCAGGTATCTTGGCTGTATTTCAAAAGCCGAAACACCTTTTACAACAAAAATGTTTTTTCGTAAAATGAAAGGAGAAAACTGCCTATGAGAAAAAAACGGCGGAGAGCAAACAGAAAGTATAAGGAGAGGCTGTTTTTAAAGGTTTTTGAGAAGAAGGAGGATATTCTCAGCCTTTATAATGCGGTCAACGATTCCAATTATGAGAATCCAGATGATTTGGAAATTACTACATTAGATAATGTCCTTGTATCAAAAATCAGAGAAAATCTGGCAAAGGGAAAAACTTTGGAAGGTGCGATTGAGGAGGCAATCAGAGATTGCCTGAATTGCGGATTTTTAACGGAATTGCTAACAAAATATCGTCAGGAGGTGATAGGAATGCTGTTGACGGAGTACGATGAAAAGCGTCATTTGAAGAATACTTATGAACAGGGGAGAGCGGATGGATGGGCAGATGGAAATAAAGAGGGGTTAAGACAGGGGATACGAAAAGAAATTGAAAGAGAACGATATCGGACTGCCCATAATCTTTATTTGCGCGGATTTACGCCCCAGGATGCAGCGATAATCCTGGAAGAGGACGAGAAAACCGTGACGTCATGGTTCCGAAAATGGAAGCTTCGTTCAAAGGAGTAAAGAGTGAAACAGAGAAATACCGTTTTATTTATTGCCATGAGTCTGGACGGATATATCGCGGATGCGAATGGGGGAGTAGATTGGCTGGAGGGCCAGAATCCGGAGGAAGGGGATGGAAATTCCTATGATAATTTCATTCGCGAAATAGACACTGTGGTGATGGGTTGGAATACTTATCGTCAGATTGCGACGGAATTGTCGCCTCAGCAGTGGGTTTATGAGGGATTAACCAGCTATGTGCTGACCCATCGGAAGATCGAAAAAATGGACGGAATTATCTTTACGGATGAGTCCCCCTGCGGATTAATTCAGCGGTTGAGGAGAAAACCGGGAAAGGACATCTGGATCTGCGGGGGGAGCAAGTACGGCCGGGCAGTTGATGAAAGAGGGGATGATTGACCGCTATCATATTTCTATTATTCCCACTCTTCTGGGATCCGGAATCAGGCTGTTTGACAGTTTAAAAGGACAGACAAAATTAAAACTGGTACGCAGTCAGGTCTATAATGGGATTGCGGAACTGGTCTATGAACGGAGATGAATGAATCATAAAAAACCAAACCGCCCCGCCGGAAATTCCCCGGCAGGGCGGTCTTTCAATACTCCCCTGAAATGAATATGCAGTTTGATGATCTCACTATTTTCCCTTAGTGCAGCTCAGGCCAGTAATCCTTGTTGGCCTCAATGAGATCGTCCAGAATCTTTTTGGCGACGGAAGCGCTGGGAACGGTCTTGGAGAGGGTCAGCGCCTGCCACAGCTTTAAGTAGCTGTGCTCTACATAGGCCTGAACCACCAGCTTCTCAACGGCCAGCTGCTCCTGCATCATGCCCCGCTCAAAGGTGGGAATTTCGCCCTGGCACATAGCCTCGGGTCCATTGGATCCCACTACGCAGGGAACTTCAACCATAGCGTCGGAGTCAAAGTTGCTGATAGCGCCCTTATTCTCTACGATGCACAGCATGATCTCATGGGTGTTGTATGCAATGGCGCGGGCCAGGGATACGATGAAGGAGGCGTGGTTGTCTACCGTGAACTCCCCTCCGGTAGCGGTACCCTTGCGGATGATCTCCCTTGCGGCACCGAATACCTCTTTCTCACGTCCCTCGATTACCTCATCGGCTCTGGTGTGGTTGGGATCAGAGTGCTCTACCACATAGTCCGGATACAGGTAATACTTTAAGTAGGTGTTGGGCAGGAAGTTGGGATCCAGGGCCAGAAGGTCCTTGGCTTTCTTGTGGGTTTCCTGCCAGCTGGCGTCCATATGCTGGGTCTCGATGGCCTTCTGGGTCAGATAGCCGTTCTCGGAAACATACTCCAAAAGCTTGGGCATATAGTCCTCGCCGGTGGTTTTGTCCTTTACACTGGTCCACCAGCCGAAGTGGTTTAATCCGAAGTAGCGTACATCCAGATCATCATACTCTTTTCCTACAATGTAGGCCATTCTTCTTCTGGTTCCCACAGGCATATCGCAGATGTTGATCACTTTCGCATCCGGACGAAGTACCCGGCAGGCTTCAGCCACGATGGCAGCGGGATTGGAGTAGTTTAACATCCAGCAGTCGGGGGAATATTTGACCATGTAGTCAATGATCTCCAGCATGCCGGTGATGCTTCTCATGCCGTAGGCAATTCCGCCTGGTCCGCAGGTTTCCTGACCTAAGACGCCGTATTTAAGCGGGATTTTCTCATCCAGGCTGCGCATGGCGTATTTTCCAACACGGATGTGGGCCATACAGAAATCTTTGTCTGTAAAAGCCTCCTCGGGATCTGTGGTATAGGAAAAATGAATTTCAGGTGCTTCCTCTTTCATCAGGATAGCCAGTGCCTCGCCGATGACAGCCTGCCGTTCTCCGTCATTGTCATAGAGAGTAACGGAGTTTAAGGGAAAATCCTTCTGATGCTCCAGCATCATTTTCACAATACCGGGGGTGTAGGTGCTGCCGCCTCCGGCGATGACGATATTGAATTTTTTGTTCCGAATATCCATCGTGATACTCCTCCTTATATTTTACTGCTCCAGTCCAAGCTCCTGGTCTACGGCTTTGCGGATTTTTCCGATCTGCAGGCCATAAATTACCTGGACGGTTTCACCCTTTTTAACGACTCCGGAAGCTCCGGTCTGACCGGTCAGAATGTCATCTTTTACCAGAGTGTTGTCTTTTACTACCAGGCGCAGACGTGTAAAGCAGTTGTCTACTTTTACAATGTTGTCGGCTCCGCCAAGGGCCTCTACAATCAGGGCAGCGTTAATTTCGCCGTCTGAGGAGCTGCTTGAGGAAGAAGCCTGCATTTTCTCCTTTGCTACCTTCTCTTTGTACTCAGCTTTGGAGTGGAGCTTCATCTCCATACCCGCATCCTCGCGTCCTAAGGTCTTTAAGTTCAGTTTCGTAATCAGGAAACGGAACAGCAGATAGTAGATGACAAACTCTGCCACGCCAATTAACAGGTAGGTGGGCCAGTGGGTTTTCTCAATGCCCAGAGGGAGGTTGTACAGCAAAAAGTCGATAAATCCGTTAGGACCGATGGCCCGGCAGTTTAATACATTAAATGCTACCATGCCAAGTCCGCTTAATACCGCATGCGCTACAAACAGGATGGGAGCCACAAACATGAAGGAGAACTCGATGGGCTCGGTTACGCCTGCGATAAAGGAAGTGAAGGCCGCGGGAATCAGTATTGCCTTGATTTTGTTTCTATTTTCCGGTCTTGCGGTGTGGTACATAGCAAGACATGCGCCTACCAGACCAAACATTTTGGAAAGTCCTCTCGCATCCCATACAACGGAAGAGGAGAGAACGGCGATGGAAGGATCAGCCATTTCAGCATAGTAGATATTGCGGCAGCCCTCGTAAATCTGACCGCCGATGTCCGCGCTTCCGCCCAGGCTGGTGTACAGGAAGGGTGTATATACCAGGTGGTGAAGTCCGGTAGGAATCAGCAGACGCTCCAGCGCACCGTAGAGGAAGATTCCGAAGTTTCCGGCGTGATTGATAAAGGTTCCCAGGCTGTCGATGACGCCCTGGATGGGAGGCCATACATAGGTTAAAATCACAGCCAGAATGATGATGACAGGAATCAGGACGATAAATACAAATCTTGCTCCTCCGTAAATCTGGAAAGCATTGTTGAATTCTGTGTCAATGAAGCGGTTGTGTACGTAGGCGGTTACGCAGCCAAGAATGATGCCCAGGAATACGCCCATATCCAGAACCTGGATTCCCAGTACCATAGCCTGACCAGTTCCGCTTAAGGAATCCGCAGTGATCAGAGTTCCGTTTAACCCCATGAATTTATTCATGGCATTGATGAAAACAAGGAAGGCCAGTACGGCTGTAAATCCTGCTTCCGCCTTTTTCTTCTTAGCAAGTCCGATCGCGATACCGGTACAGAAAATCAGTCCCAGATTGTTTAAGATCGCTACCAGAGCACCGGAAAGGATGGTTCCGAATCCCGTTGTAACAGGATTATTCAGGAAAGGAGCCATTTCCAGCAGTCTTGCGTTGGTTAAAACGTTTCCGACCGCGATCAAAAGACCGGCGATCGGAAGAATCAGTACAGGCATGAACATTGCTTTTGAGAATGCCTGCATTGCACTCATAATTTTGTCTTTCATACTTCTACCTCTCCACTCTCATGAGTTTTACTTGAATGTACGCGCATACATTTTCACATTTCCACGTGGCTGATAATCCAAATTATAACTATTCTGAAAAAAATGTACAGATTTTCGAGGCATAAGAAAACCTGTTACCCAACTGGGTAACAGGTTGCATAAAAATCATTACCGGCTTTCCTTTAAGGATATACTGTAGTACTCATAAACCAGAAGTTCGATCATTGTTAAGGTTCTGGCAAAAAATGTGGTAGGTTTCATATTCCGGTCGTCCAGGTGGTTGTCGTCCTCAATGCAAATAGAAAAGGAACTTTCTTCCTTTAAGGGGTTCTGCTGCTGACTGGTAAAGGCGATGGTGGAAATGGAATTTTCCCTGGCGGTTCTTACCCGGTTCAGCACATGGGAGGAGCGGCCGGAACGGGAAAATACGATGAGAACGCCGATATCCTCCAGATTATTTTCAAAGATGCCGATGGAGTCGGCGGCATCGGAGTAGATACATTTGATTCCCAGAACCAGAAGCTTCTTTGCCAGATATTCGGCCATCAGGGAGGAAAATCCCATGCCATAGATAAAGACCAGCTGATTGGTTTCATAGATTTTCCGGGCGGCCATCCGCAGATTCTGATAGAGCTCCGGGGTGAGGGAGTTGTTTCCGGTAAAATAGCAGACAAAGGATTCATTTAACTCATAGCCGTCCTGGGTGGTTCCCGCTTCCCCAAGCAGCTTATAGTACATCTCGATAAATCCGTTGTATCCCAGCTTTTTAGCCAGGCGCATGACCGTGGAAGTGGAGGTATAGTTGGCTTTGGCTACGCCTCGGACTCCCAGTTTTAAGGCGTCGTCGATATGAGTTAAAAGAAACTCCAGAACAGACATTTCGGTGTCCGTCAGCTGGACATCGCAGGTGATTTTGGAAAGATCCAGGTGCATAGTAAAATCCTCCTAGTATTGCGGTGAAGGGTTGCATTTGGCGGAGATGGCTATGAGCCCTATCCGTTTCTAATTTATCATACCACAAAAGCGCTGTGGCGTATATGATTATCAATAAAGAAAAATCGTGAATATGATGTTCCAAATCTTGACAGAGCGGCCTAAAAGAAGTAGCATCAGAAGAAGATTTGTAAATCTCAAAAGGAAAGAGGTAAAGAATTATGAAGGTAGGATTTGGCTGCGATCATACTGCTATTGAGCTGAAGAAGATTTTGATGGATCATTTAAAGGAAAAGGGATATGAATGTGTAGACTATGGCGCCTATGATCCGAATGTAAAGGTAAATTATCCGGAGCCTGGACTGAAGGTGGCGGAGGCCATTATGAGAGGCGAGGTGGAGAAGGGTGTCCTGCTCTGCGGAACAGGAATCGGAATCTCCCTGGCGGCCAATAAGGTTCCCGGAATCCGGGCAGCTGTGTGCAGCGAGCCTTATTCCGCAAAGCTGACGGTGGAGCACAACAACGCCAACATTATCGCCATGGGAGCCAGAGTGGTAGGACCGGAGCTGGCTAAGATGATTGTGGACGAGTTTTTCGGAGCCACTTTCCAGGGCGGGCGCCACGCGGAGAGGGTTGCCATGATTTCCGATATTGAGAAGAAATACGGGGCGGTTTGGCACGAATAGAATGTAACAGTTAAAAGAGCTGGGGTATCAGCCTCAGCTCTTTTGATTTACTCCATATGTTTTTTCCACTTCAGGAGAAACGCGGAATTGACAATCACCAGCACCGATCCGGCATTGTGTACCAGAGCGCCCACAATGGGATTGAGAATCCCGGTAATAGCCAGGACGATGGCGATGAAGTTTAAGGTCATGGAGAAGGTGAGATTGCATTTGATGGTCACCATCATCCTTCGGGCCAGAAGCAGCAGGTGGGGCAGTTCGTTGATCTCATCTCCCACCAGGGCGATGTCCGCGGCGTCCACGGCGATGTCGCTTCCGATTCCGCCCATGGCGATTCCTACATAAGCCTTTTTCAGAGCGGGGGCATCGTTTACCCCGTCTCCAATCATGCACACCATCTGTCCGTTTTTCTGGGATTTTCCAATCCAGTTCAGCTTATCCTCCGGCAGACAGTTCCATCGCAGCTCTTTAATGGAGAGCGTATCCGCAATATGGCGGGCCGCGCTTTCATGGTCCCCGGTGAGAAGGATGGGGGACAGTCCGGCAGACTTTACGCCCCGGATGGTTTTTGCCGCATCCGGGCGCAGGGTGTCGGAAAGGGCGATCAAGCCGGCGGCCTGGCCGTCTGCCGCCACGAAAATCAAGGTACATCCTTCTTTTATGTAGGAGTCGGCGGCCTGACAGATGGCATCGGAAAGGGAAATCTGCTCGTCCTGAAACATTTCACGGTTTCCTGCCGTAATGGCGAGTATGCGGTCGGAGTCTATGATCTCCGCTTTCACGCCGCGCCCTGGAATCATGGAAAAGCTATGGGGATCCGGAAGCTTTTCACCGTACTTCTGCTTAAAACAGGATACGACTGCCTTTCCCAGAGGATGCTCGGAGCGCTGCTCCGCCGAGGCAGCCCAGGAAAAAAGAGTTTCAGGGGAAATCGGTTCCTGAAAGCTGCGTACCGCCACAACCTGAGGAGTCCCCAAAGTAAGGGTGCCCGTTTTGTCAAAGGCTACATAGGAAACTTTTGCCAAACGCTCCAGCGCGTCTCCCTCCCGGATCAGAAAGCCGTGTCTGGTAGAATTTCCGATGGCCGCCATGATGGCGGTGGGTGTGGCCAATACCAGGGCACAGGGGCAGAATACCACCAGGATGGTAACGGAGCGGATAATCTCCCCGGTAAAAATCCAGGTAAGGAGGGCGGATAAAAGGGCGATGACGACAATCCAGGTGGCCCATCGGTCGGCAATCCCCACAATCTTTGCCTTCCCCGCATCGGCGGACTGAACCAGACGAATCATGCGCTGGATAGAACTGTCCTCCCCAACCTTGGCAGCCTTCATGTCAAAGGTTCCGAACTGATTCACAGTTCCGCTGGAAACCTCATCCCCCGCCTCTTTATCTACGGGAAGGGATTCGCCGGTCATCACGGCCTGGTTAATGGAGGTCTGTCCGGTTGTAATGACGCCGTCTACAGGTATGGTCTCTCCCGGCAGCACCCGAAGCAGGTCTCCTACCTGTACCTGCTGAGCGGGAACGATCGTTTCCGAGTCTCCTTTTAAAATACGGGCGGTTGTGGGGGTCAGATGGACCAGTTTTTCAATGCCTGCTCTGGCCTTTGCCACGGTCAGCTCCTCCAAAAGCCCTCCTAGCTGCATAATAAAGGCCACCTCCCCGGCGGCAAAATCCTCTCCGATGATGACGGATGCGATAAGCGCGATGGATACCAGCACGTCGGCCTTAATGTCAAAGGCGGTAACCAGGCCGATGACCGCTTCCAGGATGATAGGAACGCCGCAGAGAATAATAGCAGCCCAGGCAGGGTCAAAGGGAAGGGGTAAAAAATCAAACATACTGGCAATCAGAGCCAGGCCGGATAAAATCAAAAAGACAATATCCCGCTTGATTCCTCCCCATTCTAACAGTTCTTCCAGCTTTTCCATAACACGGTTCCTCCTATTCAGAACAATTATATATAGGTGTAGGGGTATATGTATAAAATAAGTATACCTATATGGGTATAGGTTGTCAAGAAAAGAATTTTATTCGCGAATGACCTAATTCCAGGAGTTTTTCAGGCGATTTTTAACCAAAAATCCCTTGACGAACGACCATTTCTTCTATATAATTGAGAAGATGTTTTACTATGCCAGTCGAGATGCGCGGATGCGCATTGTCAGATAAGTGATTGATAGGAGGTGCATGGGTCGATGAAGATGACATTTCAGCCGAAGAAGAGACAGAGAGCGAAAGTTCATGGCTTCAGAGCCAGAATGAGCAGCGCAGGCGGAAGAAAAGTTCTGGCTGCAAGAAGAGCTAAAGGCAGAGCAAGATTAAGCGCTTAATATTGAAAAGAGCGTGTCAGTGAGGGCCACAGAATCATGTGGCCTTTTTTTCTCTTTCTGCAAAGGAAGGGAGAGTAAAATGCCTGCCGGTGGGTGAAGATGTAAGGAGATTTTATGAAGCGGTTCCCGTCCATTAAGAAAAATCGAGAATTTCAGAGCATTTACAGAGGGGGAACCTCCCATGCAAACCGGCTTCTTGTGATGTATGTGACGGAAAATGAACAGGGGGTAAACCGGATCGGCATTTCGGTCAGCAAAAAGGTGGGAAACAGCGTGGTGCGCCACCATATTACCAGACTGATCAGGGAAATATTTCGTTTAAACAATGATAGGATAAAAGCTGGCGTAAACATCATCGTTGTGGCCCGTCCGGCCGCAAAAAATTCAGATTACAGACATTTGGAAAGTGCCTATCTGCACTTATGCGGACTGCATAACATTAAGAAAGAATCGAAGTGATTTTATGGCGGCAAAATGTATGATCGCCCTGGTAAGATTTTACCAGAAGTATCTTTCGCCTCTGAAGGTGAAGACTCACTGTATTTATTATCCAACCTGCTCCCAGTACGCCCTTGAGGCGATTACAAAATATGGAGCTTTAAAGGGAGGTTGGCTGGCCTTAAAAAGGATTCTGCGCTGTCATCCTTTTGCAAAAGGCGGTTATGATCCAGTTCCGTAGAAAAAGGGACGCAAAATCCGGCGCGTCCATAAGGAGGTAGCTAATTGAATACGTTAGTTGGCGCAGTTTTATTGACCAGAACAGGCGGAATTTTAGGACCGATTGCATCGATCCTGGGGTGGGTAATGGACCGCTTGTTCGCGTTTACCGGTTTGTTCGGCATCGAGAACATCGGTCTTTGTATTATTTTGTTTACAGCGGTTGTTAAGCTTTTGATGCTTCCTCTGACCATTAAGCAGCAGAAGAGCTCCAAGCTGATGGCGGTGATGCAGCCTGAGATTCAGGCCATTCAGAAGAAGTATAAGGGTAAAGAAAACGACCAGAAGGCAATGATGATGATGCAGACGGAGACTAAGGCCGTGTATGAGAAGTACGGTACTTCCATGACCGGCGGATGTCTGCCGCTTTTGATTCAGATGCCCATCATTTTTGCGCTGTACCGTGTAATTTACAATATTCCTGCTTATGTAAATACGGTCCGGGCATATTATGAGGCGGTAATCGCAAATCTGGGATCCGGATTTGTAGAGAACGCCACGTTCCAGGCACTGGCTGAAGCTCAGAAGATGCCTGTTGCAAATTTCGATTACGCAAATAACGCCAGTTCGGTGATTGATCTGCTGTATAAATTTACCAGCCAGCAGTGGGATCAGCTGATTTCCGCTTTCCCGGCAGTGGGAGAAGCGGTGACGGAGTCTGGTACCCATGTGGTAGACGCTATTGCGAATATGCAGAATTTCTTTGGGCTGAATCTGGCTTACACGCCTCTTCAGGTAATCAGCAATTTCTTTGGCGGAGTTGGAGGAATCAGTGTTCTGACCATGATTGCCGCTCTCTGCATTCCTCTTCTGGCAGGCGGAAGCCAGTGGTTTTCTACCAAGCTGATGACGGCCAACAGCCCTACGGCGAACCAGAAAAATGGGGAAGACCCCAGCGCCAACATGATGAAGTCCATGAATATCATGATGCCGCTGATGTCCGTATTTTTCTGCTTCACCTTCGCATCCGGTATCGGAATCTACTGGGTGGCACAGAGCGTATTTACCATTATTCAGCAGGTGTTCATCAACGCTCATCTGAAGAAGGTGGATATCGATGATCTTGTTCAGAAAAATGTGGAGAAGGCCAACAAGAAGCGTGCCAAGAAGGGTCTGCCGCCCACAAAGGTTGGAAATGTGGACGAGATGATGAAGAAGCTGCAGGAGAAGGAAGACCGGGAAGAAACAAAGAGAATGGAAAAAATTGCCAAGTCGAAGGCGCAGGTAGAGGAGTCCAACCGCTATTACAATGCGGATGCGAAGCCCGGCAGTCTGGCGGCAAAGGCAAATATGGTAGCGAAATATAATGAGAAACATGAAAAGGGCGGGAAAAAGTAAAGGGGGACGCTGACACATGGAAATGATGACATTTTCAGCCAAAACGGTTGAAGACGCAGTGACAAAGGCGCTGATTGATCTGGAAACCACTAGCGATAAGCTGGAATATGAGGTGGTGGAAAAGGGGAGCGCGGGCTTCCTTGGAATTGGTGCAAAGCCAGCTGTGATTCGTGCCAGAAAGAAGGAGTCTGTACAGGACCGTGCGGTAAACTTTTTAAGTCAGGTTTTTGACGCCATGAATATTCAAGTGGAGATTGCTTCCGCTTTCAACGAGGAAGAAAAGGAGATTTCCATTACCCTGGAAGGGGAGGATATGGGAATTCTCATCGGAAAGCGGGGACAGACCCTGGATTCCCTTCAGTACCTGGTAAGCTTGATTGTTAATAAAGATAGCGAGGATTATCTGAGAGTAAAACTGGATACGGAAAATTATCGGGACAAGCGGAAAAAGACGCTGGAGACCCTGGCAAAAAATATTGCCTACAAGGTAAAGAGAAGCAAACGTCCGGTTTCCTTAGAGCCTATGAATCCTTATGAGAGAAGAATCATTCATGCGGCTCTTCAGAATGATAAGTATGTAACTACCAGAAGCGAAGGGGAGGAGCCTTTCCGTCATGTGGTGATTTCACTGAAGAAGGAGGCTGTTTCCGGAGAAAAACGCAGCCGCTATGAAAAGGGCCGGGGAGGCCGTTATGGAAAGGGCGGATACCGCGGAGGTAAGAACGCTTTTAGGGAGAACCGGGTAAGCCGGCAGGAGCAGGAGGCTGAGAAAGAATTTACATCTCAGCAGGAAACTGCCGTTTCACAGGAAACCCCAGAGGAGTAAGCAGCAGAGGCGGCATGAGGATTCATGCCGCCTTTTAAACAATCAAGAGGAAAGAGACATGAAAACAGATACGATTGCAGCCATCGCGACGGCGATGAGTAATTCCGGAATCGGCATTATCCGCATCAGCGGAGATCAGGCTTTGAAGACGGCGGGGCGTATTTTCCGTACCCCCGGAGGCAGAAGTCTGGATTTCGAGAAAGTTCCTTCCCATACCATTCATTATGGATATATATGGAATGAGGATGAGAAGGTGGATGAAGTCCTCCTTATGGTGATGAAGGGGCCGAGAAGCTACACCACGGAGGATACGGTGGAAATCAATTGCCACGGCGGTGTGCGTATGGTAAGAAAAATCCTGGAGATTGTGATTCAGCATGGAGCCAGAACGGCGGAACCAGGTGAATTTACAAAAAGGGCTTTTTTAAATGGAAGGATAGATCTGTCCCAGGCGGAAGCGGTTGCGGATGTAATCAGCGCTCGCAATGAGTATGCCCTGAAAAATTCCATGGAACAGCTGGGAGGAGCTCTGTCCAGACGGGTAAAGGAACTGAGGGCTCAGATTCTCTATGAAATCGCTAGGATTGAGTCCGCCCTGGATGATCCGGAGCATATTTCTCTGGATGGATATTCGGATGAACTATTGGAAAAAATTGGAATAATTTCTTCCGAAATCGAGGGATTGATTCGGTCGGCTGATGATGGAAAGGTAATTACAGAGGGAATAAAAACAGTTATTCTTGGAAAACCCAATGCGGGAAAATCTTCCCTGATGAATGTGCTGATTGGTCAGGAGAGAGCTATTGTGACGGATGTGGCCGGAACGACTCGGGATACTCTGGAAGAGCACATTGATCTCCAGGGGATCAGCTTAAATGTGGTAGATACAGCGGGGATTCGTGATACGGAGGATGTAGTGGAACGAATCGGAGTGGAGCGGGCCAGAAAGGCGGCCAGAGAAGGCGATCTTTTGATCTATGTGGTGGATGGATCTACTCCGTTGGATGAAAACGATGAGGAGATTATGGCCTTAATCCGCAGGGACCCCTCGGTGGATGAATTTGTGGATAAAAAGGTAATTGTGTTGTTAAATAAGACCGATTTGAAGATTTGTGTGGAAAAAGAGGATCTGGAGCAGCTTACGGGGCGCCGGGTGATTCCGATTTCCGCTAAAGAAGAACAGGGAATTGATGATTTGACAGATGAAATACGGCGAATGTTCTTTCATGGGGAATTGAAATTTAATGAGGAAGTTTATATTACGAATGTGCGGCATAAGGAAGCTCTCCATGACGCCCTGGAAAGCCTGAATATGGTTCGAAACAGTATAATTCAGGGGCTGCCGGAGGATTTTTATTCGATCGATTTGACGGATGCCTATGAAAATTTGGGCAAAATTGTGGGTGAGTCGGTAGGGGACGATGTTGTTAATGAAATCTTTGCCAAGTTCTGTATGGGAAAATAGACTGTGTCTGAGAGAAGAAATAAGAGAATGAAAGAGGAAGGAATCTATGCCATATTTGGAAGAAACCTATGAGATTGTGGTAGTGGGAGCAGGGCATGCGGGATGCGAGGCGGCTCTGGCCTGCGCAAGGCTGGGACTTGAAACCATACTGTTTACAGTCAGCATCGACAGCATTGCCCTGATGCCCTGCAATCCTAATATTGGAGGAAGCTCCAAGGGACATTTGGTGCGGGAGCTGGATGCCCTGGGAGGGGAGATGGGAAAGGTTATTGACCAGACCTTTATTCAGTCAAAAATGCTCAATGAATCTAAGGGTCCTGCGGTCCATTCTCTCAGAGCTCAGGCGGATAAACAGGCTTACAGCCGGCGTATGAGAAACGTTCTGGAGAATACGGATCATTTGACCATCCGCCAGGCGGAGGTTTCGGAACTGATGGTGGAAGACGGGAGGATTCATGGGGTAAAAACAGTATCTGGGGCAGTCTATCACGCAAAAGCAGTGATCCTTTGCACCGGAACTTATTTAAAAGCCCGTTGTATTTACGGTGAAGTCAGCAATCCTACAGGACCAAACGGGCTTCAGGCGGCGAACCATCTGACGGATTCTCTGAAGGCTAACGGAATTGAGATGTTCCGGTTTAAAACGGGAACTCCGGCCAGAGTAGACCGCCGCAGTATTGACTTTTCCAAGATGGAGGAGCAGTTTGGGGATGAGAGAATCGTGCCCTTTTCATTTTCAACGGATCCTGAGAGCGTACAGAAAGAGCAGGTTTCCTGTTGGCTGACTTATACCAATGAGGAGACGCACCGGATTATTCGTGAAAATCTAGACCGATCTCCCTTGTTTTCAGGTGTGATTGAGGGTACAGGTCCCAGATACTGTCCATCCATTGAAGATAAAGTGGTGAAATTTCCGGATAAAAGCCGCCACCAGATATTTGTAGAGCCTGAGGGTCTTTATACGAACGAGATGTATCTGGCGGGGATGAGCAGCTCTTTGCCGGAGGATGTGCAGTACGCTATGTATCGGACGGTTCCAGGACTGGAGAATGTTAAAATTGTCCGGAATGCATATGCGATTGAATACGACTGCATCAATTCTCTTCAGCTGAAGGCTTCTCTGGAATTTAAGAGGATTCAGGGATTGTTTTCTGGCGGTCAGTTTAATGGAAGTTCCGGATATGAGGAGGCGGCAGTTCAGGGATTTATGGCTGGCGTGAACGCGGCAATGAAGGTTCTGGGAAGAGATCCGGTGATTTTGGACCGGTCCCAGGCTTATATAGGAGTTTTGATTGATGACCTGGTGACAAAGGAAAATCATGAGCCTTATCGAATGATGACGTCCAGAGCGGAGTATCGTTTGCTGCTTCGCCAGGATAACGCGGATATTCGTCTTCGGAAAATTGGTTATCAGATCGGCCTGGTTAGTGATGAAGAGTACCGTCACCTCCAGAGAAAGGTGGAGATGATTGAGAAGGAGATCAGCCGCTTGAAGGAAACTACAATAGGGGCTTCTCCTGCTGTTCAATCCTTTCTGGAAAGAGAAAACAGCACATTGTTAAGGTCGGGGACTACCCTGGCGGAATTAGTGCGCAGGCCGGAATTGAACTACGATAAACTGGCAGAGCTGGATCCGAACCGAAAGAAGCTGCCGGAGGATGTAAAAGAGCAGGTTAACATTGAAATTAAGTATGAGGGATATATAAAACGTCAGATGCAGCAGGTAGCTCAGTTTAAAAAGCTGGAGGGACGGCATCTTCTGGATGATTTCGATTATGGGACGGTGAAGAGTCTGCGTCGGGAGGCGGTGCAGAAGCTAAATCAGATTCAGCCGGCTACAGTAGGACAGGCTTCCCGTATTTCCGGGGTATCGCCGGCGGATATTTCCGTTCTGTTGGTTCACCTGGAGCAGATGAAGGGCAGAAAGGAGAATGGAGAGTGACGGAACAGTTTAAACAGCAGCTTCAGGAGGAGTCATCCTGCTTTGGCCTTTCTTTATCTGAAAGGCAGTTGGAACAGTTTTTTAAATTCTATGAAATGCTGGTCGCATGGAATGAGAAGATGAATCTGACCGCGATTACTGAGGAAAGCCAGGTAGTGCGAAAGCATTTTGCGGACAGTCTTTCCTTGGTAAAAGCTATTGATGTTAAAGAGCTGCAGCAGGGAGAACTGTCGCTGATGGACGTAGGGACAGGGGCCGGTTTTCCTGGGATTCCTTTAAAAATTGCATTCCCCGGGCTGAAGGTAACGCTGTTGGATTCTCTAAATAAGCGGGTGAAATTTTTGAATCTGGTCTGCCAGGAATTGGAGCTAAAAGAAATCCGCGCTTTTCATGGCAGAGCAGAGGATTTTGGCAGAGATGCCTCCCACAGAGAATCCTATGATCTTTGTGTCTCCAGGGCAGTGGCAAATCTGGCTTCGCTTTCTGAATATTGTCTGCCTTTTGTAAAATTGGGAGGATTTTTCATTCCCTACAAATCCGGTGAAATTGAAGATGAATTGAAAGCAGGAGAAAAGGCGTTGGAGATTCTTGGAGGACAGGTGAAAAGAGTGGAAAAATTTTCCCTGCCGGGAGGAGAGGAGCTCCGCTCCCTTGTAGTCATCAAAAAGAACAGGCATACCTCGGGAAAGTACCCAAGAAAGGCAGGCTTGCCTGGAAAAGAGCCGCTGAAATAAACAGCGGCTCTTTTAAACATTGCAGGTACTTTATATTTCGCGGTACATTTCTCGCATCAGTTGAATCTCTTTTGCATATCCAGGTAATTCATTGGGCGTTTCCAGATAGAAAGGCAGATGGCGAAGAGCCGGGTGATTGATGATCCGAACCAGGGCTTCCAGTGGGATTTTTCCTGAGACTAAGGTGGCGTGCCGGTCTTTATGGGAACCTATTTCATTTTGACTGTTATTCAAATGAATGGCTTTGAGACGATTTAAGCCAATGATTCGGTCAAATTCAGTAAGCACCTCGTCCAGGTGATTAACGATGTCGTATCCTCCATCCCATACATGACAGGTGTCCAGACATACGCCCATTTTTTCATCAAGGTCTATTCGGTCTAAAATTTCTCTTATTTCTTCAAAGCGGGAGCCAATTTCACTGCCTTTTCCTGCCATAGTTTCAAGCAAAACCGTAGTTGAGCAATCTGCGGTGAGCAGTTCATTTAGCATCTGGGAAATGTAGGAAATACCGACTTCTACTCCCTGCTTAACATGGCTTCCAGGATGAAAATTGTAGAGATTTCCTGGGGTATACTCCATCCGGCTCAAATCATCTGCCATCGTCCGTCTGGCAAAGTCCCTCAGTTTCGGATCAGCGGAGCAGGCATTCAGTGTGTATGGCGCATGAGCAAGGATTGGAGTAATGTTGTGCTCTGCTGTGATTCTTTTGAAAACTTCTATATCTTTGGGATTAATTGCCTTTGCGTTTCCTCCTCTGGGATTTCTGGTAAAAAATTGAAATGTATTTGCTCCAATTTGAATGGCGGTCTTGGCCATCGCTTCATATCCTTTGGAGGAAGATAAGTGGCAGCCGATTGTTAGCATATAGTATAATTCCTTTCTGTGTTTCACGTGAAACATTTCTCTGTACGTTGGCAAATCCTGAGTTCAAAACAGCGGTTTAATGCTTATGAGAAGTAGGTTTCAATATATTTTAAAACAGCGGCAGGGTTTTCCATGTGGGGGAGGCGCTTGGTATTTGGAATTAGAGAATATTCGATAGCGGAATTATATTCCTGATATTCCTGTAAGCGCTCCTTCATAAAGTCAATTCCATCACCGCCCAGAAGGGAAATACTGTTGTCGATTTTTTTCAAAGCGTTGACAATATTACATTTTGTGTACAGACAATGGACGCTTGCGTAAATCGATTTTGGCGATTCTCCTAAATGGGCTGCTTCCAGATAGGCATCAATCGTACTGCTTCGAACAGAGTATGGATTATAATAGTTATTTTTCTGGAATTCCTCTGTCAACGCCTTTCGGCTGACGGATATATAGTAAAGAAGAGTTCCAATCACAGGCAAATCCAAAATCACTTTATAAAGTTTTGCGTGTTTTCCCGGAACTTGGCTGCATGACAATATGGTGTCCGGATTAATAAGCATTAAGCGGTCAAACAGCTCTGAACGGTTGGCGCAGGCCATGACAATCAGAGAAGATGAGGAACCGGTAGCAATGACATCTGTTCGGTGACCGATTTCAGATTGAATGAAATCTGAAATCAGTTGAACGTAGAGATAATTGGTGTAGGTCAGATTAGGTTTCTCGGAACGCCCGCATCCCAAAAGATCCATAGTGTATACCGTATAGGATTGGGAAAGCTTATCGATCAGATAATGCCATTCAAAACCACTGGAAGCAGGTGTCAGATCATGAATTAAAAGAAGGGGCTTACCGCTTCCTGTTTTGGTATAATGAATATTTCCCAGACGCCATTTGAAACAAAGCGACTCTGATTCACTTAAAAGATTTCTGGATGTGGCCGCAATTTTGATGCATTTATTTACAACTGCCGTAGCTGCAGCGGTTCCTGCGGACAGTGCAAGAAGTGTCAGTAATTTATTCCTGGTTTTCATATAGACTCCTTGTTTAAATTGATAACGGTGCAAAGTCTTTATTTGTCTTCAGCCCTTCGGATGGACGAACGCAAAGGACAATAAAAGCAAGGCATTTTTTGTGCTATGTTTTTGAACTTGGTATCATTATAATACATTCGGTGACTTTATACAACAAAAGAGAATTTACAAATTGCGCAAGAGTTCCGAAAGATTCCACATATTTCCAGTATGTGTATATATGTCTTTGCAGGATTTCATGTTTCACGTGAAACATTTAAGGAAAAAATAATAAAGTTTCGTCGAATTTCTAATAGGAAAATACAAATGTGTATGGTATAATTCTTTCGTACAACGCGAGAGTGAAAACTCTGATGCGAAGCATGGAAAAATGTATATAGGCAGGAAACACTTTGTTGGCAGGCAAATTTGACGCCTACTTTTGCCTGTCCTTGCATGCTGTCCTGAATAGCTGCAAACATTCTATATTTAACAGACTGGAAGGCGGTATTTCTGGAAATTCCTGCGGTTAGTCTGTTGTTATTGGGGAAGGCTCCTTTCAGAAAGGAATTTTATATGGCAAGAATTATTGCGATTACAAATCAAAAGGGTGGAGTTGGAAAGACCACTACGGCGATCAATCTCTCAGCCTGTCTGGCCGAAGTGGGTCAGCATGTACTTTTGGTAGATTTTGATCCTCAGGGCAATGCTACCAGCGGCCTTGGGTTGGAGAGAGAGGATATTGAAAATACGGTATATGATATGCTGACAGAAGAATGTACTTTTGATCAATGCTGTGTTTATGAAATACAGAAGAATCTGGATGTTCTTCCCTCAGATATGAATCTGGCAGGAGCCGAGATTGAATTTCAGGAAGTTGACGATAAGGAAAAGCTGCTTAGAGGATATTTGGATGAGGTGAGAGATGACTATGATTTTATTATTATCGACTGTCCTCCATCTTTAAACATTTTGACAATCAATGCCCTTACGGCGGCAGATACGGTAATCGTACCAATCCAGTGCGAGTATTATGCTTTGGAGGGTTTGGGACAAGTTCTTCGGACTGTAGATTTAGTAAAGAAAAAACTGAATCCGAGCCTGGAGCTGGAGGGGGTTGTATTTACCATGTATGATGCCCGAACGAATTTGTCATTGGAAGTAGTGGAGAATGTAAAAAGCAACTTAAATCGAACCATTTACAAGACAATTATACCAAGAAATGTGAGACTGGCAGAAGCGCCAAGTCACGGGATGTCTATTAATCAATATGACAGCCGTTCTACTGGGGCAGAGAGTTATCGGATGCTGGCGGCTGAAGTGATGAGCAGAGGAGAAGATTTGTGATGGCAAAAAAAGGATTAGGAAAAGGCCTGGGGGCGATTTTTGGAGAAGATGTAATCAGTCGGGAAGAAGAGGAGCATAAAATCAGAGAGTCTGCTCGGAAGAAAGGAACATCTGACCCGGGAAATACAGCACAAGAGGATGGAACGGCGGGTGAACAGATGGTGAAAGTAGCGTTAATTGAGCCTAATCAATCTCAGCCCAGAAAAAAATTCGATCAGGAACAGATGGAAGAGCTGGCAGAATCTATTAAGCTGCATGGTGTCCTCCAGCCTCTTTTGGTTCAAAAGAAGGATGGACTTTATGAGATTATTGCCGGTGAGAGGCGGTGGAGAGCGGCTAAGCTGGCTGGTTTAAAAGAGGTTCCCGTTGTAATTCGGCAGTATACTCCTCAGGAATCCATGGAAGTAGCTCTGATTGAAAACCTTCAGAGAGAGGATTTAAATCCGATTGAAGAAGCCAAGGCTTATCAGAGGCTGATTCAGGAGTTCGGACTGAAACAAGAAGAAATCGCTGCCAAAGTAGCGAAAAATCGGACAACCATTACCAATGCCATGAGGCTTTTAAAGCTGGATGAAGGCATCCAAAATATGGTTATTGAAAATGTAATTTCCAGCGGCCACGCAAGGGCATTGCTGGGACTGGAAGATCCTGAGATGCAGCTGAAAGCGGCAAAGATGATTATGGAAGATAAATTAAGCGTTCGGGAAACAGAACGGCTGGTCAAACGTCTTATAAGAGAAGCGGAGGAGAAGGATAAACCGAAAAAGCAGGAAAAAAATATTAATTTCATCTACCAGAATCTGGAGGAGCGGATGAAAACTGTAATGGGCACGAAGGTAACGATTCATAATAAGGATAAGAATAAAGGAAGAATCGAAATCGAATACTATTCAGAGGCTGAGCTTGAGCGAATTGTAGAGATGATCGAGTCCATTCGATAGACAGAGGTTGCAAGGAGAAAGAATAAATATGGAAAATAGTATTTTGAATCAGCTTCCATTTGATCCGATATATATAATGATCGTATTTCTGGTGCTGATTGCCATTCTTTTGATTCTGATCGCGTGGGCATTCAGCAAAATCCGCAGACTGGACCGTAAATTTGACTATTTTATGAGAGGTAAAGATGCGGAATCGCTGGAGGATGTTATTTTAGACCAAATCGACGAGATTAAGAATTTAAAAGCGGAAGATCGGGCCACTAAGGATGCGATGAGATCCCTGAACCGAAATTCCAGAGCCTCATTCCAAAAATTGGGAATCGTAAAATACAATGCATTTAAAGGAATGGGCGGAAATTTGAGTACGGCAATCGCTCTTTTGGATTATACCAACAGCGGATTTATTTTAAACTGCGTTCACAGCCGGGAAGGCTGCTATATCTATGTAAAGGAAGTGGATATGGGGCAGACGGAGATTGTGCTGGGAAATGAAGAGCAGGAAGCCCTGGAACAGGCTATGGGTTATGTTAAACGGTCTTAAGAACTCGATCCACATTGAAACTGGTATCTAATAATTGAGAAAAGCAGGAAAAGATTAACAGGCGGCAGAACGGGAAGTTTTGCCGCCTGAAGTCTTAAATACTGGTTCCGAAATCCTTTTTTCAGGCATATGATGAAATGAGAGAAAAGGAGGAGCGATGGAATGGATGATTTAGATTATCTTATGAGCATGTACCCCTCAGGAGTCAAAATGATTCAGCAGTATGTTTCTGAGGCTTGTGACCGGATGGAATATCAAAACAGTCCAATCTATGACCAATATCCGGAGGAGATAATGATTGACCGGATGTGTGATTCCATCTGCGGAAGCATTATGGCAGAAAGAACCATGGACATTCAAAGCCTTTGGCAGAAAGAGGAGAATTGGCCCAGAGAAAATGAATTGGAATGGCTGAAGAGGGAAGAAAAACGGTTGGGGGTTGAGACTGAACCAGGAGAAAACCAGCCGGAAGGCGAGGGCCAGGAGGAAGAGAATGAAAAAGATTCCGTTCAAACCCAGGAAATAATAGGCTTTGGAAGATATCCCATGAGACCGGGCCGGCCGCCTCAGGGTCCGAGACCGCCCCAGGATCCGGGGATGCCGCCAGGTCCGAGACCGCCTCAGGGTCCGGGGATGCCGCCAGGTCCGAGACCGCCCCAGGGTCCGGGGATGCCGCCAGGTCCGAGGCCGCCTCAGGGTCCGGGGATGCCGCCAGGCCCGAGACCGCCTCAAGGCCCGGGATGGAGGCCGCCATCCAGGCCCCAGGGGCCGGGCTGTTCCTGTACGGGTGGAAATTCCCTTTATACACAGGATTTAAATTCCTGGAATGAGGAGCGCTGGGGTTCGTACCACAGACCAGGAAATTCCTGGATGAACGATATGGTTAAAGTGCTGCTGCTTAATGAAATCTACCGCCGCAGGTGCCGCCTGGGATTTTGTTCCGCCGCGCCAACATAAAAAAATGCTCTGAGAGTATTTCAAATCAGACGCTGTCTGCGTTCTGCCGGGAAATGCTTTCAGAGCATTTTGGCTGAGAACGGTTAAAACGAAGAGAGAATGGCGGAAAAATGTAATGTTCCTGCCGTATTAAACTGTTACGAAAAATTTATGAAAAGATTAACTTGTAGTTTCGACGGTTATTATATAGAATAGAAATGATTGCGGAAATGTAACTATTTGGGACTGCGTGTTTTCTTTTCAGGCTCCGGCCGGATAAAGAAAATCAGTTTAATTCGGATAAAAGGCAAATATGAAAAAAGAAATAATAAGAAAAACGATTGTGCTGCTTTTGGTTTTTATAGCAGCCTTAATATTTTACTTTATAAGTGCTCAGAATACCATGGAAAAAGAAGAGACCATCTATGCTTCCATGACTGAGCCTCATCTGCCGGTGGTATATGCTGCTATGGACGGAAGAAAAGTGAATCCTATGCACGGATACGTCCAGGATCTGGGAAATGCGGTGGCCAGATCCTCCATTACGCTTCTTCCGGAGAACCGGGAACTGGAAATTATAATTGAAAATTATGGAAATACAGTTACGGAAATTCAATATGAAATACGCAATTTGTCCATGGACCGTCTGGTAGAGAATACCCGGCTTGAATCCTGGGAGCAGAGAGAAGATGGTATCTACGCGGCTCTTCCGATCCAGAATTTAATTACAAAAGAAGAACCCTATTTGCTGACCCTGATATTGGATACGGGGGAGAGCAAAATCAATTATTATACCAGAATTTTGTGGTCTGATTACACATATGGGGCGGATTTTATCCAGCTGGCGGAAGAATTTTCCAGGAAATCTCTGAATAATCAGACAGCCAGAGATCTGGTTTCCTATCTGGAAACAGATCCCAGCGAGGACAACAGCTCCCTGGGCATGACAACCATCCGCACCAGCTTTGATCATTTAACCTGGTACGGGCTGAAGGCGGAAATGGTTGGAGACCCTTCCGTAACCTTGAAAGAGTTGGACGGGACCATGGGGCAGGTTCAGGTATGCTACCAGATCCATTTGACAGATTCCGCGAATCAGGTCCGTACTTTGGATGTGAAGGATTACTACACCATGCGATGGAACGAGCAGCGGATCTATATGATGAACTACAGCCGGCAGGCGGATGAGGTGTTTTCTGAAATTCAGCCGGAGATCAGCGGAAAGCGTTTGATGCTGGGAATTACCAACGATCAGATGGTGAGCAGCCTAAAGAGCCCCGATCATACCTATATTGCGTTTGAAACGAATCGGGAGCTTTGGCGGTATGACCAGGAGGAAGGAGAGCTGCTGAGAATTTTTTCCTTTGCCGGTGTCGGAGATGAAGACATAAGAAGCAGCTATGACAGCCATGACATAAAGATTTTGTCTGTAAGGGATAATGGAGACGTGTATTTTCTGGTGTATGGCTACATGAACCGGGGAACGGCGGAAGGACAGATGGGCGTAACCCTATATCACTATATACAAAATCGGGATACGGTACAGGAAAACATTTTTATTCCGGTGGAGGAATCCTTTGAGTCTCTTCAATGGGAGCTGAATCAGCTGGCTTATCTCAATGAAAATGAGATGCTTTATCTGCTTTTAAACCAGTCCATTTGCGGTATTGATTTAAGCAGCAATGAACTGGTAGTGGTAGCCAGAGGGCTGACATTGGGGGAATATGCGGTCAGCAGCAATCAGCAGAGAATTGCATGGAAGGAAGAGACGAATCCGGGACAAAACGACAGAATTCATGTAATGGATTTGAATACGGCCCAGAAGGACGAAATCCAGGCAGATCAGGGAGATTATATTCAGGTTCTTGGTTTTGTGGGAAGCGATCTGATTTACGGTCTGGGACACCAGACAGACCAGTGGATTTCCAATGGAAGAGTCCGGGAACTTCCGATGTATGCTTTGTATATTATTGGAACAGATATGGAAGTAGAAAGCCAGTATCAGGAAGAGGGGATCTATATTTCTGATGTGAACGTGCAGGATGGTAGAATCCATTTGAACCGGATGGTAAAAGTATCGGACCAGAGCTATGTTTTCCAAAATGAGGACACGATTGTATGCAATGAGGATATTTCAATTGATCCTTTGGAAGGAATTGGATGGTATGTTTCCCAAGATATGGGAAAAAGATACTTTGTGCAGCTGGATCAAACGGTGGATCAGCCGCTGCAGACTCGGGAGCCCTCCAGCTATTCCTATCGTGACAATGTGATGGCGGCTGCGGCAACGGTGTCCCGGGAGGACAGAGGTAATGTAATCTTCTGCGCTTACGCTCAGGGACGATTCCTTGGAAGCTTTACGGAGTTTAAAGAAGCGGTAGACGCGGCGTACGATGACATGGGCTTGGTGACGGATGAAAACCAGCATATTCTTTGGGACCGGATTAACCGGAGAAATGCCGCGTCTTCCAGAAACGAAGGCGGCAGCGCGATGGAGAGGCACTTATCCGGTTTCAGCGAAAATACCCTGTACGAAGACGGCTTGATGTTAATTGATGCCCGGGGCTGCGATTTAAATCAGGTCTTGTACTTTATTGATAAAGGCTATCCGGTTATCGCCTATACAGAGAACGGCGCGGTGCGCATTACGGGATACGATACCTACAATATAACGATTACAGATTCTTCCTCGGGAGAAAGCTATAAGATGGGCCTGGGCGATGCGACGACATATTTCCAGTCCCTTGGAAATGATTTTATATGTGGGAAAATGATTCGTTGAATAGGACAAAATTCGATCCCTTTTCAGTATGGAGGCGGCGAAAAAGCCGCCTTTTACTTTACAAATCCGATTCTTATGGTATAATCAATAAAGATGTAAATGAATTATGAACAAATCTTTAAGGTTTCTTTTAGATAAAAAAAGGAAATCCTGATTCCGGCAGCAGGACTGTGATGCCGGATGTAATTTTCTATATAGAGGTGTAAGATGGATCAGTATATCATTAAGGGCGGAAACCCTCTGGTGGGAGATGTGACAATCAGCGGAGCGAAGAATGCTGCCCTGGGCATTTTAGCGGCGTCGATCATGACCGATGAGGATGTTCTCATTGACAATCTTCCGGATGTCCGGGACATCAACGTGCTGCTGGAGGCTATTCAGGAAATTGGCGCCAGAGTGGACCGGATCGACCGCCACACCGTTCGGATTAACGGAAAGAATATTCACGAAGTAGCGGTAGATGACGAGTATATCCGCCGAATCCGCGCTTCCTACTATTTCATCGGCGCTCTTTTGGGAAAATACAAGAGCGCTCAGGTTCCTCTTCCCGGAGGCTGCAATATCGGAAGCCGCCCAATTGACCAGCATTTAAAAGGATTTCGGGCGCTGGGAGCAGAGGTTGTGATCGAGCGCGGAGCAGTGAAGGCTCACGCCATCGATTTAGTGGCCAGCCACATTTATCTGGATGTGGTCAGCGTAGGAGCAACCATTAATATCATGATGGCGGCTGCTTTGGCAGAAGGACAGACCATTCTGGAAAACGCGGCCAAGGAACCTCATGTGGTAGATGTGGCCAACTTTTTAAACAGCATGGGAGCCAATATCAAAGGAGCCGGAACGGACACGATTCGAATTCGCGGAGTACACTGCCTCCACGGCACGGAGTATTCCATTATACCGGATCAGATCGAGGCGGGCACCTTTATGTGTGCTGCCGCAGCTACCAGAGGGGACGTTATGGTGA
The DNA here is from genome assembly GCA_900547035.1 of uncultured Clostridium sp. Classification (GTDB taxonomy): domain Bacteria; phylum Bacillota; class Clostridia; order Lachnospirales; family Lachnospiraceae; genus Enterocloster; species Enterocloster excrementigallinarum. The sequence continues at coordinate 15,826 of URFM01000034.1, read as the reverse complement.
AGAACGTGATCCCCAAGCATCTGGAGGCTATATCCGCCAAGCTGATTGAAATGGGCTGCGAGGTCATCGAGTTTGACGACGAAGTGCGGGTGGTTGGAAAGCCTATGCAGCGCCATACGGATATCAAGACCCTTCCTTATCCGGGTTTCCCCACAGACATGCAGCCGCAGATGACCGTGGCCCTGGCATTGGCTCAGGGAACCAGTATGGTAACGGAGAGCATTTTTGAAAACCGCTTCAAATATGTGGACGAGCTGGCCAGGATGGGCGGCCAGATTAAGGTAGAGGGAAATGTGGCGGTGATCGATGGAGTCAAAGGGTTTACAGGAGCTCAGGTAAACGCTCCGGATCTGCGGGCAGGCGCTGCTCTTGTGATCGCCGGTCTGGCGGCAGACGGATATACGGTGGTGGACGAGATCGGATATATCCAGAGAGGCTACGAATGCTTTGAGGAGAAACTTCAGGCTCTGGGTGCTATGATCAAAAAGGTGGACAGCGACCGGGAAATTCAAAAATTTAAAATGAAAGTAAGCTGAGTTAGTCAGCGGCAAGCAGGGTGAAAATCAGAGGGAAAACCGGGATTTTCACCTGTTTTTATATAGAACGGTTCAGGCGTGAACGGATGCCTTTATACATGGAAAACCATACATTTTCCCGCAGTTTTGTTGACAAAGAATAGGGGATTGGTATAATGACATATAGAGTGAAAATGTTTATCTTTCACGAAAATTGAAGGATGCAGGTGGCTTACATGGTACAGTTTTCAGCAATCAGCCGAAGCGGTTCCAGACCGGAAAATGAGGACAGCGTGGGTATGGCCCGTCAGGAAAACCGCTTCTGTTTTGCTCTGGCCGACGGGCTGGGAGGACATGGCTGCGGAGAAGTGGCTTCAAAAATCGCTGTGGAGACAGCAAAAGAGGAATTTGCGGGGGAGGAAGAACACCTTCTGGAGCGGATTTTTGAGAAGGCCCAGGAAAATATTTTAAGACATCAGCAGGAAAACCGCCGTCTGGCGGACATGAAAACAACCATGGTGGTTGTGAATGTGGAGGAAGAGTATGTCCGATGGGGACATATCGGGGATTCCCGGCTATATTTCTTTCGTAATGGGCGCATTGCGGAGAGGACTCTGGATCACAGCGTTCCCCAGATGCTGGTATCCATAGGAGAGATCAAGGAGAAGCAGATCCGCCATCATCCGGACCGGAACAGGCTTCTTCGGGTTCTTGGAGCGGAGACGGATGAACTGCGCTATCAGCTGTCCCAGGAGATTCCCAGAGAGAGCCGTACGGCATTTCTCCTCTGCTCGGATGGCTTTTGGGAGCTGATTTTGGAAAAAAAGATGGAGAGCACCTTAAAGAGAGCCGATACTCCGGCTGCCTGGCTGGAGGCCATGGAGAAAATCGTAGAGAAAAACGGCAGAAATAAGGAAATGGATAATTATTCAGCCATAGCGGTCTGGATTGATTAGGGGCAGGGGAAATGAGCAGATGTTATAATTGTATGAAGGAATACCAGGGCAGGGGGAATATCTGCCCCTGGTGCGGATATGATCAGACGTCCGGGCCTAAGGAGCTTTATTATCTGTCTCCGGGAGTGGTTCTGGCAAACCGCTATACCGTAGGCGTACAGATCAATACGGGGGGATTCGGCATTATCTATAAGGCCTGGGACAACACCCTGGATAAGATGGTGGCTATTAAAGAGTATTTCCCCGGAGGCATAGCCAACCGGATTCCCGGAAAAAAGGAAGTTTTAGTCTATTCCCCCAAAAACATGAAGGAATATCAGAGAGGGAAGGAAAAGTTCCTGAACGAAGCCAGAACGGTGGCAAAATTCAACAATCACCCAAATATTCTGGATGTATACGATTTCTTTGAGGATAACAATACAGCCTACATGATTATGGACTTCCTGGATGGAATGTCCTACAAGGACTACATCCGGAAAAAGGGCGGTACAGACGACGTGGAGACGGCGGTGAACGTAACGCTTTGCGTACTGGACGCTTTGAAAGTGGTTCACAAGGCGGGAATTCTTCACCGGGATATTAACCCGAGCAATATCTTTATCTGCCGCACCGGAGAGGTAAAGCTGATTGATTTCGGCGCTTCCCGGATTGAAAATACGGACATGACCCGGATTCTGACGCCTCACTACGCGCCTCCGGAACAGTATACCACCAAGGGAAAAGAGGGCGCCTATACGGATTTATATGCCTTAGGAGCGACTTTGTACACAGCCCTTACGGGAGTTAAACCGGAAGAATCCACAGACCGGCAGACGGAAGATCATCTGAAAGCTCCCAGGGAGATCCGGCCTGAAATTCCGGAGTATGTGAGCAATGCGGTGATGCGCGCGATGGCGGTAAATCCGCAGCTGCGCTATCAGAATGCGGATCAGTTTAAAAACGCCCTGCTGAATAAAGGGACCGTGCGGGATGTGGAGCATGAGCTGAAACACCGCAAAACGGTTCGGATCGCCGGAGTGCTCTTGATTGTATTGGCGCTGGCCGGCGCGGCGGGGGGAGGCCTTTGGCTGACGATGAACCGTCTGCGGGAGGTCTATCTGGCAGAGGCGTCCATCCAGGTTTGGGTGCCGGCGCTTCATGGGCAGACGGAAGAAGAAGCCCGGGCAATGTTCCATGAGATGGCTCAGGAATATGAAGAAAAATATCCCCAGGTCCAGCTGGAGATTACCTCTTTTGAAGCAAGTGAATATCCGGAAGTTTTAAAAGAAGCAGCCGAAGATGGGGAGCTTCCGGATGTGTTTGACAGTACCTGCCTGACAGAGGATGAGCTGGATGGGGCTGCATCACTGACGGAGCTTGAAGAGCTTCTGAACCGGGAGGAGTATTATTTGCTGGAAGATTATGGAGAGGATTTCCCGGATTTAAAACGGGTTCCTTTAAGCATCCAGCTTCCGGTTCTCTATGCCAGCAGCTTAAACGGACAGGAGGCCCCGGAGTTTTTTGCCAGCTGTAAGGAACTGGAAAAAGACGGGGAGAGCAATTTCAGCATGAATCCAGAGGATACAGAGCTTTATGAGAATATGACCGGGGAGGACTGCTTTGCGGTGTATGAGGAGACGGCAAAGCGTCTGGGGGCGGATCCTTTAAAGGATGGTTATGAACTGTTCATTGGGGGACAGACTTCTTTTTATCTGTCCGATACTTCTGATTACCAGAGACTGGCTATGGATATTCCGGGACAGTATCAGACCATTCTTCCGGATGAGGATATTCTGATGGGAAAATACGACCATTTCTGGAGCGCAGGGGCAGGGGGAACCAAAAATGAGCAGGCGGCCGCCCAGCGGCTGGTATATTATCTGCTTTCTGAGAGAGCCCAGGACCTGTTCTGCGTACAGAATGCGGGAGGCATCCCCTTAAACAGGCGGATGTGTCAGGAATATGCGAATGTAAACAGTCAGGATTTTTCGAAAATTACTGGTTGGATGGAAGAAATTACCGTGGAATAAATTTCGTTTTGGAGGAGTGAGAAATTTGAAGGTACGTTGTCTGGGCTGTATGGAGGAGTATGAGGAGGGACTTTCCGCCTGCCCCCACTGCGGCTATGTAAATGGAACTCCCGCAGGGGAGGTGCATTATATTTCCCCGGGTTCGGTTCTTGCAGGCAGATACATGGTGGGAAAGGTGCTGGGCTCCGGGGGATTTGGAATTACCTATATTGGATACGACAGTCTGCTCTGCAAAAAGGTGGCGATCAAAGAATATTTCCCCGTGGAATTTGCCACCCGTATGCTCAATCAGACTAAAATGGCAATTTACGGAGGAGACAAAAAGGAACAGTTTCAGGTAGGAATGAGAAAGACTCTGGATGAGGCCAAGCGGCTGGCGCAGCTAGGAGATGTTCCGGGAATTGCCCATGTTTTTGACTTTTTTGAGGAAAATAATACGGCCTATATCGTGATGGAATATCTGGATGGCGAAACGCTCAAGTCCAGGCTGGACCGACAGGGGAAAATGACGGTGGAAGAGGCCCTTCCCATTATATTGAGCGTGCTGGACAGCTTGAAGGCCGTACATAAGCATGGGATTATTCACCGGGATATCGCTCCGGATAATATTTTCCTTTTGAAAACGGGGGAAGTAAAGCTGCTGGATTTCGGGGCTTCCCGGTACGCCACCAGCGGACATTCCAAAAGCCTTACGGTTTTGGTAAAATTTGGATATGCCCCGGTGGAGCAGTATCAGAGCAATGGAAATCAGGGACCGTGGACGGATGTCTATTCTCTTGCGGCGACTTTTTACCGGATGATTACGGGAAAGAAGCCGGAGGAAGCCACGGAGCGCCGTCTGAAGGATACCTTGAAAGAACCTTCAAAGCTGGGGGTTTCCATTAAGAAGAGTACGGAAAACGCTTTAATGAACGCCTTGAATGTAAAGATTGAGGATCGGACCAAATCGGCGGAAGAATTTGAGAAGGCCCTGCTTTCTTCGGAGGTTTCAAAGGTTAAGGCTACGGCAGACGACCGGGATGCGGGGCGGTGGCCTATCTGGCTGAAGGCAGTGATCTTCCTTGCTGTTATAGCAGTGGTCGCTGCGGGAGTGATGGTCGCGGTCAATCTGAGGCAGATTGGACCGGATCAGGCCGCTTCGGTGGAGCTTGGAGAAAATGAGGCCAGGATTCCCAACCTGATCAATATGGATCAGGACCAGGCAAGGGAAATTGTAACGGAGGCAGGATTTGAATTCGCGATCGGCCGTTCTGAAAGCTCCGATCTGATCCGGGAAGGACGTATTCTGGGTGTGGAGATTGATGGAAAACCGGTGAATGCGGGACGGGTGGAAGAGAAAGGGAAGACCCTTTCCGTGACCATCAGTACCGGAAGAGGCAGCGCAAAGATTCCTGATTTGATATGGATGAATCAGACGGCTGCGGTTCAGGCTTTAAAAGAGCTGCGGCTTCTGTCGGTGAATATTGTGGACGATGAGGAAACCTGGGCGGCAGAGGGCGTTGTAACGGGAGTGGAGCCGGAAATCGGGGAGACGGTGCCTCTGGATCAGATCATTACTCTGAAAGTGGCAAAAGGTGAAGCAGACGCTTCCAAAGAGGCGGGTCAGGTTCCCAACCTGACCGGTATGAGCCAGCAGGAGGCCTATGAGGCCTTAAAGGGCGCAGGGCTTTATATGGAGAAAGTTTCCATGGAATACAGCGATGAGATTCCGGCGGGCTCTGTGATCGCCCAATCCCAGGGAGAAATGGAAACGGTGGTTTCGGTAACCGTCAGCCTGGGCAAAGAACAGCTGCTGGTGGAGAATTACCAGAATATGACCATCCAGGATGCGCAGGCAGAGCTTGAGGCGGCAGGGTTTGTAGTAGAGCTCCAGGAGGAGGCAAGCGATACGGTGGAGGAAGGAATGGTAATCCGGCAGTCCATCGCTCCAGGCACAATGACGGATAAAGGAGCCTCCATTATTCTGACCATCAGTACCGGAGCGCAGCAAACCCAGGCTCCGACCCAGGCCCCGAGAACGGAAAGGGCTCCTGCAGGAGGCAGAGGGCAGTCTACCCCCACTCCGGCGCCCACTCCGGCGCCCACCCCAGCACCTACTCCGGCTCCAACGCCGGCACCTACCCCAGCGCCTACTCCGGCGCCGACGACGGCGTACAATCCGGCGGATGATATGGCAGGTTTTGTAGATTAATAAATTATAGAGAAGGAGGATTACAATGATGAGAAAAAGAAACTTGATTCTGACAGCAGCCGCGGTTATGACCATTGCATCGGCCTCAACCGCTTTGGCCGGATGGCAGCAGGGAGGAGACGGACGATACTGGTATACTTATGAGGACGGATCCTACGCAAGAAACGGAATTAAAACCATTGACGGCTATGAGTATGCATTTGATAATGACGGCTATATGCAAATCGGATGGCAGTACATCAACTTCAAGTGGTACTATTTTGAGCCGTCAACCGGGGCAAAGGTCTATGGCTGGAGAGAAATCGGCGGAAAGTGGTATTATCTGGATCCGGAGGATTTTGGGTCTATGTACACCTATTGGCTGAATATTGGCGACAACCGGTACTATTTGGACGAAAACGGTGTGATGCAGACGGGAATCTTTTTCCTGTCTGATCCTACCAGCGGCTCTTCTTTCGCTTACCAGGCGGATCCGGTTACCGGCGCCCTGTACCGCAACCGGAAGCTGGAAAGCTCCGACGGTCAGAAAACATTCCGCTATGATGACAACGGCATCATGCAGTACAGCAGCCCCGCTACCCGCAGAGTGGCCAAGATCACCGGTGATGACGAGTGGCAGTACGTGCTGAACGAGCAGAAACAAAAGGAGCAGGATGCGGAAAACGATCAGATTATCCGGGACGGAGTTAATGAACTGAAAAACGAGCTGTACGAGGATTATCGGGATGATGTGCGCTCCAAGTCAGGAACAGGACGCCAGAATGCCCAGAAACGGTGGGAGGACAAGGCCACTAGGCAACTGAAGGATTTGGTGGATTCAGGCGAACTTACCGAATACATTAATCAGGTAGAAGGAGGACGCTACATCCGCGCTTCCGTAAGTACGGATTACTTTGAGGACGAGGATGAAGATTAAAAATGGTGATGAGAAAGATTTCTCTTGACAGCCCTATATAAATCGATTAATATATTGCTGGTAACATAATAAACTGAATAGTCCGCGATATCCCTTATTCAGAGTGATGGAGGTACAAAGGACCTGAGAAGTCACGGCAACCCCGGTTGAGCGTATATTCTGCGCGAAAGGGCCGGAAGGTGCCAGCCTGAGCGAGGAAGCATGAGCAGTGCTTGATCGAGCAATAAGAGGATTTGGAGATCATGATATGATGAATTCAAGTCCGCTTCTTTGCGGACTTGTTTTTGTTTTGAAAGAAGAGGAGAGAAGATGGAGAGAAGATTATTTACATCCGAGTCCGTTACAGAGGGACATCCGGATAAAATGTGCGACGCTATTTCCGACGCCATTCTGGACGCGCTGATGGAGCAGGATCCCATGAGCCGGGTTGCCTGTGAAACCGCAGTGACGACTGGCCTGGTGATGGTGATGGGAGAGATTACTACCAAGGCTTATGTGGACATCCAGAAGATTGTCCGGGAAACCATCCGCGAGATTGGCTATGACCGGGCCAAATATGGGTTTGACTGTGATACCTGCGGCGTGATTACCGCCATCGACGAGCAGTCCGCTGACATTGCCCTGGGCGTAGACAAGGCCCTGGAAGCCAAGGAAAACAAGATGACCGACCAGGAGTTGGATGCCATCGGAGCCGGAGATCAGGGTATGATGTTCGGATACGCTACCAATGAAACAGAGGAGTATATGCCTTACGCGATTTCATTGGCTCATAAGCTGGCAAGACGGTTAACCCAGGTCCGTAAGGACGGAACCCTTTCCTATCTGCGTCCTGACGGCAAGACTCAGGTGACGGTGGAATACGATGAAGCGGGACGTCCGGTACGCCTGGATGCGGTGGTACTGTCCACTCAGCACGACGAGAGCGTAACCCAGGAGCAGATTCATCAGGATATTAAGAAATACGTATTTGACGAGATTCTTCCTGCCCATATGGTGGATGAGAACACCAAGTTCTTCATCAATCCCACCGGCCGCTTTGTAATCGGAGGACCTCACGGGGACAGCGGACTGACCGGCCGCAAGATTATCGTGGATTCCTATGGCGGATACGCCCGTCACGGCGGCGGCGCTTTCTCCGGAAAGGACTGCACCAAGGTAGACCGCTCCGCAGCCTATGCGGCCCGCTATGTGGCGAAAAATATCGTAGCCGCAGGCCTGGCGGACAAGTGCGAAATTCAGCTGTCCTACGCGATCGGCGTGGCCCATCCTACATCCATTATGGTGGATACCTTCGGCACCGGAAAGCTGTCCGATGAGGAGCTGGTAAAGATAATCCGCGAACATTTCGACCTGCGCCCCGCCGGCATCATCAAGATGCTGGATCTGCGCCGGCCGATCTACAAGCAGACTGCCGCTTACGGACATTTCGGCCGCAACGATTTGGACCTGCCCTGGGAGAGACTGGATAAGGCAGAGATGCTGAAGGGATATTTGAAATAGCCGAAATAAAGAAAAAGATTTTTTGAACACTCCTTTTGGGGCACTGAAAACCAGTGTCCCGGAGGGAGTTTTTTGTTTCCCGCAATAATCTGTGCAATTTTAACATACTGCCTAAAAATCAGGAAAAATTCAAAGGAAAAGGAAAAAATCTGTAGATCTATCTGCCAAATTTCCAGAATTTATGGTACAATATGAACATTGAGTGACGGGTTTCTAAGGCAAAATATTAGCAGAAAAAGACACAATTCAAACCATTGTCAGAAAAACACTAATATATGAGGAGAAAAGAGATGTATTGTCCAAAATGTGGGAAAGAAAATCGTGAAGGAGCAAGATTTTGCAGCGGCTGCGGCACTCCTTTGAAGCAGGCGCCTGCTCCGGAGAAGCAGCAGAAGCAAGAAAAAAAGGAACCCAGGGAGTCCCGGCAATCTCAGGAATTTCGGAAGCCTCAGGAGCCCCGGAAACCTCAGGAACCCCGAAAAGTCCCGGAGTCTCAGGAAGACCAATGGGTAAATGAGGTTAAAATTCAATACAAGGATAAGTCCCTGCCGCCTTTGACAGAAGCCCCTCTTTTGGCGAAGAAAAAGAAGGAGGGGAAAAAATGGGGAGCGATTGCTGTGGTGGCTGTCCTTATTGCTGTTTTGGCTGCCTCAGGAGCAGTGGGGATGATGTTCTTCCTGCGTTCCAACAATACCGCCCAGTCCGAAAGTATTCCGGAAGAGCCGGAGAGCGAAGAGGCATTGGAGGAGTCTTCCCAGGCGGAAGAGGGAGAGACGGCGGAGGAAACGGAAGCTTCTCAGGAGGAAGAAGAGAAGGAGATTCCCGAATCCTGGGCAAAGCTGGAAAATGAAATCCCTCCAAATTCCGCATCCGATGATGGGAATCTTTTTGGAAATACCTTGTGCTATGCCAGAATGGTCTCCGATGGGGACAACTTATATTGGCGCAATCCGTTGGATAATGAAGCCATTTATTCCCTGGCAGATCCGCTTGGACAGGGAGGCGCGATTGAGAAGGTATCTGCCCTGGACGGGATTTATATGAAGGATATGCATTTCCTGGATGGCTGCTTTTATTACTGCAAGACCGGAAAGGGAGATGTAAGCGGCTTGGAGCCGGATATGAATCTGTACCGGGTAAAAGCGGATGGAACAGGGCTGACAAAGCTGACGGATATTTCTTATACAGGAACAGACGGCTGGCTCAGCTTTGATGGAATCGCGGACGGCAAATGTTATTTTTCCTATTATACCGGGGACCAGCTGGGATACCGGATTGCCAGAGTGGGAATCGATGGAAGCGGATTCGAGGAGCTCTACATGATTCCGGCAGCAGAGTGCGACGGGGTTCCCAATCTGAATCTGGTGGAGGGAAATGTCTATTACTGGAAGGCGAACGGACTGAATTGTCTGAATCCGGAAAGCGGGGCCAATGCGCTGGCCGTAGGTGGATTTAAGTGCGGGGACTACTGGATTTATAGCGGACGGATCTACTATAGTGCTGGTCCCGCTGAAGGGGAGAGCACTATGAAGATTAAGTCTATGAAATTGGACGGAACGGATATAAAAGAAATTTTTTCTGCTTCCTCAGATGAAAGCTGGATGAAACTGATTCAGGCAAATGTTTACCGGGATCGTCTCTACTTTATCGGTCGGTCCGACAGCGAGGACAGTCAGATTACAGGTCATCTTTATTCCTGCGCCCTGGACGGCTCGGATCTCCAGGTGATTTCGGAACAGGCGACCTGGTTCAATATTGTGGACAGTGTTCTTTATTACCGGTTCGACAATTATGCGGATTTGGAGTCCGGCCGTAAGGAGCCCATTTACCGGATCTACATAGGCGATTTGGAAACTCAGGAAAGCGGGGAGACCCAGCCTGAGGCGATCTTTGATCCTTCCGATTACAATCAGGGCTGGGTTCAGCAGGGAGAAACCTGGTACTTTTACGAGGAAGGCGCAATGGCAAAAAATACCTGGAAGGAAATTCAGGGCAGCAGTTACTATTTCGGCTCCGATGGGGCGATGTATGTTAATACTACAACGCCGGACGGATATACCGTAGGTCCGGATGGAGCATGGCAGCAATAACAGGCTGAAACAGGCAAAAGAAAAATAAACCGAAAAGGAGGGAAAAGCCATGATATGGGCAAAAGAGGAAACCATGTCCCGGGCGGAGATTGAAGCCATACAGCTGAAGCGGCTGAAGGAGACGGTCCGCCGGGTCTACGAAAAGGTAGAGCCTTACCGCAGGAAGATGGAGGAGGCGGGAATAAAGCCGGAGGATATCCGGACCCTGAAGGATCTGGAGAAGCTTCCCTTTACCACCAAGCAGGATATGAGGGATAATTACCCTTACGGCCTGTTTGCCGTTCCCTTAAAGAAGCTGCGGAGGATTCACGCTTCCAGCGGAACCACGGGAAAGCCTACGGTTGTGGGTTATACGGAGCAGGACCTGGAGGTCTGGAAGGAATGCGTAGCCAGGCTGGCGGCGGCTGCCGGCGGGACAGAGGACGACATTGCTCAAATCTGCTTTGGCTATGGGATGTTTACCGGGGCCCTGGGACTCCACTGCGGCCTGGAAAAGCTGGGGGCGGCCATCATTCCCTCCTCCACCGGAAATACACAGAAGCAGCTGATGTATATGAAGGACTTCGGCGCTACCCTGCTGGTGGCTACGCCCTCCTACGCCATGCGCATCGCGGAGGTGGCAAAGGAAATCGGAATCGACCCAAAGAAGGATTTGAAGGTTAAAACCCTGGTGCTGGGCAGCGAACTGATGACCGAGGCCATGAGAAAGGAGCTGCACAAGGTCTGGGGGGAGGATGCGAAGATTACCCAGAACTACGGCATGAGCGAGCTGATGGGACCCGGCGTATCCGGGGAATGTCAGGAGCTGAACGGCATGCACATCAACGAGGACCATTTTATCGCCGAGGTCATTGACCCCAAGACGGGACAGGTCCTGCCGGAGGGAGAGAAGGGGGAGCTGGTGGTGACCTGCTTAAGCAAGGAGGCCCTGCCCCTGATTCGCTACCGCACCAGGGATATTACCCGGCTGATGTACGAGCCCTGCCCCTGCGGCCGCACCACCGCCAGGATGGAGAATTTGTCCGGCCGTACCGACGACATGCTAAAGATTCGGGGCGTCAACGTATTCCCCAGCCAAATCGAGGAGGTGCTCATCAACACCGAGGGCATTGGTCCCAATTACGAGATTCTGGTGGAACGGCAGCATCATTCGGATTTACTGACCATCCGGGTAGAGGTGGAAGCGGAGAGCATGATGGACTCCTACGGAGCCCTGGAGGCCCTGGAGCGGAGATTGAAGGAACGGCTGAGGATGATGCTGGGCCTGGACTGCCGGGTACAGCTGGTATCTCCCAATACGTTAAAACGGTTCGAGGGAAAGGCCAAGAGAGTGACAGATTTGCGAAAGGAAGGAAAAGAAGGTGTCTGAGAAAAAGATTTTATTGGGAAATGAGGCAATCGCCAGGGGAGCCTACGAGGCGGGGGTAAAGGTTTCCGCCGCCTATCCGGGAACTCCCAGCACGGAGGTCAGCGAGGCCCTGGCAAAGTATGAGGAGGTTTACGCGGAGTGGTCCCCCAATGAGAAGGTGGCCACGGAGGTAGCCCTGGGCGCGTCCATTGCCGGAGTACGCTCCATGTGCGCCATGAAGCATGTGGGACTGAACGTGGCGGCGGATCCCCTCTACACGGCGGCTTATACGGGAGTGAAGGGCGGTATGGTGCTGGTGGTGGCGGACGACCCCGGCATGTACAGCTCCCAGAACGAGCAAGATACCCGGATGGTGGCCCGGGCGGCCATGGTCCCGGTGGTAGAGCCGTCGGACAGCAGCGAGGCCAAGGAGTTTATGAAATACGCTTATGAGCTCAGCGAAACTTACGATACGCCGGTAATTCTGCGGTCCACCACCCGCCTGTCTCACTCCCAGGGGCTTGTGGAGCTGGGAGAGCGGAAGGTGCCGGAGGATATCCCCTATGAGCGGAATATCGGCAAATTTGTCATGATGCCTGGCAACGCCATCAAGCGCCATCTGGCGGTGGAGGCCAGGATGAAGAAGATGGCAGAGGACGCCAACACCATGGCCATCAACCGGGCGGAATACCGGGATTTGTCCGTGGGATTCATCACCTGCGGCATCGCCTACCAGTACATCCGGGAGGCTATGCCGGAGGCTTCCATCTTAAAGCTGGGTCTGGTTAATCCTCTTCCCAGAAAGCTGATTGAGGAGTTTGCGGCCAAGGTGGACCGCCTGTACATATTTGAGGAACTGGAGCCGGTGATTGAGGAGCAGGTGAAAGCTTGGGGAATCGCAAAGGCTGTGGGAAAAGAGATTTTCACCATTCAGGGCGAGTACAGCGCCAATCTGCTGAGAGAGCGGGTTCTGGGCCAGGAGCTTTCCTTTAAGACGGAGGAGGTACCGGCAAGACCGCCGATCCTCTGTCCCGGATGTCCCCACAGAAGCGTATTCGCCGTACTGAACCGGCTGAAAATCCGGGCAGCCGGAGACATCGGCTGCTATACTCTGGGAGCCGTAGCGCCGTTGAGCGTGATTGATACCACCATCTGTATGGGGGCCAGCATCAGTACCCTCCACGGTATGGAGAAAGCCAAAGGCACCGATTACGTGAAGGACTGGGTGGCGGTCATCGGAGATTCCACCTTTATGCATACGGGAATTAACTCCCTGATGAACATGGTCTATAATCAGTCTAAGGCCACGGTCATCATCCTGGATAATTCCACCACCGGAATGACCGGACACCAGGACCACGCGGCTACGGGAAAGACCCTGAAAGGGGAAATCGTCCCGGCCATCAACATTGCCGGGCTGTGCCGCTCATTGGGTATTGAAAGGGTATGCGAAGTCAACGCCTTTGACCAGAAGGAGCTGGAGAAGGTAATCCGGGAAGAGGTGAAGGCGGACGCATTGTCTGTCATTATCGCTCAGGCGCCCTGCGCTCTTCTGAAAGGGCTGAAGTTCCCCAATAAGTGCAGGCCGGATACGGAAAAATGCAAAAAGTGCGGCGCATGCTTAAGACCCGGCTGCCCGGCCTTAACCCGCAGGGAAGACGGAACCATCGCCATTGACGAGACCATGTGCAACGGCTGCGGCCTGTGCATGCAGCTGTGCAAATTTGACGCGATTAAACTGGTAAAGGCAGGTGAATAAGATGGAATCCAAGAATATCATGATTGTGGGCGTAGGCGGACAGGGAACCTTACTGACCAGCCGGATTCTGGGAAAGCTGGCTACCCAGGCGGGATATGACGTAAAGCTGTCGGAGGTACACGGCATGGCCCAGAGAGGGGGAAGCGTGGTGACCTTTGTACGCTACGGGGAGCAGGTGGCCGAGCCTATTGTGGAGGAAGGCCAGGCGGATGTACTGATTGCCTTTGAGCGGCTGGAAGCGCTGCGCTATCTGCATTTTCTGAAAGAGGACGGGGTAGTGGTGGTCAACGACTGGCGCATCGACCCCATTACGGTGGTGACCGGGGCCGCTTCCTATCCAGAGGGCATCATTGAGAAGCTGCAGAAGGAGAGAAAGACCATTGTGGTGGAGGCCATGGCAGAGGCCAAGAAGCTGGGGACCTCCAAGGTATTTAACGTAGTTGTGCTGGGCGCCGCCGCCCGTCATATGACTTTTTCAAAGGAGCAGTGGATTCAGGTCATCGAGTCTACCGTTCCGCCGAAAACGGTGGAAATCAATCTTCAGGCTTTTGAGGCGGGATACAGCCTTTCCGTATAACAGAACGTAACAGTTCAGGACGGCGGGAAAACGATGAGCTGTTCTGAACAGTTACAACATGAGCAGAAAAAATAACAGGGGGTGGCAAATGCCATGATTTGGAATGAAACAAAAGAATGTATGAGCCGGGATGAGATGGAAAACCTCCAGAGCGCCCGTCTGGTCAAGCTGGTGGACCGGGTTTACCACAATGTGGAATATTATCGGAAAAAGATGCAGGCCTTAGGTCTGGAACCGGGAGATATCAAGGGAATTGAGGATTTGGATAAGCTTCCGTTTACCACCAAGGACGATTTGCGGGAGACCTATCCCTTCGGCATGTTCGCGGTTCCCAATTCCCAGATTACCCGAATCCATGCTTCCAGCGGAACGACAGGAAAGGCCACGGTGGTAGGCTACACACGCCGGGATATCGATATCTGGAGCGAGTGTGTGGCCAGGTGCATCACCATGGCGGGTCTTGGAAAGGAGGACATCATCCAGGTGGCCTACGGCTACGGCCTGTTTACGGGAGGTCTTGGAGCCCACTACGGGGCGGAGAAACTGGGGGCTACCGTAGTTCCCATGTCCACCGGAAATACCAAGAAGCTGATTACCATGATGATTGACTTTGGGGTTACAGGCATCATGTGTACCCCGTCCTACCTTCTGCATATTGGGGAGACCATCCGGGAGATGGGAGTGCGGGACAAGATTCGCCTGAAGGCTTCTTTAAATGGGGCGGAGCCCTGGACGGAGGGGATGAGAAGCCAGATTGAGCAGTATCTTGGAATCCAGGCCCACGATATCTACGGCCTCAGCGAGATCATGGGACCTGGCGTGGCCACGGACTGCAGTTATCACTGCGGCCTCCATATTCATGAGGACCATTTCCTTCCTGAGATTGTGGACCAGAAGACCTTAAAGCCCTTGCGCGACGGAATGACCGGAGAGCTGGTTATATCTACTCTGACTAAGGAGGGCCTGCCCTTAATCCGCTACCGCACCAAGGATCTGACCAGCATCGATCACAGCCCCTGCGCCTGCGGCCGTACCACAGCCCGTATCGCCAGATTCACCGGACGTACCGACGACATGCTGATCATCCGCGGCGTCAATGTATTCCCCTCCCAGATCGAGGCGGCCCTTCTGGAGATGGGCGAGACAACGCCTCATTACCTTCTGATCGTGGACCGGGTCAACAACATGGACACCCTGGAGGTTCAGGTAGAGGTGGAGGAGCGGTTCTTCTCCGATGAGATCCGGGAGCTGGAGAATCTGACGGCCAAGATTGCCCATGTGATTCAGCAGGCTATTGGACTGTCCGTGAAGGTGAAGCTGGTGGAGCCCAAGGGAATCGAGCGCAGCATGGGAAAGACTCAGCATGTGATTGATAAGAGAAAATTATCGTAAAGGGGGAATTGAACAATGTTTGTAAAGCAATTATCGGTTTTTATTGAAAACAGGGAAGGACGCTTAGAGCAGGTGACCGATGTGCTGCGGCAGGAGAACATCAATATTCTCTCCTTAAGCATGGCGGATACGACGGAGTACGGCATGCTCCGGATGGTGGTTTCCGATCCGGACCGGGCAAAGGACGCCCTGAGGGAAAAAGGATTTTCAGCCATGCTCACGGACGTTTTGGCGGTGAAGCTGGAGGATAAGGTGGGAGCTCTGCACAAGATGACCCACATTCTCTGCAGCCAGGGGCTGAACATCGAGTATATGTATGCCCTGGCTTCCGCGGACCGCCGGGCCATGATCGTCAAGGCTTCCGACGGGGATTCCGCCGGGAAGGCGATCCTGGAGGGCGGTATGGAGCTGTATAGCAATGAGGAGATGTGCAGGTAGGCAGTGGAAAATTGGCTGAAGGCACTGATGAGTGGAACTGTCGGTTAATACTGATTTTTAACGTCTAAGCACAATCATTTATGATATTACCGATATGCGGCTCGAGTTATACGGTTAATCCGCCGTATGTAAATT
>URFM01000033.1 GCA_900547035.1 uncultured Clostridium sp. | reverse complement strand
ACTATTATTATACGCTATTTCTCGTCAAAAATCAACCATTTGTTGTGACAGAGCCAATTAAAAAATGGTCAGCTTTGCACAACAGGTAATTTTACATTGTCATATATGTGTTTCCTTCTTTACAGCCACACCGCCCAATCGCCATACCGAACGATTCCGCTGCCATGGCGAAGCCGGCCATCTGCATGGAGCTGTCTGAACGCATCCCGCATACGGATGAGGATTTCCGGCTGAATGTCAAGCGAATGGTGAGCAGGGAACACCCGCTTTGCAGGCAGACCCGCAATCTTCTCAAGAGACTGCAGATAAGCATACGGGTCAGTGGATAGAAACCACGCCGTAAGCATATCCTGATACACCAAATCACCTGTATAGAGATAACCTTTTTCCTTCTCCCAAAAACACATATGCCCCGGAGAGTGTCCCGGCGTATGCAAAACCTCTATCCTTCTTCCCCCGATATCGATAGACTCGCCCCCATGCAGCACCTTAGCCGGCGTTCCCTGGAAAAGTTCATAGGTATTCACATCGTATCCATCCGGCAAATCACACCGGTCCGTTACATACTCCTTTATCTTTTCCAGAGGCTGCGGAAATCCGCCGTTCAGCCATTGAAGCTCCGCTTCATGGGCGTAAAAATCAGGGTAATATTTGTGGCCTCCGATATGGTCCCAGTGAATATGGGTGGCAATGGCTATGACAGGCTTGTCCGTTAATTTCTCTATGACCTCAGAAATATTGCAGATGCCAAGTCCTGTATCGATTAGCAAGCTGCGTTCTGTGCCATTTAAAAGGTAGCAATGAGTTTCTTCCCAATGCCGGTACTCGCTGACGATATAGGAATCTTTATCAACCCTATCGATTGTAAACCAGTTTTTCATCATAACTCCCCCACCCGCAGTTTCGTTTCTCCGCTCCATCCCGCCCACCTTCTAAAAAAAGCCAGTCCACGGACTGGCTTTTTCACAACGCAATAAACTTTCCTTAACGTGCCGGCACAATCTCAATCCAGTATCCGTCGGGATCCGTAATAAAATAGATGCCCATAGCCGGATTCTCAAAGCAAATGCATCCCATCTGCTCGTGGCGCTTGTGCATAGCCTCGTAATCGTCCACATGGAAGGCTAAGTGGAACTCGCACTCACCCAGGTTGTAGGGCTCCGTCCGATCTCTCAGCCAGGTCAGCTCCAGGGTAAACTCGGAAACTCCGTCCCCCAGATAAACCAGCTTGAAGGATCCGTCCTGAGCGTCCTTTTCGCGGACCGGCTTCAAATCCAGGGCCTTCTCGTAAAAATCCAGGCTTTTCTCCAGATTCAGCACGTTAAAATTAAAATGATTGAATTTGATCACAGTCATTCTCCTTTTTTCAGGCTGCTTTATAATTATTTCTTAGGAACCATAACTTCCATTCCGCCCATGTAAGGCTGCAGCACCTTGGGAATCTTCACGCTGCCGTCGGCCTGAAGGTTATTTTCCAGGAAGGCAATGAGCATTCTGGGGGGAGCTACCACCGTATTGTTCAGGGTGTGGGCCAGGTACTTGCTTCCATCCTCTCCCTGAACGCGAATCTTTAAGCGGCGGGCCTGAGCGTCTCCCAGGTTGGAGCAGCTTCCCACCTCAAAATACTTCTTCTGTCTGGGGGACCATGCCTCCACATCCACGGACTTCACCTTCAAATCCGCCAGGTCTCCGGAACAGCACTCCAGAGTTCTCACCGGAATATCCATGCTGCGGAACAAATCCACCGTATTCTGCCACAGCTTATCGAACCACATGGGGCTCTCCTCCGGCTTGCAGACCACAATCATCTCCTGCTTCTCAAACTGATGGATGCGGTATACACCTCTCTCCTCGATGCCGTGGGCTCCCTTCTCCTTGCGGAAGCAGGGGGAGTAGCTGGTCAATGTCAGGGGAAGCTTGCTCTCCGGGGTGATGGTGTCGATAAACTTTCCAATCATGGAGTGCTCGCTGGTGCCGATGAGGTAGAGGTCCTCTCCCTCGATTTTGTACATCATGGCGTCCATCTCGGCAAAACTCATAACGCCGGTCACCACATTGCTGCGAATCATGAAGGGCGGCACGCAGTAGGTGAAGCCCCGGTTAATCATAAAATCTCTGGCATAGGCGATAACGGAAGAATGCAGGCGGGCGATGTCTCCCATCAGGTAATAGAAGCCGTTTCCAGCCACTCTTCTGGCCGCATCCAGATCGATTCCCTCAAAGCGCTCCATAATATCCGTATGATAAGGAATCTCGAAATCAGGAACAACCGGCTCTCCAAAGCGCTCTACCTCCACATTCTCGCTGTCGTCCTTTCCGATGGGTACGCTGGGATCGATGATATTGGGAATGGTCATCATAATCTTCAGGATGCGCTCGGACAGCTCGCTCTCCTTTGCCTCCAGCTCTGCCAGGCGGGCGGAGTTGGCGTTTACCTGAGCCTTTACGGCCTCGGCCTCCTCCTTCTTTCCCTGCCCCATCAGCTTGCCAATCTCCTTGGACAGCTTATTGCGGCTGGCTCTCAAATCGTCAGCCTCCTTCTGGGTGGCGCGGCTCTCGGCGTCAAGCTCAATCACCTCGTCCACCAGGGGAAGCTTCGCGTCCTGGAATTTATTTCGGATGTTCTGTTTTACAATTTCGGGATTCTCCCTTACAAACTTTAAGTCTAACATGTTTTCCTCCTGTTGCAGCTTTTTCATTCCTCGCTGGCACTGTAAAAAGTATATACTATTTCCAGTTGAAAAAAAAGCCCTTTTTGCAGATTTCATCAGACGGATTCTATTTTGTCCAGAAGTCCGCTCCTTGCCAGCCCTCTGCGCAGGGGCATATACAGGCCCACGGAAACGATGGTGGAAATCACCGCGTTGATGGAAGTGCTGGCGATATTCCAGGTCAGGGCCAGAGAAGCCGCCGGCTGGCCGATTATCAGAATCTTGTAGTAATATCCCAGCAGCGGGTCCGCAATCACATTAAAGCCTAGTCCGCAGATAGCGGCGGCCAGACTCCAGCGGAAGATATGCTTCGGGTCCCTGCTGGATTTAATCTTTCCCATTTCGTGGGCCACCAAACCGGTAATGAGACCGATGCACAGCTTCAAAATCATGGTCTTGGGCGCATAAATCACATAGACCGGGTCCAGCAGGTCGCCGATGGTCATGCCGATGGCCCCTCCCAGTCCTCCGTAAAATCCGCCCAGGAGCAGCGCCCCCAGAACGCATACGGCGTTCCCCAGGTGGATGGAGGTGGCGTCTCCTCCCGGAAGGGTAATCTTAAACTGAAGGAAGGTAAATACCACGTAGGACAATGCGGCAAACAGTCCGGTCATGAAGTGAAAATCAGTCATGGGCAACCTGGCAGTGAAGGACCGCAAATCAGTCATGGGCCTCAACGCAGATTAAAACTCCATCTCGAAAGGTAATCCTTCCCCTCTCTTCCGACAGCTCATTGCTGATGCACAAGCTGGTACCGATTTCGATATCCCGGTCCTTGAGGGGATATTTGAATCCCTCCAGGGTAATTCCGTAGACCCGCTCCGTCAGCGGAAGGAAGGAGATGTATTTCCCCCAGACCTGCCCTTTTTGGTATTCCCGCTCCCCGTCCAGGAGATAGATTTTATTCTGCGGGTCCGCCAGATAGGCGAAAACGCCCTTCTGCAGGCACTGGAAAAGCAGCTGGACATTTCCCATCATATGATCCGCCCTTCCGCCGGTAGCCCCTAAAACCGCAATTTCCTCACAGCCCAGGGCCATGGCCTTTCTGAGGGCCAGCTCCGTGTCCGTCTCGTCCTTCTCCGGCTGGTGGACGTCCCACATCATATGTTCCATGGCCCGAAACCGGGCCAGCACCTCCGGGTCCACCGTATCGAAATCCCCAACAATCAGGTCCGGCGTCACGCCCAGGGCCTCCGCCTGCTTCAGCCCCGCATCCACCGCAATCACTTTTTCAAAAGAATGGTTTTTCAAAAAATTCCCGGCGAAATCCAAATCCAGGGTTCCGCCGGTTATAATCACACATCGTTTCATGATTCCTGTTCCTTAAAAATATCCATAAAAGCCTTTACATTTCCGCTGATATCATTTTTAAATACCGCGGAACCTGCTACAAACACATTGGCTCCCGCCTCCATCAGAGAGCGGACATTTTCCGTGGTCACCCCGCCGTCCACTTCGATATCGGTCTGAAGTCCCCGTTCATTCAGCATTCTCCGCAGTTTCCGTACCTTTTCCAGCGTATAGGGAATAAATTTCTGCCCCCCGAATCCCGGATTCACCGTCATAATCAGGATCAGGTCCACCTGGTCCAGAACACATTCCAGGGTGGAAACCGGGGTCGCCGGATTAAGCGCCACTCCCGCCCTGCAGCCGGCGGCCTTGATCTGGCCGATCACCCGGTCCAGATGAACGCAGGCCTCCTGATGAACCGTAATCAGATCCGCTCCGGCCTTTTTAATATCCTCAATGTAGCGTCCCGGCTCCTCCACCATCATGTGGACGTCAAATACCTGACCGGTGTAGCTTCTCAAGGAGCTGAGCACCGGCATTCCAAAGGAGATGCTGGGGACAAATGCCCCGTCCATTACATCCAGATGAATGTATGCAGCACCGGCCTCCTCCGTCTTTTTCACTGCCTCTCCCAGCTTTCCAAAATCTGCCGCCAGTACGGACGGCGCTAAAATGTACATCTCTCTAATACCTCCTCTTATTTTTCAGCTCTTGGTACATTAAAAGGTAATTATCATAGCGGCTCCCGGCGATTTTTCCTGCCTCCACCGCTTCTTTGACCCCGCACTCCCGCTCTCCCACATGGACGCAGCCCAGAAAACGGCACTGGTCTTCAAAGGGAGCGAATTCCGGAAAATAATTTTTCAGCTCCTCCGGCTCCAAATCTTCCACATAAAGAGAACTGAAGCCCGGGGTATCCATCATATAGGTATCCTCCCCGATCCAAAACAGCTCCGAATGGCGGGTGGTATGCCTGCCTCTCTGAATCTTTTTGCTGATTTCCCCGGTTTCCATCTCCGCCTGGGGATAGAGGGCGTTGGTAAGAGTAGATTTTCCTACCCCGGAAGGCCCGGCCAGAACCGTGGTCTTCCCCGCCAGAAGCCGGCGGACTTCCTCCACTCCGTCCTTTTCCAGGGCGCTGATGGAAAGCACCTGATATCCTGCCTTCCGGTAGCTGCCCATAAAATCCCAGCCGTCTTGTCCCTGCTCCTGGTCAGCCTTATTAAAACAGAGAATCACCGGCATATTCTGCCGCTCCATCATTACCAGAAAGCGGTCCAGCAGATTAAAATTAGGCGCCGGATGGCTTAAAGCAAACACCACCATGGCCTGGTCCACATTGGCCGCCGCCGGACGGATCAGTTCATTTTTTCTGGGAAGAATGGCGTCGATGTTCCCCTCCTGGTCCTTCTCGTCCAGAATGGAGAACTCCACATCGTCCCCCACCAGAGGCTTCACGCCGCGGTTACGGAAAACACCCTTAGCCTTGCACTGATAAACCTGGCCCCTTCCGTTTCCCACATAATAAAATCCTGCGATTCCTTTAATAATTTTTCCTGTCATCCTGTATCCTGCCTTACTCTACCGGGAAAAAGCTAATGGTGTAAGACTCAATCACTTCATTTGTCTCCGCATTATATACTTCAATCTCTCCTGTATCTACGCCATAGGCACCGCGAATCTGAGAAATGGACACCGGTATGGTCTGTCCTCCGGTTACGGTGTGAGCAGGGATTAAAGTTGTGTAGAGATCCACATTATCTACCCTCTGTTTCAGCCGGATTGCCACCCGGACACTGCTGATCTGGGAAGCCGGACCGATATAATTGGACAGAGAGCAGGTGGTATCGATGGACCCCAGATAATAGCGTCCTCCATCGTTCTCCGCCTGCGCTACAGTCTCAGCCGGCCCCAGGCTCACCGTAAAGCCAACTGCCGTTCCAGGCGCCAGCATAGTATCCGGCAGAACATCCTGGGCGATGACCTGACCAGCCGGAACATCCTCCCTGACCTCGGTTTTTATCTCACCCACCGTCAGGTTCACCTGGGCCAACAGGGCCTGGGCCTCCTCCTGGGTATGGTCAATCAGTCTCGGAACCTTGCCTTCCACTACCTGAGGGCCCTGGCTGACCACCAGAGTCACTGACTCGCCCACCTTTGCCTCATCCGGGCTAAACCGAATCACTTGGCCCGCCGGCGTCTGATCGTTGTATTCCCGGTTTACAGTTACCAGCAGACCGCTCTCTTCCAGAAGCTCCTGGGCCTGGGTCAACGTCATTCCCGGCAGGTTCATCTCTGACAGTACGACCCGGTCTGTCCCTTTGCTGATCGTAACGCCCACGCTGCTGCCCCGCTCTACTGCCTGACCTTCCGGAATATCCTGGCCCATGACCTGACCCTCCGCATAATTCTCAGAATAGTCCTCTCCCGATACCGACAAAGTGAGGGAAAGTTCTGCCAGCTCCGCCTGGGCCTCCTCCTGAGTCATTCCCAGCAAATTGGGCATAAATACCTGATTGTCCGTAATCGTCACGGCCTGGGGCTCGCTGCTGGCTTCGGTTACTGCCTCTTCTCTGGTAGTACTGGTTCCTCTTCCAAACAGCCCGATGACCTGAGCTCCCACAAACAACACCGCCGCCACTAAAATGATGGCCACTGCCACCAAAATCCCGGTAAAAATCCGCTGAAACTGTGGATTTACATTTTCCCGGTCCCGCTCTGGCTTCTGGCCAGGGCGCCGCATATGGCTTCTAGTTCCTCTGTGTTTGGATTTTTCCTCCGGATAATCTCGATCGAGAACATCAGTTTCTTCATGTTCCGTCTGTCGGCGTAATCTGCGGCTCCCTTCCTGAATTCTGGAAACCTCCTCAGGACTCAGTGTTTTTGTTTGGGAAAGGTCATCTCCTGAAATCAATCCCATCAAATCACTGTCCGGGTTCACCAAAGCCTTCCTCAAATCGGCTATTACTTCTGTAATAGACTGGTAACGGCGGTCTGGCTTCTTCTGCGTACATTTCAGGATAATCTCCTCCATTGCCAGTCCCACCTGAGGATTTAACTGACTCGGCGCCGGGATCGGTTCGCTTAAATGGGCCAGCGCGACGGAAACCGTATTGTCCCCTTCAAACGGCACCTTACCTGTCACCATTTCATACATGGTAATTCCGAAGGAGTAGATATCACTGCGCTCATCGCAAAACTCCCCCTTTGCCTGTTCCGGAGAAATATAATGAACGGAGCCCACTGCCTGGGCATTCATCGTCTGAGCGGAAACTGCTCTGGCAATGCCGAAATCCGCCACTTTTACCTTTCCGTCCATGGCAATAATCATATTTTGGGGCTTAATATCCCGATGAATAATATGCTGCGAATGGGCCGCTTCAATGCCCTGAGCCACCTGAATGGAAATGCCGATGGCTTCCCTGGTTTCCAGCTGTCCCTTTTTCTGAATATAGTTCTTGAGAGTAATTCCGTCAATCAGCTCCATGACAATATAATGGAGCTCCCCTTCATCCACTACGTCGTAGACGTTTACAATATTCGGGTGAGTCAGCCGGGCCGCCGCCTGGGCCTCCATCTTGAATTTTTCTACAAAAGCCTCGTCCGAGGCAAATTCTTCCTTTAAAACCTTGATGGCCACCTGCCGGTTTAAAGTGTGGCACATCGCGCGGTAAACGTAGGACATGCCGCCCACGCCAATCTGCTCCAAAATCTCATACCGATTCTGCAGATATGTTCCAATGGTCAGCAATACGGTTCACCTCCGTTTCCCAGAGGCTCCACCAGCACGACCGCAATATTGTCCCGGCCGCCTTCTTGATTGGCCGCGGCAATCAGCGCAGAGGCTTTCTCCTTTAAACTGCCTTCTCCGGAAACAATACGGCAGATTTCCTGCTTATCTACCATATTGCTGAGGCCGTCGGAACACATAAGAATATAGTCTCCTTCTTCCAGGTTCACCTCAAAAAAATCCGTCTGAACCGTCCGGCCAATCCCCATTGCTCTGGTTATAATGTTCTTCTGACTGTTGTAGGCTTCGCTTCCCCTCTCCATCTGCCCCTTCGCTACCATCTCCTCTACATAGGAATGATCTCTGGTTACCTGATGGATCAGATTTCCGTGAATCAGATAAAGACGGCTGTCCCCCACATTGGCCACATAGAGGGTATCCTCTTCTGCCACCGCCGCTACCAGGGTACAGCCCATCCCATAGAAATCCTCATGTTTTAAGGATTCCTCATACAGCCCCCGGTTCACCACATCGATTCCCTCCTTCAGCTGGGTTATGACGCTGTTTCCCGGATGTCTGCTTAAATATACTACCAGATTTTCCACCATATAACGGGAGGCAAAGTCTCCTGCCTTATGTCCGCCCATACCATCTGCTACCAGAAACAAATTGGGGAGACTTCCCACCGGTTCCGGCGAAGAATAAATATAATCCTGGTTCATGGCGCGGACTCTTCCCACATCGGTTAACGCATATGCTCTCATGGCTGCTCCCGCTCCTTCCCTTTTCTTAATTATCAGCTCTTACAGAGTCTTTCGTCGCCCTCTCTGTCAGGGTCGCCTCCCCCTTTTCCAGGAAGCTCTTTCTCAGCTGGCCGCAGGCGCCGCCGATATCGCGGCCCATTTCCCTTCTAATAGTAACATTTATCCCGCTTTTTTCAAGCAAATTTTTAAAATCCTGAATTGCCTGATGACCGGATTCCACGAAATCCCGTTCCTTGATGGGGTTCATCGGGATCAGATTGACATGACCGTGAAGGCCTCCGATCAAACGCGCCAGTGCCCTGGCCTCCTGGAGATTATCGTTCACTCCCCTCACCAAGCTGTACTCAAAAGTCAGCCGCCGGCCGGTAGTTTCATAATAATAGCGGCAGGCCTCCAAAACCTCCTTCAGGGGATAGCGGTTGGCAATTGGCATCAGGTTTTTCCTCACCTGGTCGTTCGGCGCGTGAAGGGACAAGGCCAGAGTAACCTGAAGCCCTTCTTCTGCAAACCTGCGAATCTGCGGAACCAGACCGCAAGTGGAAACCGTGAGATTTCTCTGGCTGATATTTAACCCCTGCTCCGCGGAAATCAGGCGCAGGAAACGAACCACATTCTCATAATTATCCATAGGCTCACCAGAACCCATCACCACAATATTTGACACCCGCTCCCCGGTCAGTTTCCGGATAGCGTAAACCTGTTCCAGCATCTCCGACGCCCGCAGATTCCTTTCCAGGCCGTCCAGAGTGGAAGCACAGAAACGACACCCCATACGGCATCCTACCTGTGAGGAGATGCAGACGGAATTGCCGTGATGGTACTGCATCCAGACGCTTTCAATTACGTTTCCATCCTCTAAAGCAAACAGATATTTCCTGGTTCCGTCTATCTTGGAAATCCGCTCTCCCACCACCTTCAGACTGGTAAGAACCGTTTTTTCCTCCAGACTCTGGCGTAAAGCTCTGGATAGGCTGCTCATCTCCTCAAAGCTTCCTGCCAGTTTCTGGTGAATCCACTGATAAACCTGTTTTGCCCGAAAGGGCTTCTCTCCCATTTCTGAAAATATAACCGAAAGCTCCTCCGCCGTCATGGATTTCAAATCCGGCCTCCCGAAGCTGTCCCTTAAATCCGGCCCCGTCCTGGCGGCCTCTCCGTTGTCTCTGATTCCCAGTTTCTCCAACTGTTTTTCCTCTTTTCCTCGTTACTATGCTTTTCTCAGCGGTTCAGGCCTTCTTCTGAATGCGGAAATAAAAAAGCCGTCTCCGGGATGGATTCCCGGCATAAGCTGAATCCAGCCCTTTTTCAAACTCTCCTCTTCAAACTCCGATCCCAGTTTTCCTCTTAAATCCATCGGTTCAAAAGGAAAACTGTCCGCAAACCATTTCGCGTTTTCCTGATTTTCCCCCGGATTCACCGTACAGGTGCTGTAAACAAGCCTTCCTCCGGGCTTCACATAGCGCCAGACGATAGATAGAATCTCCCGCTGAAGGATCTCAAGTTCCTTCATCTGTTCCGGACTCATTTTCCACTTAATATCTGGTTTCCTACGCAAAATTCCCAATCCGGAACAGGGCAGATCTGCCAAGACCAGATCTGCCTTCTCCACCATAGATTCATCCAAAACCCTGGCATCCCAGGTACGGCAGACCACATTTTCAAAGCCGCCCCGGCGGGCATTTTCCTCAATCAGGCCCGTCTTCCGGTCACTGATGTCCCGGGCTTCCACCCGACCGCTTCCCTTCAGAAGCTCCGCCATATGTAAACTCTTGCCTCCCGGCGCCGCACACACATCCAGCACCAGGCTGTCTTCCATTGGAGGAACCAACGCTCCAACCAGAGCTGAAGAGAGATCCTGAACCTGAAGCCATCCCTTCTGAAAGGCCTCCAGGCCTTCCAGATAATCGTAATCCTTCAGATAAAAAATGCCTGGAACCAGGCAATCTTCCTCCACCGCCGCCCCCTGTTTCTTCAGACTCTCAATCGCTTCCTGCTTTTTCTCCGGTTTTACCCGGATTGTAGTAACTCCCTCTTTCAAAAAGGACCGGGCCATAGCAGCGGTCCGCTCCTCCCCATATTCGCGAGACCACATTTCATAAAGCCACCTGGGCAGGGAAAGCTCCACCCAAGGCTCCTGAAAGACAATCTCTCCTTTATTTCGGGCAATGGCCCGGAGAACTCCGTTTACAAAACCCTTCAGGCCCGCAAAATGACGCTTGATTGCCAGCTTGACCGCCTCATTGCAGACAGCGCTGTCCGGAACCCGGTCCATATAAAGAATTTGATAAACACTAAGCCGCAGAAGATTGCGGATTACCGGCTTCATCTTCTGCGTACTTGTCTTGGAATATCGGTTAATTACATCATCTATTTGGATCAGATAATCCAGGGTTCCCTCTGCAGCTCTGGTAATAAAAGCCCGGTCGGCCTTCTCCAGATACTGGTACTTTTTCAAAGCCTGATTCAGCACCAAATGGACAAAGTTCCCCCTCTCCAGCACTTCCATCAGCACATCCAGAACAATCTCCCGGTTTTCCAATCCTCTGTCAATTTTCTTCGCCATACAATTTTTTGCCTTGGGCATCCTTCCTGTTCATTCAATCTCATCACTCGTCCCGACGATTTCCAAACAAAATCAGCAGACGCAGCAACTGCAGAATTGAGGCCGCCGCTGCCGCCACATAGGTAAGGGCCGCCGCGCTTAAAACCTGTCTGGTCTGCCCTACCTCCTGACCCACCAGAATGCCGTTCTCGTCCAGGAGGCGCACCGCCCGGCTGGAAGCGTTGAACTCCACCGGCAGCGTTACCAGCTGAAAGAGTACCGACAAGGAGAACATCAGGATTCCGATTTGAATCAGGACAGAGCCGCTTCCCATAAACAGGCCCAGGATAATTAAAGGCCAGGACAGGGTGGCTCCAAAATTCGCCACCGGCACCAAAGCTCCCCGAATCTTTAAGGGAGCATAGGAATCCGCATCCTGGATAGCGTGGCCGCACTCATGGGCCGCTACCCCGATGGCTGCGATGGAGGTGGCTCCATATACGGAATCAGAAAGGTTCACCGTCCTGGTCCTGGGGTCATAGTGGTCTGACAAATGACCGGGCACTCGGCGGATGGTTACATCGTAAATCCCCTGGGAGTTTAGCAGCTGCCTGGCCGCCTCCGCCCCGGTCATGCCGCAGCGGGCTCCCACTCTGGCGTATCTGCTGTAGGTGGAATTTACCTTGGAGGACGCCGCCAAGGACAGCATCACGCCAATCAGCACCAGAATGTAGGTGGGGTCAAAGTAAAACATGGGATACATCATGAATTTATCATTCTCCTCTCAAACACGTCGCCCACGGCCATGGGGCAGCCTCTTAAAAACGCCTCCACGTCCATGCGCTTTTTTCCTTCCAACTGCAGCTCGCGGATATCCAGAAGTCCCTCTCCCGTCTGCACGGTCAGGCAGTGCCGGTCGCAGCGGACAATCTGGCCAAACGCTCCTTTTTCATACTCCCCCATTTCCTTTACGGTGTCCTGGGGCAGAGCCTTGGCCGCCCACAGCTTCACCGTTTTTCCCTTCCATCTGGTATAGGCGCTGGGCCAGGGATTCAGTCCACGAATCAGCCGTTCAATGGAAACCGCATCCTTGCTCCAGTCGATATCCCCCAGTTCCTTGGTCAAACGGCCCGCATAGGTGCTGCCCTCCGACGGCTGGGGCTTAAGGGTAATGGTTCCTGCTTCCAGCTTCTCTAAAGTAGAAAGAATCAGGCTGCTTCCCACAGCGCTCAGCTTATCAAACAGGCTGCCCCCCGTCTCATCTTCCGCCAGCGTGACCCGCTCCTGCTCCAGAATGGCTCCCGTATCCAGTCCCGCATCCATCTGCATGGTGGTGATGCCCGTCTCCTTCTCTCCGTCAATCACCGCCCACTGAATGGGCGCGGCTCCCCGGTACTTTGGCAGCAGGGAGGCGTGGATATTGATGCAGCCATAAGGGGGCAGGTCCAGGATTGCCTGTGGGATAATCTGACCAAAGGCCACCACAACGATTACATCCGGAGCTAAATCCTTCATCACCTGGATAAATTCCGGCTCTCTTACCTTTACCGGCTGGTAGACCGCGATTCCTCTGGACAGAGCCTCCTCTTTCACCGGGGTCATCTGTACCGCCTTGCCCCGGCCCTTTGGCTTATCCGGCTGGGTCACCACCGCCAGGATTTCATGGCCCCCTTCAATCAGAGCCTTTAAGGGGGCCACGGAAAAATCCGGGGTTCCCATAAATACGATACGCATGTATTTCCTCCTACTCCTCTTCTTCCTCATCGGAGACCGTGTCCATCAGTTCCCCTTCAACCAGCTCCACATACAGCTGTCCGTCCAGGTGGGCGCACTCATGGCAGATGGCTCTGGCCAGAAGCCCCTCGCCCTCCAGCTCGTAGGGCTCCATATCCTCGTTGTAGGCCCGCACCTTGGCGTACATGGGGCGGGTCACAATGCCGGTTTTCCCAGGGACGCTCAGGCAGCCTTCATATCCGGTCTGGCTTCCCTTTGTCTCCAGAATCTCGGGGTTAATCAGCGTGTAGCGGTTTCCGTCCTCCACATCAATCACCACAATCTTTTTTAAGATTCCCACCTGGGAAGCAGCCAGTCCCACGCCGTTTGCCTGGTACATGGTATCATACATGTCCTCAATTAACTCTCTGGTCCTGGGGGTCATCTCCTTAACCGGTTTGCACTTCTTTGTCAGTATCTCATCTCCGATGGTACGGATTTGCCGAATGGCCATATTGATCAGTCTCCTTTTTTGTAAAATCGCAGCTGTTCGGGACGGCTTAATTAACGTCTGCTTGTTCCCCGCCGTCCCGGACTGTTACGTTAAATCGTACTGAACGGACAGTAGCCGGGCCGTCTCCCGTTCTTTCAGATATTCTTCTGTATTTTTCCTTATCTGTATCAGTATATCATAATTTTCCTGCTTAATATATAAAAATTTTCTATAAATATCATTAACTTTGTAAACCGGGGCGTTGACCGGGCCGATGAGCTGCAGGGGCTCACCGGCGGCCGCCGTTTCATTCAGATGCCTTGCCAGAAGCTCCGCTTCCTGGGAAAGCACCTGCTCGTCCCGGGAGGACAGCTGCACGGTCAAAAGCCCTACCGCCGGCGGATAGCCCATCAGGCGGCGGTATCCCATCTCCTGTTCATAAAACGCCCGGTAATCCTGGCTGGCCGCCGCCCGGACCGCGTAATGGTCCGGCTGATAGGTCTGAATCACCGCCGTTCCCGGGCGTCCGCCCCGTCCTGCCCTCCCTGCCGCCTGGACCAGCAGGTCAAAGGTCTGCTCCCCGCAGCGGTAATCCGGCGCGTAGAGCGACAAATCCGCCGCCAGGGCTCCCACCAGGGTAACCCTGGGGAAATCATGCCCCTTGACAATCATCTGGGTTCCGATGAGGATATCCGCTTCCCCTCTGGCGAAGGCGGAGAGTATCTCCTGATGGCCTTCTTTTTTGGAAGTGGTATCCAAATCCATTCTGAGAATCCTGGCGGATGGGAACTGCTTTCTGGCCAATTCCTCAATCTTCTGGGTGCCGGTGCCGAAAGGGGCAATGTATGGGGAGCCGCACACCGGGCACAGCTTCGGCATCGGGATGCTGTATCCGCAGTAATGACAAATCAGCCGTCCGTTTTTGTGCAGGGTCAGGGTCACATCGCAGTGGGGACAGCGCAGCGCCTCTCCGCAGGAGCGGCAGGAGACAAAATTGGCATATCCCCGCCGGTTGATAAACAGCATCATCTGCTCTCCCCGTTCAAGCCGGTCATCCATCAGCTCCGCAAGACGGCGGCTGAAAATGGATTTATTGCCCTCCTTCAGCTCCCGGCGCAAATCCACCACCTCCACCGCAGGCGGCACACTGTCCGCTTTTGCCCGGCAGTCCAGGGTACAAAGTCCGTATTCTCCCTTCAGGGCCCGGGTGTACGACTCCAGAGACGGGGTGGCGGAGCCTAAAATCAGCGCCGCCCCGCTGATTTTTGCCCGGCAGGCCGCCACCTCCCTGGCGTGATATCTGGGAGAAAGTTCGCTTTTGTAGGCGTTCTCGTGCTCCTCGTCCATAATAATCATTCCCAAATGTTCAAAAGGAGCAAAGAGGGCGGACCTGGGACCGATTATAATATCAATCTCTCCCGTTCTGGCTCTCTCATACTGGTCGTAGCGCTCACCCTGGGACATGCGGGAATTCAGCACGGAAACCCGGTCCCCGAAACGGCGGTAAAAGCGCATCACCGTCTGCCAGGTTAAGGAGATTTCCGGGATCAGCACAATCACCTGAAGCCCCTGCCCCAGCACCCGCTCAATCAGCTCCATATAAACTTCCGTCTTTCCGCTTCCGGTGATGCCGTGAATCAGCCAGGTTTTCCGGCTGCCCCGGATATAGTCTTCCCAAATCCGGTCCGCCGCTTCCTGCTGCCGGGAATTCAACGGAACCTTTGTCTCCCAGCCGTTTCTCTCTCCGGCCCCGTTTTCCTCCTCTCCCTGATTGGAAGCCCGCCGCTCCAGGGACCGTTCCATGGATGCCAGGGGATTCCGGTAGCTGCGCCGCTCATCCAGAGCGATGATTCCCTGCTCCTCCATCGGCTTCAGCGCCGCCATATTCGCTCCCAGCTGAGAGGAAGCCGCCTCCCAGGGAATCACCGGATTCTCCGCCAGTGCCTCTAAAATCCGCAGGCGCAGGGTATAATGGCGTTTTTGGGCCAGGTTGATGGCCTCTTTAAGCCCACGCTCATCCAGCAGGAGGCGGATGGTCCTCTTGGGAATCTCCTTCACCTGCTGCTTGACGGGAAGCACCGTTTTCAGGGCCTGATTCATGGTGGAGCCGTACTGTTCCTTCATCCACCAGGCCAGCCAGATTAACTGGGACTGAGCGGATACGCTTCCCGGCACAATCCCCTCAATCTCCTTCAGCTTGTCCGGGTCATATTCCACCTCATCCGTCAGCTCCACCACATATCCTTTTCGCCTCTTATTCCCCTTTCCAAAGGGGATGTAGACCTGCTGTCCCACAGTCAGCGTTCCCTGAAGCTGTTCCGGAATCCGGTATTGGAAAACACGGTCCACGCTTTCATGAGAAATGTCGATAATTACATTCGCGTATATCTTACCCACAATATATCCACCTGTTCATCTGTGCCGTTTTCCGCCTATTATACATGATATTTCGGGAAATTTCCATTGCTTGTTGTTTTTGTGGTCAGATTAACACAGGCCGGCTTGTTTTTCTCCTTGCATAATCTCCCCCGCGTGATACACTAGAAAAAATCAAACTTTTGAATCTTTGCAAATTTTCTGCTGCATCTCTATCTAATTCTTTCTTTGATTCTTTTTTCTTAACACTTTACCATCCAAACCTGCACATAGTAAGTGGAACGTAAACAGCCGGATTTATATTCTTCCACCCTTGAGAAATGTCCAAAACTGTATGAATTTTGACCGATTTGTTAACATCCTATCAATTGGAGGTGATTGGGATGCTGCTGAATGAGTATAATGAAGAACGTCACTTGAAAAACACCTATGAGCAGGGGAAGGCCGACGGCGAAAAAGAAGGTATTGAAAAAGGCCAGCGCATCGGAATACCCATAGGCGAATTCCGGCAGCTTTACGATTTGGTCCAGAAGAAATTTCTGACATTGCAGAACGCAGCCGAAGCTAAATCCATGACACAGGAGCAGTTCATAGAAACGCTGAAGCAGTATCATATCATTGAATGACCCAGACGCTAAGTACTCGTAAGCAATCCCGGGTACTAGGCTCGAAAAGACCTCGCCAAGTGCTCGTAACAAAAAACTCTATGTAAACGGTGGTTCCGCTTGCATAGAGTTTCTTTATAAAAGCCATTGACGTGATTCGAACACGCGACCCCTTCATTACGAGTGAAGTGCTCTACCGGCTGAGCTACAATGGCAGCCAAAGCATGCTGCTTTTCGTTTAAATAAGGCTGCCGCATATGCGGAAGCCTTCGTGACCTGACCGGGAATCGAACCCGGGTTTACGCCGTGAGAGGGCGTCGTCTTAGCCGCTTGACCATCAGGCCAAAGGTATCATCGAGGCGACGTGATTCGAACACGCGGCCTCTGCGTCCCGAACGCAGCGCTCTACCAAACTGAGCCACGCCTCGATACCTAGGGTAGTATAATACAAAACCTTTGGGTTGTCAACCAAAATTTTGAAATTTTTTCAAAGGAAAAGAGGGAAACCCTTAAGCCTTCTCCGGCTCAGGCGTTCCCCTCATTCTCAGAGTTTTACTGAATGGAAGTTACCTTATAGTCCTGATCCTCCACCGCTTTCTTCAGCACATCGTCTGCCACCGCCTCGGTCAGGGTTACCACTGCGGTTCCCTTCTCATGGCTGACCTCAGCTCCGGCAACACCGGGAAGGGCCTCCAGCACCTTCTTCACCCGGGCCTCGCAGTGTCCACACATCATTCCTTCGATATTCATCGTCTTTGTCATGGTCGAAACCTCCTTTTTTGTTTTCGCTTTTCTCTTTTTATCTCTGCCGGCGTCGTAAAGCCGGAAGAAATTCAGTCTCAGGGCATTGCTGACCACGCAGAAGCTGGAAAGGCTCATGGCGGCAGCTCCAAACATAGGATTTAATTTCCATCCGAACAGGCCGATCCACAGCCCTGCCGCCAATGGAATGCCGATTACATTGTAGAAAAATGCCCAGAACAGGTTCTCATGGATATTGCGCAGTGTAGCCCGGCTCAGCCGGATAGCCGCAGGCACATCGCTGAGACGGCTCTTCATCAGCACAATGTCCGCCGCATCGATTGCCACATCGGTACCTGCGCCGATGGCAATTCCGATATCCGCCCTGGTCAGAGCCGGCGCATCGTTGATTCCGTCTCCCACCATAGCCACCTTTCCCTTTTCCTTCAGGGAGCGGATGACGCTTTCCTTTCCATCAGGCAGTACGCCCGCAATCACCTGGTCCACGCCCGCCTGGCGTCCGATGGCCTTTGCCGTGCGCTCATTGTCGCCGGTCAGCATCACAACCTGGATGCCCATATTCTGAAGCTGGCGCACCGCTTCCGGACTGTCTTCCTTAATCACGTCCGCCACGGCGATGATGCCCAGCATCCGGTCATCCCGGCTGAAGAACAGCGGGGTCTTGCCCTCCTCCGCCAGGGTTTTCGCCTTCGCCTCCAAATCCGCCGGAATTCCCTGGATAAACTTGCTGTTGCCGCCTTTGAGTACCGCTCCGTCCAGGACGGCGGTCAGACCATTTCCGGGAAGGGCCTGGAAATCCGTCACCTCTCTGGCGGAAATCGACTCCTCTCTGGCCTTTTCCAGTATTGCCCGGGCCAGAGGGTGCTCGCTCTTCTGTTCCAGAGCGTAGGCCAGGCCCAGCAGTTCTTCCCCGCTCACTCCATCCGCCGGCAGAAGATCCGTCACCTTCGGCTCACCGCTGGTAATGGTTCCTGTTTTATCCAGGGCCACAATTTCCGTCTTTCCGGCTTCCTCCAGGGAAACCGCCGTCTTAAACAGGATTCCGTTTTTCGCTCCAAGTCCATTTCCCACCATGATGGCCACCGGCGTAGCCAGACCCAAGGCGCAGGGGCAGCTGATGACCAGAACGGAAATGCCCCTGGCAAGGGCAAAGCCGAAGGTTTCTCCTGCCAGCAGCCAGCCCAGAGTCGTTACAATGGCAATGGTAATCACAGCCGGCACGAAGACACCGGAAACCCGGTCCGCCACCTTTGCGATGGGAGCCTTGGTGGCCGCCGCATCGCTGACCATCTGGATAATCTGGGACAGGGTGGTATCTTCCCCTACTCTGGTAGCCTGGCAGCGGATAAAGCCGGACTGATTGAGGGTCGCGGCAGAAACCGGGTCCCCGGCCGCTTTATCCACCGGGATGCTCTCTCCCGTCAGGGCCGACTCGTTTACCGCGCTGCTGCCCTCCAGGACAACGCCGTCTACCGGGATGTTTTCACCGGGGCGGACTACAAAGATATCTCCTTTATTCACCTGGTCGATGGGGACCTCTGTCTCTGCGCCGTTTCTTATCACCACGGCAGTCTTGGGAGCCAGCTTCATCAGCCCCTTTAAGGCGTCGGTGGTCTTTCCCTTAGACCTGGCCTCCAGCATTTTTCCTACGGTAATCAGCGTCAGAATCATGGCCGCCGATTCAAAGTAGAATTCATGCATATATGTCATCACGCCGGCCATGTCGCCCTTTGCCTGGGCGTCCGTCATAGCAAAGAGGGCGTAGACACTCCACACGAAGGAAGCGCCGGAGCCTAAGGCCACCAGAGTATCCATATTGGGAGAACGGTGCCAGAGGCTTTTAAAACCGCTGATGAAAAATTTCTGGTTGATGACCATTACGATTCCCGTCAAAAGCAGCTGCAGGATGCCCATGGCTACATGGTTTTCCGCGAAAAACGCGGGCACCGGCCATCCCCACATCATGTGACCCATGGAAAAATACATGAGCACGATTAAAAATCCAAGGGAGGCGAAAAGCCTTCTTTTTAAAACAGGAGTTTCATGGTCCTTTAAGGCTTCCTCGGCCTCCGCCAGACTGGCAGATGCGGCCTGGCGGCTCCCCGCTTCTTTGGCGCCTTTCAGGGAAGCGCCGTATCCGGCTTCCTCCACCGCCGCGATAATATCCGATGCCGCGGCTGTACCCTCCACGCCCATGGAGTTGGTCAGAAGGCTTACGGAGCAGGCGGAAACCCCCGGCACCTTGGACACCGCCTTCTCCACCCGGGCGCTGCAGGCCGCGCAGCTCATTCCCGTTACCGTATATTGTTCCATACTTCTCAACCTCCTTAACGCATCAGCTTCTGAAGGGTCGTCACCAGTTCGTCGATGGTCTCGTCCTTCCCGCTGCGGATGTCCTCCGCCACGCAGGTCCGGATATGGTTGGCCAGCAGCACCTTATTAAAGCTGCAGAGGGCCGCGTTTACCGCCGCCACCTGAGTCAAGATATCGGTGCAGTAGGCATCCCGCTCTACCATCCCTTTGATGCCCCGGATTTGTCCCTCGATACGGTTTAACCGGTGAATCAAATCCTTGTACTCCTTCTCGCTTCTTTCCTTTGTTTTATGGCAATTACAGACTTTTTCTTCCTGCGCCATGCACCTGACCCGCCTTTCTATCCCATTACTGTTTCCAACTGAGTGTTTCCTTATGTTGGAATGTTTTTCTTTCATTCACGCTACGGCCATATTATATACCCCTATGGGGTATTTGTCAAGAGGCTTGAGAAAAAGGGCAAAAAAGAGAGACTATGCTCTCCTTATGCTTGAAAAACTTCTGGAACTTTAAAGCAAAAAACTGCCGGAAGCCAACCTATCTCAGCTTCCGGCAGTGCCAGTCCTTTATGCAGTTTTTGCTTTTTCAACATTTGAAAGGCGCATTTTTACATCCCGAATCTCGCCCTCCAGATAGTTCATACGCAGAAGAAGCAGTTCTTTTTCGTTTTCAACCTTTAACGCTTCAGCCAGCTTTCGCATAAAATCCGCATGGCCTTCTCCGATAATTTTAATTCCCTTATCCGTTTCATTCTCCAGATGAAGTTCCATTCTGATTACCCGAGACTTAACGTTTTGTACCTCGTCTCTCAAAGTCTGAACTTCCCCTTTAACCTCCTGCAAATCCGCAGAAATTGGTTTCAGCATACGTTCCATCGCCTGCAGCATTTCCTGTTCTGTCATAATTTCGCCTCCTCCCGTATCCGAAAACCGCCGCAAGCGCAACAGTCCCATAATTTTAAGATGCCGATTTTTACTCCTCCTCAATTTCCGCAAGACGCTTTCTCACCTGCGCCAGTTCATCTTCCAGGTATCTCAAACTAAGCTTCAGAATATAGATTTCCCTGTCTGTCCCGGACATCTCCTCCGTCTCAGAAAAATTTTTCAGCGTATCTATGAGCGCCTGCTGAACATCCGGATTCTCCATACCTCTCCCTCCTCGTCAACCAAAGCTCGAGCCGAACAAACTGCCCGGCCAGGTGCCCCTATTATACCTGTTTTCTGTTTTTCTGTCTACATAGGGAATCCGCCGTCTTTCGGATATCCCAAAAGACGGCGGTACAACACCTTATTGAAGCGGAAATACCGTCATAATCCAAAGCACCGATACGATACAGCACATCAGCGACAGGGGCCAGGAAATCTTAATCATGGTTTTCTGGTCATACCCGCCGTATCCCATGATATAGGGAATCGCGGAGGTGGCGCTGGGCGTCATATATGCGGAAAGGCAGGCAGACTGAATCAGAATCATCAGCCCGATCGGATTGCTTCCCGTGGCAGCGCAGGTGGCAATGGGATGGTAAATCAGCATGGTTCCACGGTTGGACATAAACTGGGTCTGGATGAACGGAACGATGAAGAAAATCAATCCTACAATATAAGAATTGCCGTTCACCGCATTCACCAGCCTTCCGATATGGCTGCCGATCAATTCTCCGGCGCCTGTGGAACTTAAGGCATTGGAAATACCGTTGGACCCGACAATCAGCATCAGCATGCCAATGGGAAGGGCCTTTCCCGCCTCCTTGGGCTTCAGCACGCCGAAGAAAATCATCGCCAGCGCGCCCATAATCGTACACTGCCAGCTTTCCAGCCCCAGCTGTCCAGAGAACATCAGAGCCGCCGCCGTCAGCACAAAGGCCATAAGTCCTGCGATATTCTGCAGATTGGTAAGGGGCCTGTTCTCCGCCCCCTTCTTCATGGTATAGTCAACCTCCACCACCGGTTCAGCCGGCGAAAGCCGGGGCGCGATAAATACGCAAAATATAAAAGCTATAAACAGCATCGGGAATCGTCCAAGCATACCGTCCGTCAGCTGAACCACATAATCCGTATAGCCGTAATTGCTCAAATACCCGTTCAGCTCTGCCGCCACCGTGGCACCCTGTCCGATAGGAAGAATGCAGCAGGTAACAACCGCCGCGGCGCCCACGCCAAACATTACCTTGCTAGGCTTAACTCCCAGCGCCTCCGCTGAGGACCTCAGCATAGGAGCTACAATCCCGAATACAACCGCAGGACTCTGGATCATCTGGCTTAACAGAATACTGATTAATACGTAACCTGCCATCGTCCGGACCAGACTTCCTTTCGCGGCCCTGGCGATAGCCTCCGTAATCATCCGGCAGTATTTCGTCCGGTTAAATCCCTCCGCTACAATACACATTGCGCCAATCATGATTACATTGTCGTCGCTGAAACAGGACAGTGCCTGTTCGGGACTCAGACATCCCGTCAGGGTAAAAGCGATTAAAGCGGTAATTCCAAAGGTACCGAGGCTGAATTTTCCGCTGCAGTACCCAATCACCGTCAGTACAAATATAATCAGACAAATTGTCAGCTGGCTCATTTGCGTTCCCCCTTACCGAAATCCGAAAAATAGGTTTTCAGGGCACTGAAAAACAGCGCCTCCCCCTCCAAGTACCCTTCTGTCCTGCGGACCAGGAATCCATGCCTGGCCCCTTTTATTTTTTTCGCCGTCACAGTTACCCCCGCTTCCACCAGCTTTCGGGCAAACTCCAGGGCTTCCTGGCACAGCGTATCATGTTCCGCCGCCAGAATAGTAAAGGGCGGCAGATCTGTCAGTTCTTCTTTGGAGGCACAGACCGGCGAGGCGCAGATTTCTTTCCGACGCTCCGGTTCCACATACCAGTCATTGTACAGTCTGGCGTTTTTCACGCGCTCCGGCTCCTGGCCGGCTCCAGGCTTCTCCCCCGCGTCCGTATACAAATCATAGGGAGGATAGCAGCTGACCGCTCCCAGGGGCATGGGATTTCCGGCCTTCTTCAGCATAAAAAGAATGGCCGTAATCATATTCGCCCCGGCGCTCTCTCCGGAAAGGACGATGCGTCCGGAATCTCCGCCCAGGCTGTCCGCCTTTTCCTGTATGTGGCGCACCAGGTCGTACCCCTCCTCCACCGCGTAGGGATATTTGTACTCCGGAGCAATCTTGTAGTCCACATCCACCACCAGGCACTGCCCGTTGACCGCCAGGATTCTGGAAAACCCAAAATCCCTTCCCCTGTAGCCTTTGACAAATCCCCCGCCATGGAAATTAATCAGCACCGGCAGCTTCTCCTGTTCTGAAAAAGGCCGGTACACATAAGCGGTTACCGTTCCATACCTGGTCGGAAACTCCATCTTTTCCTGACTCTGTACCGGATACCGCTCCATCAGTTCCTGGTCCACCTCCTGGCCTACGGCCTGGCTGCGGACCCGTTCCAATTCGTTCATTGTTTCCCCTCCTTGTGTTGTTGTAAAATCAATCTTACCCTGTTCTGTCTGATAAGTAAAATTAACAAATATTTCAAAACATAAAAATTTTTTATATAATCATTCCGAGGTCAGGCCCGGAAGCCCGCAGCAAAAAAGCGTCCTGATAATGAAAATCCTCATCATCAGAACGCCTGTTCTTTTATCGGTCCATATAAAATTTTCTAATATAATGAATCAAGGTACGGACTTCTTCCCGCCGCCATCCCTCATCGGTCCATACCAGATAAATAGGAACGAGAGGTTCCTCCCGCAGGGGCTTTCCCACAATTCCACTGTAATTTCGCACCGCTCCCTCCGGAAAGTATCCGGTGGCCACATTTGCCTGGATCATGCTCAGCGCCATGCTGATTTGCTCGTAGCGCTGGATGACCGCAGGCTTCACTCCGTAGGGCTCAAACAGCCGTTCCATCACCTTCATTTTATTGTTATCGTTCAGAGTGGACACCATCTTCTCATGGAGGACCATGGAAACATCCAATTCCTTCTCTTTTGCCAGAGGGTGGGCGGCGGATACGCAATACCACATTCCCATTCTGCACAGCTCCGCTTTCCGGAACTCATCCATCTCGTCTTCTTCCTGCCGCGGGACGATAATCACATCCAGTTTGCCATCCCTTAATCTGGGGAGAAGTTCCTCTGACGCTCCAAACCGCACCACAATGTTAAGCTCCGGATGATGCTCCACCCCAAAAGCAAAATACTCCTGGTAAACGCTTGCCCCGGACGCTTTTGTCAGGCCAAGGCGGATATACCGTTTCTGCTCTGCCATGAAACGAATCTGATTTTCAAAATCATTTACCCTTTGAAGCAGCGCGCACGCTTCCCGGTAGAATGCCATCCCCTCATCTGTCAGGGCCATTCCCTTACTCCTCCGGTTCAGGAGGCGAATTTGAAATTCCTGCTCCAGCTCCCGGATGGCGGTACTGACCGTAGGCTGTGTTACAAACAATTTTTCCGCCGCTTTCGTAATGCTGGACAGCTCGCAGGCCGTACAGAAATATTTCAGCTGCAGCAGCGTCATAGGCCCACCCCCTGCCTGCTTTTTCTTTTTGTTTATCCCACAAATTTCGACCAATATCCTGCCGCAAACAGCACAATCATAATCACCGGCAGCACATAGGTCACATAAACTCTGGCCCAGGCCGGGAACTTAATTCCCGTCCCCTCGTTGGCCTCCGCCATGAATTTCTTAAATCCCCACCCGTAGCGGCTGGTGCAGAACAGCAGATAAATCAGGCTTCCAATAGGAAGAAGGGTATTACTGGTCAGGAAATCTTCCAAATCCATAATGGTGCTTCCATCCCCGAAGGGCGCAAAGCCGCTGAGCACATTGAAGCCCAGAACACAGGGAAGCGAGAGCACAATCACCACCACAATGTTCACCCAGGCCGCCTTCTTGATGGAGCAGCCCGTCAGGTCCGTGGCAAAAGAAATCATGTTCTGGAACACGGCGATGACCGTGGAATAGGCCGCAAAGGTCATAAAAATGAAGAACAGCGCTCCCCAGAACCGGCCCAGGGGCATATGGTTAAACACATTCGGCAGGGTGATAAACACCAGGGAGGGGCCGGAGGTGGACTCGATGCCGTAAGCGGAGCAGGCCGGAAAGATAATCAGTCCCGACATAAAGGCCACGCAGGTATCCAGAATCAGAACATTAATAGCCTCTCCCGTCAGCCTCCGCTCCTTGCCGATGTAGCTTCCGAAAATCGCCAGAGCGCCGATGCCGATGCTCAAGGTAAAGAAGGATTGACCCATGGCGGCGTAGAGGGATTCTCCCAGCCCCGCTTCCGTCATTTTCCCGAAATCCGGCTTTAAGTAGAAGCTCAGCCCCTCTGCGCCTCCCTCCAGCAGAACGGAATTCACCGCCAACACGATCAGCAGCAGGAACAGGCAAATCATCATCACCTTGGTAATCCGCTCCACGCCATCCTGAAGGCCCATCATGCAGATAGCAAAACAGATCACCACCGTAATGACCATGAACAGCGTCATAAGGCCAGGCTGGTCCATGAGAGCGTTGAACTCCTGCCCCACACCGGCCGCGTCCAGGCCCACAAAATCGCCTTTGGCCATTTTAAAGAAATATAAAAGCATCCATCCGGCCACCGTGGTATAGAACATCATCAGAATATAGTTTCCCGCGATGGCAATAATTTTTGCCAGGTGCCACTTGGAACCCTCCGGCTCCAGCACATCAAAGGACAGGGCCGCGCTCTTGCGGCTGGCTCTTCCCACGGCAAACTCCATCACCACGATGGGAAGCCCCAGAGCCAGCAAAAACAGAATATAGACCAGCACGAAGGCCGCTCCTCCGTAGGCCCCTACAATATAGGGGAACCGCCATACATTTCCGAGGCCGATGGCGCAGCCTGCCGAAATCAGGATAAATCCCAATCTGGATGAAAATTTTTCCCTTTCCATGTCATAAAACCTCTCATTCTCTTTTTGTACCGGGCGTCCGCCCTATAGAAACACGGGGCAAAATCCCCCTCTCTGAGCCAGCTCGTCCGGGGGCTTTCGCCCCGGGTTTCTGCATGGCTAATTACAGGTCAAACAGCGACAGCTGATTGGACTGGGGCAAATCCTTTAAAAGTCCTAAATCTGCCATCAGACCGCAGATCGTGCCGTTGACTTTCGTCCGGTTGCTGAAATCCTCTCTGGACAAAAAGGGGCCGTCCTTCACCGCGTCCACCACAGCCTCCGCGGCCTTCTCCCCCAGTCCGTCGATGCTGCTTAGGGATGGCATCAGCTTCCCGTCGATAATCTGAAAATCTCTTGCTTTTGCCCGGTAAATATCCAGGGGCATAAACTCAAATCCTCTGGCGTACATTTCCTGGACAATCCGCATATCCCGGAGGGTATCCTGCTCCTTTTTCGACAGGGTATCGGCCCGTTTCTTGTAATCTGCCAGGTAGTATTCCAGCTTGTCCCGCCCCTGGCACATGATTTCGTAGGAAAAGGCGCTGGCGCGGATGCTGAAGAAGGCCGCGTAGTACGCAAGGGGATAGAAGATCTTGCAGTAGGCAATGCGCCAGGCCATCATAACGTAGGCCGCCGCATGGGCTTTGGGGAACATATATTTGATCTTCTTGCAGGACCAGATATACCAGTCCGGCACCCTATGTGCTTCCATCTCCGTCACCCACTCGGGTTTCAGTCCCTTGCCCTTTCGTACACTCTCCATGATGGTGAAGGACAGTCCCTCGTCCAGCCCCTTGGAAATCAGATAGATCATAATGTCGTCACGGGTACAGATGGCTGTCTGAATGGTTGCCTTTCCCTCCTGAATCAGGGTCTGGGCATTTCCCAGCCACACATCCGTGCCGTGGGCCAGGCCGGCAATCCGCACCAGGTCGGAAAAGTATTTGGGCTTGGTGTCAAGAAGCATCTGCATTGCAAAGTCCGTACCAAACTCCGGCACTCCCAGAGCTCCCAGGGGGCAGCCGCCGATATCCTCCGGCTGAATCCCAAGGGCTTCCGTATTCTGGAACAGGCTCATAACCTCCTTGCTGTCCAGAGGGATGTCGTGAACCGGATCAATCCCAGTCAGATCCTGAAGCATTCGGATCATGGTGGGATCATCGTGTCCCAGAATGTCCAGCTTCAGCAGGTTGTGGTCAATGGAGTGATAGTCAAAATGGGTGGTAATGGTGGAGGTGGTCATATCGTTGGCCGGGTGCTGTACCGGAGTAAAGGAGTAGATCTCCTCTCCCAGGGGAAGCACGATGATGCCCCCCGGATGCTGTCCCGTAGTCCGCCGCACTCCCACGCAGCCCTGAACGATGCGGTTGATCTCGCAGTTGCGCTTTCGGCTTCCCCGTTCCTCATAATATTTTTTCACATAGCCGAAGGCCGTCTTGTCCGCCAGGGTGCCGATGGTCCCTGCCCGGAAGGTCTGGCCCTTGCCGAAGATAACCTCCGTGTAGTCGTGGGCCTTACTCTGGTATTCTCCGGAAAAGTTCAGGTCAATATCCGGCTCCTTGTCCCCCTTAAATCCGAGGAAAGTTTCAAATGGAATATCAAATCCGTCCTTTTCCAGGAGCGTACCGCAGACCGGGCATTTCTTATCCGGCATATCGCAGCCCGCCATGCCGGAAAATGCCTTCACCTCCGGAGAGTCGAAATCATAGTAGCGGCACTTGGGGCAGTGATAGTGGGGGCTTAAGGGATTTACCTCCGTAATTCCCGCCATGGTAGCCACAAAGGAGGAACCGACGGAGCCTCTGGATCCTACCAGATAGCCGTCCTCATTGGATTTCCACACCAGCTTCTGGGCGATGATGTACATTACCGCGAATCCATTGGTAATAATAGAATGAAGCTCCCGCTCCAGCCGGTCTACTACGATCTGAGGAAGTTCCTCCCCGTACATCTCATGGGCCCGGTCGTAACAGATCTTTGTCAGCGTCTTGTCCGAATCCGGAATTACCGGAGGACACTTATCCGGCCGTACCGGGGCAATTTTCTCGCACATGTCCGCCACCTTCCGGGTATTCGTAACCACCACCTCATAGGCTTTATCCGGTCCCAGATACTCAAACTCCTTTAACATCTCCTCGGTGGTGCGAAGAAAAAGCGGAGCCTGCTCGTCCGCATCCTTAAAACCCTGGCCCGCCATAATAATCCGGCGGTAAATTTCATCCTGGGGATCCAGGAAATGGACGTCGCAGGTAGCGCAGACCAGCTTGCCGAACTGCTCCCCCAGTTTTACGATTTTCCGGTTCAGATCCCTCAGTTCCTCCTCTGTCTTCACCGTACTTTTTTCATCCCTCAGCATAAAAGCGTTATTGCCGATGGGCTGAATTTCCAGATAGTCGTAAAACCGAACCAGTCTGGCAATTTCTGAATCCGGAGCTCCCCGCAGCAGAGCCTGGTACAGCTCTCCCGCCTCACAGGCGGAGCCGATAATGAGGCCTTCCCGGTACTGGTTCAGCACGCTTTTGGGGATTCTGGGCCGTCTGGCGTAGTAGGTCAGATGGGACAGGCTCACCAGACGGTAAAGGTTAATCCGACCCACATCGTTTTTAGCCAGGATAATCACATGGTAGGTGGGCAGCTTCTTGATGGTCTCCTCGTCCATGGTCTTTAAAGCGTTTAACTGGTCCAGGGTTTCCACATCCCGCTCCCGGAACATTTTCACAA
Organism: uncultured Clostridium sp.; assembly: GCA_900547035.1. Classification (GTDB taxonomy): domain Bacteria; phylum Bacillota; class Clostridia; order Lachnospirales; family Lachnospiraceae; genus Enterocloster; species Enterocloster excrementigallinarum. The sequence goes on along the minus strand of URFM01000033.1, from coordinate 12,898 downwards.
AGGCGGCGAAAATCTCCGCCGTACAGCCCGCATCGTCCACGGCCCGGTGATGGTTCTCCAGGGAAATGTTCAGGGCCTTGGCTACTGTGTCCAGCTTGTACCGGTTCAAATTTGGCAAAAGGACCCTGGCCATGGCCACCGTGTCCAGAACCGTAGGAGCAAAATCCAATCCCATTTTTTTCGCATAGTGGTCAATAAATCCCACATCGAAGGACGCATTGTGGGCTACAAGGACCGCATCCCCCACAAAATCCAAAAATTGAGGTAAAATTACATCGATTTTTGGGTACGGAAGCACCATTGCATCGTTGATTCCCGTCAGTTTTTCAATCTCAAAGGGAATGGGAACATCCGGATTTATGAACGTGGAAAACCGATCCGTAATCGTTCCATCCTCCACTCTCACCGCTCCGATTTCAATGATCCGGTTTTTCTCCGGGCTAAAGCCTGTGGTCTCAATATCAAAAACCACAAAGGTATCTCCAAAGCTCTGGTTTCTGGAATTTTCCACCAGCTGCTTGGTATCATCTACCAGGTATCCCTCCACTCCGTAGAGAACCTTAAAGGCATCCCCCTTATCCAGGGCATGGTTAGCATCCGGGAAGGCCTGAACGCAGCCATGGTCCGTCACGGCAATCGCGGACATTCCCCATTTCTTGGCCCGCTTGATGATATCCTTTACCTCGGATACACCGTCCATATCGCTCATCTTTGTGTGGCAGTGAAGCTCCACCCGCTTTTCCAGGCTGTTGTCCATCCGCTTGGAAGTGAAATCCTCCGCCTTCTTAATTCCCAAGATAGAACCCAGAGTCAGCTCCCCGTCAAACCGGTCGATGGTGGTCACTCCCTTAATTCGGATGAAGCTTCCCACTGGCAGCACCGCCTTCACCTCGTCGAAAAGTTCCGGACGCACAAACATTTTCACGGTAATAGTATCAGTAAAATCCGTCACATCAAAGGTAAGAATAAACTTTCCGCTGCGCAGCTCCCGGCTCTCGCTGGTCAGAATTTTGCCTCTCAGGGTGACTTCTCCCATCTCCCCTTCAATGGCATCAATCGGGATAAAGTCGTCATCAAAATCACGGCCATAGAGCACATCCGGATTATCAGAGCGCTTCAGAGAATAGGATTTTTCCTCCCCGAAACGGCTGTTCTTTCCCCAGCCTTCTTTCTTCCGGCCCCGGCTTAAACTTCCTTCCTGAGCCTTTCCCCGCGTCAGACCGCCCTGATCCTTCAAGGCCTTGTCCTTCTTTTCTGCCGAAACAGTTCCATTTCCTGGCAGCGCTGCTTCTGGCACAGGCGCTTGGCTGTCCCAGGGCGCCGAATCGGCTGCAAAAGTTCCGGAAGGAGCAAAAAATCCATCCGTCCCTCCGGCTCCTTCCAAAGCCGGCCTTCCCGAACTCTTCGGAGCACTGTATCCATTTTCCGCTCCCGGCTCTCCCCCGTGGTTTCTCCAGTAAATCTGGCGTGCTTCCTCCTCCATCCGCAGCTGCATCTTTTTTCTCATCTCGCCGCCCGTAGGCGGTACATAACGCCAGGTAATCTCCACCGGCAGGCCGCATCGCTCTCCAAACACCTTCTCCAGTACCCGCTTCAGTTCCCCTACCCGGTCCCGGTTTACCATGGTGTCCTCGATGGTCATATCCATTTTGTCCTGACCCTCAAAGGTGATGTTGGCCTTACGGAACATGTTGTACTCCACAATGCTGTAGTTTTTCAGCTCCAGAAGAAGGCTGTCCCTGTAAAGCTCCAGAAGCTTTTTGGGGGTGTACTGATCTGATAAACGGTATTTCTCCTGAATCTTTATCGTCAGCTGTTTGTCGGGAAACAGCTGCTCCTTAATCCCCCGTTCCAGATCGTAAATATTATGCTTGTGAATCAATCGGGTACTTTTTAAATAGATGCGGATGGAGCTTCTGTCTCTGGCCGCGGTAACACGTTCCACCTGCACCATCTCCAAAAGCTCCTTTAAGGGTTCCGCCACATTTAAGCCCGGAAATACATCAAAAAACCGTTTTTCCATGAAATCGCTTCCTATCTCTTACGCAGCCGTCCTCTAAGGCTTTTAGGCCTCAGCCAGAGAAACCAGCTCCTGACGCAAAGCTTCCAAAAGCTCCTCCTCAGGAACTTTGCGCAAAATTTCGCCTTTTCGGAACAGAAGTCCCTCTCCCATTCCGCCCGCAATCCCTAAATCCGCCTCTCTGGCTTCCCCGGGTCCGTTTACAACACAGCCCATAACCGCTAGTTTTAAATCCAGCTGATCAAATTCCGCCACCAGCTTCTCTACCTTTCCAGCCAATCCAATAAGGTCAATACAGGTTCTTCCGCATGTGGGACAGGAAACCACCTCGATTCCCCCTTTTCGCAATCCCAGGGTTTTTAAAATCAGTTTGGCAGATTTCACTTCCTCCACCGGGTCGCCGGTGAGGGATACCCGGATTGTATCGCCGATTCCCTGGTTTAAAATCAGCCCCAGCCCAATGGCAGACTTAATATTGCCTGCCGTCACTGTTCCCGCTTCGGTAATTCCCACATGGAGAGGGTAATCCGTGCGCCGGGCAATCAGTTCATGAGCCCTGACGCACATCATTACATCAGAAGACTTAATGCTGATTACCAGCTGGTCATAGCCCATCTCCTCAATCAGGGCCACCTGGCCCAAAGCGCTTTCCACCAAGCCCTCCGCCGTAACGCCGCCGTATTTCTCCAGAAGGGATTTTTCCAGAGAACCGCTGTTGACTCCCACCCGAATGGGAATCTGACGCTCTCTGGCGCAGTCCACCACCGCTTTTATACGTTCTTTAGAACCAATATTGCCCGGATTGATGCGGATTTTATCCGCTCCATTCTCCATGGCCGCAATGGCAAGGCGGTAATCAAAATGGATATCCGCCACCAATGGAATATGAATTTCCTTTTTGATCCGGGACAAAGCCTCTGCGGCCTCCCTGGTGGGGACCGCCACCCGGATAATTTCGCAGCCTGCCTGCTCCAAAGCATGAATCTGCGCCACGGTATCCTCCACCGATTCCGTTTTCGTATTGCACATGGACTGAATCAGAATGGGATTTCCTCCGCCGATTATCCGGTTTCCAATCCTCACCTTCCTGGTCTGTTCTCGTTTCATGTTCTCTCCCTCACACTTTTCAAAACAACTTTCTCAAATCATTGAATAGTACGAAAATCATCAGAGCCATTAAAAGCATCATACCCGCCAGATGGACCATACCTTCCTTTTCCCTGTCAATGGGTTTGCCCCTCACAACCTCCAGAAGAAGGAATACCAGTCTTCCTCCATCCAGGGCCGGAATCGGCAGAAGGTTCATAACGCCAAGGTTCGCGCTAAGCAGAATGCTCAAGCTGATCAGGCTTAACACAACCGTCATCAGGCCATAGGGGGCTGCCTCCTCCACCGTAGCGTTAATCCCTGACACGATTCCAACCGGCCCGCTCAAATCATCAACGGTCACCAGGCCTTTAAACATCATATAAAAGGTATCAAACACATATCGAATGCAGAATTCCACTTCGTAAAGCCCCTGCGCCATGAGAGTGAACGGTGAATCCGCCGGGTAGTAGGTTCCGTCAAAAAGTACGCCGATTCGGTACATTCCCCGCTCGGAATCCCAGACCGGTTCCAGAACGCTCCTGTAGACAGTTTTTTCCCCATCTTCTGTCCGCTCATAAGTCAGTTCCAGAGATTCTCCCGGATGGGTCAGGGTATACAAGTTGATATCCCGGTAAGCGTGAACGGCGCGGCCATTGATTTTTGTCACCATATCTCCGGCCTGAATTCCCGCCTCCATGGCAGGATACCCCTCCTCCACACCAGCCACCAGAGTTTTGCTGTATCCGGTTACCCCTACCAGAACCATGGACAGCACCCATGCCAGAAGGAAATTAAAGACAGGTCCTGCGGCCACCACTGAAATCCGGGCCCAAACGGATTTATTACCAAAGGCATTGGGCGCCATCTCCTCCTCGTCCTCGCCCAGCATCATGCAGGACCCCCCAAAAGGCAGCGCCTTAATGGAATATCTGGTTTCCCCTTTTCGAAAGCTAACCAGCCTTGGCCCCATTCCCAATGAAAATTCCAGAACACCGATGCCATTCAGCTTTGCCAGCAGAAAATGGCCGAATTCGTGAATCAGAATAATCAGTCCGAAAATCAGTACCGCCGCAATCAAACTCATGAATCTTCCTATTCTTCCTTTCATCCCCGCAGGATAATCCTGCTGTTTTTATAGGCCGGTTCAGGACCTGAACTGCCGATTAATATAATCATATGTTTCCTGTTCGGTCATCAGAATATCGTCCAATGACGGAGTTTCCTTTTTCACATGGCGGTTCATGGAAGCCTCAATCAAATCGGTAATGGAAAGATAAGAAATCTTTCTTTCCAGGAACAGACGCACCGCCAGTTCATTTGCCGCGTTAAAGACCGTAGGCATGCTGCCCCCTTCCCGGCATGCCCTTAACGCCAGGGCCAACCCCTGAAAATTCTCCAGATCCGGAGCCTCAAAGGTAATCTGCCCCATTTTCCGGAAATCCAATCGCTCTCCGGAAAGGAAACGCCGTTTCGGATAATAAAGGGCATACTGGATGGGAAGCCTCATATCCGGAGTTCCCAGCTGAGCCATCACCGCCCCGTCCTCAAATTCCACCATAGAGTGAATAACGCTCTGAGGCTGAACGACCACCTGAATCTGTTCTAATTCCACATCAAAGAGCCATCTGGCCTCCATCACCTCCAGGCCCTTATTGACCATGGTAGAGGAGTCAATGGTAATCTTGCTTCCCATAGCCCAGTTTGGATGCTTCAGAGCGTCCTCCGGCCTTACTCCTTCCATTTCCTTTCTGGTACGTCCTCTGAAAGGTCCTCCGGAAGCTGTCAGCAGAATCTTGTGTATCCCGTTTCCTTCGTTTCCCTGGAGACATTGAAAAATGGCGGAATGCTCCGAATCCACCGGAAGGATTCTCACCCTTTTTCTTCTGGCTAAAGGCATAATCAAATGGCCGGCCGTCACCAGAGTTTCCTTGTTTGCCAGAGCAATGTCCTTGCCCGCCTCAATGGCTGCAATGGTGGGGCGAATACCGATCATCCCTACCACCGCCGTGACCAGAATCTCGCAGTCGGTCCCCGCAGCCGCCTCCACCAGGCCTTCCATGCCTGCAAGAATTTTCACAGGCAGATCCGCTGTCCTCGCTCTTAATTCATCTGCTTTTTTTTCATCCCACAAACACGCAACCCTTGGAGAAAATTCCCGAATCTGTCTCTCCAGCAGATCCACATTTCTTCCCGCAGCCAGGGCTGTAACCTGAATATCCCCATTGGCGCGAACAATCTCCAGGGTCTGGGTGCCGATGGAACCGGTAGAGCCGATTATGGCAATCTTTTTCATAAGTATCTCCTCTACTTCAGAAATGTCAAAGCGAAATAAATGGCCGGAGCCGTAAAAATCATACTGTCAAAGCGATCTAAAATACCCCCATGGCCCGGAATCAGGTGACCATAATCTTTAATGTTGTGGTTCCGCTTAATCGCCGAAGCCGCCAGATCCCCGATTTGCGAAATCACCGCCGCAATGGCACATGAAAGAGCGCATGCCACCACCGGATTAGAGAATTCATCCATATGTTCTCCAAGAACAAATCCATAAAGCAACCCAAGCAAAGCGGCGCCCGCCACACCCCCGACCGCCCCCTCGATGGATTTCTTTGGACTCAGTACAGGAGCCAGCTTATGCTTTCCTAAAAGCATCCCTGCGCAGTAGGCACAGGTATCGCAGCCCCAAGAGCTGATAAAAATCAGCCACACCACAAAAGCCCCATCATCCATTTCTCTCGTCTGATACAGATAAGAGAGCATGACCGGAACATAACACACCCCGAAAAATGCCCCTGTAATCTCCTCTGTCTTGTAGGCAGGAAAGGTAAATACATACACCGTCATCAGGAGCATCAGAGAAGCGATAATCATCAGAGTGATATACTGCTGGCCCTCGAACCAGAGAATAGCGTAATAGGAAACAGCTGTCAAATATCCAATCCATGCCAGCGGCTTTCCGTCAATGTTAAACGCCCGGTAAAGCTCAAACAGGCCAATGAGGGAAATCGCCGCCGTCACTCCAAAGAGCAGAACGCCCCCATTTCCCACAAATATAATTGCCAGCGCCACCAGTATAATCCCGCTGATCAGCCGAGTCGTAAACATGGTGCTCTCCTTTCATACTCTCGCCAGATTCCGTTGGGGATTCTCCTATTTTACCCCGCCGAACCGGCGATCCCTCTTATTATACTGCCGAATCGCCTTTTCCAGCTCCTCCTGGTTAAAGTCGGGCCACAGGCAGTCCGTCACATAAATTTCCGTATAGGCCAGCTGCCACAACAGATAATTAGACAGCCGCAGCTCCCCGCTGGTGCGGATTAAAAGGTCCGGGTCCGGCATCCCGGCCGTATCCAGATAAGAGGCAAAGATCCCCTCGTCAATGGATTCCGGAGAAATTTTTCCATCCACGCAGTCCCGGGCCAGCTTCATGGCGGCCCTGCGAATCTCGTCCCGGCCTCCATAGTTAACCGCAATCACAAAGGTCAGCCCTGTGTTGTCCTTCGTCTCCCGTTCCAGGCGGTTAATTCCATCGATAATATCCTGGGCGAAACGTCTTCTGTCCCCGATCATCTTCACGCGCACATTGTTGGCGGAAGCGATTTTTAGCAGCCGCACCATATAGTAGCGGAACAGCTGCATTAGAGCCCCCACCTCTTCTGAAGACCGTTTCCAGTTTTCTGTGGAAAAGCCGTAAACCGTCAGATAACGGATCCCCATCCGGGCCGCAATCTCAACCGTTTTTTCTACAGTCACGCAGCCCTCCTTGTGTCCCATCGTTCTGGGCAGCCCTCTTTTCTTGGCCCAGCGTCCATTTCCATCCAAAATCAGAGCCACATGCTCAGGAATTACCATATTTTGCTCCAATGCCATCTCACCTTTCCTCACGTTTCGTAAAAAGAGGGCAGGTCTTCCCTGCCCCTGCTTTGCACTATACGGTCATGATCTCCTTGGTTTTCACTTCAACCGCCTGGTCTACCTTCTCAATCATCTTATCCGTCAGCTTCTGCATTTTGCTTGTTGCCAGTTCCAAATCATCCTCTGACATCTCCCCGCCCTTTTCCATCTTCTTAAATGCTTCGTTGGCGTCCCGGCGGATATTGCGGATAGCTACCTTGGCCTGATCACCCTTTTTCTTGACCTCTTTGGACAACTCTTTTCTTCGATCCTCCGTCAGCTCCGGAAATACCAGACGGATCACACTCCCGTCGTTGGTAGGATTGATCCCCAGCTCAGAAGTAAGAATCGCTTTTTCCACAGCTTTCAGCATACTCTTATCCCAGGGCTGAATGACAATCATTCTCGCCTCGGGTACGGAAACATTTCCCACCTGCTGGATAGGCGTCGGGCTTCCATAGTAATCCACCTTAATCTTGTCCAGCACATGGGGATTGGCGCGGCCCGCCCGGATGGTGCCGAAATCCTCTTTCAATACCTCCAGGGTCTTATTCATCTTGTCCTCATATTTCTTTAATTCGTCCATATTGGTCCTCCTGTTTCTATGGCCTAAAACCATAGGATTTTTCTGAAATTACGCGGTCACAATCGTGCCGTTGATTCTGCCCTGCATGGCATTGGCAATGCCGCCCGGCTCATTTAAACTAAATACCGCCATAGGCATCTTATGTTCCATGCACATGATCGATGCAGTCAAATCCACCACAGCCAGCTGCTTATCAATCACTTCCTGAATGGAGATGGTATCATACTTTTTCGCCTCAGGGTTCAGCTTTGGATCACTGTCATAGACTCCATCAATGGCTTTGGCCAAAAGGATGCAGTCCGCCTCCATCTCAATGGCCCGCAAAGCGATTCCCGTATCGGTGGAGAAATAGGGATGACCGGTACCGCCGGCAAAAAAGACCACTTTCCCCTCCCGGAAGCTGGCGTTTGCCTTGTCCTTGGAAAAAAGTTCCGTCATGGAACCGCACACAAAGGGGGTGAAAATCTCCGTCTTCATACCTTCGCTGCGAAATATCTCTGAAACATAAATGCAGTTCATCACCGTAGCCAGCATGCCGATTTGATCCGCCTTGGTGCGGTCCATAGCCTGGCTGGTACGTCCCCTCCAGAAGTTACCGCCGCCGATGACGATGCCTACCTGAACGCCGGCATCCACCGACTCCTTCACCTGGCGGGCCACCTCCTGTACTGTGTCCTCGTCAAAACCGGTGTGCTTCTCTCCTGCCAGGGCCTCCCCGCTTAATTTTAAAAATACTCGTTTTAAATTCATATGTGGAAAATCTCCCTTGCTATGATTTCATTTCATCCAAACGCGTCAACGCACCTTTTGACGCCTTTCATCATTATATCATACTGGTTCACGTTTGAAAAGGAGAAGTAGATTTATTTCTGCGCTCCTCCGTTTCCAGGCAAAATGGGCTGATACATCTCAATGCCGCCCTCGTCAAATTCCTTCTTAATTTGACGGCGGATATCGCTGCAGGCGGTAAAGTTGTCGTCGATATCCTTGGTCCACACCGTACATTTTAAAACAGCTCCCGTAGGTCCCAATTCCTTTACCGCTACCGTTACCTTACTGCCTTTTGTCTGGTCTGCCCTTGTATCAATCACCAACGGGTGTTCTTCCACAATCCGGGTCATAATCCGGATGGCCTCCTCCAAATCGCTCTTGTAGCTGACGGGAACCTCCATATAGTTTCCGATATAATTGTTGTTGTAATTGCTGTTTTCCACAATGGCTTTGTTTATTACGCTGTTGGGAATAATCATGCGGCTGTTGCAGTAGGTGCGGATTACCGTATGACGGACCGTCATATCCTCCACAATACCGGAAATCCCCAAACTGCTGATAACCACCTTTTCCCCCAGGTTAAAGGGCCTGGACCAGCTGAGCATGACGCCGCTGATGACATCTGCCAGAACCTGCTGGGCGGCAAAGCCGACCACTGCCACCAGAAGGGAAGAACTTGTAAGCAAGGTGGTGCTCAGGGCCTTGGTGGTGGTAAAAAGACTGCTGAGCCAGATGCAGGCGATGATGGTTAAAAGCACCTTCGACATGCTTCGCAGAAATTTAATATGAATCTGTTCGTTGCGTTTTAATATTACCGTAAATATCTTATTTAAAACGACCATACCCACAGACCATGAGGCAATGATCACCGCAATTCGTATCAAAAGAAGTTCCAAAAGCATCCGTCCTTTTCTTCATTTATTCCATCCAAGTATACACTATTTCTTTTTAATTGACAATGAACTAACGAAAAAAATCCGCCGCCCGGCAAATGCTGCCGGGTCCGGCGGACCTTGCTGCCGCGGCTAATACCGCTTTTTTGTCCTGTGGGATCACCCGAAATATTCCTGAATTTTCCTCATCCGTTCCGTCTGTTTCACATGGAAGGGGCAGCGGCGGTCGCAGTGGCCGCACTGAATGCAGTCTCCCGCCTTCTTTTCCAGATGGGCATAATGGTCTTTGGCCAGCTCATCTCCCGCCCGGGACAAGTCATAATATTTGTTAATCAGCCCCACGTCCAGCCCTCCCGGACAGGGCTGGCAGTGATTGCAGTAAACGCAGATTCCCTCCGCTTCCTGAGGGGTGAAGGTTCCCAGAACGGAATAGTCCCGCTCCTCGGGGGAAGCGTCAAAGAATCCGAGCAAATCCCTCAAATCCTCCCGGTTTCTCACTCCAGGAAGAACCGTCACCACGCCCGGCTTATCCAGGGCGTATTGGATGCACTGATACCGGGTCAGGGCCTTTTTAAAAGGAGAGGTTTTTGCATCCAGCAGCTGACCGCCGCTGAAAGCCTTCATCACGGAGATTCCGACTCCCTCCTTCTCGCATCTTCGGTAAAGTTCCATCCGCTCATCCACACTGCCGATGGCGTACTCCCCCTTCCGGTAGTCGTATCCCGGATTGATGGAGAACATCAGCATTTCAATGAGCCCTAAGTCCAGGACCCTCTGAACCGTTTCCGGTGAATGGGAGGACATGCCGATGTGACGGACCACGCCCTGTTCCTTCAGCGTTTTTATGTATTCCAGAACCCCGGAGGAAATCACTTTCTCCAAATCCGCGATTTCATCAATGCAGTGGATAAAACCAATATCAATATAATCGGTTTTCAGATTCTTCAGCTGCCAGTCGATGGAACGCTTAATCTTCTCCAGGTTCAGGGTCCAGCCATAGGTTCCGGTGTGATAATCCGCGCCGAAATGAACCTGAAAATATACCTGATCCCGGCAACCTGGGCTTCTTTCTCCCCTGCCTGACCCAGAGAGCTGTTTCCAAGGCCCAGAATGCTGATTTTCTCAGATCCTCCTGGCAATTTACGGTACTCCATATAATTCTCCCTGATTTTATGTACTGTTATAACTGTTCCGGACGTCCCGAACGGTTACCTATAGTTAAAGTCTCGCGTTAAAGTCCGCCATCACTTCGGACACATGAATCTGCTGGGGACAGACTGCCTCGCAGCTTCTGCAGCCGATGCAGGCTCCGGGACGTTGATCTTCCGGCAGGGCAGACAAAGCCATAGGCGCGATAAAACCGCCTCCTGTTACCCGGTGCTCATTGTAAAGAGCTAAAAGTCGGGGAATATCCAGCCCCTGCGGGCAATGACTGACGCAGTAATGACAAGCCGTACAGGGTACTCCGCTCTTCTTCACAATCTGATCCGCTATTTCCAGAAGCTCCTTCTTCTCCTGATCCGTCAAAGGCTTTTCCTCCTGGAAGGTACGGATATTCTCTTTCAACTGCTCCATATTGGACATGCCGGAAAGAACCATGGTCACCTGGGGGATGGACTGGAGGAAACGGAAGGCCCAGGCCGGAATCGTCTCATCAGGGCGGAGAGCTTTCAGTTTCTCCTCATCTTCCTGGGAAAGCTTTGCCAGGCGCCCGCCTCTTAAAGGCTCCATTACCCATACCGGCAAATGATACCGGCTTAAAAGCTCTGCCTTTTTCTTCGCGTCCTGGAATTCCCAGTCCATGTAGTTGAGCTGAATCTGGCAGAACTCCATCTCCTGCCCGTAAGCCTTTAAGAAACGTTCCATCACTTCGTAGCTTCCGTGAGCGGAAAAGCCCAGATGGCGGATTCTCCCTGCCTTTTTCTGCTTCACCAGGTAATCGAAAATCCCGTACTTTTCATCCAGATAAGCGTCGATGTTCATCTCGCACACGTTATGGAACAGGTAGAAGTCAAAGTACTCCACCTGGCATTTCTCCAGCTGCTTTTCAAAAATTTCTTTCACCTTGTCCATATTTGCCAGGTCATAGCCGGGAAACTTTGTGGCCAGATAGAACTTCTCCCTGGGATAACGCTTTAGAGCCCGCCCCATCACCAGCTCCGACTGTCCGTTGTGGTATCCCCAGGCTGTATCATAATAGTTTATGCCCTGTTCAAAAGCGTAATCCACCATATCAAAAGCAGCCTGCTCATCAATCCTGCCATCGTCCCCGTCCATTACCGGAAGACGCATAGCGCCCATGCCCAGAGCGGAAAGTTTCAAATCCTGAAATTCCTTATAAATCATTTGTGTTCCTCCTCTCTTCAAGCATATTTTAAACCTTCAAGTTAACTTTAAGTCAAGTATATTTTTATCGTTTATTGCAACGGTTTAAGAGGACACATCTTCTTGGACGGTCAGCATGCGCCAGCACTTTACATCCACCCAAATCTCATGTATTCTAAACCTGAATTATTCACGACTTTGCCACGAATGTGGCTGAAAGCCACATAGTTACTGTATTTTAACTGAATATTGCTTTTCACCTATCAAGTGAATGAAAAAAGAGCATCCATTTGTGGTAAAATTAAGGTGTCTAATCAAAATAAATACCAACAAAGGAGCCCTTTATGAGTATTGTAAACACCTTATCACTAGAAAGCAATAGACAAATTAAAATAAATTTTGATGGAGGAGATTTATCCTCCGATGCAGGATTGCTTCTTATCAAAGAATTCGTAAGCAAACTTGGTATTGATAATCTTTTAGGCAAAGTTTTCAAGACCAACGATTCTGCATTATTCAGATATCATACAGATCAGAAAAACCTGCTCCAGATGATATATATGATCATTGCAGGCTACTTCGAAGATGATACTTCCGATGAACTTACAAATGATCCTGTATTCAAGTCTGTACTTGAAAAAGACACCCTTGCATCACAGCCTACACTATCAAGATTCTTTAACCGTATGGATGAAGATACCTTAAATCAGTTACTTATGATTGGCAGAATACTCCGAAAGAGAGTTTATCGTATTCAGATGCCACAGGCTGTTATTCTGGATCTGGATTCCACTCTTCTTGATGCATACGGCAAACAGGAAGGCAGAGCCTTTAACTTTCATTATCAAAGCAATGGATACCATCCACTTGTCTGTTATGATGGAATGACCGGAGATCTGGTAAAAATCCAGCTTCGTGATGGAACCGAGTATTCCTGTACCGGAGTGGTTGACTTCCTGCAGCCGATACTTGATGAATACCTGAATGATTATCCGGCGATCCGTATTCTGCTTCGTGGTGACAGCGGTTTCGCTACACCTGATCTTTATAAGCAGTGTGAGGAAAACGGCACAAGCTATGTGATCCGGCTGAAGGAGAATGGCATTCTCCGCAAAAAAGCATCCTATCTTGTGGATGAGCTTGATGAGATCACCAAAAATAATAAAGTCGATTATGCAGTAGCCTATGGCGAATTCATGTATAGAGCGAGTTCATGGCCTTATGAAAGGCGTGTGGTATGCAAGGTTGAAAAGCCGGAAAACCAAATGGTTTACATGTACACATTTGTTGTCACAAACATGGATTCCTCACCAGAGTATC
>URFM01000032.1 GCA_900547035.1 uncultured Clostridium sp. | reverse complement strand
CCGCGGCAGCACCACCTGGGTCTCCGGGTCGCCGAAGCGGGCGTTGTACTCCAAAACCTTGGGGCCGTCTTCGGTGAGCATCAGACCGAAGAAAATGATTCCCTTAAACTCCCGGCCCTCCGCTCTCATGGCATCCACCGTAGGCTGGTAGATGTGCTCCCGGCAGAACCGGTCAATCTCCTCCGTGTAGAAGGGGCTGGGGGAGAAGGTTCCCATCCCGCCGGTATTCAGTCCCTGGTCTCCGTCCTTGGCCCGCTTGTGGTCCTGGGCTGAGGTCATCACCCGGAAGGTTTTCCCGTCCACAAAGGCGAGCACGGAAACCTCCCGGCCGGTCAGAAACTCCTCCGCCACAATCCGGTCCCCGGCATGGCCGAACTGCTTGTCCATCATCAGGGTTTTCACGCCCTCCCGGGCCTCCTCCCTGGTATTGCAGATGAGAACCCCTTTCCCCAGGGCCAGTCCGTCGGCCTTTAACACCACCGGAATCTTGGCGGTTTCCAGGTAAGCAAGAGCCGCCTCGGGGCTGTCAAAGGTCTCATAGGCCGCTGTGGGAATCCCGTACTTCTTCATCAGGTCCTTGGAAAAGGCCTTGGAGCCCTCCAGGATTGCCGCGTTCTTTCTGGGGCCGAATACCCGAAGGCCTCCCTCCTCCAGCACATCCACAATTCCGGCAGCCAAAGGGTCGTCCGGCCCGACGACCACCAGGTCAAAGGCCTCCTTCTGAGCAAAATCCGCCATTTTCTCAAAATCCATCACGCCGATGTCCACGCACCTGGCCACTTCCGCGATTCCCGCATTTCCCGGGGCGCAGACAAGCTCCGTCACTTTCGGGCTTTTCGCCAATTTCCAGCAAATCGCGTGTTCCCGGCCGCCGCCGCCGATTACCAGTACCTTCATCTATGAAATCCTCCCATTCGCAATCATGTCAATGGCCTGGGGCAGCAGCTGCCATTCCGCCTGCTCCATCACCCGTTTCTGCAAACTCTCCGGCGTATCCCCCGGCAGCACCTCCACCGCCTTCTGCAGCAGGATGGGGCCGGAGTCCATACCCTCGTCCACAAAATGCACCGTAGCTCCCGTCAGCTTCACCCCCCGCTTCAGGGCCGCCTCATGGACCTTCAGCCCATAATATCCCACTCCGCAGAAGGAGGGAATCAGGGAGGGGTGGATGTTGATAATCCGGTTCCGGTATTTCTCAATCATAATCTCCGGAACCTTTACCAGAAATCCGGCCAGGACAATCAGGTCCAGCTCATACCGGTCCACCGTTTCCAGGAGGGCCTGGTTAAATTCCTCCCTGGTCCCGTAATCCCTGGGAGAAACGCAGAGGGCTTCAATTCCGTGCCTTCTGGCCCGCTCCAGGGCAAAGGCTCCGCTGTTGTTGCTGATGACCACCTCAACCTGAGCGTTGGTGACGCGCCCCTCATCGATGGCGTCCAAAATGGCCTGAAGATTGGTCCCCCCTCCGGAAACCAGCACTCCTACCCTCAGCATAATACCACGTCTTTCTGGCCCTTCTCAATAGAGCCTACTACATAAGGCGCTTCCCCGGCAGCTTTAATGGCCTCCATGGCCCGCTCCACATCCTCTGGCTTTACCGCCAGAATCATACCAAGACCCATGTTGTAGGTATTGTACATCATTTTTTCCTCAATCTGCCCCTTCTTTGCCAGCAGATGGAAAATCGGCGGAACGGGGTAGCTGTCTTTTTTGATGACAGCCCGAACGCCCTCTTTCAGCATCCGGGGCACGTTTTCATAGAAGCCGCCGCCGGTAATATGGCTGCAGGCCTTCACCCGGACTCCCGCCTCCCGAAGGGACTTTAAGGCTTTTACATAAATCTTGGTGGGCGTCAGAAGAGCCTCCCCCAGAGTGGTTCCCAGCTCCTCGTAGTAGGTATTCATCCCTTCTTTGGTCATCTCCTGTTCAAACACCTTGCGCACCAGGGAAAATCCGTTGCTGTGAACGCCGGAGGACGCCATGCCGATGAGCACATCCCCCTCCCGGAGCTCGTCCCCGGTAATCAGGTCCTTCTTGTCCACCGCCCCCACGGCAAATCCGGCCAGGTCGTACTCGTCTTCCGGATAAAAGCCCGGCATCTCCGCCGTCTCACCGCCGACGAGGGCCGCTCCGGCCTGACGGCACCCTTCCGCCACTCCTTTTACGATAGCGGCAATCTTCTCCGGCACATTTTTGCCGCATGCAATATAGTCCAGGAAGAACAAGGGCTCTCCTCCCGCGCAGGCCACGTCGTTGACGCACATGGCTACGCAGTCGATGCCCACCGTGTCATGCTTATCCATCAGAAAAGCCAGCTTCAGTTTGGTTCCCACTCCGTCCGTTCCGGACAGCAGGGTGGGCTCCTCCATGTTTTTCAGCGCCGCCGCCGAAAACGCGCCGGAAAAACCGCCGATGCCCCCCAAAACTTCAGGACGCATGGTTCCCTGCACATACTGCTTCATCAGCTCCACCGACTTGTATCCGGCCTCAATATCAACTCCCGCGTTCTTATAATCCATTCCGCTCTCCATTCTGCCGCCGCTGCGGCCCGTTTTCTCAACTGACTGCTTACTTCTTCATCTGCTCCATGTAGGCCTTGTATCCCATAGCTTCCAGCTTCTCCGCCTTGGACATCACATCCTTCTTCAGATTCTCGGAATACTCCTTCAGCCGTCCCAAAAGGGCTTCATCGGAGGCTGCCAGAATCTTCGCTGCCAGGATTCCCGCGTTGGCGCCGCCGTTAATGGCTACCGTGGCTACCGGGATTCCGCTGGGCATTTGGACAATGGAGTACAGAGAGTCCACTCCGCCCAAATCCGAGGTCTTCATGGGAATCCCGATTACCGGAAGGGGGAAAATCGCCGCGCACATACCGGGCAGGTGGGCCGCCTTTCCCGCTCCCGCAATAATCACCTTAAAGCCCTTCTCCTCCGCTTTCTTTGCCCAGCCAAAGAAAATGTCCGGTTCCCGGTGAGCGGAGATAATCGTCATCTCGTAGTCGATTCCCAGCTGTTCCAGAACTTCCGCCGCCTTGGACATTACCGGAAGGTCGGAGTCGCTTCCCATTACAATTCCTACTTTTGCCATTGTCTAATCTCCTTTTCCTGTTCCTGATTTCTCGGGTTCATAATTGACACGAATTATTTTTATAAGTACAATTAATAAATATTGCACAATACCTTAGTAATTCTTATAATACTAAGATTTTACAGGTTCGTCAATACTTTTTCACGCAATGATGGAGAAGCCCTGGAACCGGTATTCCTTTACCCGTTTTTCTTTCTCCTTGACTACCTTTTCAAAGGCCGTTCCGACTTCTGCCAGTGCTCCTCCTTCCCATAAAGGAGCATTATGGGAACAGCAAAGGGTATAATCAGAAAACATGGCCGCCAGCCTCAGAATCGTATCCCGGTATCGGTCCGGTCCGGAATCCGCTCTGTGGGCGTACAGCGGCCCCGGATATACCGTATCACCGGTAAACAACAGGCGGTTCTCCTCGTCCGCCAGTACAAGCCCATCTTCCGAATGTCCGGGAGAGGCAATCACCTTTAGCCTTCGCCCTCCAAGTTCAAAACAGTCTCCCTCCCTGACCGGTTTTACCCGGCAGGGACGTACCTGAAGATCCGCCGGATCGAACCAAAGCTTTCCCGGGTAATGGAAAGCAGCCGGAGAGAGATTTGCGTCTCCTTCAGACAGCCGAAAACCCTGCCGCAGTCTTTCAATCTCCCTCGGGCAATCCAAAAGTCTGACCTCCCGAAACCTCCAGTTATCGCCCACATGATCAAAATGACTATGACTGTTAACCACTGTAAGAGGCAGTTTGGTCAGCTCTTCCACCACGCTTCGAATATTTCCGATGCCCATCCCCGTGTCAAAAAGCAGTGATTTTCACCATATTTCCCTCCTCCTTCATTTATACAAAATGGAGAAGATTTCTCTTCTCCACATCATTTACCATCCAGCGCCTGATTCAATTCTTCCGTTCCCTCCAGCACAAATCTGCCCTGACGAATCAGGACCGTTTCCGTTCCCTCTGCCGTTACTGCCGCAATATCACCCAACTCCGAGTAAGGAACCGTGATATCCGTATGGCAGCTGAAATAAGCCCTGGAAGGGTCGCTCTTTCTCAGAATAGAAACCTCGTTATCCCGGGCGATTACCTCCTTGCCGTCGGGATTATACATGGGCGAATCCTCGCTGAAGCTGTAGCAGGTATCCCCCACCGCAAAATGAGGTCCCGTCTTTTCCGCAATCAGGATCGGCAGTTTGTCCCCAATCTGGTATTTCTCTGCCATGGCGTAGGCTGTGGTATTGGTCCCAATGGCGAATTCTCCCATTGGCAGCTGGTCGTGGCCCCGGAAAATCACCTGCTTCACCAGCGCCCTTCCCTGCTCCTCCCAGTTTTCCTGAGGTTTAAAGTTTCCGCAGCCGTAGTCCGTTACTCTTCCGTCTTCAAACCGCAGCCACAGGTCCCGGAACTGGTACTCTTCAATGTAAACGCAGCCCACATGCAGCAATCCCCTTGTACCTTCCAGCACCGGGGAAGTAAATACCTCCCCCAGCGGGATATTCACATCCGCCACACAGTTTTCAAAATTAGTTTCCTTCTCCCGGTCCTTTAAGAGATGAAGCTTCACCCACAAGTCGGTGCGGTTATCCCCTCTTCCCGTGATGTGGACCCGGTCCGCCTCGTCCAAAGCGTCAATCATGGTCTGCTGGATTTTCTGATACTTCTCATAATCCAGGGTATTCAGGGCGATGGTATCCTCGAAAATGCCCGGAAAGTCCTTCCCGATTTCTGGTCTTGGGAAGGCAATAATGGTAAAGCTGGTTTCATCCCCCGGCATATACTGATTGGTAATCCGGCGGATTTCATTTGCCATCTCAAGAGAAACCTCCTGCTGATGAGGACTCAGGGAGAAGGCGGCCTCACTGTTGACCGGAGAAAATCCGGGAAGGCCGAAGGTTTCCACCACAGCTGGCCCGGCGCACACGGCGGCCAGGTCCTTAAACTCCTCGTAGGCCGCCCGGGTTGCCGCCAGCTTCCGCTCCTTCAGATTGCTCCCCATATAGAGAGCGTTGTCGTAGCGGTGGTCATATTCGTACTGGCGGTTGGGAGAGGAACCGTAATACCCCCGTTTTCCCGCCGTTCTCCGGTTAATGCTCTGCACCGCAGCCCGGTAAAGGATGGGCTTTAGGCCCATGGCCTCAAAATTTTCCATTGCCCGACGAATCATCCGTTCAAAGCCCAGCTGGTACTCCACCACCACCGTTTTCTTTTTGGACAAATCCCGTCCCATCACCTGAAATCCCCGCCGGAATCCCTCGGTATAGGTATCGGCCATCCGGTTCACGGTCTCCTGGGGAAGGCTGTTCATAAAAGCCGCCAGTTCCATGTCTCCCCCGGAAACATACTCCCCGAACCGGTACAGATACCGCAGGTCCGACAAATCCGACTCCCGGATGATATCCGCCGCAAAGGAGAGGGCGGGGTCCAGGCCCTCCCGGATTCGGAAGCGGACCATCAGGTCTGTGTAATCGCTGACATACCAGTATAGAGCGTCCTGGATTTCCTTATGGGCGGGAGCTTTCTTTCCCTCGGCAAAGGCCTCCTGAAACATATTGTATATCTCGATAAAGGTCTCATTGACCGCCGTCATCTCCTCCAGCCGCCGCTCAAAGGCCAAGACAATCTCCCCGCGGATTTCCGTATAAAGAAAGCACAGCAGCTGTCCCAGTTCCTTTCCCAGCTGTTTTGCCGCGTAACCGGGATTGGCATAGCTTTCCCCATAGCGCTCCGGCAGCACATCCCCGTAGAGGCGCAGGTTCCGCTCCTCCATCTGGGCCAGGGACAGTTCCTCCCCCTCATACAGGCTGTTCACCAGCTCATCCATCATTTCAACAAAAGCGCCCACGCTCCTAAAATAGCCGCCGTATGGCTCCGCCATATCTTCTTCCTTCATGGCGCGGATGCGATCCATGGAAAGCTGATAGCGCTCCATCACTCTTTCATTTTCCTCCTGCAGCAAATATCTGTAATCCATTCCGTCTTCACTCCTATCGAACGCCTACTATAATCACCATAATCCAGCAAATCAATACCACAATCTGCAGTCCCAGGCCGATTTTCGCGAAAATATAATTTTTCTCCTGCTCTCTGAATGCCAGAAAGCTGTACCACAGTCCCATCACTCCAAAGGCGATGCTGGAAAAACCCAGAGCCCCGATCACCATCGCTCCCTGTCCGGCCTGTCTCACGGACATCACCATCGCTCCAACAGCGAATCCCAGACTGATCAGTCCCAGTCCAAAGCTGAAAAACCCGTTTCGGGCAAGGGGATAACGGACGTAGGAAACCTTATTGCCCACGTACTTCATGCTGCTGCCTCCTTCGTTTTAATTTTACCCGAAACCGCTGCACCCTCCGGTAGCAGAAAAAACCAAGCCCTGCTCCCAGGGTATTCAGAATCAGGTCGTCCACATCAAAGCTCCCCACCCGGAACACAAGCTGGATGGTCTCCAGCATCAGGCTGAATCCGAAGCCCAGGAGGATAATCCGCACCGGTCCGCGGCTTCTGCGGCTAACCACCGGCATAAAGAAGCCGAAGGGCATAAATGCCGCCACATTTCCTACCAGATTAATGATCAGGGCTTCCATTCCCAAAATATCATAGTAAGTCACAAAACGGCTGATCTCTTTAAACGGGACCAGATTATAGGCATATCCACGGTCCGGATTGGTACGGCCGAAATCCTCGGAAAAAAACATAAGATACGACAACAGAGCCAGGTACAAAAGAAACAGTACCCAGCCCAGTTTTTGACGTTTCGTTAAATCCCTCCACATATTAGAACTCAAGATCCGATCTGTGCTTTAACAGCATGGCTCCGTTGACAATAGACAGAATTCCCACGCTTACTCCGGTCACCAATATAATAATTCCAATGGCAATGCTTCCTGCCCCTGTATTTCTCATTGTGCGATACACTTTTTCCAGTTGGCTCATATTCATCACTCCTACTATTTTGTGTACCATTCTATCATAAGGATGGCTGATTTTCAATTCCGTTATGCAAATGAGTTGACCATTTCCATTTTTGTGATTTAAAATAAACGTAACAGTTCAGGACGGCGGGAAAACAGATGTGCCGTCCTGAACTGTTACAAATATATCGGCAAAAGGAGGTTTGCCAAATGGAACAAATTGAAATGTCCACCCCACTTGTGGAAATGGACGGAGACGAGATGGCCGCCATCCTCTGGAAGGAGACGAAAGAACAGCTGATTCTGCCCTTTGTCAATCTGAAGGTGGAATACTATGATTTAGGCATACGAAACCGGGACGCTACCGAGGACCAGGTGACCATCGACTCTGCGGAGGCCACCAAAAAATATGGCGTCGCGGTAAAATGCGCCACCATTACCCCCAACCTGGAGCGTGTTCAGGAGTATAACCTGAAAAAAATGTGGAAAAGCCCCAACGTCACCATCCGGGCCGCCCTGGACGGAACCGTATTCCGGGCCCCCATTCTGATAAAAGGCATCGAGCCTTACGTGAAATCCTGGAAAAAGCCTATCACCCTGGCCCGCCACGCCTACGGCGATTTGTACCGGGCCGCAGAGATGCGCATTGACCGTCCCGGAAAATGCGAGCTGGTCTTTACCGATGAAAACGGCCAGGAAACCCGCCAGCTGGTCCATCAGTTCACAGCCCCGGGCGTTGTCTCCGGTTCTCACAACCTGGACGCCTCCATCCGGAATTTTGCCCGCTGCTGCATGAATTATGCCCTGGACGTTAAGGAAAATCTCCTCTTCTCCGCCAAGGACACCATTTCCAAGGTCTATGACCGCCAGTTCCGCGAAATCTTCAAGCAGGTATTCATGGATGAATATGTAGAAGCCTTCAACCAGGCCGGGATTACCTACGAATACTGTCTCATCGACGACGCCGTATCCAAGGCCATCAAAAATGAGGGCGGCTATGTATGGGCCTGCCAGAACTACGACGGCGATGTGATGAGCGACATGCTGGCTACCGCCTACGGCTCCGCCGCCATGATGACCTCCGTTCTGGTTTCCCCCGGAGGCCAGTATGAGTACGAGGCGGCCCATGGAACCGTGCGCCGCCACTATTACCGCTATCTGGAAGGCGGCGTAGCCTACACCAATCCCCTGGCTATCATCTTCGCCTGGGGCAGCGCCCTGGAAAAGAGAGGCGAGCTGGACGGCAACATCCCTCTGCGGGATTTCGGCCGCCTGCTGCGGCAGGTTACCGTCCGCACCGTAGAAAGCGGAATCATGACTGCGGACTTAAAGAAAGTCACCACTATTCCCAATCCCCATGTCGTCACGGGACTGCGGTTTATCGAACTGGTGCAGAAGAAGCTGATGGAGGAGTTTTAACCTTCCCGCCCAGTAAAAAGCAAAAGGTCTGCCGAAATTCACTTTTCCTTCCGGCAGACCTTCCTCATTAATTTCTGTTTTTTATTTTGCCCCGTACTCCTCATAATAAGCATCCAGAGCCTTCTTAATGGTATCGTCAATGACAACTCTTCCACCGCATTCCCGGTTGTAAAGATGCTCCGTCACATCCTTCATGGAAACGATGGCTGCGGTGGGGAATCCGTAAAGCTCCTTAATCTCCTCCAGGGCGCTCTTCTCACCTTTGCCCCGCTCCATGCGGTTTAAGGAAACGATTAATCCCTTGATTTCCACATCTCCCTGAGCCTTGATGATGGGGAAGGTCTCCTCAATAGACTTGCCGGAAGTGGTCACATCCTCAATAATCATCACCCGGTCGCCGTCCTTAATGGGGCTTCCCAGAAGGATTCCCGCGTCGCCGTGGTCCTTTGCCTCCTTGCGGTTGGAGCAGTAGCGCACATCCTTGCCGTAGAGCTCGCTGATGGCAATAGAGGTGGCCACGGAAAGGGGGATTCCCTTGTAGGCCGGTCCAAACAGCACATCAAAATCCAGACCGAAATTGTCGTGGATGGCTTTCGCGTAATACTCGCCCAGCTTTCTTAACTGTGTTCCGGTTACATAGCTGCCCGCGTTCATAAAGAAGGGGGACTTGCGTCCGCTCTTTAAGGTAAACTCTCCGAATTTCAGCACATCGCTCCGCACCATAAATTCAATAAATTCCTGCTTATACTGTTCCATATCTTTTAAAACCTCCATAGTCCGGGCGTATTCTGCCCTCGATTTTTCTACATATTCTCTTTTAGCTGCGGCACCACATGCTCCCACAGGCTATCCATGATACCCTGCTTATTAAAATCATGGGACATAACGGCAATGCAGGCGTCCTGTTCCGGAAGCACGATTACATACTGTCCGGCCCAGCCGTCTCCCCGGTAGGCTCCGTCCCTGGCGCAGCGCCAGAAATAATAACCGTATCCCGCCTCGGAATCCGGTCCCTTTCCCGCGCCCTCGTTGGAAATCTGTTTGGATGTGGCCGTCTCAATCCATTCCGGCGAAACCAGCTGGCGCCCCTTCCAGTTTCCCTTGCTCAGCAGCAGCTGCCCGAAACGGGCTAGTTCCTCCGTATTCAGATGAAGTCCGCCGCAGCCTAAGGTATATCCGGCTGTGGATTCAAACCACTGGGGATTGATGATATCCAGCGGTTCAAACAAACGGGGCATCAGATAATCTCTGAGTCTCTGGCCGGTGCGGTCCTGAATGATGACGGAGCACAGGTAAGGACCGAAGTTGCTGTATTTCCAATGAGTGCCCGGCGCGTAAGGCACCGGAAAACTTAAGGCGTACCGCACCCAGTCCGGGTCCCGCAGCTCGTCGCGGCCCGGATATTTTGGGTCCCCGCTGTATCCCTGAAGGACAAAATAGTCGTGCCCCGCCGCCATCATCAGCATATCCCGGATGGTAATCTTCATGAGATTTTCGCTGGGCTTTTCCGGCAGTTTGTCCCGGAAAATCTCAGCAGGTCTCTCGTCCAGGTTCAAAATCCCTTCCTGAAGGGCCATCCCCACTGCCAAACTGACAAAACTCTTGCTGACGGAATGGATGTTGTCCCGGCGGTTGTCCTTCCGGAAATCAAACCGCCCTACTTCCTCGTCGTGCTGACGCACCACAATGTGATAAGTTTCAATCTTTTTGTGCAGGATATCCTGCACATAACCCTGCAGATCCAGTTTCATTTTCCTCACCTCTCCCCTGGTATCCCGCCCTCAGGCGTCAAACATCAGATTCCTGTCCGGTTCTTATCTCACCGCTCCGATGAGTTCCTTAATATCCTTCACTCCATATTTTTCCATATACCGACGGATTCCCTCCACCGTCTCCACCGTAGCGTAAGGGTTGTGGAAGTTGGCGGTTCCCACAGCCACTGCCGTAGCGCCGGCCAGGATGAACTCCAGGGCGTCCTCCCCATTGCAGATGCCGCCCATTCCGATGATGGGAAGCTTCACTGCCTGGGCCGCCTGATAGACCATCCGCACTGCCACCGGGCGGATGGCGGGGCCGGAAAGTCCTCCCGTCTTGTTGGCCACCGCAAAGGTGCGGCGGTGAATGTCAATCTTCATTCCGGTCAGAGTATTAATCAGGGAAATGGCGTCCGCTCCCCCTGCCTCCGCCGCTTTTGCCATCACCGTGATGTCCGTCACGTTGGGACTCAGCTTCATGATAATGGGCTGCTTCGCGTGGGCCTTCACCGCCTTGGTGATGGCTTCCACAGCCTTGGGGTCCTGGCCGAAGGCGATTCCCCCCTCCTTTACGTTGGGGCAGGAAATGTTAATCTCCAGCAAATCCACCGGCTCGTCCCTCAGACGCTCCACCACCTCAATATAGTCCTCCGTGGTTTTTCCGCAGACATTGACCACAATCTTTGTATCATATTTTTTTAAGAAGGGAATATCCCGCTTGGCGAACACTTCCACTCCCGGATTCTGCAGGCCGATGGCATTAATCATGCCGCCGTAGGTTTCCGCAATCCGGGGCGTAGGATTTCCCGGCCAGGGCACATTGGCCACGCCCTTGGTCACAACGGCTCCCAGTTGGTTCAAATCCACAAACTCGCTGTACTCCTCGCCGGAGCCGAAAGTACCGGAAGCCTCCATCACCGGATTCTTTAACTTAACCCCGGCAATGTCCACCTCCATGCTGATGTTCCGGATTTCTCCATTGTTTTGGATTTCTCTGTTATTCTGATTCTGAATTTCCTGACTCATCGGATGCCACCTCCCTATAGCTCAATCTCATCTGCCAAAAACACCGGTCCGTCTTTGCAGATGCGTTTATTGTGTACGTGGGAGTGGCCGTCAATCTCTTTGGACTGGCAGACACAGGCCAGGCAGGCGCCGATGCCGCAGGCCATCCGCTCCTCCAGGGAAATCCAGCAGGGGATTTTCATTTCCTCTCCGTAGCCCTTTAGGGCCCGCAGCATAGGGGTGGGGCCGCAGGCATAGACAATCTCACCCTTTAAGCCCTGTCCGCGGATTGCATCCAATACATTTCCCTTTGTGCCAACGCTTCCGTCCTCCGTGGCTACCGCCACATTGGCCCAGGGCTCAAATTCCTCTTTCAAAAACAGCTTGTCATCCCGGTATCCCAAAACCGCGGTTACCTGGTCTCTTCCGTACCTGGCGGACAATTCCTTTGCCAGCTGGAGCATAGGCGGAATCCCGATGCCTCCTCCGATGAGGAAGGCGTGTTTTCCTTCCATCTCCTCCATGGGGAAGCCGTTCCCCAAAGGTCCCAAAACCTCCAGCCAGTCTCCCTCTTTCAGGGCGGAAAACTCCCTGGTCCCTGCCCCCGCTATGCGGTAAACCAGGCGCAGGCTGCCTTCCTCCCGGTTAATTTCACACAGGCTGATGGGCCTTGGGAGCAG
This sequence comes from uncultured Clostridium sp., assembly GCA_900547035.1. Taxonomy (GTDB): domain Bacteria; phylum Bacillota; class Clostridia; order Lachnospirales; family Lachnospiraceae; genus Enterocloster; species Enterocloster excrementigallinarum. The sequence continues at coordinate 29,549 of URFM01000032.1, read as the reverse complement.
GCGGGAGCCGTCCCTTGAATAGAGGTCCGCAAACTGGCCCGGAACCGACTGAGCGGCAATCTCCGGAGCTCTCAGCCACATGCTGAATATATCATCGCAGAGACATTCCTGGGAGAGAATCTCTGCCCTAACTTTTACTTTTGCCATGGTCTTTTTTCTCCTATAACACGCTTATAACACGCTGTTGATATCCGCAGCCATATCGATTACCGCCTGGCGGGAAGCCTCCGCGAAATGCTCCGGTCCGAACTTCTGATATTTTTCCTGACGATAAGCCGCAATGATGCCTCTGGAAGAATTCACCACAGCTCCCAGTCCGTCCTCGTTAAAGCAGTGCTTTAAATCCTGGGCCGTTCCTCCCTGAGCGCCGTAGCCGGGTACCAGGAAATAGGTATGGGGCATCAGCTTTCTTAAAACCTGGCTCATCTGGGGATAGGTAGCGCCTACAACAGCTCCTACATTGCTGTAATCGCCGTCCATGCAGTCAGCTCCCCACTCCACAACCTTCTCCGCCACCAGCTCGTACAGGGGGCGTCCATCAATGAGGCGGTCCTGGAACTCGCCGCTGGAGGGATTGGAGGTCTTGACCAGGATAAAGAGTCCCTTATCCTCCGCTTTGCATACGTCTACAAATGGCTTTACTCCGTCGGTTCCCAGATAGGGATTGACGGTGAGAAAATCAGTGTGGAAACCGCTGTAGGTATGTTCTCCCACCTTTACCTTACCCAGATGACCGGCAGCATAAGCGGCGGAGGTGGAGCCGATGTCCCCTCTCTTGGCGTCCCCGATGACCAAAAGTCCCTTCTCCTGGCAGTAGTCCACCGTCTTCTGATAGGACTTCATGCCTTCGATGCCGAACTGCTCATACATGGCAATCTGAGGCTTCACAGAGGGAATCAAATCCCAGGTGTGGTCGATAATCTCCTTATTGAACTGCCAGATGGCGTCCGCGGCCCCCTCCAGCGTCTCACCGAACTCCCCGTAGGACTTCTTTAAAATGTGCTCCGGGATATAGGAGAGCATGGGGTCCAGGCCTACGCAGATGGGCGCCTTGGTTTTTTTTATCTTTTCAATTAACTGTTGAATCATAAGGTTCCTCCTTGGTTTTTCAAATCTGTACTCATTCTAGCATAGATAGGGGGTGGTGGCAAGTTACGGGATGAAAAAAGAGAACGATGATTGGATCAGGAGAACATTTCTGAAAAAACATCTGATTCTGATTCCTCACCAGGTGATTGGGATTCTCTGTTCTTTTGAATTTCCTTAATGTGATTCAGCGCCTGACGGTGGTTATACGTCAGTTCCTTGCAGCAGTTAAGCATGCGGTCAAATATTTCCGGTAAATCCCGGGACTGATCCCAGAAAAAGCAAGACTCCTTTTCCTTTCGGTGGTATTCATATTGATACAGATCTTTAAAATTCAGGAAATCTTCTTTTGCCAAAATAGGCAGGCTGTAATTTGCGCAATTTTTCAGAATCCACTCCTGAATCAGCGCACCTTTTCTCTCATCATCAATTTCCAAACTCCGCACATTCATCCGATACTGACCATACTTCTTGCAGAATGTCTCCAGAATCGGGTCTTCTATAAGAATCGTTTCAACCAGGGTGCCATTCCGGTACACCTTTTCACAGCAAATCGTACCTTGATTCAATAAATGAAAAAGTATTTGAACCATCTGCTGCCTGTTGATTGCGTTATAAAAGGACGGTGAATGCCCCAATAAATAATCCACGGATGTCCCCAATATACGGGCAAGCGCAATTAAAGTATAGGCTGATGGAGCACGTACTCCCGTCTTATACTGAGAAATTGCCGCCTGTGAACAGTCTAATCCCTGCATAAGTTCTTTGACGGAAACATTTTTTAAAGTTGAAATTTCTGTAATCCGGCTTCCTATGGTCCATTTCAAGTCTTCATTTTCCCTGGTTGAAGAAAACTCATTCGGCATTCTGTCAAGACTGCGTCCGGCCCAAATACGCAGCAAATCCGGGTCCTCCTTCAAGAGACTGCTCAAAACATTATACTTCGTCAACAGCTCGCATAAACTGTCGTCTTCAAAAAGGCACCCATACCGTTCATCTTCCTGAACGGGATATCCCCAAGAAGATGGCGTGTAATAATCGTATTTCACCACCCCACTGTCCAGCAAAAATTTGTAACTTGCAAAAACTTCCAGATAAGTAGGACCATTTTTCGCAGAATCTTTGCTTATCATCGCATCAAAGCTGCAGCCAAAGTAATTGAGGATTTTATCAATCGTTTTGACGGGCGGCAGCGTCTTGTGATTATTGCGCAATTCGCTTAACCGCTGATATCCCATATGAAGCTGTCTGCTTATTTCTTTCATTTCAAAGTTGCTCTTGCCATCTATCAGCTTATTTAAAGAATTGCAAAACCGATTTGCATATTCCTCTTGGGAGGGTAGTTCCAAATAAATATTTTTCACATTTTTCTCCTGAACTGTTATTTTTTTGAATTATTATAACGCAAATTTCTATAGAATGCCATGATTCATTTCTTATATCACAAAAAATTAACGCTTTTTATTATTATTGTTATTTTTGAGGTAAACCCCATTCCACATTTTATTTGGTAGACTATCAATCATCTCCCATTCGGAGCCATACTTTTCCATCAAAAAATCATTTTTTACAAGCTCAAACAAATCTGGAGGTGTCAACTTGAAAAAAATTATAAACGGTAAACTGTATGATACGAAAACAGCAGAGCTCGTGTGCGATTGGACCCAAAGAATGTACAATGATTTAGGATATGTCTATTACGCATTGTATCGCAGCCCAAGAGGAAGATATTTTGTTTATAGTGCGCGAAATGGGCACGCCGACCTTGAATTGTTAACCCGGAAAAAAGCAAAAAAATGGAACGAATCTTGTCTCCTTGCAGATGAATACATCCGAGTTTTTGGAACGCCGGAAGAAGGATAGCGCTCCTTTTCTCCCATAGGAGCAGGTTTCTTACCTTCATGCGTAAAAATTGCCGAATTTATTAGCACTCACCTCTTGACAGTGCTAACAATTCTGCTATAATAACCATTAGGAACTTTAAAACACAGAAATCGAGGAGGAACTACTTATGATGCTGATTCCCAGAGGAAATTACGGATTAAATTTATTAGATGACTTTTTTAACGACCCATTTTTCACCAGCTCCAGCGAGAAGCAGGAGCCGGCCAGGAAACTGCCCATCATGCGGACGGACATCCTGGAAAAGGACGGAAACTATATCCTGGAAATTGAACTGCCCGGATACGGCAAGGAAGAGATTCAGGCGGAATTAAAGGATGGCTACCTGACCGTGACCGCCCAGCACGCCGGCGGTCAGAAGGCCGAAGGCTCCTATCTTCACAGAGAGCGCTACACCGGCGGCTGCAAGAGGACCTTCTTTGTGGGTGAGGAACTGCGCCAGGAAGATATCCACGCCGCTTTCGCCAATGGCCTGCTGCGCCTGACCATCCCCAAGGAAGCGCCCAAGGTAGAAGCCGCTCCCAAGTACATTTCCATCAATTAATGATAAACGTAATAAAAGCGGAGGCATGTTATCCCTTTCCGGGCTGCATGCCTCCTTTTTTTCTTATCTTCTTACTATCTGTTTTTACTTTTCTTTCTTCTCCTCGATTACCTTGCGCTCCATCCATTTTCCGCTGAGATAGCGGACAAAGGAAATCAGGTAGTTGGCTCCCCAGCCCATGGGAACCGCATACCACACTGCCGCCACGCCCCACACCGGCGCAAACCGGAAGGCTGCGAACACCCGGATTGCCAGATTGACCAGGTTGGCCGTGGTGAACACCAGCACATCCCCGGAGCCTCTTAACACCGCGTCCGTACACGCCTTCAGACCAATGAGAGCAAAGAACCATCCGATGAAGGACAGATATCCGTACCCAACCGAATAGGCTGTGGACTGAGTATCTCCCTGCAAGAAGCTGGAAATAATCGGTCCTTTAAAGAGAGCAATGATCACCGCAATCAGAGCCCCGAAGCCAAAAATCAGCCCGTAGCTGGCCGCGTATCCCTTTTTCACCCGTTCCTTCTGGCCCGCCCCGATATTCTGGGCCGTAAAGGTGGCCACCGCGTTTCCCGTGGCAATCATGGGAACGATGCAGATGGATTCAATCCGGCTGGCCGCGGAATAGCCCGCCAGAGCCGCGGAACCGAAGCCGTTGACCACCGACTGCACCAGCAGCATGCCGATGGAGACAATGGACTGCTGTAAAATGGTGGGAACCGCGATTTTCGTTCCCACCGCCAGCATATGCCGGTCGTAGCGCTTAAAGGGCACCTCGTCTCCCCTGTGGTCGTACCCCTTCAGCCGGCGCAGCAGCACCCCGAAGGAGATGCTCACGGAAATCCCCTGGGCCATTACCGTGGCAATGGCCACGCCATCTACGCCCATACCCATGGAGGTGACGGAAATGATATCCAGCACCACATTCAGCAGGGAGGAGAAAATCAGCAGGAACAGAGGCGTTCTGGAATCCCCCATGGCGTTAAACACCGACGCCAGCACGTTGTACATAAACAGGAAGGGCATTCCCAGAAAATAGATACTCAAATACAGTTCCGCCTGTCCCAGGATATTCTCCGGCGTATCCAGCGCCCGCAGGATGGGGCCGCTGAAAAAGAAGCCGAAGGCCCCCAAAAAGATACTCAATATCAAAAAGGTCAGACAGGAGGTGGAAATGGAGGTCTTCATCCGGCTGTACTGCTTCGCTCCCAGATACTGGGAAGTCAGCACGGAAGCCCCGTTTCCTCCGCCGATAGCAATCATAATAAATACATTGGTCAGGGCATAGGAGGCCCCCACCGCCGCCAAGGCATCCTCCCCCACAAAGTTCCCTACAATGATGGAGTCCGTCATATTGTAGAACTGCTGAAACAGGTTTCCCAGAATCAGCGGGACCGCAAATAGAAAAAGTCCTTTGGCGGGACTTCCCTTTAAAAGTCCGTCCCGCCCTTCTGCTTTTGTAGCCGCCATTGTTATGAAAGTCCTCCCTCTTTCTCAAACTGGTCCAGCAGCTCCCGGAACACATCCAAGGCCTTTTCAATGGGCTCCGGTGTGGACAAATCCACGCCGCAGAGCTTCAGCAAATCTACCGGCGTCTGGGAGCAGCCGCCCTCCAGAAACTTCCGGTATCCCCGGAGCACCTGGCCGTCTCCTTTTAAAATCCCGCTGCTGATGGCCACCGCCGCCGAAAATCCTGTGGCGTACTGGTATACATAAAATGGGGTATAGAAATGGGGAATCCGCTCCCACTCATAGTCAATCTCCTCATCCACCGTCAGCTCCGGTCCGAAGTAATCCACATTCAGCTGATGGTACATCCGGCACAGGTTCTGGGCCGTCAGCGGTTTGCCCTCACCCGCCATCTGATGGGCCTGCTGCTCAAACTCCGCAAACATGGTCTGGCGGAACAAGGTTCCCCGAAAGCTTTCCAGGAAATGGTTAATCAGATGCAGCAGTTCCTTCCGGTCCTTCGTCCGCCCCATCAGGTAGCGAATCAGCAGGGCCTCATTGCAGGTGGAGGCCACCTCCGCCACGAAAATCTTGTAGCCCGCATACACATAGGGCTGGGCCTGGTTGGAATAGTAGGTGTGGATGGAATGTCCCATCTCGTGGGCCAGGGTAAACACATCGTTTAACGTTCCGTTAAAATTCATCAGCACATAGGGATGAGTGCCGTACACGCCCCAGGAGTAGGCTCCGCTGCGCTTTCCCTCGTTTTCATACACGTCAATCCAGCGGTCCTCAAATCCCTGCCGCAGCAGTTTTCCATACGCCTCCCCCAGAGGCTTCAGCCCCTCCAGGACCAGATTCTTTGCCTCCTCGATGGTGTATCTGCGCTCCACGTCCGCCGCCATGGACACATACAGGTCGTACATGTGAAGGTCCTCAAGGCCCAGGGCTTTTTTTCGTATTCCCACATAACGGTGCAGAAGGGGAAGCCCCTTCCGGACCGCAGTCACCAGATTGTCGTACACTGCCTCCGGCACCTCATTCTCTGCCAGGGAATGCTGGCGGCTGGAGGCATAGCCCCGGGCTTTGGCGTAGAACAGGGCCTGCTTTACATTTGCGGAAAAGGTGGCGCAGATGGTATTTTTGTACTGGGCGTAAACGCTGTAAAGAGCCTGGAAGGCGTCCCTGCGGATTCTCCTGTCCTTATTTTCCAGAAGGGAAATGTAGGTCCCGTGGGTTACCGACAGCTCCTGGCCATTTTCCCCGGTGATGGCCGGGAAGCGGACGTCCGCGTTGTTGAACATATTGAAAATCTGGGAAGCGCCCTGGGTCGCGTCATAGGACTGGGCCAGAAGGGCTTCCATCTGGGCCGGCAGGGTATGCGCCCGTCTTTTTTCCAGCATCTGAAAGAGACGGCGGTACACCTGCAGTCCCTCATTTTCCTCCAGGAAGGCCTGCAGGACGGAGGGCTCCAGGCTCAGGATTTCCGGAACCATAAAGGAGGAAAGGCCCGCCGCCTCAAAATACAGGGCCTGAGCCCGGCCGAACCGCTCCTGGTTCTCCTGGTTTCCCGTGTCCTCGTCGGATTTCATCCGCCCGTACACGTAAAGCTTTTCAATCTTTAGAGAAATCCGGTCCTCAAATTCCAGAGCCCGCAAAAGGGTGTCCGCCGACTCTCCCAGCTTTCCCTGAAACTGTCCGTACTCCTTCACCTCCCGGGAAGCCTCCTCATAAAGCGCCTCCCAGGCCTGGTCCCCGGGGATGATATCCTCCAGCTTCCAGGTATCCTTCTCTTCAATCTCCCAGCGTTTCTTCATTCTTCCTGCCTCCTCTTGTTTTCTTTTCTCCCTGCGGATCCGCCCCTACATTAGATTTGCCGCCGCAGGCGCCACAATTACCGTCATAAGTCCTGCCACCGCGATGGAAAGGCTGCTCATAGCCCCTTCAATCTCTCCCATCTCCAGGGCTTTGGCCGTCCCCACCGCATGGGCGCTGGTTCCGATTGCCAGCCCCCTTGCCGCCGGATGAGAAACGTGAAAGACCTTCAGCACAGCCTCACAGATCATGCTCCCGAAAATTCCCGTCAGAACGATGCTCATCACCGTCAGGGTAACGATACCCCCGGCTTCCTCACTGACCCCCATTCCAATAGCGGTGGTAATGGATTTCGGCAGCAGCGTTACATAGTGGGTGTGGCTCAGGCCCAGAAGCCTGGACAGCAAAAAAACACACCCCGCGCTGACCAGGACTCCGGCTCCAATGCTGGCAGCCACCGCTGCCTTGTAGGCCTTCAGCAGATGAATCTGCTTATACAGCGGAACTGCCAGACAGACCGTAGCCGGCGTCAGCAGCCAGCTCAAATAACCTGCGCTCTTATTATACGCCTCATAGCTCATTCCTACCCCTAAAAGGCAGAAAATAATCAGCGCAGAGGACACCAGAAGGGGATTTAAGATGGCAAGTCCCGTCTTCTTCCTTAAAACCGAGGCAGCCAAATAGGTACCTATGCTTAAAACCAGCCCAAAATATTGAGACTGTTCCAGAATCTGCCGAATCATTTCTCTCATTTCCGTTTTTTCTTCCTTTCCGCCATTTTTCTCTCCTGCCTCTCAATCATGACCTGGGCCAGACGGCCGGTGGCCGCCATCACCGCCACAGTGGAGCAGGCGATAATCACGGTGTAGGGAACCAGGATTTCCCCTATCTGCTGCGCATACTCAACGAGTCCCACCGTAGCCGGAATAAACATCATGGACATAATATCCATCAGGAAATTTCCTGTGGCCTCCACGCTTTCAATCTTCACCACCCCTGTCAGCAGCGCACCCAGCAGAAGAAAAAGTCCGTACACTCCTGCCGGGACCGGAAAGGGGAGAAGAAAGTTAAGGAATTCGCCAGCCATGGTCATTCCCCAGATAATTCCAATCTGACGCACGTATTTCATTTTAGCTTATTCTCCTTCGTTCTCATTCAGATGATGACGTCACCTATTTTAGCACCCTGCCCTTCGGCGCGCAAGTGCGGTCTTTTTCAATTTTTCTTTTCTTTTTTCCATTCTGTGGATTATAATAATCCCGGCGGGAAAATTTTACGAATTAATCCTCATTTCTGCCGGAAAGGATTCCAGCTATGAATATCTCGTTTTCCAGACAACTGAATGATCATCAAAAAAAGGCCCTTCAAACCCTGGTCGGCCTCTGCCGACAACAGGACCAGTTCCGCCTGTCCTGCCCAGTGGACGGGGATTTGTTTTATCTGATGTGGGACGAAGCTGGCCAGCTGGCCAGCGCCATCGCCGTCTACCATGATGATTTTTTAGAATGCCGCGGCTTTACCCGTCCGGACTGCCGCGGAAAGGGATATTTTCGCCGGCTTTTGAACCTTCTCAATAAGGATTTTGAGGACTGCCCTCTGATTTTCTCCGTTGACCCCAACTGTCTGCCGGCCATGGAAACCCTGAAGGCCATAGGCGCCCGGCTGTGGTACGAGGAATACGCCATGGGGCTTGACCTTGGCAGCGTTTCCCTTCCCCCGGACCAGTCTCCTGCCTTCACCCTCTCCTTCGAGACCGAGGAACCCGGCCTGATTGCCGTAACCGCCCGGCTGCAGTCCTCCCGACGCCCGGCCGGCAGCTGCCGTCTTTTCCTGGAAGGAAGCTCCGCCTGCCTGTTTTCCTTTGAAATCCGTCCTTCTCTCAGAGGAAGGGGGCTGGGGTACGCTTTTCTCTGTCAGCTGATTTCCCGGCTCAAAGCCATGGATATCGCCGTCCTGAACCTTCAGGTATCCGGCCAGAACCTTCCGGCTTTCAATCTGTATAAAAAAACAGGGTTCCGCATACGGGATACCCTGTCTTATTACCTGTATGAATCCGGGGAAGTTCCCCTGCCGGACCGCTAATCCCTGCGGACCGCGATTCCCCTGGCTTCAATTTTCTTGCGGATTGCCAGCATCTTTTCGTCTGTCCGGGCAATCACATCGGCGCATTGCTTTAACTCCTCGCTGATTTCCGGATCGTTGGCCACCTCTTTCTTATATTTCAGCTGATGATCCAGGCTGGCCCAGAAATCCATGGCGATGGTCCGAATCTGCACCTCCACCCGGATGGAGCGCTTGCACTCGGAGAAGAATACGGGAATCTCAATAATCAGGTGATAGCTGCGGTAGCCGTTCTCCTTGGGATTCTTGATGTAATCCTTTACCGCAATCACCTTTACGTCGTCCTGCCGGACCAGCATCTCCGCCACCTCGTAGATATCGTCCACAAAGGAACAGATGATGCGGATTCCCGCCACGTCGTCCAGGTTCTTCTTCATGGATTCCACCGACACCTCAAAGCCCCTGCGCCGCAGTTTTTCTACAATGCTGGCAGGCTTTTTCACTCTGGACTTAATCATCTCGATGGGATTTCGCTGATTCTTCACCGAGAGTTCGTCGTTGAGCACCTCCAGCTTCGTCTTGACGGCGCGGATGGCACAGGCGTACATCATCATCTCCTGCTGAAATTCTTTTGCCTGATTAATCCAAACATCCGGCACCTGAACCAAATCCGGTACATGGACAATGGACTGCTTCAGTTCGCTGTTTGGATTCAGATTCACATTCATATGCCACACCTCACTGCAAGTTCTGTTTTCCCCTTAAAGCTTCTGAATCGCCTCTACCGCCCCCTCCAGCCAGGGAAGCTCCAGATATTCTACCCGTCCGGCATCCACCATCTGCGAAATCTTCGGGTCGATGGGAAGCTGCGCCAGAACTCGGATTCCGTTCTCGCTGGCTACCTCCTCGATGTGGCTTTCACCGAACACGGAAATCTTCTTCCCGCAGTCGGGACATTTCAGATAGCTCATGTTCTCCACTACTCCGATGATGGGAATGTTCATCTTCTTAGCCATGTTGACAGCCTTGGCCACAATCATGCTCACCAGCTCCTGGGGGGAGGTGACAATGATGATGCCGTCTACCGGCAGGGACTGGAACACCGTAAGGGGCACGTCGCCGGTCCCCGGAGGCATATCCACAAACATATATTCAATATCCTGCCACAGCGTCTCGCTCCAGAACTGCTTCACCGCTCCGGCAATCACCGGACCCCTCCAAATTACCGGATCGGTGTTGTGGTCCAGCAGCAGGTTTGAGGACATAATCTCCACGCCCTCCAGAGACTTGGCCGGCATCATCAGCTTTCCGTCCGGCGTCACTGCCACGCCCTGGCTTGTATCAATGCCGAAGGCCGTAGGAATGGACGGTCCGGTAATGTCCGCATCCAAAATCGCTGTCCGTCTTCCCTTCCGGTTCATGGAAACCGCCAGCATGGAGGTTACCAGGGATTTTCCCACGCCTCCTTTTCCGCTGACAATTCCAATCACCTTTTTCACGGAACTTGCCGGATTCAGCGCCTCCAGAAATTCAGACGGGTCCGGCTTACGGCTGCTGCACTCAGCACTGCAGGAGCCGCAGTCATGGTTACACTCGCTCATAAAACCTTTTGATACTCCTTCCAATTCTTTTAATCAAATTCATTATAAGGCTTCCTGAACGGATTGTCCATTCCTTCCTTTATAAAGAAAGTATAAAGAGCCGGGCAAATCTCCTGTTTTAGAGAGTCTCCTATTCCAGGGAGAAGGTGACGGTTACCTGGGCCTCCACGTCCACCTCTCCGGGCATCACGCCCAAATCGGCAACCATGGCGCCTTCTGCCGCAGCCGTTTCCTCTACTGCCATATTACGGCTTCCGCCTGAGGCATAACGCTGACTGGGATTATAGCCGTACTCCTCGATGCTTACTACTTCTCCCAGGCTGCGTCCTCCTGCCTCCGCCAGGGCCTGGGCCTTGGTTCGGGCCATCTCTACCGCCTTTGCCATAGCCTCCTGATAACTCTCATCATACGTGCTGCAGAAATAGCTTACAGAGTCCAGGCTGTTGACCCCCGCCTCTACCGCCTTGCTGATCATCTCCCCCGCCTGATCGATGGGGACATCGGACACCGTCAGACTGGTGCGCATCTCGTATCCTGTAATCTCCTGGGTACTGGAATTCCAGTCATAAATAGGATCCAGTCCATAGGAGGAAGTCTGCATGGAACTCTCCTCAACTCCCAGTCCCTTTAAGACTTCTATGGCCGCGTTTAAATCCTCTCCATTCTTCTGCTGGCACTCCTGAGCGGTGGCCGCCTGGGTCCGTACCGCAAAGGCGATTTCCGCCATATCCGGCACAGCCGTTACCTTATCCTGTCCCGTTACCACAACCTGATTCTGGCTCTCCTCTCCCTGAATCTGAATGGTCTGAGCCCCCTGGGCGCCGCAGCCGGAAAGTCCCGCCGCCGCCAGCACCGCTGCCGTCAGCACCGCCGGTATCAAAGCTCTGCTGTTTCCATTTTTCTTCATATCCGTTCTCCTCCTCATATCAAAATTTTAACAGACCCGGGGCGTTCTGTTTCCTCCGGTTCCTCTGGCTCTAGTGTACCAGAGATTGGCAGAAAACGTATTTCTTTTCTCTTAATCTTGTTTTGATGTTTCTTTACGATATTCGCAACCGCTCAGGACGGCTCATCTGCTTGCTTTTGTGGACAAAATGAATTTTCCCGCATATGATGCAGCAAAAGCCTACGGAGTGTGAAGCAAATGGTAAAAAGTCAGGTTACAAAGGAGATGTCTGCCGCTCAGCTGAAGGAGATTCAGGAAAATTTAAAAAACGCAAGCTATAAGGAAATCCGGCGTTTTCGGGATTCCTTTAACCCCAACGACATGGGGTTTTCCGGCAGAAAGGAGGGTGTGTAATGGAAATTCATAAACTGTTGACTCCTTACAACTACACCAACGGCTCCCTTGACCGGATTCGATATCTGGTCATCCACTATGTAGGCGCAACCGGAGGGGCTGAAGCCAACTGCCGTTACTATGCATCCCAATATATCGGAGCCAGCGCCCACTATTTTGTAGGATTTGACGGAGAAATCTGGCAGTCTGTAGAGGACCGCAATATCGCCTGGCACTGCGGCGCCAAAACCTACCGCCATCCGGAATGCCGCAATTCCAACAGCATTGGAATCGAGCTGTGCGTCCGGACCAAAGGCTCCCAGGCAGCCACCGGTAAAGACTGGTACTTCGAGGATGCCACCGTCCGGGCCGCCATACAGCTGGCCCGCGAACTTATGGACCGATATCAAATCCCCGCGGACCATGTGCTGCGCCACTATGACGTCACCGGGAAAATCTGCCCCAATCCCTATGTCTACAATCACACCGCCCACACCTGGGACCAGTTTTTGGCGGCTCTCTCCCAGTCTGAGGGGGAAAAGAAATCCGGCTGGCAGGAAGAGGACAGAGGATGGCGCTTTTACAACGGCGATACCGGACTGCCGGTCCGTAATGACTGGCTAAACTGGGACGGACACTGGTACTGGTTTAACGGAGCCGGACTGATGATTGCCGACGAATGGTATGAATATAAGGGATACTGGTATTACTTTGGTCCCGACGGCGCTATGGTCACCGGCCTGGACCGGATTCAGGAAAAATGGTATTACTTCGACCAGGAGGGCCGGATGGCCACAGAGCCGGTGACCTTCGTCCCCGATTCCGACGGGGCCCTTCAGTTTCCCTCGTAGAAGGCGGTCCACAGGGACCGGAGACGGTCACAGGCGGCACAGGCGGTAATTTTTCCCGGACCCTTGACAGAAATCCCTCCAGCTGTTAAGATAAGGTAGGCCTCTTCGTCGGGCTTTCCAGTGATACCCTGGGGTTGTACTGGTTTCGACGGGGACCATGCAGCTGGTGAAGCTATCCCCATGCAATGGGTTAAATGGCAAACCTAAATATAAACGCTAACGACGAATTAGCATACGCTGCTTAATTGCAGCTGTCAGACTTAAGGCACCCACACTTTAAGACCCTGGCATCGACTGATGTGGGAAACGACATATGCAAAGCTTTGCGCATATGGGCGTAATATGAAGCTACTAAAACCGTCCGGGTGTCCGTTCTCTGGCGGCGGAGGGAATGTCAAATAACGGACTATGATAGTAGAAGAACAGGGAATTGGTTTTCGGACAGGGGTTCGATTCCCCTCAGCTCCACTCTTTCATTGCCTCAAAACAACGTATTTATGCGAGTTTTGGGGCTTTTGATTTGTCTGACAACTCGCTGTCTAGTCAAATTTTAAAAGCGAGATTCGAGTTGAAATAAAAACGAATCTTGCATTTGAATTTCCCTTGCCAAAGCAAAGTATTCTCTAGCTTTAACTCAGAATCGTCATCCGTAATATAGCTACTTAATTATCCTACTAATGTATCTCCAGAAAAGATTAACATAAACCTTTCTACAAATTTTGCGACTCACTACAATTGTTTATTCAGGTAGCAATCACTTTATCTCCAGTATCGGAAATTTCATATGATAAGCCAGATTACACCGAACTGTACCAAATCTTCTTCGAAAATAGACATTGTGTATTTAGAAATTGTTGATTCTGGGCTATTTTCCAGTTCTTTTACGTCCGTAATAGATTCTTGCGTATCTTCATTAGATTCAGATATTAACGAATCTAATTGCTCTTTGTATGGTGACACTATTATAACACGCTTATCATTTATTGAGAAAAAGTGTTCTCAAATTTCGTGTCGGGGCCTGTGTTCTCAAACGCTAACATTTGTTTGATTTTTTACACAAAATCCATTATTATAGATTCATTGAACAGATAGATAAATTTGTAAAAAATAAGAGGAGTTGCGAATATGGCTGTGAGTTACAAAAAACTGTGGAAACTACTAATTGACCGCAACCTAAAAAAGAAAGATTTGGAAGAGATGGCCGGGGTGAGCCACTACACTATGAATAAACTCACTCGCGATAACAATGTTACTGTTGACGTACTGGAAAAAGTTTGCCGGGCGCTTGGGTGTTCGCTAGATGAGATTATGGAGTTTGTGGATAATTAGATAAGATCCCTTGCACGTTCCAGGAATGATATAATGGACTCAAGGCAAGGGCAGACAAATGGTTGTGCCAATTACAGAAAATGATATCGAAAAGGAGGGGCTCCCTCTAGTGGAAAAACTGATAGATATCAGCAGTTATCCGGTAGTAAACGTACTGGGGCTGCTGCTTCAAGATAAATCGACTAAAAGGAATATAATCTGGGCAACGGATACCTATGAGGAGTTTGGTGAAGGATTCACAGATAAAGTGCAGATGAGCGCCAACTCACTACTGCAACACCCCAATCTGATCCGTCCCCGTATACAAAAATCCCAAGAGGCTCAGGCTCAGCGAACCCGTAAAAAGGCAGAGGTCTTCACTCCCGCATGGCTCTGCAATCGGATGAATAATCATTGTGATAACGATTGGTTTGGACGGGATGGCGTTTTTAACACAGAAAATGCCGACAATACTTGGACGGTGTCGGAAGGCAAAATTGAATTCCCTAAACAGAAAAACTGGCAACATTATGTGGATTCTCGTCGGCTTGAAATTACTTGTGGCGAGGCACCATATTTGGTCTCCCGCTACGATGTATCAACTGGAGAATTGATTGTGCCGCCAATCCGGCGTATTGGCATACTCGATAGAAAACTCAGAATCGTAAATGAAAATACTGATACATACGAAGAGTGGCTCAAATGGACGACCCGAGCGTTTGAAGCGTCATATGGATATGAATATCAAGGCGATAATGTGCTGATCGCACGAGTCAATCTACTGTTGACCTTTACCGATTATTATGAGGAACGTTGGGGGCAACAGCCAGATGGCAAACTGCTGGATCAGATAGCCAACAAAATCGCTTGGAATATCTGGCAGATGGACGGCCTCAAAGATACGGTGCCACTGGGTAAGCCATATGAAGAATTTAGGCAGATGACGCTCTTTGATATGCTTGGAGGTGAGCCGGATGGCGACACAGACGAGCCGGAAGCCGTACCGTGTAGGATATTCAACTGGAGAAGTAAAACCTCTATGAAGTTTATGGATATAAAGGAGATGTGAGCCATGGGAAAGAAATTATTCGATTATGTGATTGGGAATCCGCCTTATCAGGACGATACTGTCGGAGATCAAAAAGCGTTTGCCCCACCAGTGTATTATTTGTTTTTGGATGAAGCCTACAAAATTTCCGATCGAGTAGAAATGATTCACCCAGCACGATTTCTTTATAATGCTGGTGGGACGCCCAAAAACTGGAATGAGAAAATGTTAGCAGATCCACATTTAAAAATAGAATTCCATGAACAAGATAGTGGTAATGTTTTTGCGAATACTAATATTAACGGTGGTATTGTAATTACATATCGTGACGCGACAAAAGATTTTGGAGAAATTGGAGTTTATTCTGCATTCCCGGAACTTAATTCTATAAGACGCAAAGTATGGAGAATTGATCAGGGGAGCCTAAGTGATATTATTGCCAATCGTGGCCTCTATAAGTTTTCAAATCGTGCGTATGACGAGCAGCCAGATGAATTGGCTAAAATGACAGATGCAAGAATAGGTTCCAGCAGTTTTGAGCGGATGAGCGCACTATTTACAGAACAGAAACCAATCGATGGATTTGAGTATGTGAAATTTTTAGGAACTATAGGTGGCAAGCGCACGTATAGATGGTTTCGGCGCGACTATATAAGAGAAGTGCCGAATCTATACAAGTACAAAGTTTTCATTTCAAAGGCAGATGGTGCATCAGGACAAATCGGAAAGCCTATTCCAGCACGAATTATTGGAACCCCTGTAGTAGAAGAGCCAGAAGTTGCTTGTACAGAGACATTTATTTCCATTGGAAATTTTGATAGTAAATATGATGCAGATGCATGTCTTAAGTATCTGAAGTGCAAGTTTGCACGAGCTATGCTTGGGATTTTAAAGATAACACAGGATAATACAGCCGTAAAATGGAAATACGTCCCCCTCCAAGACTTCACTTCCAGCTCAGACATCGACTGGTCAAAGTCCATCCATGAGATAGACCTGCAGTTATATAAGAAGTACTATCTGGACAAAAAAGAAATCGAGTTTATCGAAACCTATGTAAAGGAGATGGTCTAATGGCAGCGATTAAGATTAAAACAGCCTTAAAGGTCGTTCCGCAATGTTATGCCTACACCACTCCCGGAGTACCGGCGCATGATGGCTGGACAAAGATTGGCTTCACCGAGAGGGACGTGGAGACCCGTATCAACGAGCAGACCCATACCGTCGGCGTTGCCCACAAGACATGGTGGCATATGCGTGCAGCGTATATGACGGAGCCATATGGAACATTTACAGATAAGGACTTCCATGCCTATTTAAAAAAGTTGGAAGTCCCCCGTGAGGCAGGCACAGAGTGGTTTCAAATTGACCCAAATGTGGCTCGAGACAATTTTATCGATTTTACGCAAAATCACGGTGTGGTATCGGATGAAGATGCTGATGCTGCGATTCCATACAAGCTCCGTGATGAGCAGGCAGAGGCCGTACAAAAAACAATCGAGTATTTCACTGCCCGAGAGAATGCAGAGTTTCTGTGGAATGCAAAGCCGCGTTTTGGGAAGACGCTCTCTGCCTATGATTTATGCATGAAGCTCGGCGCACGGAACATTCTTATCGTTACCAACCGCCCTGCCATTGCCAATTCGTGGTACCAAGATTATGAGACTTTCTTTGGCCCGCAGTCAGGTTATCTTTTTGTCAGCAACGTAGACGGTATTAAACACAGGAAATATGTTTTAAGCCGCAGTGAATATTTAGGGGAAGTTACCGATGACACCAAGGGGTGCATTGAGTTTGTTAGTCTGCAGGATCTGAAAGGTTCTATCTATTTTGGTGGACGGCACGATAAGCTGGTAGAAATCAGTGCCGAGAAAGGGCTGACTTGGGATATTCTGATTGTAGACGAAGCCCACGAAGGAGTTGACACCTACAAGACCGATACTGCCTTTAACCACATTAAGCGTAAATGGACGTTGCACCTATCCGGCACTCCGTTCAAGGCGCTGGCCAACGATAAATTCCCAGAAAGTGCAATCTATAACTGGACGTATGCCGATGAGCAGAAAAAGAAGCGTGACTGGGATGCTGTCAGCGAAATAGAAAACCCTTACGCCAATCTGCCCCGACTGTCGCTTTTTACTTACCAGATGTCGGATATAGTCCGTGACCGGGTAGAACGAGGCTTAGAGCTTGATGACGATATTGAAGAATACGCTTTTGACCTGAATGAGTTTTTCATCACCAATGAGTCGGGAAAATTTGTCCACGATACTGATGTGGATAAATTTCTTGATGCATTGACAAGGCAGGAGAAGTTTCCATTTTCGACCCCGGAGCTCCGCGATGAATTGAAGCACACCTTTTGGATTCTGAATCGTGTGGCAAGCGCAAAAGCTCTGGCCAAAAAGCTGAAGCTCCACCCCGTGTTCAAGGATTATGAAATTATTCTCGCTGCAGGTGACGGAAAATTAGACGATGACGAGGAAAACGAGAAGTCCTTTGATAAAGTAACGAAAGCAATCAGAAAATACGATAATACCATCACGCTGTCTGTAGGGCAGCTTACTACTGGCGTGACAATTCCTGAATGGACAGCGGTTCTTATGCTCTCCAATATGGCGAGCCCTGCACTTTATATGCAGGCGGCCTTTCGTGCGCAGAATCCGTGTCTGTTCACGGATACAGAGGGCAATTCCTACAGAAAGCAGAATGCATATGTTTTTGACTTTGATCCGGCTCGCACCCTGACCATTTTTGAACAGTTTGCCAATGACCTGATCCCGGAGACATCCGGGGATAAAGGTGATTTTGATAGTCGCAAGCGGCACGTTAGGGAGCTTTTGAACTTCTTCCCAGTTTATGGCGAAGACGAAGAAGGCGCAATGATAGAACTGGATGCAGAAAAAGTCCTCACTATTCCACGCCGCATTCATGCCAGAGAAGTTGTGGAACGTGGCTTTATGTCTAATTTCTTATTCGCAAACATCAGCGGAATTTTTGGTGCGCCGAGGGAAATTATTGACATCATTAACAATATGCAAGCGCTTGAGGAGCCAAAAGCCCTCGCTCCTGCTGCTGTGGACGAGACTACGGCAGATAGCCTTAATTTGAACGAGAATGGCGAGGTTGAGATACCAAAGGAACAGATTATCGGAACAGCAAGTGATTTATTTGGCGATAAGGTTTATGCAAACGTAGAGAATCAATTGGCGGCAGCCGTAGAAGAAATCCAGCGGAATGTGGAACTGACTCCAAATCCTAAGAAAGACGAGCTAAAAGAACTCCGTGAGCGTTTTGCAAAGCCGATTGCAGATACACTGATGGATTCTGCCAGAGAGCAGTACGGCAAAGATTTGAGGAAATCCACGCAGAATATACTGGAGCGTAAAATCCAAGAAACCACTGACACGGTTGTGGCTCGCGAATATGGCAATTACACAATCCAGGATCATCAGTTGATTAAAGAACGCGATGATAGGATTCAAGAGGCACAGCAGTCTGGTGCCACAATGGCAGTAATTACAAAAATTGATGAGGAGTTTAACGCCAGACGTCTCCAAGGCTACCGTGACATGGTGGACAATATTAGCAAAAAGCTCCACAGTGATGAGACTGTGAAGAAAGCTGCAGAGAAAATTGTTGAAACCGTAGAAACTGAGAAATTAAATGCCGAAAAAGATTCGATTGAGAGAAGCGTCCGTGATCATCTTCGTGGTTTTTCTCGAACTATTCCCGCATTTCTCATGGCCTACGGCAACGAGAACACTACACTTGCCAACTTTGACGAACTTGTCCCGGAAAATGTGTTCTGGGAAGTTACCGTGAATCCCCAGAACGGTCAGGGAGTAACACTCGATCAATTCCGCATGCTCCGCGATGGCGGTAATTACACGGCAGAATCCGGAAAGCAAAAGCACTTTGACGGGCATCTGTTTGATGAAGTCGTCTTTAACGATGCTGTACAGGAGTTTATGAAGAAACGGGCTGAGCTTGCGAATTACTTCGAGCCTGCTCAAAAAGGAGATATCTTTGATTATATTCCGCCACAACGTACCAACCAAATCTTTACGCCGAAAAAAGTCGTAAAGGACATGGTGGACAGGCTTGAGCAGGAAAATCCCGGCTGCTTTGACAATCCAGAGGCAACATTTGCCGACCTTTACATGAAATCAGGGATGTATATCACAGAGATTGTGACGAGGCTATACCAGAGCCAACGTATGAAGGAACTGTACCCCGATAACGCGGAGCGACTGAATCATATTTTTGCAAAACAAGTGTATGGCTGCGCTCCAACGGAGATTATATACCGCATTTGCCTACGCTATATTCTGGGCTTTAGCGATGAGATACATATTGAGAAAAATAATATCCGTCTTTGCGACACCTTAAAATATGCCAAAAATGGGACAATGGAGGCGGAAATGAGGAAGTTGTTTTTTTCGTAAGTAAAGCGGTGAAATTTAGAAACTCGTTAGTAACAATGTTAAGTATACTGCTGGGATAAACCAGCAGGATGCGGAAGATGAGTTCTGTGCTGATGTTGCAAAAAGGAAGTTTTATGCGCTAGCACAATCAACACAGCGTTTTGTGGAGGAGCCTATGGCTACGATTATTAAAAAGATTAAATTAATCAACTATAAAAGGTTTAAAAACTACACCATCGAGCCCAATGATAGAATGAATATATTTGTTGGCGATAACGAGACCGGGAAAAGCAGCATTTTGGAAGCAATAGATTTAGTTGCTTGTGGGAATGTTCGTAGAATCGAAGCAATAGGGCTTGACCGCCTTATTAATATGGAGGCAGTTAAGGTATTCTTGGCTGGCTCTAAGACCTATGAAAATCTGCCTATTCTTAGAATTGAACTTTATTTATCTGGTGATTTTGACTACACCATGAATGGCAAAAATAATTCTGATCAGGTAAAGTGTGATGGTATTCGCCTAGTGTGCGCCCCTAATCCAGATTATCGGTCAGAAATCATGGAAGCTCTTAATGCTAATGACACCTATTTCCCATACGATTATTATTCTATTCGTTTTTCTACTTTTGCAGATGAAGGTTATACGGGATATAAAAGAAAAATTCGCTGTACAATGATTGATAGTTCAAGCATGAATTCGGAACATGCAACCAACGATTTTGTGCGGCGAATGTATATGCAGTACACTGAATCTGATATAAAAGAGCGAGCCATTCATAGAAGCCAGTATCGTCTTATGAGAAATGATTTTAAATCCAAGAGCCTAAAATCGCTCAATGATCGTGTTCCAGCGAAAAAGAACTATGCCTTCGGTCTTAAGGGCGGTGATTCTATGGGGCTTGAAGGAGACCTGATGATATTTGAAGATGAAATAAGTATCGATAGCCGTGGCACGGGACGTCAGGTCTTTGTAAAAACAGACTTTGCGTTAGAAAGATCTGGAGCCAATGTAGATGTAGTTTTAATCGAAGAGCCGGAAAACCATCTCAGCCATGTTAATCTTCGTAAATTAATTCAACGTGTTGCCGACACACAGAATGGTCAGCTATTTATTACCACCCATAATAGTCTAATCAGCACAAGATTAGAGCTGCAGAATTTATTAATAATGCATATCAATGACGAAGATAGACCAATTATGCTTAAGGATTTAAATACTGATACAGCGGAATATTTTATGAAGGCTCCGCCTGCCAGTATTGTGGAATATGCTCTATCTCGAAAAGCCATATTAGTCGAGGGACCATCAGAATATATGTTACTTGAGAAATTTTATGAAAGTATTACCGGGCATTGCCCTGAAGATGATGACGTCCACATCATTGATATTCGAGGTTTGAGTTTTAAAAGATATCTCGAAATTGCCAGGCAGACAGAAAGTAGGGTGGCGGTTATTACTGATAATGATAAAGATTATCAAAAGAATTGTGTAGAAAAATATGCCGAATATGCTTCTTGTCATAATATAGAAATATTCTACGAACCAGATAATGCGAAAAGAACATTTGAGGTAATACTATATGCAGATAATAAATCTTTATGTGACGGTTTATTTAAAGCAGATGCTCAGGACTATATGTTGAAAAACAAAACAGAAGCAGCATTTATTTTACTGTCTACGGAGCAGGCTATAACTGTTCCTGACTATATTAAGAGGGCAATAAATTGGATAAGAGAGTGATTTTCGCCGTAGCCGGCTCAGGAAAAACAACTTATATTGTTAAAGCGCTTTCAACAGATAAACGCTCACTCATAGTTACATATACAAATAATAATTATGATAACCTTTCAAGGAAAATTCTTAAAAGATTTAACGGCATATGGCCTCAGAATATTACACTAATGACATATTTTCAGTTCTTATTTCGCTTTTGCTATAAGCCCTTTTTGGCGGATAAAATCGGGGCAAAAGGCATTGTATTTGAAGCAAATACTTCTAGGCATTTCACAAAAAAAGACAAGGGTTATTATTTAACGCCAAACGGATACTTCTACAGTAATCGCCTATCGTTATATCTAGAAGTAGCCGAAGTAATAAGTGACATCAAAGAGCGAATAGAAACATATTTTGATGAGTTTGTCATAGATGAAATTCAGGATGTAGCCGGTAGAGATTTTTCCTTCCTAGAGCTACTCATGGAAACCAACGTCAATATGTTATTTGTCGGGGATTTTTATCAGCATACTTACGACACTAGCAGAGATGGAAATGTAAATAAGGCGCTCTTTAATAATCGAGCTCTATATGAAGATCGGTTCGTACAAAAAGGTTTAGTTTGTGACACTACAACCCTTCAAAATAGTTGGAGGTGCAGTAAAAATATTTGTAATTTTGTAAGTACAAATCTCGGGATTCCTATAAACACCAATAGGAGCGACAATACTTTTATTCGATTTGTGTCAGACGAATCTGAGATAGCGCATATTTTAGAAAATGATGCCATTATAAAATTGCATCTTCAGAATAGCGCCAAATTTGGAAAAGGGCGCAAGAACTGGGGAGAAACAAAAGGCGAAGATCACTATCAGGATGTCTGCGTGATGTTAAATAAAGGAACTATGGGAAAGTATAATGCTGGTAAACTTTCCGAGCTGGCTCCATCGACAAGAAATAGGCTTTATGTAGCCATCACGAGGGCACATGGTAATGTATATCTTCTTAGCGAATAATAAGATTTAACTTTTGTGGCCATACAGAAAGCTTCTTATGAGGTTGATGAATATTGATTGGCCACAATCGGAATTTTCCCCTTGTCTTTTTGTTCGTCGCGTACGATAATAGCAATGTCGGGAATATTTGTTGAAAGCCCGGCACCCACATTAAAGGAATGTTTAACCTCGAGAATCCTATGATAATTTTTCGAGGGCGTTTCCGATAGTGCCATTTGAGCAAGTGCCTATTTTTCTCGGATTTTCATAGAAAACAGGCGCTTTTCTTTTCCAATGGCAATCAAATCAGTAAAGAGGTATTTTGTATGGCACAAAATGTAAATTTCCGTTTAGATGAAGATGTAAAAAAAGGGATGGAACAAGTCTGCACTGAATTAGGGATGTCCATGACAACAGCCTTTACTATTTTTGCCAAAAAAGTTTGTAGAGAGAAGCGTATTCCCTTTGATGTGTCAATTGACCCGTTCTATTCCGAAAGCAATATGCGCTATTTAGAGCGAAAAATGGCAGACTATAAAGCTGGGCGGCTCAATTTTGCCGAACATGAGCTAATCGAGGAGTAATTGGCCGATGAGGAGACTGCAATGGGATTTTGACGCATGGGAAGATTATATCTCCTGGCAGACGCATGACAAGAAGATTTTAAAAAACGAATCTTGCATTTGTATTCTGCATATGCTATAATGCTTGTAGGCTAAGAGATAAGAGTTATCCACTATAGGTAACAAGCAAAAACCCCGGCGTTGCATGCACCGGGGTTTTCTGTACCCAATTTTTACATGGCAGGGTTTAGGACCATAGGCTGATTACCGTTTACTTATCACCGTCCAGCCATTTACAGATGAGATGGCTAATCACACCTGCCGTAACGGCAATAATAAGAGATAAAAGAATTTCCAACTATAGGCACCCCCTTTCCTTACCAGGTATAGGGGCGGTAACATAGGTATTATATCATGAGCGCGGTTATCCCGCAATTACAAAAGCCCTCAGGATTACATCCCAACGCTTCTCTTACGCATTTCGTCAGTCATACAAAAAGGCCAGAAACGGTGCCTTAGCCCCTGGCCCTTTTTCGCTGCGGATACTCTCCCCCCTCTTTAAATCGCCCCGGTCACCGTCAATGTAATCTGCGACCAGATGCAGGACCCCAGAAAGGTTCCGGTCATCACAAAAATTCCCACAATCAGGATTTTCCATCCCTGCTTCACAAAAGTCCGGAGCTGGTCCCCGATGGCCAGGCCGGCGAAGGCGCCTACCATGGTAAAGGGGGCGGTAAAGTTGATATTGGCTGCGGCCTGTATGACGAAATCCCGGACCGGCGACAGGGGACAGGCGCTGAGCAGTCCCAGGATGGAGCAGTATGCCACAATGGGAAGTTTGAAAGGAATCACCTTTGTGAGAAATACCGCCGCCATGGAAATCACAATCAGCACCACCAGGCCGGGAAGGGAGTCCATAAATCCCACCCCGTAGCCGATGAAATTCGCAAGCCCCGTGCCGCAGGCGCCAATGATAAAGAGTACGAGCCATTCGATGTATCTCATGATTCCCCGCCTCCTTTCCCGGATTTCAGGGCAAATTTCCCCAGCCTGGGCTCCGGCAGCCGATACAGCTTATCGCACAGAGGAATCGCAAGAAACATGGTAATATAAATCCCGGTGATGCCCGCCACCGTCTCTCTGACGCTGGCCATCGTAGAAATGGTCTGGGCCATATCCGGGTAAACGGCGCACAGGCTGGCACTGGCGCTGGCCATCATGATTCCCGCTCCAACGCCGGAAGCCAGGCCCAGAGCCTGGGGATGGAACAGTCCCGTCATTCCCACAAAAGAGGCCATCAGGCCGAAATAAATGGTCCCCACCATGCCGCCTACTATGTAGATGGAAAGGCTTCCCCTAGCCTCCGCCGAATCCGGACCGTAAATGTTGTTAATCAGGGCCATATGGTACTCCCGGTTGATGGAGTGGCAGGCTCCCACCGCCTCCCGCTTCATCCCCAGAAGGATAGCCACCGGGAGCGCCAGGACCGGCCCCAGCAGATTTCCGAATCCGTGGACCAGAAGGGCCGGCCCGGCATTTAAAATCGTATCAATGTTGGAGCCGGCCGTGATGCCCATCTTGGCGATAAAGGGCGCGATGCCCACTACCACCAGCTTGGAGGCCGCCTTTACATGGCGATTGTCCACCAGCTTTAAAACCTGGGGCCCGCTGCACACCCCCAGGATAATGGCGTAGAAAATGGGAAACAGAATAAACGTCCCTTTTCCCACCGGGATTTTGATTTGCCCAATGCTGTCCGCAATCACCACGAACACAAAGGCCAGGGCGTAGATTCTCCACTCCTGGGCCAGCCTGATTATTCTGGAGGGCTTTGAGCCGCCTGTCCGGATTTTGAGAGCCACCATTCCGGGAATTGGGAGCCAGTCAAAATTTGGGATTTTGCTCTTGATAGATTACTTACCGAGACACTACTTGTAAAGGCGGCTAACGCCCCGCTATGGCGGCTCCGGCCTTGACAAGCAGTGCCTCAGTAAGTCCAGAGTGAGCAAGCAAAATCAAAGTGGCTCTGTGGCACCGGAACTATGGCTCTTACTTTACTGGACAGGCGGCTCTGCCGCACCGTAATAATCACCAGCCTCTCCTTCAGAGAGCCATAGGCATAGTTCTCCTTCTTTCTGCTCATAAGAGCCCCTCCTCCCCAGCCAATCGTCATTTTCACTCAATCATCTGATACAATTCTCCTTGTATTAGATATTTTGTCCAAAAATAATCCGTAAAAAAGGGCAAATGAGCACTTTTCCCTCATATCCGGTTTAAAATTTCTTCGTCTCCCCCACCTTTTTCAGATGCTCCATAATTTCCTCAAAGCTTACATTTCCCACGGAGTCGATGGCCGCCACCACCGCCCCCTCTACCAGGGGCGCATCCGCCATGGCTACCTTTTCCCCCTCAAACAGCTCCACCACCATCTCCGTCGTCATGACGGCGCTTCCCAAATCCATCAGGATGACGACACCGTCCTGGGAATAGACGGAGCGGATGGCCGTCTCAATCTTCTCAAAGCTGGTCCCAAATCCGCCGTCCTCCAGGCCGCCTGCCGCAGCCATAGGGGCGTTTGGAGCCATGAGGGCCGCCAGCTCCACCACGCTTTCCGCCAGCTTCTGGCTGTGGGATACAATCACGATTCCAACCATATCTTCATCCTCCTACGAATACGCCTTGGCGATGGTTTCCAGCAGATAGCAGTAGGAAGTCGCCCCCGGGTCCTGGTGCCCCAGCCCCCGCTCTCCCACATAGCTGGCCCGTCCCTTGGTGGCCACCAAGTCCTTGGTATGCTCCGCCCCCGTCCAGGCGGCCTTTGCGCCTGCCTGAAGGACCCCGGCGGTTTCCGTTCCGGCCGCCTTCGCCTCCTTCATGGCATTGATGGACGGAATCATGGCATCCAGCATAGTGGCCTCACCTTCCACCGCCTTTCCCCGCTGGGAAACCCCCGCCGCGGCGGCGTCCATCAGCTTCAGGAAGCCGTCCAAATCCAGCTGCGTCTTCCCGGCTGCCTCCATCCCGGCTTTCATAAAGGCCGTTCCGTACAATGGCCCGGATGCTCCTCCTACCGTAGACACCAGGGTCATCCCCACGGTCTTTAAAATGGTCCCGATGTCCTTTCCTTCCAGGCCGGGAAGCTTCTGCTCCACCGCCTGAAAGCCTCTGGCCATGTTGATGCCATGGTCGCTGTCCCCAATGGGCTGGTCCAGCTGAGTCAGCTCATCCTTATGCTCCTCGATGACCTGGGCCATCTGCCTGATTATCTCCAGAATCTTTTCACTGTCCGCCATGTTTCCTTCCTCCTGTCCTTTCATTTCCGATTCATGTTTGTCCTTCTGCCAGTCCTATTTCCATGCCGGGGTATCGGCGGGGGCGTCCAGAAGTTCCTTCAGCTCCTCATCCAGGCGCAGCAGGGAAATGGAAAATCCCTCCATTTCCAGAGAGGTCATATACTCCCCTACAAAGGTCCGGTAAACCCGGATGCCCTTCTGAGCCAGCACATCGGCAATGTGGTTGTTCAGGATAAACAGCTCCATCAGAGGAGTGGCTCCCGAACCGTTGACCATCACCGCCACTTCTTTGCCCTCATAATCCAGGTCCCCCAGAATCTGTTCCAGCAGCTCATCCACAATGGCGTTGGCCGGTTTCAGGATTTCTCTGTGGGTCCCTGGCTCTCCGTGAATCCCGATTCCGATTTCCATTTCGTCCTCGCCCAGCTCAAATCCAGGCTTTCCCGCCGCGGGCACCGTGCAGGGACGGATTGCCGCGCCCATGGTCCGGACATTGTCGATTACCTTCTGGGCCTCCGTCCGGACTTCCTCCAGGGAAGCGCCCCGCTCCGCCAGAGCGCCGGCGATTTTGTGGACAAATACCGTCCCCGCTACGCCCCGCCGGCCAATGGTGTAAAGGCTGTCCTTAACGGCCACATCGTCGCACACCACCACCTGCTTGACCTCGATGCCTTCCATCTGGGCCATCTCTGCCGCCATCTCAAAATTCATCACGTCGCCGGTGTAGTTTTTCACAATCATCAGGACTCCGGCGCCGCTGTCTACGGCCTTGATTCCCTCATAGATGGCGTCCGGAGTGGGAGAGGTGAAAACAGCTCCCGCCACGGCGCAGTCCAGCATCCCCTCGCCCACATATCCGCCGTGGGCCGGCTCATGTCCGCTGCCGCCTCCGCTGATTAAGGCCACTTTCCCCTCCTTCTTCTTTGCCCGGACCACCACGTTGTGGCCCTCCAACTGTTTTAAATACTGCGGGTAGGCTTTCACCATCCCCTGAATCATCTCATTCTCCACCTGTTCCACATCATTGATAAATTTTTTCATGGTTTTCCCCTTTCATTTTATCGGATTTCTTCCTGTTGTTCTTCCTTCTCCCATCCAAAGGAGCGCCTGACCGCCCGCTTCCACCCGGCCCGCATCTCTTCCCGCTGCTCTTTACTGATGGACGGTTCAAAGGTTCTATCGATGGCCCAATTGGCCTTCACCTGTTCCGGGCTATTCCAGTACCCTGTGGCCAATCCTGCCAGGTAAGCGGCCCCCATCGCCGTGGTCTCCACACATCTGGGCCGGTTGACCGGGACTCCGATTAAATCCGCCTGGGTCTGCAGGATATAGTTGTTGGCGCTGGCTCCGCCGTCGGCCTTCAAGGAAGTGAGCCCTATGCCGGAATCCTGCTCCATGGCAGCCAGCACGTCCTGAACCTGGTAGCACAGGGAGTCCAGAGTGGCCCGCACCAGATGATACCGGTTCACCCCTCTGGTAAGACCCACAATCGCCCCTCTGGCGTACTGGTCCCAGTAGGGCGCTCCCAGTCCGGTAAAGGCCGGGACCACGTAGCAGCCGTTGGTATCCTTTACCTTCATGGCCATCTGCTCCGTCTCCGGCGCCGACGAAATCAGCCCCAGCTCATCCCGAAGCCACTGGATGGCGGCCCCCGCCACAAAGATAGAGCCTTCCAGGGCATAGTAAACCTTGCCCCCGATTCCCCAGGCGATGGTAGTCACCAGCCCGCTTCCGGAAAATACGGGCTTCTCCCCCGTATTCATCAGCAGGAAACAGCCGGTGCCGTAGGTATTTTTCGCCTCACCGGGCGCAAAGCAGGTCTGGCCGAAGAGAGCCGCCTGCTGGTCCCCCGCCGCCCCTCCGATGGGAATCGCTCCCCCGAAAAATCTAGGGTCCGTCATTCCCAGCTGGCAGCTGGAAGGTCTGGCCTCCGGAAGCATGCTCACCGGGATATCCAGGATTTTCAAAATCTCCTCATCCCACCGGAGGGTATTGATGTTAAACAGCATGGTGCGGGAGGCGTTGGAATAGTCAGTGACATGGACCTTTCCCCCGGTCAGCTTCCAAATCAGCCAGGTGTCCACCGTGCCGAACAGAAGCTCCCCCCGTTCGGCACGCTCCCTGGCCCCCTCCACATGGTCCAGAATCCATTTCAGTTTGGTGCCGGAAAAATAGGCGTCAATCACAAGCCCCGTCCTCTGGCGGATGGCCTCCACCAGCCCCTGCTCCTTCAGCTGGTCGCAGTACCGGGCGGTCCTCCTGCACTGCCACACAATGGCCGGGCAAACAGGCTCCCCCGTATTCTTGTCCCAGACAATGGTGGTTTCCCTCTGGTTTGCGATTCCAATGGCCTTGATATCCTCCGCCTTCGCCCCGATTTTCGACATGGCCTCCACCGCCACTCCAAGCTGAGTAGACCAAATCTCATTGGCGTCATGCTCCACCCATCCCGGCTTGGGAAAATACTGGGTAAATTCCTTCTGAGCGCTGCTGACAATCCTCCCCTTTTCATCAAACAAAATACAGCGGTTGCTGGTAGTCCCTGCATCCAGCGCCATCACATATCCTGGCATATGTCCCCTCTCCTCTCCTGGTTTCTCTGTCTACTACTATACCCCTTCCCCGGAATTCGGGAAAGGCTTATTTTAAAATTATATCAACTTTTTAAAAAAAGTGCTGGACAAACCCGCAAACCTATGCTATTATAAACGAGCTGTCAGCGAAATGTACAGCTCCATATGGCCTGATGGTCAAGCGGCTAAGACGACGCCCTCTCACGGCGTAAACCCGGGTTCGATTCCCGGTCAGGTCATAGGAGACGAGAAGCAGGAATAGATTCCTGCTTTTTTCTTTGCATATATCGCTCATAACAAAGCCGAGGCCTCTGAGAAATCCTCAGGCCACCCCGGCTTTTACTCCTTGTGCTGCAGCCGTTCACTTCGCCGCACCCGCTCACTCATGCTCCTTACAGCAAATTTCCTCCACTTCCAGCTTAAAAATCCCCATCCGGTCCATCATAGGTTCCGGAAATTCCCAGTTTTCCTTCCCGGTATAATGGCTCATCAGCTGTCTTAAAGCATGACGCCGTTCCTCTGCTTCCTCAATCATGGAGACTCTTCCCCAGCCCACCACGCTTTGAAAGCTGGCGCTGTACTGGCACGCCGTTTCCCCTGCCTTCAGCTCAAATCCTCTGTCCAGCTCAAATCCGGCCCGGCCTTTGCTGCGGATTAAGTCGATTTTTCTTCCCTCAGGCGCACCGTGGAAATAAAAAATCCGTTTTCCGTCCCGCTCCTCAAAACCGAAGTTCAGAGGGACGATGTACACGTCCTCCCCGTCCTGAAAGCCAAGCCGGCAGCAATGGCAGGCCCGGATCATCTCGTTGATTTTCTCCGGATCTCCAATCTCCCGGTCTTTTCTGCGCATCTTGCTCATGGCATTTTCCCCTGTCCGCTGCATTGATTTGGACGAAACGCCGTCCGAAACAGCTCTGTGGAAATTTTACCACAGAAGAAGGCGGGCTACAAGGGAATCCTGGCTATTCCTAAGGGGTAACTCCCATCTTTTCCCGGAATATTTTTATAAAATAACCGCTGTTTCCAAAAACGCAGGCGAG
>URFM01000031.1 GCA_900547035.1 uncultured Clostridium sp. | reverse complement strand
CAAAATATCCGCCGGCAGCATCCGGCTCCTCACCCGGACCGTAGGCAAACTTCACATGACGGAAGTCATACTCACCCTTTAAGTCCTTCATTTCCTCCTTGCCCTCATAGCGCTCCACCTGGTCGGAGGAGAGGATCTCCCCGATGGAGGTGACCGACTCCAGTCCCTTAGTCAGCACCGGCAGCAGATTGATGAGGGCCGTAAACTGGTTCACCACCGTGGTAAAGCTGGACTGGTAAAAGGTCACGTCTCCCACCTGGATCATGCCAAAGAGGGCCATAAATCCGGAGACGCCCAGGCATAGAACCTGAAAGACCTGGAAAATGCACCAGCTGACCGCCCCGAAATGGGCCTGAATCATATCCAGACGGTATCCCCGCTCCGCCGTCTCCTCCAGCTGGCGGGTCAGCCGCCTGACTTCCTTATCCTCCAGCGCGTGGGCTCTGGTTACGGGAACCATTTCCACCATCTCCATGACCTTGGCGCTGGTTTCCTCCATTTCCTGGCGGAAAGCCCGGTTCTCCCGGTGGATTTTTGACCGGAAGACTACAACCGCGGCGGCAGCCACCGGAGCCACCAGAAGGAAGAACAGAAGAATAATCCGGTTCTTCACTGCCGTAATCGTCAAAGTGATGACCAGGTTCATGATAATGTTCATCAGGTTTACAAACAGCTGGGAGGACAGGGTTTCCACCGCCTCCACGTCCCGCATGATTTTGGACTGAAGCCTTCCGGACTGGGTCCCGGTGTGATAGGGAATGGACAGTTCCTGAAGTTTTACCACAAGGGCCGCCCGAAGTCCTGCCTCAGTACTGCGGATCACCCGGCTCTTATACCGATTGTGGAGCCAGTTGGCCGGAAGATGAAGGCAGAGAAGAAAAAGCCAAATGCCAGTGTTAAGAACGATCGCCCGTTTCCCCGCCTCCCCTCCTGCCACCACTCCATTGATGACATTGGCAATCAGCAGGGAGGAGAAGAGAGCCGGGGCGTGCTTCACCACAAAAAACAGGGTGGAAAGAAAGAACTTATGGTACTGTCCCTTGTAGAATCCCAGAAGGACCATAACAGAACGCTCCCCGTATTTCTGATAGCATCTGGTAAAACGCTGCTCCACTCCTTCATAGATGTTCTCCATCTTTTCAATCCTCCTGCCCCTCTTCGATGAAGAGACTCCGGTAGGGCTCCCCAAGCTTTCTCAGCTCCCGGCTCAGAAAACCGGCCATTATCACCGCTCCCTCATATTTTAAGTGAGTGTTGTCCTTTGGCCACACAAAGAGGGGTCTGGACCACAGCTCCCCCACTCCGGCCAGGTATTCTTCTGTGATAGAGGTCAAATCGATGAGAGGAGCCCCTGCCTTCTCTGCCGCCTGTTTCATAGCCGCCGGGTAGGCCCCGTGGCTTCCGGGCCGGAACACCCCTTTCTCGTCAAAGAGCCGTCTGGCAATGGGGGTGATGAACACCACATGAGCCTGATGCTCCCTTGCCACCTTGGCGAATTTCAGAAGGTTCTCCTGAAAATCCGTTTCAGGCCTGGTATAGCGGGAGGGGTCCTCCTTCTTGGCGTCGTTGTGTCCGAACTGAACCAGAAGCACATCCCCCGGCCCAATCTCTCTCTCAATGGCCTCCAGTCTTCCCTCCGCGATAAAGGACTTGGTGCTCCTTCCATTCTGGGCAAAGCTGTGCATCTCTACCCCTTCTCTCAGATAGAGAAGAAGGGCCTGAGACATTCCCGTCTGAGGGTAAGAATCGATTTTGTTGAATTTTACGGTGCTGTCGCCAGCATACAGAATTTTCGCCATGGCTGTTCTCTCCTTATGTCTTCTAAACAAGCTTATCTCTTAAATGTCTTCTATATGAATACAGCGGAAGATTCCCCTGCCTTCTGAGGGCTGGTTTTCCCGGCTGCAGGACCACAGACAGAGCTTGGCTCCGGTCCAGGTGCCCTTTGTCAGAGGAAACGCCCCGGGAATCTCTGCAAATTCCTTTCCGTTCTCCGAGCAGGCAAACCGGAAGGTTCCGTCCTCTTCCATAATCAGCCTCAGCCACGCCTCGCTGTTCTTCCAGGGCTGCTGCCAGATGCAGGCCTCCTCTGCCTCTCCTTCATATTCCTTTTTCAGAACCGTTCCCTGATAGAGACAGAGCAGATTTCCTTCCCGCCCCCGCTTTAAAGCCAGGTAAGCGTACCGCTGCCCCGTCATTCCCAGGGCCGCCAGGTCTCCCTCCTCCTTCCAGTCCAGACGAATCCGGGCTGTAGCTTTAAAGGCCGGGTGCTGGGGAATCTGAGTCAGAAGATTGGGGGCATACCAGAGGAGATTTTCCCGGCTTTCATTGGCCAGACAGAACAGGCTCAGTCCCTCCTCTCCCAGCTCAAAAAAATCCTTCCTGGGATTTGCCTGCCACTGCCACTGAAGGCCCAGAGTTTTACCCGTAAAATCATCGCTTTCCGGAATCTGGTATCGGGGCTGTCCTGCAGCGGGAATCTCCCATTCTTCTACCGGTTCCGCAATCCCGTCCCCGTTTTCCTCTCTTCCGATCACCGGCCACCCGCCGTTCCAGCACATGGGCTGCAGGTGGGTAATCCTCCCCAGGGCTCCTACATCCTGGAAGTGGATGAACCAGTCCCGGCCGTCGGGGGTGTCCACCCAACCGCCCTGGTGAGGGCCGTTGACCGGGGTATTTCCCTGGTGCATCACGATTTTATATTCGTATGGTCCCCATATGTTTTTGGACCGGAGGGCCGACTGCCATCCCGTGGCCACCCCTCCGGAGGGCATGAGCACATAATACCATCCGTCCTTTTTGTACATCTTGGGGCCTTCGGTGGTAGGCGCCATCTGGGTTCCGTCGAAGATCACCTTCGGTTCCCCCAAAAGCCGCCGGCAGTCCCCATCCATCTCCACCAGAGCCAGCCTGTGCTTGATGCCGCAGCGGCTTCTGGCAAAGGCGAAGATCATGTAGGCCCGCCCGTCCTCGTCCCAGAAGGGGCAGGGGTCGATCCATCCCTTGGATTCACAGAGGAGATTTCCTTCAAAAGTTCCCCTTGGATCTCTCCCCCGGGCCACATAAATTCCCTCGTCCGGCAGGGGGATAAAGACAAAAAACTCCCCCTGATGATACCGGATCGACGGGGCCCAGGTTCCGGAACCGTGGGACGGCCTCTGGTATTTCTCAAAAGGAAGGGATGTTACGCAATAATTAATCAGTTCCCAGTGAACCAGGTCCCTGGAGTGCAGCAGCGGCACTCCGGGGAAATAGGTAAAGGAAGACGCTACCATGTAGAAGTCCTCCCCGACCCGGATCACATCCGGGTCGGAATAGTCTGCATATAAAATTGGATTTTTGTAAGTCTCCATCACTCTTTCACCGCTCCAACGTTTACGCCCTGAATAAAGTACTTCTGGCAGAAGGGATAGATGATCATGAAGGGAAGAATGGCCACAATAATGGCGGCATTCTTAACCGTATTCTCCGTGGCTCCGCCAAGAGCAGAAGGAAGATCGCTTCCCATAATCAGGGACCGCAGCTTCATCTGGAAATTATACAGGTTCTCGTTTGTAATGTAAAGCTTGTAGTTGGTGTAGTCGTTCCAGTAGGTTACCGCGAACATCAGTCCGATGGCGGTGAGGGCTGCCTTGGATAAGGGCAGTACAATCTTAAAAAAGGTGATCATGGGGGAGCAGCCGTCCATCTCAGCGGATTCAAAGAGGCTGGAAGGAATTCCCTCAAAGAAGTTTCTCATCAGCACCAGATTGTACACGTTGATCGCCGGCAGCAGGATCACGGACCACAAAGTGTTGGTCAGTCCCAGGTTGGTCATTACCAGATAAGTAGGAATCATACCGCCTTTAAAGATCATGGTGAATAGCAGAATATTAGCAAACAGCTTTCTGCCCGGCATATTCCACTGAATCAGCACATAAGCGCCCAGAGTGGAGATGGCCAGTCCGGCAAAGGTTCCCGCTACGGTGGTAATGCAGGAAATCAGGAAGGGACGGAACAGGGTGGGGTTGGTAAATACGGAGATATAGCCAGCCAGTCCGAACTCCTCGGGAAACAGTTTCATGCCGTAAGCGGTTTTTAAGTCGAAGGAGTCTACCAAAACCTTGTACACAGGGATCAGCATAATGATGCTGATTACAATAAAAACCAGGACCAGCACAATATCGAATGTTGACAGTTTTTTCGTTTTCATTCTCTCATCCCTCCTATACAATTCCTCTGCCGCGGACCTTATAGCTTGCCCGGTTGCAGATGAGAACCAGAGCGCAGCCCACCAGGGAGGATACCAGGCTGACCGCCGTCGTATAGCCGAAGTCCGGAAGGGTTCCGGAGTTAAAGGTCTGGGTGTAGATGTAGGTCTGCAGTACATCCGCCTTCTGGATCACTGCGTCATTCTGCAGTACGAATACGGACTCGAACAGATTCATAACTTTTGCCAGGTTCAGGATCAGCACCGTGATGATGGTGTTGGCCAGAGCCGGCAGGGTGATAAAGCGCATCTGACTCCAGCGGCCGGCGCCGTCCATGGAGGCCGCCTCATAGAGCTCCGGGTTGATTCCGGAAAGGGTTGCCATAAAGATGATGGTCCCCCATCCGGTGTCCTTCCAGATGTTGATGACGTAGAACATGAATCTCCACCACTTCTCATCGCCCAGGAAATAGATTCCCTCTTCCACCACTCCCAGCTTCATCAGGATGGCGTTGAGCAGGCCTGCGCTGCTGGGGGAAAGAATCAGGGTAAAGACGGAAGCCGTCACCACCCAGGACATAAAATGGGGCAGATATACGATGGTCTGAGTTACCTTCTTGAATTTCAGGAAGCGCAGCTCGTTTAACAGCAGAGAAATGACCACTGCCATAAAAGTGTTTAACAGCAGCTTCACAATACTCAGAACCAACGTATTGCTGAAGGCTCTCCAGAATCCCGGCATGGAGAACATTCTGGTGAAGTTCTCCAGTCCGATGAACACCGGGTCCTTGATTCCCTTGTAGGTAAAGAAGGAATACCGGATTCCCAGCATGGGAAGATAGTGGAATACCAGGGCAAATACCAGCACCGGTATAAACATAATGTAAAAGCCTCTATAATAATGAAGCTGGGCTTTCAGCGAACGCTTATGTACATTGGCAGACGAAACCGAAGCCTGTGCTTTTTTACTCATACTCTCATTCCTTTCCTCTTGTTTTTATTGCCCCTGCTGGGCCTGCTCCATCTCATTTAAGGAGTCCACGATTTTCTGAGACCACTCAGCGCCGTGCTCCTCCTCGAATCTGGCGTAAGCTTCCTCCAGAGAGACGCCCTGAACCACCACGTCCGCTACGATGGACCGCTTCAACGTAGTCAGGTCTCCGTTGTAGGTGGCCATCTCCGTAGTGGAAGGCACCAGCTTTTCCTGAACGCAGTTGGCGTTGAACAGCTCCTGGGAGGCTCTGGTCACCTCGGACACTGCGTTCTGTCCCGGGTCCGTATCCCATTCTACGATAGAGAGAGTGGGGTCCATGGTGGCCTTGGTGTACTGGGTTCCGGGCTTCTCCAGGCTCTCCAGCATGTGGAACTCGCCCTCCTCATAGGTGTTGCCGCAGACGGTCTCCGCCTTGGTGGACCAGTGAACGCCCTCCACGCCGTAGGTCCACAGGGTCTGCATATCGCCGCCGTCCATCATGGACTCGATGAAATACTTGAATACGCCTTCCGGGTTTTCACAGGTGGTGGTGATGCACCAGATGGGGGCCAGACGCTCGGTATAACCGCCCAGTTCCTCAATAGGAGGAAGGGCTACCAGCTCCCCGTCCAGTCCGTTGGTTTCCAGGTTGGTCTTTAAGTTGTCCGCCCAGGTTCCGGCCCAGTAGGTAAATACGCCGAACTGATCCTCATAGAACTTGTTGCGGCAGTCACTGGTTCCGTTGGTTAACGTTTCACGATCCATATAGCCCGCAGTGTAGGCGTCGCGGATTCTGGTTAATGCATCCTTAAATTCCTGCTGAGTAAAGCCGTCATACCAGACGCCGTTTTCATCCTGCTTAAAGGAGGGAGTAGCTCCCCAGTAAAATTCCGGCAGATAGTTGGTGTAGGGGGATTCCTCTCCCACAAATCCTGCCGCGGACACACCGTAGGTATCTCCGTTGACCCCGTTTCCGTCGGGATCGCCCTCGGTAAAGGCCTTCAGCATATTCATGTACTCTTCGTAATTGGTGGGAACATCCAGTCCGCAGTTGTCCAGCCATGCCTTCTTTACATAGGTAATGCAGCCGCCGCCTCTGGTAATCGGCATTCCGTAAAGATGGCCGTTGATTCTCATATTGTCCACCACATCTTCACCGGTCACCCGGCCGGA
The DNA here is from genome assembly GCA_900547035.1 of uncultured Clostridium sp. GTDB lineage: Bacteria > Bacillota > Clostridia > Lachnospirales > Lachnospiraceae > Enterocloster > Enterocloster excrementigallinarum. Next base: position 35,273 of record URFM01000031.1, on the reverse strand, counting down.
GTTCTTAAGCTCAGAGTTCTCCCAGGTTTCGCTCATATCCCAGAGAGCGCCCTCCTCTGCGTATCCGCTGTAGTAAGTGGAATTCAGAATAATCACATCCGGCCAGTTCTTTCTTCCGGATGCGAAGGTCTGTCCCACCACATCGTAGTAAGCGCTGTGATCCGGCTGGATAAATTCCAGGTCGATTCCCGTCAGCTCTTCCCAGCGGGCCTCAAACTCATCCCGGCCGTTCTGACGGTCAAACACCGTAGAGTCCACCATAACGGTAATTTTCTCCGGCTTTGCCACTTCCCCGTCAGCCGTCACATTGCTTGTGGTCTGGTCACTGGTGCCGCTGCCGCCGCAGCCCCCCAGAAGGGATACGGCCATGGCTGCCGTCAGACCTGCGGCTGTCAGCCTCTTCCATTGTTTCATTCCCTCGTCCTCCTTCTTTTCACACGCCCGACTTTTTCCGGTTTATTTTGTCCGCCGGAAATATGGCGCGTTCTTATGGCTATGACTTTAACATCTGCACCCTTCAAAAACAACGCTCAATTTTGAAGAAATTTATTCAGATTTCACCAGTTTTTCATTTTTATCCATTCATTCCTGTCTATTTTGTCTAATTTCACAGTTTTATCCAGCTATGGGATCCAAAAGTTTATTTGAATCATCCCATTAGAAAATGCACGCCGAAAGATGCAGAATTTACGGCGAGTGTGCATGATTTATGATCCTGCCCTTGATTTTTGTTTTCAGCCCCCTTATAATGAGGTCATGAAACGAATCCATTCCATATCTTTTAAGTACAGACTCGCAATTTCATACAGTATTATTTTGGCTCTGATCCTGGCAGCGGGAGTGGGTCTTCTTCAGAGCGCCTACCAGCGGCTGAAACGGGAGGTAAACGTCCAGACGGAAGCGCTCTTATCCTCCTCCGTCCGCCAGATTGACAGCCTGCAGAATCAGCTGGCCGATGCTGCCCGCCAGATTGCATCCAGTTCTACCTTCCGCTCCCTGGCAGCCTCGCAGGATCCGGATGATCCGAATTTTTCCTATGCCGCTTATCAGACCCAGCAGGATTTAAAATTTATTCTCCCGCTTCAGGAACTGATTACTCAAGGAACTCCATTCATCTATATGGAATCCAACGGCTATGTAATTTCTGCCAGCAGCTTTTCTGACTTTCAGCGGTTTGCCCGGTACGATGCGGCCTATGAGCCCTTTCAATCCGGTCAGGACTTTCTGAATCAAAGCCTGTGGGAACGTTTTATTCCTTTAGGAACAGACGATTCTGATTCCGCTAAGGAGTACCTGTATCTGATTCCGGTTCTGACCTCCCCTATGGCGGTGGGAACGCCGGCTTCCAGCGTACTCTGTTTTCGCTTTGACCGCAGCGTCCTGGACAATGCCTTTTCCGGAATAGCTGACGATTACAGCTACATAGCCAAAGCCTTTGATGCCAATGGCGCTCTTATGCTCTCCTTCGGCAGCCCGGAATTGTCCGATGAAGCTTCTTCATTGGCGCAGCTGGACTACCAGGACGGAGCCGCCCTCTATTCCTCAAAGGATCAGGGACAGATGCTCTCCATCTCCTGGCATTCTGACAACAGCGGATGGACCTATTATCTTGCCCAGCCTGCCTCTCAGGCTTATTACTCTGTAAATAATCTACAGCGGCTGGCAACGGTGGTGGCCGGGGCGGCAGTGCTGATCGAAGCGGTTTTCATTATCTTCTTTACCGTGCTGAACAGCCAGCCGGTAAACCGGCTCTCAAACGCCCTGGCCTCTCAGGAATCCCTCACCGATTCCCTGGCTTCCTTTGTGGAGGAGCACAAGCCCTTGATCGCTGAATCTTACATCCGCCGCCTTATGGAGGGGAGCATCACTACCAATGAGGAAATGGCCGGAATCCTGGAGGAACTGAAGCTGAACCGCAGCGGCTTTACCTACCAGGTTCTCTACACCGAAGCCACCTCTCCCGACGGCTCTCCTCCTGCAGTGGCAGACCTGCAGCTGTATATTCAAAACTACGATATTCTGGTGAAAGAAGCTCTGCGGCGATATTTTCCTGATACCGGATACATTTATAAGCCCGGAGACCGGATTTTCGCCTGTCTGATTGCTCATCCAACCTCCGCTCCCCCAAAAGAAAGCGAGGAGGAAGTGCTGGTGCGTTTCCGCCAGTTCCATGAAGAACTGCTGACTAAGTACAATATCTGGATTACCGGCGGACTAGGGGAGCAGAGCGAAATCGTTTCCTATATATGGAAGTCCTATCAGCAGGCAAAAAATGCCCGCTCCATTACCACTCAGGACCGCTTTGTTTTAAATTACAGCGATTTTCTTGAGGCCCGGGACGTCTATTACTTTCCGGAAAGCATGGCGGTGCAGCTGTCCGGCTTTATTTCCACCGGCAACAAGGCCCAGGTAGAGAGCATTTTCCGGCAGATTGAGGAAGAGAATACCTCCGCCCGTTCCTTATCCTACACACAGTTCCGCTGGCTCTTGACGGATATCCGCAACACGGTTTTCCGCAAGCGGCGCAGCCTGGATGCCTCCCTCGTCAACACGCCGGAGAAAACCCAGCTTCTGGACCTGGTGGACCGGCAGTTTGAAGGGGATATGAGTCTTCATACTCTGGAAACCATCTCCCTGGAGCTGTGCGACCTTTATGGCGCCAGCAACGGCGCCGGTGGACTGATTGTAAAAATTCAGGAATACATCAATCAGAACTACATGGATCCCTCCCTGTCCCTGACCAGGATTTCCGAGGAATTCCATATCTCTGAAAACTATTTCAGCTACCTGTTCAAGCGGGAGGTATCGGAGAACTTCTCCACCTATCTGGAGAAGCTGCGGATGGCCAAGGCCAAAGAGCTGGTAACCGAATCGGATACCAGTATATCGGATCTGTACCAATATGTGGGCTACAACAACGCCGCCTCCTTCCGGCGGGTTTTCAAGAAAAATTTCGGTGTCTCTCCCAGAGAGATGCGGGATAAGGTAAACCCTCAGACATAGTTCTTGATATCACAGCAATAAGAGCAGAAGAAAATTTCCTCTCACCGGAAATCTCTTCTGCTCTTTTTTCCTTTTCGTCCTTCGGATTGCTTGTACTATTCAGGACAATGCCGCGCTTTTTAGTCCTGAATTATCTCTTTTACGTTCTCCGCATCGATTTCCTTGCCGATGCAGCCGGAAATATGGACATTTTTCAATTCCAGAGTATCCACGTTGCGCACATAGATTCCCGCCTTTGCCATAGGCTCCAAACCGCACATCATGGCAGGTACCGCAGGTTCCGCCTCAGGCGCGTAGCTGACGGACACATTTTCAAACCTCAATTTCCCGATGGGCTTCTCCGGAAGTCCGTAGGCGCACACGGCGGCATAGTGGGCGTTTACGGCATGGATATCTTTAAACGTAAGCGCCTTCACCTGAGGGGTGCGCTCGTCCACCGTAAGGGGCTCCTTGCTCTGGACGTAATCGGTTTTTCCGTCCGCGTCGCAGAAATAGAAGCAGTTGATCACAAAAGGAGTCAACACTCCGTCCATTCGGATATTCTCAAAGGTTACCTGGTCCACCACGCAGTCCTCTCCCCTTCCTCTTCTGGTCTTGATGCGCAGTCCTCGGTCCGTATCTTTAAAAATGCAGTCTTTGATGGTAAGGTTCTTTACCCCCGCTCCAATCTCAGATCCGATTACCACGCTGCCGTGACCGTCGTTCATGGAGCACTGACGGATAACCACATCCTCGCAGGGGGTCTTGTAGGTCTTTCCCATATAAATCTTTCCGGACTTGACGGCAATGCAGTCGTCTCCCACAGAGAAATGGATTCCAGCCAGTTCCACATCCCGGCAGCTTTCCGGGTCCAGCCCGTCGGTATTTCGGGAGTCCTTGGGATTTAAGACTTCCAGTCCCAAAAAACGAAGATGGTTGGAAAAATAGGGGTGAATGGTCCAGCTGGGGGAATTCTTCACCGTAATGCCCACCAGGTCCACATGCTCGCAGCGGTTAAGGAAAATACTCCTTGGTCTCCAGGCCGTTACCATTTGTTTGCAGTTGTACCACCAGTTTTCATGACCGGCATTCCCGTTGACCGCTCCTCTTCCGTAGATTCGCACATGTTTCACTCCCACACCGGTAATCAGTCCGCAGAACATCACCTGCGGGTCTCCCTCCCAGGTTCCCAGGTTGTATTCTCCTTCCCCGTCGGTGCGCCTGATCATGCCCGGGTAGTAAGGAAAGCGGGTCCGGTCCGTGACCGCTGAAAGCTCCGCTCCCTCCGCCAGCTCCAGGGAGAGATCATCCTTCAAAAACAGACATACAAAGGAATAAACACCAGCTGGAATCAGCACTCTTCCTCCGGCGGGACAGGCCATGATGGCGGACTGGATAGCCAGGGTATCGTCTTTTACCCCGTCTCCTGCGGCTCCGAACTGACGCACGTTCAGGGTAACTGTCTCCTTCTCCGTATGAAATTCGGCCTCACCCACCGTTTCTTCTCCCCGTTTCAGACAGATCCGGTATGTCTGGTCCGGCTCCAGGTCATAAATGGGCGTAATCACCCGGTCCAGGCTTCCCCGGCTTTCGCCGTTTACCAGAAGCTCATAGGCTTCCCTGGTGTGATATATGCCGCCGTCCGCCATCTCCACCACGGCAAAGCGGCCTCCTTTGCAGATTACCTTCAGTTCATTCATGATGTCTGTTCTCCTTTCCAGTCTTCCAATGGGTGAAATTCCACCCATTCCGGCCTTCTGGCCTTCTCTGCTCCGGGACCGTAGGAGCCGTTTTCCACAAATCGGGACCGCTCCCTGGCAAGAGGTTTATTCCAGTCATGCCAGCCCTCCTTTTTGATATGGGCGCCCAGATAGCAGTTTTCCAGCCGGACCTTGGCAAAATCTCTCCAAGGCCTGCCCAGGTAGCAGCTCTCCGCCTCCAGGGACAAAACGGAGGTAAAGCGGCAATTCAGGCACACAAAGCCTTCCTCCTGTCCCTCAGGGGTACATGGAGCAAATACATATCCCGGTTCCACCGATCGGAATTCACAGTCCTCAAAAAAAGCTTCGGCCCCTCCAAACACAAAGTCTACCCCGCCTTCAATCAGACAATTTTTCACATACACCCTGCGTCTTTTCCGCTCTGTAAACTGGCCTGGCCCTAAAAAGCCATCCTTCTGAATTTCCGCAGGCGGGAGAGGCGCTAGAAACAAGGTATCCTGATGTCCCAGGATCCTGCAGTTTTCAATTTGCAGCTCATCTCCATCCCCGTAAAGAGCGATGGCTTGTCCCACTTTTGCCCCCGGTCCTGAGGTGTTGGCAATGGTCAGATTCCGCAAAACCACCTGATTACCCGTTACCAGCAGGGCGTAGGTGCGGAAGGTGCCGTAAGGTCTGCCATCCTCATGGAGTTTTCTGGCATACAAGCCGCTTTCAAATTTTCCTCCATCCAGAACGGTTCCGTCTTCTTTCACATAAAATTGTCCGTCCCTTTGCTCTGTCATGACATTCCTCCCAATTGCTGAATTCGGTCTTAGTCACTATATCACCTGCCTGTTCGGGATTTCAACAAACAGTTTTTCACATGACTGTCCAGATCTTACCGAAGTACCAGAAAGCCGCCATTTGCGGCATCTTCATAAAATCTGCTATTTCCTCGTAAATGTCATTTATGTTATGATGAACTCAGCATATTTTGTAAGGAGAAACGCAATGGAAATTCTGGATCGTTATATTGAACAGCTGCTTAAGGAGAGCACTCCCCAAGCACCCATGTGGAATATTGAAAAAATCAAGGCCGGCAAAAAGCCTTCCTGGAACTATATCGACGGCTGCATGATTAAGGCCGTGGTGGAACTCTATCAAATTACCGGGAAACCCTCCTACCTGGAATTTGCCGATCATTTTATCAGCTATTTCGTCAATGAAGACGGCTCCATCCGCTCCTACCACCCGGAGGAGTACAACCTGGACAATGTCAATGCCGGCAAAACACTTTTTGACCTCTACCGTCTGACCGGCCATGAAAAATACCGCCGGGCCATGGACACCATCTACAGCCAGCTGGTTCATCAGCCCAGAACCTCCACCGGAAATTTCTGGCATAAAAAGATTTATCCCCACCAAATCTGGCTGGACGGTCTCTACATGGCCCAGCCTTTCTATATGCAGTATGAGGCTGAGTATCGAAATGGAGAAAACTGCCTGGATTCCTATGAACAGTTTCTCAATGTGTACCGCCTGATGCGGGACCCCTTAAACGGTCTCTACTACCATGCCTACGACGATTCCCGCCAGATGTTCTGGTGCGATCAGGTCACCGGCCTTTCCGACAGCTTCTGGCTGCGGGCCCTGGGCTGGTACGCCATGGCCCTGGTGGACACCATGGATGTGATGCCTGCCTCCTTATCCAGGGAGAAGGAGCAGTTAAAATCCATCTACCGCCAGCTGATTGACGCCATGCTGCCCTACCAGGATAAGGAGACGGGCATGTGGTACCAGGTAGTTAACCGGGGCGGCATCCGTCCCAATTACCTGGAGACCTCCGGCTCCGCCATCTTCTCCTTCGCCATCTTAAAGAGCGTTCGTCTGGGGCTTTTGGACGAATCCTACCTCCCTGCGGGACTGAAAGCCTTTGAGGGGATCTGCCGGACGCAGCTTTCGGAAAAGGAGGGCAGACTTCAGCTGGACGGCATCTGCCTGGTAGCCGGCCTTGGAAATAAGGAGACGCGGGAGGGAACCTTTGACTATTATATGAGGGAACCGGTGGTCAGCAACGACGCCAAGGGCGTAGCTCCCCTGGTGCTGGCCTATGTGGAAACTCTGTGGCTTTCCCATCGTTCCTAATGGCGCTTTGCGGTCATTCGGGACAACATCGCCTCTAAACGAAAAGGGCAGCGGATTTTCTTCGATCCGCCGCTCTTTTTTCATGCCATATGTTTATTTAGACTGCACCAACCCATTTACGCACCATCGGCCCTGTTCATCAACCTCAAATCCGTCCGGCGTTACCGTGCGGGCTGCCATGGAACCCATGGGGGATCCGGAATCCGGATAAAAGTAATAGCAATATTCCTGGCCGGAAGAATCCGCAATCCACTGCCAGCCCGTAAGCATTTTTCCAAGGCTTCCGTCCAATACCGGATTCATATAATACCAGCATCCATCAGCGTCCTGGTACCAGCCGGTAATCAGCCGTCCCTCCTGATCAAACCGGAACCAGCCGGCTTCCCCTTTCCCCTGATTCGCATACGGGTTATAGAGATATCCCCAGCTGTCGCGGTATACGGTTCCATTTGCGGAAAAGCTCCAGGTTCCGTCTTCCGCCATACTCCAGGTTCCTCTTACGCCGCCGCTTTCATCTGTGCTTCCTGAGCTGCGGATTTCCGAATCCCCGTCTGAGCCTCCCCGGGAATCCCATACTGTCACTCTGCAGACCGCCTCTTCTCCGCCGGCCCGGACGCGAATCACAGTGGTTCCTCTGCGCAGACCGATGACGGTACCCTGATCGTCTACGGAAGCGATTCCAGGATTGTCCGAAGAGAACACGGGCACCGCTTCCGTACCCTCCGGGCCTTCGATTGTCACCTGAAGGGTCCCGGTGGTTCCGACCTTCAGCCTCATGGTTTCCGGAGAAACACGGATTTCTTCCACCTGGTTGTCCTCTACCAGCACCACCTGGCAGGAAGCGGTCTTGGTGGGATCGCTGGCGGAGCTTACCTTTACCGTAAGCGTCCCGCTCTCTTTGGGCGTAAACAGCAGGACCTCCTCACCGCTTGTGGTCATCCTTGAACCGTCCGTAGCCCAGTCAAGCTCTGAAAAATCCGCAGCGGAAAGGTCGCCGGAAAATTCCCATTTCAAATCTTCGCCTTCATCCTCCACAGGGCCGTTGTCCCAGGACAGCAGCCGTGGGATAAATCTGGCCTCGTCCATCGTATCCGTATCATTTTGATCAAAATGATAGACCACCGTCCCCTCCTGGGAAACCGGAAGGCTTGTATCGATGCTGACTGCGGAGGAGTAATTGAAATCGTACAGATTGCTGCCATTTAGCAGATAGCTGGACTCTACCGCCGCTGTGGAGCCAAAGGCCCAGCAGGTATTGGTCATCCTCTGGTTCCGGACCGGCGTCAGGACGCCCACCTCCCTCAGGTCAAAGGATTCCGGAAGGGAGATATCCAGCTCCCCGGCCGCAGCTCCTTTCCCCAAGGTGGCTCTTTCCCTGGTCCGCAGGATATGGCCGTCCAAAACATAGCTGCTCTCTTCCGTCTCCTCCTGCCTCTGCTCCTCCTGTATCTCATCCTCCTGGATCTGCTCCGTCTCAGCTTCCTCTGATTCCGACTTCAGCAGGGCAAAATAAATATCTGGACTGATTTCAAGAGCGGAAATCCGCTCCGTCTCCCCTTCTTCCAAGGAGGCGTCTTCGCACAGGGCTTTTGTGGAGAAGTAAGCGTAATAATTGCTTCCTCCATTGTCATCCATAAACTCATTTCCCATGTCAATCCACTCCTCCCCTTCGGCCGGGTCATACAGAAAGCAGAGTCTTTCCTGACTGGGAAGATTGGCAACCTTCGTGCTGTTCGCTACAAGGGGAATCGCCAAGGTTTCACTGCCGTCATTTTCAATCTTCAGGATAATTTCAAACTTTTCCCCTGGCTGCAGCAGAATCGTTTTATCCAGGCGCACCGTGTAATATCCGGCGTACATCTTGGTTCCGGAGGCATAAACATTTTCTTCAATCCAGCCCTTTCCCACATCCTCTCCCTGATTGACGGCAATTTCGTAGCGGATATTATTGTTCAAAAGGTCAAAGGAAACCGCTTTGAGAAGATCCGCCCCGTCTTCCTCTGCGGTAAAAACCGTAGATGCCATCAACATGTTGGCTTTAGTGGTCCACTCTATTTCCCCGCTGTAGGGAAGGCTTGTAATCTGATACATCTTATTGTAATTGTCCGCCGTTTCCGTCGCTTCATAGGCCCAGGCATTGTCGATTGAGACAATCCTGTCGTCACAATAGGAGACGTAATAGTACCCATCCTCCCCCGCTCCGTCTCCCCAGGAATTCCGGACAATCCACGCGCCGTCCTCCTCCGGCAGCATGGAATCCAGAAATTCCTCCCACTCCTCGTCGGCAGCATTTCTCTCCTCAGCCAGCTCAGAGTCCGCACTGGAATCCGTAGCCAGCCGGGCGCGTTTCTTCTCCTCCCGGTCCGGTATTTCATAACCGGCATTGGAACTCGTGGCCATCCGGGCATTGCTGGCCGAAGCCTCCGGCCATAGCAGGGTACCCGGTTCAATGTCATAGCGGAAATTATCCCTGGAGTAATCGTCATCCCATCCTACAATCACGACCTCGTGATTGACGAAGGAGAGATTACCCAGGTCATAATTATTCGCAAGTATAAGTTGTGTCTTGCCATCCTCATCGAAAGTCTGGTAATAGTTCCATCCGTTATAGTAGTAATTTTCCGGCTTCTCGCAGGAAAGCGAGCTCCAGTATATTCCGACTGTCACACCTCCGTAGGTCATAACCGCGTTTTTTACATGTTCCTCCCATCCGGGATTCTCTTCTGCGCTGCCATCCGGATTGATGGACTTGTGCCGTGCCGGAAGGGCAATGCCGTTCTGCACATGAATCAGAGGCTCATGTCCCTCCTCATAGACAATTCCTTCCTCCTGAAGATACCGGACGTATTCCTCTTCAGATTCCCCGCTTTCCATATCCCGGATCCCATCCATCGGCAGAGCATCCTCCTCTACCGGCCCCACCCAGGCGGAGTAATAGCTTTGGGGCATCGGATAAAGTCCTCCCCCGTCTACTCCCCTTCCTAAATAAACGGGAGAATCCAGTTTCTTCCAAAAGACCGGGGCTATACCAACAGACTCACCGATTTCATATGTATAATCCGGACTGAATCCGTTCATCTGATCGGGCGAGTCTGACCCCTGCAGGGCGGCAACCATATGCAGCTCTGAAAAATCCGTTCCCCTGACCGCTGAGGCAGACAAATCCATTTTTTGAATGGAGACGGTAAAGGGCTGGGACTCCTGCTGCTCCGACATAGAGAACACCCGCAGAAAATAGGTGCCGGCCGGCAGCTGCTTTTTTACAATCCGCTGACCGTTCCGTTTCTTGGAAATCCCCAATCTGGACAGGGAACTGTCCAAAAGCTCCGCGCCATATGGGCTGGAGCGGTCCTCAAAGGTCACGGATGCCGTCAGGTCGCATCGGCTCTCCAGCGAAAAGATATAATACTGTTCTTCATACCCTTCCGGCAGCGTATCCTCAAAGCGGCTGGGGAAGCTGACAAAGGACGTATTTTCGCTGGAAGGCTCCGCCGCCTGTACCTCTTCACGCGGTACGCTTCCCCATGCGGCAAACCCGTTCTGGAGGGTTAAAAGCACCGCCAAAAGAAGTGCTCCCTGTCTTCTTAATATTCTCTGCATATCGTTTTTCTTCATCAATTGTCCTTCCTCCTTCTTTCTCATAAGCCCAAAGGACCGATGTCTAAAAATTCAAGCCTGCTTTCTCCATTATTACATACCGGGAGTAAGAAATCCAGTGTAAATCATATTTTAGGAATCCTTCTCAGTCTCAGGCCAGACTCAGAAATCCGATGCCCTCATTGACAGATTCCATTCTGCCCGCTAAAATTACCTATAGGATTACAACATCCGCGGTTATCAAGGAGGTTTCGTATTATGGAAGACACCCGGAAAATCATGCTGTTTGAGCAGACCCCCATCCCCAGGGCGGTTGCCCAGCTGGCCGTACCTACCATTTTAAGTTCTCTGGTCATGGTCCTCTACAATCTGGCCGACACCTATTTCGTAGGCATGCTGGGAAATCCCGTAGAAAACGCCGCCGTCACCCTGGCGGCGCCGGTTCTTTTAGCCTTTAACGCCGTCAACAATCTCTTCGGCGTAGGCAGCTCCAGCATGATGAGCCGGGCCATGGGCCGCAAAGACTACGAAACCGTATACGCCAGTTCCGCCTTTGGCTTCTGCTGCGCACTGATTTTCGCCCTGCTCTTTTCCCTGGCATGCACCATTTTTCAAGCCCCGCTGCTGACCCTTCTGGGTTCTGATTCCCAAACGGCCTCCTCCACTGCCGGCTATCTGAAATGGACCGTCTGTTTCGGCGCGGCTCCGGCCATACTGAACGTGGTGATGGCCTATCTGGTGCGCTCGGAGGGCGCCGCCCTTCACGCCAGCGTGGGTACCATGAGCGGCTGTATTTTGAACGTCATTCTGGACCCCTTTTTCATCATGCCCTGGGGCCTGAACATGGGAGCCGAGGGCGCCGGACTGGCTACCTTTCTCTCCAACTGCGTTGCCTGCCTGTATTTCTTCGTCCTCCTGTTTTTCCGCAGAAAGACTACCTGCGTACGCCTGCTGCCCCGCCGCTCCTGCTTCCGGAAAAAGATTGTCCTTGGCGTATTCGGTGTGGGTATCCCGGCTTCCATCCAGAATCTGTTAAACGTTACCGGCATGACCATTCTCAATAACTTTACCTCCGCCTACGGCCCGGACGCCGTGGCTGCCATGGGCATCACCCAGAAAATCAACCAGGTTCCCACGCAGATCTCCCTCGGACTTTCTCAGGGACTCATGCCCCTAGTCAGCTACAACTACGCTTCCGGCAATTTTGACCGGATGAAAAAAGCCTTTCTGTTTGCTTTTAAAATTGTTCTTGTGGGGATGACCGCAATCTGTACCTTCTACTTCTTTCAGTCCGAATTTATGATTCGGCTGTTTATGGACAATGATGTGATTATCGGCTATGGCAGCCGCTTTCTTCACGGCTTCTGCCTGGGGCTTCCCTTCCTTTGCATGGACTTTCTGTGCGTAGGCGTGTTCCAGGCCACCGGTATGGGACGTTTCTCCCTGCTTTTTGCCATTATGAGGAAAATCCTTCTGGAAATTCCGGCCCTCTTTATTCTGAACGCCCTCTTCCCTCTCTACGGGCTGGCCTACGCTCAGCTGACGGCTGAGGTGGTTCTGTCCGCAGCCGGTATGTTTGTGTTATACCGGCTTTTCGGCAGGAGAAAATCCTCCTAACAGCCGCGCAAAAAACCGCCATAAAGCCCCATACGGTCGGCTTTACGGCGGTTTTTTGTAAAATAATTCTAACAGTTACAAAATATTTTCAATTTCCTGTCGGATCAGCGGAAAAACAGCTGAGTCCAGTAAGGTGTTCCCGAGCTGCTTTGGGTATATCCCACTCCAATAGAGGTAAAGTCAGCGTTTAAAATGTTGGCCCGGTGGCCGGAGCTGTTCATCCAGCTGTTCATCACCTGTTCCGGTGTAGTCTGACCATAGGCGATATTCTCTCCGGAGGAGCGGTAGTTTATCCCCGCCTGAGTCAGAGCGGTTGAAAAGCTGCTGCCGTCCGGTCTGGTGTGGGAGAAAGAAGTCTGAATCTCTCCGGACCGCACTGCGGCCGCGCTGGCTGCCCTGGTGTCCAGAGTCAGGGGACTTAAACCTGCCTTGGCCCTCTCCTCGTTGACCAGGGCCACGACCTGTTCCTCAAAGCTGTTCTGAGAATGATCGCCCCCGGGGGTCTGTTCCGGAAAGCCGGGATCATTGTTGTCCGGCGTTTCATCCTCCGGAATGTCATAATCCGGAATCTCCATGTCAGGAATCCCGCCTCCCGGAATCTGGGGAAGATTTCCTTCCGGTCGGTTTCCACCCGGCCAGTTGATATTTGGCAGATTCTCAATGCAGTCCTTCCAGTTGCTGCTATTTCCCAGTTGATTGAAAAGTTCCTTCAGATTATTGCAGTCTCTTCCAGAAACCGCAATCACCTTTCCTCCTCTCCAGATTCCAAGATTCTGCCCTGCCAGGGCCGTCATTGGAATCAGTCCGGATATGGTAAACGCAGCCGCAGTTGTCATTGCATAGATTTTGAATTTTCTCATGGTATTCTCTCCTTTGTTCTGGCAACTCTGGGTATGACCCCAAAAGTGTTACGTATTTGTTACAAAAATGTTACAAGAAGATCATACCACAAAATCCATGGAAATCTACCAGTAGAACACTGGGAAACACCCCAGTTTTTGGAATTTCATTTTCCGACTATTCACATTTTACTGGAAAATGGTATCAATCTTCCATTCTCCATTCTGCTTCACCATCCAAAATCCACAGATCGTTCCAACCTGTACCTTCTGATTCGCCTCTTGCAGAGTGGAGGCGTCTATCTGATTTACCTGATTCACCAGTTCATCTGTAAACAGCTTGCTTTCTCCTAAATCCATTAATTGTTTTCCGGAGGAAATATCCTGAATCGTTCCGTCTGCCAGATACACTTTCATAGGGTATGTACACTGTTTGGACAGGGTCTCCAAATCACGGTAGTAGAAGGTTCTCTGAAACTGCTCCGCTGCCTGAACCAGATTTGTGCTTCCGGAAGCAGACTGGCCTTTCAGCTGAATCTTGGTAACTTTCCACTTTTCCTTTATCTTCTTCATAGTCACGCCGGAGTCTCCTCCCAGCTTCAGGGTTTTATCTCCATCCGCCTGAATCTTGGCCGTATTCACTCCTGCCACAATCTCCTGCAGCTCCTTTGTAAAAATGGCCTGGCTTCCCAGCGCCTTCAGCGCCTTCTTGCTTTGAATTTCCTTAGAGCTTCCGTTTTGGTCCACAACCGTCAGGGGATAATGGCAGAGGGAAGCTAATGTATCCAGGTCTTTTTCATCAAAAGCCTTCTGAACCTGACCGGCAGCATCCCGCATCTTGTCTTCTTTGGCCTCTGAGGACCGTCTTTTGGAACGTGAGGAACGGGCCGAACGGCTGGAATGTGAGCTCCTGCTGCTTCTTCCCGTCCGGGCGTATGCAGGCAGGGCGGGAACTGCCGTAGTAAATGCCAGAAGGCAGAGGAATAAGGCCAGCCAGCGTCTCGCGATTTTCATGTTCTTCATAGTTATTACCATCCTTTTTTTCGATACTTACAGGAAATCCAGGTTCTTCCTTTTTTTCCTGCTGTATCTATTAGACGCAGAAGCCGGGGAAATAGTTGCATGGAATTCTAAAATTAGAAAATAATTTATTTGACTTACTTTCTATTGGCATCGGATAACAGGGAATACTTCATGTTTTAAACATCTTTCGCTTTTAAAAGTCAGCATTCCTTCATTCGTCATTTTAAAATTACACAAATTCATAGTTCTCGCATATAAGATTTAATATAGTATAGGAATTTAGCTGCTATACTTAAATCGGATCTACACTTTTTCCATACAAAAACAGATGCTACGGAAAGCTCTGGATCAAAAGGAATAAATCTTATCTTGCTTTTGTCTAGATAGGTGATCATTCCCTCAATCGCCACAGCAGCTCCCCCTCTTTCCAGCAGAAAAGCTATATCTGTAGGCATATTGTATATAGCAAGAATATTTAAACCAGAAAATGCTTCTCCCATCCAGCGTTCCAACTTTTTTTGTTGGGACTCACAGCTAAGCATAATCAACGGCATTCCCAACAGATCTTCTTTTTCTATAAATTCTTTTTCAGCCAGAGAATGCCCCATATTCACCAAAAGGCCAAATCGTTCTTTCGTCTTTATACGAATATAATCGAATTTTGTGATATCAATCGGTTCCGGCAGGACCGCAAAATCCAATAGTCCCTGTTCCAAATGTTCTATTATATATCTACTGCTATTCGTATTGAGTTCATACTGGACCTTAGGATATTTTTCTCGGAAACGCTTCATCATAGAATAAAGAAATGTCAAATCTGCTAGCCCACTGTTTCCAATAGAAATAATTCCCCCTTCTTCAGATTGATTTCCGAATTCATTTTCGATTTTTTTCATAAGGGTTATAACTTCCTCTGCCCTACAGCACAATCTGACACCTGCATCTGTAAGTTTAAAATGCTTTCCACGAACAAAAAGCTGCACTCCTAGTTCTTCTTCCAGTTGTGACATCTGACGGCTCAGAACTGGCTGTTTGATATGTAAAACCTCCGCTGCCCGTGTAATATTCTCCTCATGAACAACGGTCAGAAAATATTTTAAGACACGAAGTTTCATTTAAATTCTCCTCCTGCTTTACTCTTATCATTTAGAAAAATGGCCATACTCGGGGCACAATTATAATACATACTATATATGATATCAGAATAAGCGGAAGTCCAAGCTTAACAAAATCTGTAAATTTTGCCCCAGCAGGTCCCATTACAAGTGTATTCGGCGGTGTCGCCATGGGCGTAGCAAAAGCTGAAGCAGAAGCGACAGCGATTACGAGGACTGCAGCCTTTGGATCGGCTTCTAGAGCAATTGCAATTTCCATTCCGATTGGCGCTAAAAGAGCGCACGCGGCTGTATTAGACATAAACTGTGTCAATACAACTGCAATAAAATAAAGGACCGAGAGTATCACAATATCAGAAGTATTAGTTCCAATGATTCTAATAGCTTGGTCCGCAATTATTTGTCCAGCACCCGTATACTCCAGTGCATCTGCTAACGGCAGCATCCCTGCAAATAGAAATATTGTTGTCCAGTCAATATCTTCAACCGCCTCTTGTTGATTCACCAATCCTAATAACAGGCAAGTCATCGCTCCGATCATTGCACCCAAAGTCAAATTAATAATGCCTGTAGCCATAACTGCAACGACTGCCGCCAAAACCAAAATAGATTGTATCTGTTTTTGATTCAAATGAACTTGATTTTTTTTATCAAATTCCATTTGAATATTTTTATTATCCATAGTCAGCTTTTTCCGATAAATAAAATACATATAGGCTCCGCCCGCAATTGTCAAGGGTAATCCCGTATAGGCAAATTCAAAAAATCCGAAACCTTCATATCCATATTCCTGAATAACCGTAGAAACCGTAATGTTTGGCGGAGTTCCAATTAAGGTAATCATTCCTCCCAAACTGGCCATCATTGCCAATGGCAAAAGCAAATACTTCCGATTCATTCCCGCTGAATCCGCTATTCCTATGCAAACAGGCATCAGAACTGCGACTGTTCCTGTATTACTCATAACTGATGACAAAAGCCCTGTCGCAATCATGACATAGAGTACCAGACGCTTCCTGTTCCCATTTGCACATTTAACTACAATATTTCCTATTATTTGTGCTACTCCAGTTCTGAACATAGCACCCCCTACAATAAACATTGCGCCGAACAGAATAACATTTTCATTGGAAAAACCCGAAAAAGCAGATTTGACCGGAAGAACGCCAGTTAGAGCAATAGCAATTGGTACTGTCATAGCCCCCATAGCCAGAGGAATCAGTTCTGTGATTAGCAGGATCGAAGCCATCAAAAGAATAATCAATGTAACCTGTGCATCGCTAAGATTTATCAGATGTAGAATACGCAATATCATAGCGACGAGACCCCCCAAAACAATCAGAACTGCAACGTAATGAGGAACGCCATATTGCTTTCCTATATTCATTCGAAATTCCCCCTCACTTATATTCTTTTGCTACGCCTTATTGCTATGTGCCTCAATGGAGCAGGTATATATTCCCTTTCCCGGCGCAAAACGGGATTCCAAAAATTCCCAACGTTCTTTTTCTTCGCTATGTTCCCAAAGAAATTTCTCAATAGGGCATACTACTTCTGGATCTTTAGATGATTTCACCAAGGGGATTAATTCCTGATACTCTGTGTGTACTCCCTGCTTTTGAAACGCCTCTAATCCACATTGTGACATTTGATATGCATAGCATTTTTTTATGGGAAGGCGGCTGCTTAAAACAGCTATTGCCAGGCCCGCCTGATTAGCATAAATTGACAGTTCTTCTGCTTTTTGAAATTTCCCCTGAAAATAATCTCTAAACAGAGCAGATGCTGGGCTTTCTGACTGTCTCCATATCACCTCTCCTCGGTGATCCGTAATAATTATTAGGGCTTTTTTTGTTATTACATCCTTTAACAAGTTTTCTCTCATATGAATTAATAACCTCCACATGTAAGTTGGGCCCGAAAGAGCGAAATTCAGCTCTTTCAGGCCCGAATTTAACTACAAATGAATATCAGGCATACGTTTTTTACAGCTGATCGACTGCGTTTTTAATTCTTTCCAGTCCTTCCATTACCACCGCTCTGGGTGCCGCAAAGTTAAAGCGCATGAATCCAAGGCCTTCTTTTGCGCCAAAAGTAGTTCCATCATTCAACAGCACTTTCGCCTTCTGGAACATGAAATCCGCCAATTCCTTCTGCGTTGCGAATCCTAAATCCCGGCAATCCATCCAAATCATAAAGGTAGCTTCTGGATCGATCGCATGAATTCTCGGAATATTTTCTTTTATGTACTGGATAGCCTGCTTCTTTGTTTCATTCAGATATGCAACACACTGATCAGCATAATCATCGCCGTAATTATAGCAGGCCATTAACGCTACATTTCCAAATATTGTCCTCCCCATTCCCTTTTTATAGGTTTGCTGGTTCTTCATTCTCTGGTACAACACCTTACTGTGAGTAAACCAAGCGGCTGTTCTAAAACCGGCTACATTGAATGTTTTTGCAGGATTAATAAATGTTACCGAATTATTTGCAAATTCTTCTGAAATAGAGCAGAAAGGAACAAAAGTCTGGCCGTCAAAGATAATATCTGCATGGATCTCATCTACACCGATCATAACGTTATTCTGAATACACAGATTACCCATCTTTGTCAGTTCCTCTTTTGTAAAGTTTCTTCCTGTCGGGTTCTGAGGATTGCAAATAAAGAGAATTTTTACCTTCGGATCTGCCAGTTTTTTCTCCAAATCCTCAAAATCAATCTCATATCGTCCATTTACCAGTTTCAGCTCATTATACACTAACTGACGCCCATTGTTTCGCACCAGATCATGAAATGGAGGGTAAACAGGGGTCTGGAGCAAAATTTTATCTCCATAACTTGAAAATTCCTCGGCAAACCAGATCATAGCAGGAATAACACAGGGAGAAAAGTCAATATAATCCGGATTCAATTCTGTATTATGTCTTACTTTATACCATCTAGCTATGCTTTTCTCAAATGCAGAATCGATATATGGATATCCATAATGGTTCATTTCAACACGCTCTCTAAGAGCTTCTGTCACTTCTACCGGACTCGGAAAATCTGTATCCGCAATCCAGAACGGAAGCACATCGTTCGGACATAAGGACGGGTCGTATTTCTTGGCATCGCTTCCTCTTCTCTGCACCCCTTTGTCAAAATCATAAATTATCTTACTCATATTCGTTTCTCCTTTTCTTTATATTGATTCCCTCAGGGAATTTAATCTTAACTTTTAGAAAGTTACAATAATATAGGAAATAATAATATTACAGATAAATAAAAATGTTACTGGAACAGAACACCGTTTTACAACCTCTTGGCTATCTACACCAGCCATGCCAGATACCGCAATCACAACTCCTGCTACCGGTGACATGCTGCGGCCGATACTGGTAGCCAGCTGCATTGGAACCGCAATCGTTGCAGCGGACACGCCCATCTGGCTGGCAACATCTGGAACAAGAGGACCAAATGCGTACCACGATGCATTTCCCGAGCCCAGCACAATTCCTGATAAAAATGTAATCAAGGACATCATCGCTACTGTAAGAATCGGTGCACTCTTGAATGTTGCCAGGGCATTGGAAATGATCGTAATACCGCCCAAAACATTAATTGCTTTTGCAAATACAGCAGCACCAATCAAAATACTGACTACATTTGCATAAGAATTGCTCATAGCCTTCATAACAAAGGCCATGTCAGCAGGAACTTCCTTACTTCTACGGCGGATCAATTCAATTAAGAAAGCCGCTACCAGACTCAGCAAGTTTGCTGTAGTCACATCTAAGGAAATGGTAGGAACAAAGCTAAAAATCGTTACCAGCGCAAGAGGAACTATCGGAAGAACTGCGTAAATTCCCGGACAGTCCGGATTGTCTACTGTTGTCTTTTCTCCTCCTACAGACACATCCTTATCAACGCTTTTTTTATCCATAGCTTTCAAGTAAATTGGAAGCATAACTGCAGCAATCAACGTAAGAATCAGTCCGACCCTTCCTTGATAAGAAAGAAAATACTGCATCATCGGCATACCACAAACCTGCTCTGCAGAAAAAATAGCGCTGGAATCATTTGGTCCCCAATCCAGGAAACTGCACATTACTGCAACCACAGAAGCACTGGTTTTACTAACTCCCATAGAAATTAAAATGGGAAATGCAATTGACATCAGCAGCATTCCAAGGCCGGCAGCACTGGTAATCACCAGCTTCAAACAGATTCCAATCACAAACAACATGCCCAACACAATATAAGGATTGGAAATTTTTGAAAGGGGCTTCATCGCCAGATAGGCTAGCTTTGTAGATGCGCCAATATGCGACATATACATAGCATATCCGGTTATCATCATCAGTGTAAGCCCGATTCCGGATAAATTTGATGAAAAGGTATCTTTGGAAAATACAAAAACATCAATTAAAAGATTACCACTGGTAGAATCCACCCCCAACACGGAAGTACCTGTCACAAGTGAAGCAATTAAAAGAACTCCCATGCCTGTCATCAAAAATACAAAAACTGAATTAACCTTTTTGATTACCAACGTGGCGACAATTGTAATATACACCAGCGTCAGGATCACAGATATTGCATTATTCATAACTCATCTCCATTTCTGCACTTTACAGCCTACTTACAAAGCATTTCTTCTGTGCGTTCCACAATCACTCTGCAGATTTGATTGCGTCAAAATAGTTTAGATTGTATACATCTACGTTTAGATCATAAACCTTTTATTTTTCATTGTCAATAGGATATTATTATTTTGTGAATTATTCAAGAATTATCCCATATAATTTGTGCATTTTTAACAATCAGTTTCAAAAGTATTGAAAAAGAGACCATGCCATTGACACAGTCCCTTTTCATCATTCTTTTACTTTATTTGCTTTATTTCTTTCTAAACGTTCTTCTTTTGCTTTTTGCTTCTTTTCCTGAATCCGTTCCTGCTGTATATCCAAACGAATTTCCAGCCAGGATTCCAAAACCCTAAATGCGATATCAACTTCTTCCTCAGAATAAATAGCCCGAACACGATTCATGGATTTACCGAACATTACAGCATCAAATTTTCGGTGGATCTCATCCAGACTTTTTCCTTTTTCGGTTATATACAAAAGCTGACGATTGTCATTAGTCGGATCCGTTTTCCGATATACCAGACCCTTGCTTTCAATTTTTTTTAAAATCTGTGAAATTGCTCCTTTAGTCTTTCCATGATCTCTGGCCAATTCTGTAACAGTTATTCCAGGATGATCCGCAATATATTTCAATGTATGCACTTCTAGAGAAGTATAATCATCGCCCGTTCCATAGTTTCTTGGAACCTTAGTAGATGTATAAAGATACGCTACCTGGTGAAGGATATCTACCGCTTCTACATCATCATAATGTCTATTTAATCGCTCGTCTATTTTTCCCATCCTTTATTCTTTATACCTTTCCGCTCTTTGTGTCTTTTCTTATGCTTCGCATCTTATATTTATACTCACGCACTAACTTATTTAGAATAACGAAAATTTTTTTCAATGTCAACAGAAATTTCGATTTCAATCCAAAAAGAAATTTCGATTTCAATTCAAAAAGGTATAGAATCTATACAAAAAACTCTTTCCTTTTGCCAAATAATGTGCTAATCTTATAACAAACAGGCTGTTTTATCATTTAATATCACAATAAACCTATATTTCAATCATCGGAGGACTTTATGAACAATATTAAGGAATCAACCCGAGAGCTGACTTCTTTTCTTGCAGATCTAAATTATCAAAGTTTTTCTCATACAACTGTTAATATGGCTAAAATGTGTATTCAGGATTTAATCGCCGTGGCAGTAGCTGGCTCTTCAAAAAAAGAATCCAATATTTGGAAGAAATATTACTCTTCCAAACCTTCCAACCCAGAATCTAGTATCCTGCAGCCAGGATTTCCTAAGGCCAGCATTGAGCAAGCTGCCGCTCTCAATGCTGTATTTGGCCATGTAATGGATATGGACGATGTCTATAATGCCTCCATGTCTCATCTTGGTGTTATCACCATTCCAACTGCCTTGGCCCTAGGACAAAAGCTGCACAAAAGCGGAAAACAGGTCATTGAAGCTATTGTTGCGGGATATGAAGCAGGTGCACGTATTGGTGCTGCAATCAATCCTTCTTCCTATAAATTCTGGCATACCACTGGCGTAACCGGAACATTTACATCTGCGGCTGTAGCTGGAAAACTTTTAGGACTAACTCCGGAGCAGTTTGTCCATTGCTTTGGTTCCGCTGGAACACAATCGGCCGGACTTTGGGAATTTCTGGAAAGTGGTTCCATGAGTAAAGTTCTACACACCGCTCATGCTAATTTATGTGGTATACGGTCAGCAGAATTAGCATACCTCGGTTTCACTGGTGCCCCCACAATTCTAGAAGGCGAACGAGGTTTTGTTCGTGCTCTCGCCCCTCAGTTTGATATGGACTGCCTAACTAAGGATTTAGGAAAATCACTCCGAATTGACCAAAACTCATTTAAACCTTACGCATGTTGCCGTCATACCCATTCCGCTGACTATTGCGTGGAACAGATTCTGGGAGACTATTCTTTGAATCCGAATGAGATTGTTTCCATTGTTGATGATACATATGGCACCGCCGTTCAGCTGACTGACAATCCCTACCCCGAAAATCCGTATGCTGCAAAATTCAGTCTTCAGTACTGTATTGCCGCTGCTATCATCCTGAAGGACTTAAGTGACCGCGCTTTTACTCAAGAAAATATTACAAATCCCAATATCAAAGAGCTTATGAAAAAAATTCAAGTACGCATCTGTCCCGAGCTTGATGAAGCTTTCCGGTTAGATCCCAATCAGTGGTCTCATCGACTAACGATCACCTTGAAAAACGGCGAGGTTATCACTAAGCAAATCGACTATCCCATTGGTGATTTTAAGAATCCCTTTGATTCTGCTATGGCCGACCGAAAATTTTTAACTCTGACGGAAGATGTTCTTGGTAATTCTACTTCCTCTCGTCTTTTAGAAAATATTCATAATCTTGATAGTCTGGAGGACATTAATATATTGTTTTCTTAATATGGAGAGAACCTTGTTTCATTGTATCTATCAATAGCTCATCTCACATAGTCTGTCCGTTAGATATGATTATGTAAAAGCGTGTAGGGAGTTCCACTTTCCAGGTGGAATTCCCCGCATCCTTGAATTTTTCATTAGATATATCTCTTTATTAATACTCGAGATACCCCTTTCTCTGGCAAGACTGCCTTTAAAATTGTCCGGAATCTTGTCTATGAAGAAGAGAATTGAAGCAAACAAAAAAAGTGCTGCATCTCCTGGAAAACCAAGATATACAACACTTTTTATGCGGGAGATGGGACTTGAACCCACACGAGCATACACCCACAAGATCCTTAGTCTTGCCTGTCTGCCAATTCCAGCACTCCCGCGCGCAAGAGATAGTATAGCACAGACCAGGAAATGATGCAACTACTTTTTTAAAAAGTTTCCAAATAATAGGTTGGCAGCAGAAGCCGCCCTCCAAACTGTACTTCCGGCCACAGCTGTCCCAGATCCATAAACACCGGACAAAATACCAAGCTGGCAATCACCAGAAAAGGCAGCAGACAACAAATCCCCCTGGAAGATGGAATTAACCGCCCCAAAATACTGCTGAATATCACCACCGCGATCCCATAGAAAAGCATCTTCCCCAGTTCCCCATACCAGGTTGTCCATTGACCGCAAACCAGCAGAGCCGTCAGGCCTGACAAAGCAGCCAGCGCTACCGGAGCTCCAAGACCTGCATTTCTGCACAATCCCCGGATTCGGAAAGGAAGCCGCAAAAACAGGCCGCTGGCTTCATCCTCCTTCAAAACAGCCGCACCATAAATCCCGGCTGTAAAAACCAGCACCGACGCCAACCCTCTAACCGGAAATATGCTAGAAACCGCTTCTTTTCTGGCCCCCATTTCCAAACCATTTCCATTATCCTCCTGGTAAGAAAACCGGAAGGTGCTGCCATTGCTGCTGTAGATATCATAAAGCTCTCCTGCCCGCTTTTCTGCTTCCCTGCGAAGCGTCTCCGTATCCAGGAAATCAAAGATCTCCTCTGTCCGAACATAGTCTGTCAAGATTTTCCGGTCATACTCCTGGGCCAGAAGGGAGTAAAAGACCTCCGAAGCCATCTGGTGGGCCACCGTAGAGGGCGCCCGGTACACCCGGACCGACCGCCTGTAGTCCCCCTCGTCCAGTCTTCTTTCCAAATCCTCCGGCATACAAAAACCGCACTCCGCCTTGCGCGAGGCCACTGCCGCTAAAACTTCCTCCTCCGATGAACAGACCCGGAAGGAAAACATTCCGTCGCCATAGTCCTCTAAGCGTTCAATCAGCCGTCCTCCCAGGCGGTTCTCTTCTTCAGGGCTAAAAACCGCAATTACGATTCCTTCATTATCTCCATTTTCACTGCTCAGAAACAATCCGGCAGCAACCGGAAAAGCCAGGAGAATCAAAAGGAAGGAAACTCTCTTCAGATAACGCTTGCATGAAAGAAAAAACCATCTGAAAATCTGATTCACCGCCGCCGCACCCCCACCGTTAGAATGTAAAAGAACAGAATCAGGCCCGCCACCGGCAGACACCAAGCCATTTGATCCGGCCCCAGTACCAAAAGCCCCGCGCCCTTCATCAAAATAGCGTTAGGCAGAAAAACGGAGATTTCCCGAACTGTATTCGGCAGAAAGACAGAAGGCAGAATACCCCCGGAAAACAGATGGAGAACCACCGTCCCCAAAAACAAAAGGATAATTCCCCCCATGCCATTTCCTGCCGCCTCAAAAATAAACAGCGCCATTGCCGCTGTTCCCAGGCACAGAAGAGCCAAAATTCCCAGAGCAAAGGGACTCCATAAAAAAATCCCGGCCCAGCAGGCTGCGGCGAAAAACAGAAGACCACCTATCAACATCAAAATCCACAAGCCCGTCAATTTGGCCGCCGTTCCTGTCCAGGCCCCAATTCCCAGAAGCTTAAGCTTTTGGGCCATCACCGCGCTCTCCGGCTTTAAATAGGAGGAAACCGGAACCGATAACAGCAGCAGATACAAAATTAGAATACTGGTTCCATAAAACTGCAGGGGACTCAGGTCCCCCGTAGCGCTGACCTGAGTTTCCCGAAAAAGATTTTCTCTGTTCAGGCTGTTATTAATATAAATCTCATTCAAGTCCTGCTCCAACTGCCCAATGCGTTCTTCCATCTCGGATTCATGCAAAAGCTGATCTCCCGCATAGATTCCTGCCTGGGCTGATCCGAGGATTCGCGCTCCTGCCTGAGTCAGCTCCTTGAAGATGCGGTTTTCCAGTCCTCCCCCTTCCAATCGGACCCGAATCGGCGGATTGCTGCCATTGATAATCCCCTGAATCAGTCCCTCCGGAAGGTAGAGGGCCCCGTAAATTTTATGATTTCTAAAGGCTTCCTCCGCTTCCGCTTCCGTCATATACTGAAAATCACAGATGCTCTCCACACTTTCCATGTGGGAGAGCATCTGAACCAGCATTTTTTCCTGTTCGTCTTCCCCTGACAGAATCACCCCTATAGTAATCCGGCCCAAAGCCGAATCTCCGTACAGCCGTTCTCCTGCAAAGCTTGCAGTCAGCCCCAGAAACAGTGTCAAAATCACCGCCCCTGCCGCCAACTGGGGCAGCCTGAAAAAAGCGCGCTTGACTTCCAGCCTCCAATAATTCAAACGCTGTGACATTAATCAGTTCAACTCCTTTGCAGGCGGAGCTTATGCTCCTGCCTGCATCCACATAGACATTAATAAGCCAGTCACACTGGTGGTTACTTCATCCATTACCGCCTGCCAATCCGCCTCAGTGGCAGTAAAAATGTTCATCACATCCCCACTCAGAGACTGGGGCTCGCTTTCCAGCGGGCCGTAGGAATAGCTTCCTTCCAGATTTGCCTCTTCTCCCATCACCGCAACGGTCATCTGATCCATATCCACGGAAATCGCAGTGCCTTTTTCAAAATCCGGAACCTGGCCCTGGGCCTCTACTGTCAGCAGCTGAGGCTCCTCTGTCGTTGCAACATTCGCGGTAAACTGCCAGGAACTCTCCTCGCTGTCATAGCTGTCTGTCCAGCTGATCGTAAAGGAATCTTCCGCTACGGCAAAGGTCATATCTACCTGATTTTCCATCCGGCCGTTCTCGTAGGATCCGCTGCGGTTTAAATCCAGCAGAACCGTCTCTCCTCCGTTCTCGATTTCCAGCTTCCCGGTCATATTCTGAAGCAGGTATGTACCTCCCTGGGGACGCAGCTCCAGCGAAATGACCGTTTCGTCTCCGTCCGCGGCAATGGAGGTATCACAGTCCCAGGCCGCCATCCGTCCCTGTCCATCTACATAAACCACCATCTGAAGATCTGTTAAGGCCGCGCAAATCTGGTCTACACCTTCCCGGATTCCTTCTGCCATCTCCTCATAGCCGTCCTGTGCAGCATCTCCTTCCATAGAATAAAGTTCCATGGATGCGCCAATCTGTGTCATCACCAGATCTTTCAGCTCTTCGTCCTCCAGTATAAAATCCGTGAAGGATGTAATAAAATCTGACATAGCATCCCGGCTTACCGTCACATTATATCCGGTACAGCTTACGTCTTTTCCATCCATCCGAAAAGTCTCTTTTCCTGCTTTTTCCGCCTGAACTGCTCCAACAAAGTCCGATACCGCCGTACCGCTTTCCTTGAACCGGCTCCAGATCTCCTCCATAGTCAGCGGCTCTCCGGTAATGCTGTTCAAATACCCTGCATAGTACTCGGCTATGACGTCCTTTTCCTCCTGAGACATGCCAGCCATTTCCAGCAGCGGGGAATTTGCTATCTGCTCCTTAAGCCCGTCTCCCATATCAATCTGGAATACACGGCTGGAAAAATCAGGAACCGCCAGCTGCAGAACTGCGTCGTCATAGTAAGCCTGAATCTCCCCCAACTGGAGCCCTTTATAATTTAGCCCCACACTGGCCCATGAGTTTCCTGCCTCATGATCCGTCTGTTCCTGGACGGTCAGCCCGCCTCCGGACAGAATTTCCAGATCCGGCGCAGACAGCTGCGAAAGGGTCAGGTCAAACTCCGCCTCATAATTTCCCGTCAAGGCATTTTCCCGCATCTGCTTTAGACCAAAAATCTGCTCCAGAGGATGGTTCGTGCTGTCCTCTGTTAAACTCATAAACGCCTCTGCCACCACCACTTTGGGATCTTTCGCAGTCAGATGTGTAACTGCGAAAATTCCGACTCCAACCGCAGCGACCGCCGCTGCAGCCACAGCTGCAATCGGGAATTTCGATTTCTTTTTCGGTTCGGCAGCAGGAACACCCGCTGTATTTTCTCCTGTGGTCTGTTCCGGCGCGATATTCTTCTGTTCTTCCTCCATTATAATCTCCTCCTTATGTCTTTTTCTCATTCTCCTCCATATACTCAGTGAAATTGGCGGATCAGCTCCCGGGCATCCAGCCCTGTCGGAAGTTCTGTCAGGATTCCTTCCTTCAGCACATACATCCCGGTACAGGACGACAACTCTTCCATCTCATGAGAGGTAAGGATGACAGCTCCGCCTTCCTTCCGATACTGTTCCAGATAACGGCGGATCAGCTCCTTGCACTCCAAATCCAGAGAAGCTCCAGGTTCGTCCATCACCAGATAGGGTCCGTGATTAAAGAGAGCGCAGGCGATGCTCAAACGTTTCTTCATGCCCCCGGAAAGTTTTCCCGCCGTCATGGACAGCATGGAATCAACGCCTAAAAAAGCGGCCGGCCCCTGCTCCAGTTCCCGGCGCAGCCCTTCCCTGCTTCCCTGATACCATAAAGAAAGGTTGTCCTTTACCGAGAGTTCCGGAATCAAAGGGTTCTCCTGAGGCACATAGGCCACCTTTGCGGATAAAAGCTTCGGATTACCCAAGGCTTCCGCTCCGTCAACAGAGAGACTTCCTCCGTCAGCCCTCTGAGCTCCGGCTAAAATGGAGAGAAGGGTAGTTTTTCCGCAGCCGTTGGCTCCCACAATCCCGATGCATTCTCCAGGTTTTACCGTGAAGCTGACGCCCTTCAGCACATCTTTCCTTCGATAGGATTTTCGGATTTCCTTCGCTGTCAGCATCCTGTCCTTACTCCTTCCTTTCACTTGGTTTTATGGGAATCATACCCTGCATCCGCAATCATATCATGTTCCTATAGTGCCGTCAATTAAAATTTTCTGTCAATTCAGTGGTTACGGGCGACTTGTTAAAAAGTAATAATTCCAAGCAAAAAACCGCCTTTCCTGACGATTCTCTTCACCAGGAAAAGCGGTTTCTATACCTTTTTATGAATCGATCTGATTAAGCGATCTTGGACTTTGCCAGCTCAGCCAGCTTTGCAAATCCCTCTGCATCATTGATAGCCATATCGGACAGAACCTTACGGTTTAAGTCCACGTTGGCCAGCTTCAGTCCATGCATCAGCTTGCTGTAGGACAGGCCGTTGATACGGGCCGCAGCGTTGATTCTGGCAATCCACAGCTGACGGAACTGTCTCTTTCTCTCTTTTCTGCCGGCGTAGGAGCTGGCCAGAGCGCGCATAACGGACTGCTTTGCTACTCTATACTGTTTGGAACGGGCCCCTCTGTAGCCTTTCGCCATTTTCAGGACTCTATTGTGTTTCTTCTTTGCGTTTAAACCGCCTTTAATTCTTGCCATCGGTAAATTCCTCCTTATTACAAATTCAACTTACAGGTATGGTAAAATCTTCTTCATTACCTTTGCGTTGGTAGCGTCGGTAACGATATCTTTTCTCAGATTTCTCTTTCTCTTGGTGGTCTTCTTGGTTAAGATATGAGACTTGTAAGCCTTATTGCGGACTAACTTACCGGTTCCTGTTTTTTTAAAGCGCTTTGCGGCTGCTCTGCTTGTTTTTAACTTTGGCATTGTGAATTCCTCCTTGAATCTTTATACTTGCATCTTGTTCTACCGTTTTGCGGTTAAAAACATGACCATGCTTCTTCCTTCCACCTTGGAGGGCTTGTCGACCACTGCAATGTCGGACAGGCTTTCAGCGAAATCATCCAGAATATATTTGGACTTGGACATATGAGCCATTTCACGACCTCTGAAACGCAAGGTCACTTTCACCTTATCGCCTTTCTCCAGAAACTTTCTGGCAGCCCCAACCTTGGTATTCAAATCATTGGTGTCGATATTGGGGGATAAACGAACTTCCTTGATCTCGATTACCTTCTGTTTCTTGCGGGCTTCCTTTTCCTTGCGGGCAAGCTCATAACGATACTTTCCGTAATCAATAATCTTGCAAACCGGCGGCTTTGCAGTAGGCGCAATCTTCACCAGATCCAGCTCTGCCTCCTGAGCAATTCTGTAAGCTTCTCTGGCGGACATAATCCCCAGCTGCTCTCCGTTCTCTCCGATCAGCCGCACTTCCTTGTCCCTGATCTGTTCGTTAATCATTAAGTCGCTAATAGTCCTACACCTCCACTGTTATATTCCTCTGACGGCCGCCCTCCTTAGGGCTGAACAAAAAAATAAGCGGACAGGAAACGTCCACTTTCACATACCACAAAGCCCTGAGCCTTCCTGACGGAATAACCCCTGCCGCTTCATCGCTATGAACCCGGGTCACTGACTCGTGCCAAGGTGAGGTGGATACCTGCTTTCCTGCTGTTATTTTCATAACCTCTAATACTTTACTACACCGGCAGAAATCTGTCAAGCGTTTTTTTTAATTCAGGGAGACAGGAAAACGGCATAGCTCTCCAGCTGTGCCGCTTCCAAATCTCCTTACAATTGTTTTCCCTTTATCTGGCCTTAAAGGTACTGCACCTGGTCTGATCACTGTTGCTTGCCCCGTCTCCCGCAATTCCTACATTCTGGGCTTTACAGCGGTTGTCCTCGTTGTAAATACATTTTACCGCATCACAGGAAATCTCCAGTCTTGTTTCCGGCGTCTTGAACAGGTTCTTGAAGCTGCCTCCTCTGTTTTCGTCAAAACTTGCGCAGCAGGTTTCGTCTGCCTTGCAGGCAGTGCGCCCGTCCACGGTGATGGACCGCTTGCAGCAGCAGTTATCCGAATTGTGCATACAGTTTTTTACGCTACATTCCAGTTGTGTCATGACATTTGCCTCCTTCGGTTTATAAAAAATAATCCTGTCAAACTTGTGACAGGATTATTATGCGCCCTCCGGCAAATTTTATTCTATGTTCATTTTTCAGATCAAAGGAACGGGCTAATTCAGCTCGTCATTCAGCTGGCGGACGGCCTTTCGGCATTTCCCCGGCTGTCCGTCAAATTCGTAAATTTTCCCTTCCGTAATCCAGGTATAGACCTTTACATTATCCACAAACAGCTGGGCCCCGCTGTTTTCAATGGTCAGACGGTCCAAAGGTACATTTCCAAAATCCAATTCCACCTTCTGGGTGCCGGAAATGGTCAGCGCCTTGGACAGACCGCCCAGGCTCACTGTAAGATCGCTTGTACCCTGACTCTCTGCCCAAAAGGACACCTTCACTCCCTCTCCTGCAATGCCGGTCTGACGGTTGTCGATTTTCTGGGACAGGGAAGCTTTGGAAGATAGGGCGGCCCGGCGGTTATCCTCCTCCGCCACCCGAACCCCCGAGGTCTCCCATCCTTTTGTGCCAAGAGCAAACTGGGAATTGTACAATTTGTTGTTGCAGTAATCCCGGTAGGTCCAGATCCCATATCCCATGGTATATTCCCGCAGCACCGGAGCCGCGGTCCTTAAAAATTCCGCTTCTTCCTCCTCTGCCAGGCGGGGATTTTCCTCAAAACCGGGAGTATTGTCCGTAAAGAGCAGCTGGTCCAGGTAAATAGGCTTGCCTCCGCTAAAGGAGAACAGACGATCCAGCACTCCGGGCATTTGGTCCAATGCCTGCCTGGCCGTCAGCTCCTTTTGCCGGCTCTGGCCCATAGACATACTGTACATCGCTGAGGTAAAGGCAGAATCCTGACAGCTAAAGGTGGACTCATGTGAAAAACCATACATAGTTTCATCCATCCCATATATGGGATCCATGTCCAAGCGAACCTCCATGGACAGATCCGGGAACACTTTTTGACTCTCCTCCAGAATCCGGTTCAGAAAATCATCGTAGAACTCGTAAAATACTTTCATCGCCGGCAGCTCTCCGGAAGGGAAATAAATCTCCTCCCATTCTGTTATTTCCCCATCGTAAAGCCGACAGATTTCCTCCAGCTCATAGTGTTCCCTGGCATAATCCAGATATCCGGTTTTCTTTGCCATCCGGCGGCTCTCCTCTGTTTTTCCAAGAGACACCGCCGTCCCGGTAAAATTCCAGAAATCCTCCCAGGTGAGAAATCCACCGCAAAAATTTTTGTGGGCTGAAGCTCTCTGATAAAGCCGTTCCACATAATCCAGCCAGCCGTTAACGGTGTTGGAATCATAGAGAAGCCGGCCGTATCGCTCCAGAACGCTGTCGCTGCCTCCATAATCCCAGGTATATCCCACCCGCAGCATCACTGACAAATTCTGCTTTTCCGCAGCCTCCATTACCCGTTCCAGCTTCTTCCAGGCGTAATCATTATAGGAGGCCGGAGCCAGCTGGGGCTGGAACTCTCTCCATGGGATGCAGAGAATAATATTGTTAAAACCATCCTGCGCAATCTGTAAAAGCTCCTGCTCCATATTAACGCTCTCACTGTTCCAGAAATTCACCACCCAGTCATCAGAGTAATAGGTAGCGGAACGCAGCATCCCTGCCTCCCCGGAAGCGTACTCTGAGGCCGGGGCAAATCCCGATGCCGCGAAAACCGCCGCAGTCCCAGCTAAAAGAACCATCCATTTCATTCGTCCCATTCCCAAGCCGTCTTCCCCTCCCTGTCTTACTGCTCTCTCCTGTCTTTACTTCTCGTTCACCGCCTTTTTCTTTCCCTTCAGCTCCGGCCACACAGTAAACAGCATGGTTCCAAAGCAAGCCGCTCCACCAATAAAGTTGGACATCGGCTCCGCCATGAGGATTCCGTCCGTTCCCAGATGGAACACAGTAGGCAGAATCAGGATCAGCGGAATCACAATAATGACTTTCCGGAAAATGGAGAAAAATACGGCGTACCGGGATTTCCCCAGTCCCACAAATACAGCCTGACCCGCAAACTGCAGGGACATCATGAAAAATCCGAAAAAGTAAATCCGCATGGCCGGAACGCCTTCCGCCACCAAATCGCCGTTGCGGTTGAAAATCCGGATGAAAAATTCCGGAAATTCATGGACGCACAGCCAAATCAAAGTCGTGTATACTACGCTGCAGATGGATGTAAATACGATCCCCTGACGGACCCGTTTGTATTCCTTTGCGCCGTAATTAAATCCCAAAACCGGCTGGGCGCTGTTAGTCACGCCGGAAACCGGCATGGAGATTACCTCCCGGACAGAATTGATAACAGTCATAATCCCCACATACAGATCGCCGCCCACCTTCTGGAGCATGGCGTTGTACATAATCTGAACCGAGCTGTTGGTAATGGACATGGTAAAGCCGCTGAGGCCCAGTCCCACAATTTTCAATGCCCGCTTAGGCTCAATGTGAAAAGCTGACAGCCTCAGCCGGAGAATGGTCTTTTTCCCTGTCAGAAAAGCTACGATCCAAATAGCAGAAAGAAGCTGGGAGAGGATCGTCGCCAGGGCCGCTCCCTGAACGCCCATATTGAAAGCAAAGATAAAGATGGGGTCCAGGATGATGTTGGCAATGGCACCCAAAAGCACCGTCATCATTCCGATGGTCCCAAAGCCCTGGGAATTGATAAAGCTGTTCATACCCAGCCCCACCATCACGAACAGGTTTCCCAGCAGATAGATGGTGATATAGTCCTCCGCGTAGGAGATGGTGGCGTCGCTGGCCCCGAAGAGGTAGAGCATGGGGCGCTTAAAGGCCAGGCCCAGCACTGTCAGCACAATTCCCGTAGCCACCATCATTACAAAAGAATTTCCCATGATTTTTTCCGCTTCTTCCAGGTTTCCCTTTCCCCGCTCAATGGAACACAGGGGCGCCCCGCCCATTCCGAACAGATTGGCAAAAGCGGTGACGATGGAAATGATGGGAAGGCAGAGCCCCAGTCCCGTCAAGGCCAGGGTGGCGTTCTCCGGAATCAGACCGATGTAGAGCCGGTCCACAATGTTGTACATCACATTAATCAGCTGGGCCAGGGTCATGGGCAGAGCCAGCTTTAAAATGTTCTTTACTACGCTTCCCCTTGAAAAATCATTCTTCTGTTCTGCTGCCATCCCGCGTTTCCTCCCCTGCGTTTTTCTCCAGGTCCTCCCTGTGGTCCACATCCCACAGTTCCTCCTCACTTGCCGGATAAAGCCATACTTCATCTGGATACCGGGCCATCAGCTGCCGTCCGCCCTTATCTCCCTGTAAGCTTAAAAGCTCCGGCCTCCAGCAGGACCGAAAGGCCGCCGGATTTCCCCTCCTGCCGTTCCAAGCCAGGCATCCCATGGTTTTGCCGCTGTCCGCGAAGGCTTTCAAAAACCCGGCCGTTGTCTCCGGCCGGAGCCTGGGCTGGTCCGCCACAAAATAGAGGAAAATATCCCTCCCTTCCGCAGCCCTGGTCCCGTAAGCAATGGAGGCGGTGATTCCCCGGGCGCTCTCCGGATTGTAAACCGCCTGAAGCCCTTCCCTGGCGGCTTCCTCCAGAATCTCCCGGTACTGGCTGACCACAATGAGCCGGATCTGCCAGCCCTTCTCCCGACGAATCAGGTCCGCCGCCTTTCTCAACGTATCCAGTCCGTGACGGTAAAGGGGCTTTCCCTCCAGTTCTTCCAACAATTTATTCCCGCCAAAACGGCTTCCGAAACCGGAAGCCATGTAAATGAACGCTGCTTTCATCTCTTTACTCCTGTATATCACCAGTTTCGGTAAAATGCCTGCTCTCCTTAAAACAGGCCGGAAGAAGGGTCCTCCTTCAGCTCTCCTGAAACAATCCCCCCGGTCTCTCCCATCTGCTCCAAAAGTTTCCGGGCCAGCAGACGGCTGTTTTCTCCGTCCGCCTGATTAAACACCGGAAGCACCGAAAGCTCCGGACGGCCCAGGCGCAAAGGCTTCCCATATCCATTTTCCATCAGGCAGGCCAAATCCTCCGGTTTTAAAATCCACCGGCCGTCCTTCCGGTAATCCTTCCTGCCATACTCATCCATCAGACGGCAGGCCTGTTCCAGGCGGAAGCACTTCTCCTCTGCCGGTTCTCCCAGGGCGGAAAGCCCCAAAACGGCCAGCACCATATCCGCGTTCTCCGGCACCACCGGCTCTCCGGGCCTTGGCGCCTTCACCGGCAAGCGTTTGGAACCGTCCGCCTCCACCAAAACCAGGTCCGCCATGGGACAGATTTGCCTGTAGAGTTCGTCCCCCACATAGGCAATCTTCTCCTCACCGGAAACCGTCCCTGCCACTGCCAGGCCCTTCTGCTCCAGCTGGAGCGCCGCGTCCTCCGCCCTTTGGGTCAGCACGCCGTAAGCTGCGGGCCGGAACATGTGTGTGGTGGTCACCACCAGGACCTTCCATCCTCGCTCCCTTCCCTCCCAGGCAAGGCGGCGGATGAGGGAAGTTTTTCCCCCTGCGCCTACAAAGGCGATTACATAAGGCTTTTTCTCACTCAGCCGCTCCTCCAGGGACAGTCCGTCCCACAGATTTTCCGACCAATTCCAGCAATCGTCCCGGTAAAAGGATACCTTCATGGCTGCTCCTCCTCCAACATCATTGTTTTATTCTACCATAAAAAGCACTCTTTGTGCAAAGAGATATTGACGTTTTTTATTCTCAGTATTCATGTTTCATATTGTACTTAGCGCTTTTCTTTCCCTTATACTAAAATCAACAGAGCGCTTTGAATTCATTATTTAAATAGGAGGAAATTCGTTTTGAACGGACAATTCGGACCATATTTTTCAGACCAGAGCAAGTTAGCCAAACGTGGGATTTTTTATGTGGGCGGTCATATTTCCGGCCAGGAGGACAGACACCATATGTGCAATCAGATGTTCGTGGAGGCCTATGTGCCGGAGAAGATTCTCCACCCCTATCCCCTGATTTTCTTTCACGGAGCCGGGCAGACCAATGTGAACTGGCTGGTTACACCCGACGGCCGCATGGGATGGGCGGACTATTTCCTCTCCCTGGGCTATGTGGTTTACCTGGCGGAGCAGCCTGCCAGGGGACGTTCCGCCTACCATCCCGAAGAGAACGGAAGTACCATCTATCATTCCATGGAGGCCATCCGGAAGCGTTTTGCTTCCACTGAGGGGAACTGGCCCCAGGCTTCCCTGCACACCCAGTGGCCGGGCAGCGCCGACCCGGAGGATGAGACCTTCTCCCAGTTTCTTTCCTCACAGGTGGAATATCTTCCCAGCAACAGGGATTCCCAGGAACTGGTGCTGGCCGCAGGGCTGAAGCTTCTGGAGAAAACCGGCCCCGCCATTCTCCTGACCCACTCCCAGGCAGGTCCATTTGGATGGCTGCTGGCGGACGCCAAGCCGGAGCTGGTAAAGGGCATCGTGGCCCTGGAGCCCTCAGGCCCTCCATTTTCCATGGACTTAACCTATCCGACTGCTAAAAATTACGGGCTCGCGGACCTGCCTCTCCATTTCGACCCGCCCGTTTCCAGCCCCTCGGAGTTGAAGCTTCGCCTGATGAAAGCACCCAAAGATGGTTTCATGGACGGATGGGTGTTCCAGGATCCGGCTCCCAAGCTTCCCAGGCTCTCCGGCATCCCCATCGCCTTTGTGGTAAGCGAAGCTTCCTATCACGCCCAGTACGACCATCTGACCTCCTATGTCATGAATCAGTGCGGCGTGGACCATGACCTGATTCGTCTGGAGGAAGCCGGAATCCATGGCAACGGACATATGATGATGATTGAGAAAAATAATCTGGAGATTGCAGGGCTGTTGGCGGGCTGGATTGAAAAACATGTACACTGATA
Organism: uncultured Clostridium sp.; assembly: GCA_900547035.1. Classification (GTDB taxonomy): domain Bacteria; phylum Bacillota; class Clostridia; order Lachnospirales; family Lachnospiraceae; genus Enterocloster; species Enterocloster excrementigallinarum. The sequence goes on along the minus strand of URFM01000031.1, from coordinate 283 downwards.
AACTTTGATGAGGTAGTGTCAAATAATCTATGAAAAGAGGAGTCAAGAAAAATTGGCTCAACAGAACCTTGAAAAGTGCAGATATTAAAATAAAAAAGCTCTCCGAGGGCTCAAGGCGCTGCCCTGAGAACCCGCAAGGGACCAGTCCCTTGACCCAATTTCGGGCTCTGCCCGAACCCGTCCTCGCCGGAAGGCAGGAAAAGGGTACAGCTGCCCCTTTTCTGCTGGAGAGGATGATCCGTGAGCCTTATGTCAATAGACTTTCGCGGCATATCCTCACAGC
>URFM01000030.1 GCA_900547035.1 uncultured Clostridium sp. | reverse complement strand
CCGAACGGCCTGCCCGGAGATTCCGGTCTATGGTAATCCGCACATTTCCCGGTCCAAAGCAGAATGCCTCCCGGTCATAGGAAACGATGGTTTTGGGAGTAAGAAGCTGCCCCCGCAGTTTGGTATAAAACTCTGTCAGCAGGGGCTCCCCGCCATCCAGCAGGACCTCCGGTCGCCCCTCCAGGATATCCCGGACCTGCTCCCTTGTGACCCTGGCGCTGTGCTTGCCGCAGAGCCCGTTCATCTTGAATTTCTTCTCCAGCCGTATAAAGGAAAGGTCCTCCCCGTAGTAACGCAGGCGGAATTTCTCCCGGCGGTCCACGCCCTCCAGCTTCTGGCGCAGCGCCGTGTCCGAGGGGGTGTCAAAATACAGGCTGGTGATGCGGTAGCTTCCCTCTTTCCCCGCGTTTTTGTCGCGGGGGAAAAGTTTTCCAAGGCGCAAAGCCAGAATCCGGTCGTCCCTGAGACTAATGCGATACTTCAGCTCATGGCGCAGCTTCAGCGGCGGCTTTTCTTTAATCGTCGTCATCATCGTCGTCATCATCGCCGTCATCGTCATCGCCGTAGTCCGTATCGTCATAATCGGTGTCCCCGTCATCGCTGCTGTAGTCCGTTACTCCGTCGTTATTGGGGCCGTAATCCGTATCGTCGTAGTTCGTCACTCCATCGTTGTTCGGGCCGTAATCCGTGTCGTCGTAGTTGGTCACTCCGTCGTTATTCGGACCATAGTCGGTGTCGTCGTAATCGGTCACCCCGTCGTTGTCCGGGCCGTAATCCGTATCATGGTACTCGGTCATCCCATAGCTGCTCTCGCCTTCTACATCTACCGGATTACGCCAGTTATGGCTGTTCACACATTCTCTCACATCGGCCGCCACTTCCTCCAAAAATCCATCGTGGGGCAGGCTGGAACCGGCTTCAATTTCAATGGTAATCTGGCGGTTCTCCCCTTCAATTTCCTCCGCGAAATATCCGGCCTCGCCGATTTCCGCCACCAGTTCCCTCACCACCTGGCGGGCTTCCTTGCCCTCATATCCCGTATAATCCGCCAGGATTTTACTGCCGTCGTCATTGCGTCCTTCTACCTTGGTTACCTTGCCGTCCCCATCGTAAAAAATGGCGATTTCCGGATTCACGCTCAGGTACAGCGTCCCGCCGGAAGCCAGCGAAACCGCACTGGCGCTGCCGCTCTCACTGCCCTTCTCATTGCTGCTCATACCGCTGCTTTCGCTGCTGCTCTCTGCAACAGCCGCTGTTTTGCTGCAGCCTGCCAGAAATACCATACTCGTCATCATTGCCAGCGCTATCGCGGAAACGAATCTCTTCTTCATACTCTTTATTCTCCTTTACATCAAATTATTTTGGTGAAAGAGGTCCTCTTATTTGTTTTACATTGAAAGAATACGGAAGGGTATCCGGAAAAACGGGGTGGGAAAAAAATTTTTTAATCATCATCCCCATTGTCGTCATCATCATCGTCCCCATAATCGGTCTGACCGTCATCCCGGTCGCCGTAATCCGTCTGGCCATCGTCGGAATCTTCATAGTCCGTCTGACCATCGTCATCATCCGGCCAGGTTTCAGGCAATGTGGCGGGCGGCTGCGTCTCCTGGATGGGAGCCGGGACTGCTTCCGCCGGTACGCCGGTTTCCTGATTCTCCGTTGGAGCCGTCTCCGGCGATACTGACTCCGTCGGGGCTGGCTCCGTCTGAACTGGCTCCGTTTCCGCAGGCGTTTCTTTATCTTCCCCATAATCCATTTCATTGTAATGGTCCGCCTGAGGGGTTATTGGAATCATTACCTGACTGCTCTCATGATTTCGGTCTGTCACCTCGATGGTCACGGACATTTTTCCGGTGAGATGCTCATTGAGATGTGTGCTCAGGGAATCGCTGTGGTCCATCACCCACTGCCCGTCCTCTCCCTCCAGCGCCAGGGAAATCCGACCGCCCTCATGGAGATATCCCTGATCAATCGCTCGGTCTACCAGCTCATCTACCACCACGTCCAGTTCTTTCTTCCGATAAGAATATCCGTCGATCAGTTCCAGGCCGTCCTGGTTGATTCCTTCCAAATCCACCACCAAATCCTTCCGGTTCACATCGATGCGCACTTCCGGATTAATGGTCATGTAAACCGAGCCGTAAGTCCGGTTCCCCGCCTGAAGCATGGAAGTCGCTGCCAGCATCAGGCAGGCAGCAGCCGCGGCCAGGGTATAAATCCATCTGCGTCCCTTTCTCTTTTCATCCCTCCGGGACTCCGGTATCTCCATCTCCACAAGATCCGTCACCACCTGCCCCGGCTCATAGTGCAGGTTGGCGGCTTTCAGAAAACGTCCATCCTCGCTCAGGACGACTGCATAGGTGAGATGGCATTCCATTACCATATATTTCATGCCGGCCGCCCTCCTTTCAGAACATGCCTCAGATGGCCTCGTATGATTTCATATCCGTTGGTCTGAATCAAAAGCATGGCCAATATGTATTTCCGGTGGCGCTCCAGCGTCTTGCGCTCCGCTCCGGAGCCCTGGACCAGCTTTCCCAGCGGCAGTTTCCCCGTTTTCAAAACCTCATCCAGAAGCTGCTGATTCCCGGCGGCAAAACGAATGGCCGAAGCGCAGGCCGCCAGCGTCCTCTCCTGTCTGGGCGAATTGTCCGCCACATCGGAAAAACTGACCCCAAACTGTTTCATCACAGCCGCCAGCTCCTCAATCTCCTGCCTGGTAGCCTCCAAATTGGCAGACTCCTGAAAATGGTCCCGGCCATCTGCCATCCCGTCCAGAATCGTCCGGTCGTCCTCATTGTTTTCCGCATACAGGGACACCTGCCCCTGATGCCTTGCCTCTTTTCGCTGATAATCAATAATCCGGCTGCGAATCAGCATGGAGGCATAGTTAAAAAATGCCCCTCTGTTTTTTTCATATCCCAGAATCGCCTCGTGAAAGGCAATCAGGGCTATGCTGTACTCATCGTCCTGGTCCGTACAGATTCGGGAAATGCATTTGGCCGTCTCTGACCGTATAAACGGAAGACAGCTTCGGATCAGCTCGTCTGCTTTCCGGGAATCTTTTTTCGCCCCATAGACCTCCTGAATGATGGGATGCTCCTTTTGCATGGTTTTACTCCTTCTCCTATATAGAATACGGATATCTTTTTCTTAAAATGGGGTCTTATTTCTATTTTGTCTATTTATCCATTGTAAATTTTATCGAAAATATCCGAACTGAAAAACCAGCGTTTTGTTATTTTATTGTAAAATGTACGTAAAATTCCTGTGGATATTCTAATCTGGCGCGAATAATAAAAAGCCGCCGGCTCTCATGCTCAAAGAAGCTTGAAATACCGGCCGCTTTCCTCTGGTTTTTGAAGCAGTCTAACATATTCACGTTTTTCTCTACACCCGCAGACACACAATACTGAAAATCCGCAGGATGGCATACACATCCATACAAGCCATAGCGAATAAAATTCCTCCGTCCTTTCCCCATGTCCGCACTACCCGGTCGTTTTTCACCGTCAGCAGAAAAGCAGGAAGCAGAGGCAGCAAATATCTTCCCTGAACGCCCTGAATCATGGTAGCGCTTACCGGCGTCCATCCCAACAGCATGGAGAACATCAGCGCTCCCAGGCACAGAATACCAAGGAACCAGATCCATACTTTCTGCTTCATAGTAATGAAGAGCCGCTCCCCCGGTTTTCTTAAAGAAAGAATCACCAGCAGAGCCGTCAGTGCCAGAATCACCACATAGGGCACATTCAGCACCGGATCCAGGTTTCCCATCATCCCGCCGATGAGGCCTGAATACAGCTGCTCCCCGTAACCGGCCAGGGTATTGTAGCAAAGGCGCAGAACTTTTAGGGGATTGTGAACCAGCTGGGCAAAGGAATACCCCGGCTCATCGGCCCAGATAATATACCGGTTTTCCACCCCTGTATAAATGGCAACGGTCCGGAGATTCACCAAAGCCATAGAAACCGCAAAAGCCCCCAAAACCAGCACCGCTGACGCTGCCCATCTGCCCCATCCGCCAAATTTCTTTACCGGAATCAGGAGGCACCACCCTGCAATAACCCCGTAAACCATCTTGCAGGGTCCCATCACTGCCAGAACCGCCGCCAGCGCTATCCCATCCTGAAGCCGTACCCGCTCCGCCCGGTAAGCCAAATCCAAGCAGACCGCCAGGAAGTATCCGGTCAGAGCCAGAATCATCACATCATACGACATGGACGACGCCAAATGGAGGCTCATAGGCAAAAGTCCTACGCCGCAGAGCACATCTTTCCCAAAAGGAATCCGCCGGACAGCCAAAAAGCCGGCACCGCAGTAAAAAAGCAGATTGAAAATACGGCCCAAAAACATCAGCCCAAGAGTTCCCAGCCCCAGAAGACGCCCAAGGGAAATCCCCAGAGCCTGAGGCACGTAGGCCAAAGGCGTAGTCCGCACCGGTGGCTGATAAGATGGGACCATCTCCTGACTTTCCGCCTCTGCTCCTCCAAGGCCTCTGCCTTTTAACACTTCATAGGTATCCTGCTCCACCGTCTGGCCAAAAATCACGGCTTCCCCTTCGCTGCTTTCGCTGCTTCCATCATCCGCCAGCACATCGGTCATATCCTCTGCCCAGGCATCCTGAAGCCGGATGTAAACCCGGCCCTCCGGATCCGCCGCCTTTCCCAGAAGACGGTTGGACAGCTGATAGGAGGAAATGTAGTGACTCACCTCATCGGGAGCTGATAGGGGCGGAAGCACCACCATAAAAAGCAGCCCCAAAAGCAGGCTGGAGACCGCAAAAAACGCCTCCGGCCGCCAGTCCTTTTTCCGTATTAAGGTAAAAAAGCCCAGTACACCTAAGGAAACCAGCCCCCAGCACACAGCCAGTCCATACCAGCCCCGAAGCCAGGTCCTGCCCGTTTCAAAAGATCCGTCCTTGACATCCAGGAAATGCCAGGCCGCCAGCAAAAAGACCACAGCCAGCCCGGCCGCCACAGGCTTTATCCCTTTTGGCACAGCACTGCCCTTATCTCTCATTTCCGCCATCGGTTTCTTCTCCCTGTTCCTTCTGTCCGGCAGACAACTCTTTCAGTTTCCGCTCCATCTCCTCGTTCTCCTTCTGATCCAGAGCCATCTTCTGAATCAGCTCTTTCTGCCTGCTCTCCAGCTGGGAAATATGGATCGTCATACTGAAAATCTTTACCATCAGCAAAAAGATCATGGACAGAAACAGAAAGTTTGGCGTGGAATAAATTCCCAGAAGTCTGGCGCAGGCATCCGCTGCCGGCGGAAAGATCGCAAACACCACCAGCACCGCAGAAAAGACCACCCAGAACAAGGCCGCCTCAATCTGTACCTTTGCCTGACGGATTTTGTGCATCATATAGGCCATAGTCACCAGCGAGACCACAATCAGAATCACCCGCAGCATAGGAGTCATCATAGGCCTTCGTCACCTCTCTTTCTTCGCAACAGTTCAGGACGGCTTGCCCATACCCGAGGGGGCTCACTGTCCTGACCTGTTACCAGTATTCCTTGTTCATACTGCAGCGGACCCGCAGGGGGCCCGGCAGAAGCCGGTAGCATTTTCCCAGCCGATAGCCCATGAACTTAAATCCGCTTTTTACAACCAGGCCCGGAATCAGCCAGGGCTTATGCTGGCCGGCCAGGAAGCGGGCCGTCTGCTTAACCAAACGGATTCCCTCGGATTCCGAAGAAACCTTTGAGAAAATTTCCGGGTGGTCCGCCTGAGATACCGCCAGGTCAAAATTCCGGCGAAACTGCTGCATGCAGGTATAGTTGTGAGAATGAATCACTCTGGCAGAAGCCACATAGGCGACAGCGTAATCGTCCTCCAGTATGGCCTTGCCCGCGAAAATCATATCTTCGTTAAAAATTGTTTTTCGGATAAATCCCCCCTGAAACCAGAATTTCTCCCGGTCATAGGCGCAGCACACATTGGAAGCGAAAAATGTTTTGATTCCCAGCTCCTTCAAATCCGCCTTTGTTTTCAGACGGCTTTTGTCCGGATAATTGAAAGCCCTGGTATACCGCTCCGCCAGCGGGCAGTCCTTATCCGGAAGCTGTCTGGCGTAAGCCATAATCACCGACTCTCCCCCGGGACCCCTCTGGTCAAAGGCCGCTACCAGCTGCTCTACCAAATGCTCATCCGCAGGTACCGCATCGTCCGTCATAAACAGGAGATAATCCGCCCTGCTGTAACGGGCGCCCCGGTTGCGGGTATCTCCATGATCGAACTCCTCCTTAGTCAGATGATGAACCTCCAGACCTTTGATTCCCTCAAAGCCTTTGTCGTTCCAAAAGGATCGTTCCGTATTCATCACAATAATCCGGTTTACCGGGTATGTCTGAAGCGACAGCATCCGCAGAAGCCGGGCAAACTTTTTGTCCGGCCGGTAAACCGGGATAATCACATCCACACGCTTTCTAACTTCCATTCCCACCTTGTTCCCCTTTCTCATGTCCATAGAAGCAGAATGTACACAGACCGAAGCCGGCTGTCAAAAAAATCATCAGAATCAAATAGCAGACCGCCGCTCCCATCATTGCCCAGCGCTCCACCAGGCTGCCGGAAAGCAGGAAGGCGGCTGCCGCCCCTGTCAAATATACGAAAAAGATGGCCTTCTGACGGCGCATAATTACTAAAGCGTAATACATCAAATTCGCCATAGCATAGAATCCGCCCCCCAGAACAATAATGGTGAAGGCCGGTCCATAAACCCGAAGGCTTCCTTCATATCCGGATCCCAGAATTTGTTCCATGATTCCCAGAACCCACTCTCCCAAAAGAACTGTCAGCCCCACTGCCGCAGCAGTTAGTCCCAGAATGACCCCTCCAATCCGAAGCAGCTGCCTCAAAAAATCCTGATACCGGCGTCCATTCCACAAAAGCGTCAGCCGGGTAAGAAACGGCCGGATCACAAAATTAGCTACCAGGTAGATCACCGAGGTGGGCATAAAAATCAGGTTAAAATATCCGGAAGCGCTGTCGTTCAAATGACTGTCAATTGCGTATTTGGCTGCGGAAAACACATAAAAGTCCAAAAAGACCGACAGAAACAGAAGCCAGGTTTCCGAAAAAATCCCCTGCATTTTTCCGGAGTATTTCACTCTGTCCATACGGGGCAGCTCCAAAACCACACTAAAATCAAAAAGAATCAAGCCCAAAATCTGGGCTGCCACAGCTGCCAGGCAGGCGGACAGAAGACTGCCGGACACCGCCAGAAACGCGGTAAAAATACCCACGGACAATACGGTACGAAAACAGTTGGACTTTCCCGTCAGGTACAGACTCCCCTGGCGCTGAAATTCCGATTCATACACATCCGCATAACCATCAATCACCTTATAAATCACCAGCAGGAAAAGGATCAGAGCCTTTTGAGCCGTATATCGGCCTGCCGCCCAGAAAGCGGACAGATAAATTCCTCCTCCAAGCAGGGCCAGCAGACAGGTCAGCCGGCGATGACTCAGATAATCCCCAAAGGAATAAACTCCTGTTCCATCGGTAATCTGAAACGGACGTATTCCGAAATAGGCTACAATAAACAGCTGCTGACCCAAAGTGGAGTATCCGAAAGAAAAAATACCTCCCTGTTCTTCCCCCGCCAGCCGCATAACCAGAAAGGAAAGCACCATGCTGGCAAAGGCATAGACAAAGCTTCCCAGCATATTCCAAATCATATTCTGCCGCTCCACATGCTCTCCCTTATAGAGCAGCAGCTTTGCCATTCCCTTCATCCTTTTCTCACCGCTTCCTGAAGTTCTGAATCAGCAAAATGGAGATCAGCATACGAGCCATATATTTCGCGGCCACAAGGGGTTTTAAGTAACTCTCGCCTGCCAGACGCTCATCGATCTCTACTTGTATTTCCGCCACCCTGGCTCCCTGCTTGAGCAAAAAGGACAGGGTATCCGGCTCAGGACCATAATTCAAATTCAACGCAAACTCCTCAATCATCTTCTGATTGAACATGCGCATTCCTGAGGTAGGATCTTTAATCTTCGCCCCTGTTGTCAACCGGATCGCCGCGGCAATCAGACGGCTTCCCATCATTCTGGGCGACCAGGGCTTTTTCTCCGTCACAAAACGGGAGCCGATCACAATATCATAGCCCTCTTCCATCTTTTCCGCCATAGGCTCCACATATTCCGGACGGTGCTGGCCGTCACCGTCAAACTGAATCGCATATGGATATCCCTTTAATCTGGCATACTTCATACCTGCCTGAAAGCAGCCGGCTAATCCCAAATTTACCGGAAGATCCAGAAGATTATAACCGTTTTCGCGGCAAATCTGCGCCGTATGGTCGCTGGAGCCGTCATTGACTACAATGTAATCCAGACGTGGAAAATCCCGGATGATGCGGTCCACTACTTTCTCGATATTCTTCTCCTCATTGTAAGCCGGTATCACCAGCAGCACCTTGTTCATAGAGATTTCTCCACCTGTATCTGTATATCTTTCCAGGCCCGTACCCCCGGCTTCACCCTCAGAATATCCCCGGGAACCGGACGGCCCAATGCCCACAGAACCAGCGCCAGCGGAAGGTCCGCTCCGCCGCAGTGGCTGAAGGGATACCCCCCTCCGAACCTGGCATTCATTTCCAGCACGTAAAATCTTCCCTCACAGTCAAAAACGTCCACGTCCAGATTTCCTCTGTGGCCAATCTTCTCTCCCAGACGCCTTCCGAGCTCCCAGAGAGCCGGCTCATCTACCGTCACCGCCTCATCGGTTTCTCCGGAACGCATAGCCTTTTTCTCCTTTACCGCAGCCCCCTGAAACCTTCCGTCCAGATCATTAAATACATCCATTCCCATCTCCCGGCCCTTTAGCTTTTCCTGAATCAGCACACAGTGCTCCAGATCCTGAGCCGCTTCATATTTCAGGTAATTTTCCTGAATCTCCCGGCGGATTTTAGCTTCAAAAATCAGAAGTTCTTCCTCATTGGATGCCTGATAAAGGGACAGGGATCCCATACCCCACCGGGGCTTTACCATAAGAGGCCACCGGGCCTGTCCTGTTTTCACGGCCTGAGCCGCCTCTTTTCCGCTCAGCCAGGAGGCCGGAACCGGAAGATCAAGAGAACGCAGGAAACCCAGGGTCTTCCATTTATCGTTGCAGATCCGAACCTGATCTTTGTCTCCCGTAACTACTGTGGTGTGAATCTCCTCAAAGGCCTTTCGGGAATCTGCCAGTACCGGAATGTCAATATCAAACAGCGGCAGCAGCAGGTCGATCTTCTCCTGTTTACAGTATTCCAGCAAAAAAGGAATATATTCCCTGCTGTAGATCAAAGGGGTAATCACCTTCCGGTCCGCAGCCGCCAGCGCCGGGCTCTCCTGGCTGTTGGCTCCATGCACCAGGCCGGATACCCCCGCTTTTTTCAGCGCCTCCTTAAAATATCTTACCAGGTAGGTTCTTCTCCCGGCGCTGGTTAAGAGTATATTCATATCTGTTTTTGTCCTTTCCTTTTCATCTGTTACAGGCCATCTCCCTAAGCAGGGCGCAGATCCGGTCCACATCCTCCGCTGCCAGATCCGCATAAAGGGGCAGAGTCAGTACCCGGTCCGCCATAAAACGGGCCACCGGCGTATCCTTGGAGGAGAAATGCCCCTGATAACACTGAAACTCATTGGTCAGAGGATAAAAATACTTTCTGGGATAAATATGATGAGCCGCAAGCCCTTCATATACCTGATCGCGGTCTGCTCCAAAGCCATCAAAAATCACCGGGAAATAGGCGTAGTTCGGCTTCAGTCCTTCCTTGTACCTGGGCAGCTTCAGGCCTTTTAATCCCTCCAGATTCTCCAGATACCGCTCCGTTACCAGGCGGCGCTTTTCAATCTCCCGGTCTACATGGCGCAGGTTGCATAGGCCCATGGCCGCCTGAAACTCATTCATCTTGGCATTTCCTCCGACCCAAACCACATGGTCCTGATCCACGATTCCAAAATTCTTCAGGCAGTTTAAACGGTGTTCCATCCATTCTTCCCTAAAGGACACCGCCCCTCCCTCAATGGTGTTGTACACTTTCGTGGCGTGGAAGCTGAAGATACTGGCATCTCCGAAATTTGCCACGCTTTCCCCCCGATAAGACTCTCCAAATGTATGAGCCGCATCGTATATTACTTTCAAATTATGCTTTTTGGCAATGGCCTCAATCCGGTCCACATCGCAGACATTTCCATAAACATGCACCGGAATAATGGCGCTGGTTTTCTCCGTAATCAGCTCCTCAATCCGGTCCGGATTCATGGTGTAATCCTCCGGATTAATATCGCAGAACACGGGCGTCAGCCCATTGCGGACAATGGCATGGGTGGTGGAGGCAAAGGTAAATGGGGTGGTAATCACCTCTCCCGTAAGCTCTAAAGCCTGAATGGCCATTTCCAGCGCCATATGACCGTTGACAAACAGGACCAGGTGGTCCGTCCCCATATATTCCTTCAGCCTGCGCTCCAGTTCCTTATGATAATCCCCCATATTTGTCATCCAGGCAGAATCCCAGATGGGGCGGATCATTTCCGTAAATTCCTCAAACGAGGGCATGGAGGAACGGGTAACCAGGATCGTTTTCTCTTCTTGATTCATTTGTTTGATTCCTTTCCGGGGCAGCAGCTTTAGGCGCTACCAGCGAAGCCCCAGTATTTCCGTCAGCACCCAGACCTCAGCCAGGACAACACCCAGAAAAGCTCTGGCGAAAGCCATTCTCACCGGGCCCGCGTGAAGATACTTCTTATAGTAATACAGCTTGCTTTTGTGGAGCAGCTTCTGCTTGCCCACAATTTTTCCCACGCTTTTATCAATGGATACTGAGTGGGCGTGAACATAGGAGGCGTCCGTAACCAGGACGGTTTTCAGCCCCAGGCCCTTTAGATTTCTGCCCAGCACCTTTTCTTCATAATACAAAAAGATATTTTTGTCAAATAAAGAATGAACGGTTCCTTCCGGCAGCCGGTCCCGGCGCAGCATAAAAAAAGAACCGGGCAGCGCGTCCACCAGCCGGCAGCCTGAATCCCCTCCCACAGGAAGCTTTCCCGGCGGATCATTCAGAAGCGGTCCAAACAGTCGCCGGGTTATCAGTCCCGTATCCAGAAGATCCATCCAAAAGGGGAGGAGCTTCCAGTAGCTGAACAGGGAATTACCCTTGGGATCTGTGACAATGGCCGAGGCCAGAGCACTCCCTTCTGTATGGTCCAGCGCTTCCTTCACCCTCAGAACGCACTTCCTGGTTACATGAATGTCCGGATTTGCCACAATCAAATAATCGGCCTTCAGCCGGTCCGCCGCAAAGTCGATGCCTGCCTGGTTTCCGGAACCATATCCTCCGTTGTTCCCGGTCTGAAGGAGATAAACCCTTGTTTTTTCCCCCTGTTCCAATACTTTAAGCTGCTGCCAGGAGTCATCGGTGGAGTGATTATCCACCACCACAATAGAGCTTAATATCTCCAGCTCCTCCAGTTCCCTGACCAGATTCATCGTTGTGGGGGCATCGTTATAATTCAGTACGATACAGCTGATATTGTCCATAAATACCTATCGATCCTTATTCTTTTTCCTCCGGTCAATGATCTTCATGCCAAACTGACGGCTGATCCACAATCTGGCCTGAGGGCAAAGCCAGGTCAGATGATTGAGGATCCACCAGACCTGCATATATAAAAATTGCCCTTTTACCTTTTCCATCCCTCTCCACGGAGTCATGGCCAGGTACATCTCATATAGTTTCCGGTAGTGATTATGATTTCCCTGAATCCAGGGGCGCTCATCTCCCAAATAATGAAGAATCACCGGAAAACGTTTCGCCTCGTCAAAATTTTTCTTTCCCACCCTTTCATACGCCGAGCATACGGAGGTCAGGGTGGAGTATCGAAAATATCGATAATTGGTAAAAAAATTATACTTGGGAGGAAGACTTAAAATTCTGCCTCTGAGCGCTCCGTTTAAGGTATCCTGATCACACGCGAATAAATTCCCCTCGCTGGCGGCATAGAACTCCAGCAGCTGTTTCAGCACATTCTGAACGCGCCATTGCCCAAGGGCCATCAAAAGCACTCCGGAGTTATAATATGGATCGTCTTTGGTCAAGCCAATCGCCCGCCGCATGGGGCCGTAGGCCGTAGGCTCCATCACCATCCCCACCAGATTCTCTCCCAGCTCCGTTTCATAAAGGGAGGCAACGCTGCCGCAGACTATGGTATCGCAGTCCAGATACAACGCCTTTTCCACTGCATCCGGCAAGACCTGGGGAGCAAACAGCCGGGCCATGGCGCTGATGTCAAATCCCCTGGTATCAATGTCGTAGTCAAACCGCTCTCTTAAATTTCCCAGCTCGATCGTCCAAAGCTGCCGGCCATATCCGGCGGCAATAGCCTTTAAACGCTCCTGATATTCACCGCACATCCCTACGGACAGCACATAGACATCCAGATGAGGGATCTGCCGGTTATTTTCCATAAGGGAAACAAGGGAAGCCGCCAGATGGCAGGCATAGCCGTCGTTGGAGGCATATATAATATTGACCCTTTCCTTATTCCAATTCATTATGGCACCTATTTCTTACATTCTTTGGTCATTTTATTTACAATTTTACAATAATACCAATAAAAAGTAAATCACATATGGAATTTTTCCCACGAATATGGTAGATTAAGAAAGTGTGAGAAGTTGTATTACAAAAGTTTTAGGAGGTTTTTAGTCATGTATAAAGGTATCCGACGTTTCGCTGCGGTCGCCTTGGCCGTTGCAATGATAGCGGCATCTCCTTTGGCTTCTTTTGCTGCTGAAAACGATGCCACTACGGGGCCGGCCTTTGACGCGGACCTGCTGGCCCGGGTTGGAGAAGAGGTTCCCACCGCTGATACCAGTTCTTCTGACAGCGGACAGGCCCAGGCAGGAGTTGCTCCGGACGGCAGCCAAACCAGCTCAGGACAGGATAGCGCCGGGGGACAGGATGGCGCCCAGACCGGTTCCGGGCAGGATGGCAGCGGAGACAGCACTCAGATTATTGACGGACAGGAGGTTTCCGTTGCAGAAACCGATGCGGCACAGGCGGCAGCTGAGGAAGCCGCAGCAGCTGAAGAGGCAGCCCGTCAGGCGGCCATCATCGCCAACACCCCCTACCTGCAGATTCAGGTTCTGACTCCTGACATGCAGTGGACCAACCCGGTGATCGGTGACAGCTATGTGGAAACCAACAATCAGGGCTTCTTATCCATGTGCATTTACTTAAACAATATCGTGGGAAATGTGCTCTACCGCACTTATTCCGCTCCCAATGGCTGGACCCAGTGGACTATGAACGGCGGTCATACCACGCTATGGGCCGACGGTTCCAAGGTCGAGGCCTTCCAGATCCGCTTTACCGGCTTTGTGGACAATATGTTTGATGTCTATTACACCAGCAATCTTTCTGACGGCACTACCCTGGACTGGAGCGGCAACGGCAGGGCCTCCGGCGCTATGGCCGTAGGCAAGTATATTTCCAGCTTCCGCGTTTCCCTGTGGGGCGTGTCTTCCGGGGCATGGCCTTATGCTACCGAGCGTCCCCTGGATTCTGCCACAGCAGACGGTATCTTCTTTGACGAGAATGGAGCGGCCTACTTCAGCAGCGGAACCGGAGCTCCCTACACCGGCTGGGCCTGGAACGACCGGGACCGCTATTATGTAGTGGACAATATCCCTGTAACCGGCTGGCAGTACATAGACGGCTACAAATACTATTTCGATGAAGCAGGAAAATTAGTTTCCGACCTGGAACCCATTATCGGAGCCAATGGTCCCTTCCTGATCCGTATCAACAAAGAGATGAACACCACCACCGTCTACGTTCAGGACGGAGCCAACGGATTTATTATTCCGTTAAAGAGCTTCCTCTGCTCTACCGGTGATGATACTCCTCTCGGAACCTTCAAGACCCCTGAAAAGTACCGGTGGCGTCTGATGAACAGCGGCGTTTACTGCCAGTACGCTACCAGACTGGGTTCCGGCTTGAGCTTCCTGCTCCACTCCATTATTTATGAGAAACCGGATGTGAATACCCTGCAGCCGGAAACTTACAACTTCCTGGGCGTAGTTCGTTCCGCAGGATGTATCCGTTTCCTTTCCTCCGACGCGAAGTGGATATACGACCACTGCCCCATCGGCACCACAATCGAGGTTTACAATTCCTCGATCCCCGGCCCCTATGAGCGGCCTGCCATCGAGCAGATTATTCCTGCTGACCAGCACTGGGATCCTTCCGATCTCGTTGCCGCGGCCCAGCATCAGCAGTAAGCTGTAAGCGTTCAGGGCTCAGCCTCTGAAATTAAAGGCCCCATGATTTTTTGAATAATCATGGGGTCTTTTTATTGTTAAGAGCAACTATTCAGCTCTTCTTCTCTTTTTCACAATTCCCAGCAGATACTGAAAGCTTTCCATCTTCAGAATCCAGGCCAGGCCAGCGTAAATCGCAGCCCCCGCCAGAATCTGCAAAACCAGCTTCACCCAGGGACCTCCCGGCAGCACAAACTGCAGGAAGTAAACTGCGGCACACATCACCAGGGACAGCGCCATAGAGGGCATAATGTCCATCCACTGGCTTCCGATGCTGTAGCCTAAAAGCTTCTTGTTGGGCCAGGCGTTGATGAAGGTGCACAGGAAATCGATTCCCGCCTTAATAGATACCAGAACAATGGGACTGTAGCGGATTCCGATGATTAGTCCCAGGATGCCTACGGTCTTTTTGATCACCTCCAGCTTCAGGAACACATCGCTGCGCCCCACCGCGTTGATGGCCTGGAGGTTCGTAATATGAATCGGCCAGAAGGAATAGGCCACGCACATAATCCGCAGATAGGGAACGCAGATCATCCATTTCTCTCCCAGCAGGGCCAGCACCATGGTATCCGCCACAGCGAAAAGGCCGAAGAGCATAGGAAGCACCAGAAAGGAGCTGGTCCGAATGGCCCGGCGTACCATGGACCGCACCTGATTCAAATCATCCTGCCGGGCAGCGAAAGCCGGAAGGAGAACCGACTGAATAGCTGTCCCCAGGTTGTTTACAATCAATTTCGGAAACTGATCCCCCCGGTTGTAGGCCCCCAGAAGCTCTTCATTGTAAATCTTTCCCATAATCAGTCCGTAGAGATTACTGAAAAGCGTATCCAGCAGGGCCGCCAGCAGAAGCTTCCACCCGAAGGCCAGCATGGAGCGGACCCTGCTCATGGCAAATACCAGCCTGGGCCGCCAGGTTACGGTAAAAAATAATCCCGCCATCAATGCCAGATAGTAGGCAATCTGCTGCCCTACCATGGCCCAGACGCCCATCCCCGCGTAAGCCATCCACAAGCTGGCGGCGCCGGATACCACCACAGCCCCCATCGTGGCCTTAAACAACCCCTGAAATTCCATTTTCCTGGAAACGTAGGCGGTCTGAACGGAAATCACCGCCCCAGGGAAAAGCACTACCGCCAGCACCCGGACAATGGGAATCAAAAGCTCATTGTCATAGAAATCTCCGATAGCCGGAGCCGCCAGGTAGAGAAGGCCGTACATCACCAGAGCGATTCCCAGGCTGAAATAGCAGACGGAGGAAAAGTCCGTCTCGTCGCAGCGTGGCTTCTGGACCAGGGCGGTGGAAAAGCCGTACTGCACCACCACGTTGGAGATGGTAATGAAAATCATGATGATTCCCACCAGCCCGTACTCCGCAGGGGTCAAAAGGCGGGCCAGAAGAATCGCAATCACAAACTGGATTCCCTGGGCTCCGCCGTTCTCTAGTATCTTCCAAAACAGGCCTTTTAAGACCTTTTCCTTCATCTGGGTTTCTGCCAATGTTATGCTTCCTTTCTGCGGCTCCGGACTTTTTTCTGCAGCCACCGGTACAGGCCCGGCGCCAGAATCTCAAACCGGATAAAAAAGCGGGTTCTGAAATCCAGCTCCCGGTAAAACTCCCGGTACTTTGGGTCCATCACCTGGTCGTAGTGTTTGGTATTGACCTGAGTGAGGAAATAGATGCGCCTGGCCGCCCTGACCGCCTGCTTATGAAACCGCCCGCCGCTTTCCCGGTCAAAGGCCTGGTACATCCGTTTCATCTCTTCGCAGTAACGCCTCTGTTTCTTCTCATAATCCCCCTGCTTCATAAGTGTTGTCCAGGAGCTGGAAGCGCCTACCCGGTAAACGGACATATCCCGGTCCATATACCAGCCGTAGCCCTCCAGGGCCATCATCAGCTGCATGGGGATATCCCCTACGGGACAGTCCAGATAATAGTCCGGCAGCTCCTTCATAATCTTCGCCGGAAATACCAGGGAGGCAGTTGGGTACCCGGAAGTCTTGTCCACAATCTCCTCCGGTTCCACCCTCCGGTCTCCCCGGTAGGGCCGCATCCGCCCGGCTGTCACAGAGCCGTCCACCGTCACGATCCGCGCGCTGTGAAAGCACAGAGCGCAGTCGGGATGGTTTTCCAGGTAATCCACCTGAAGCTGAAGCTTTTTCGGGTCCGTCCAGCAGTCATCCCCCTCGCACATAGCGATATATTTTCCCCGGGCTCTGGGAAAATTAAAGATACTGATATTGGAAATCCCCTTGGAATACTGGTTCTCCTCCCTTAAAATAGGCCGGATCCGGTCCGGGAAGCGGGAGGCGTATTCCCGGATGATCTCCGGAGTATGATCCGCGGAGGCGTCATCGTGAATCAGAATCTCATAGGGAAAATTTGTTTCCTGCATGAGAAAGCCCTCCAGGGTCTGACGGATATAGGGTCCGTGATTGTAGGTGATGCAGCAGATGCTGACCAATGGCCCGGCCCCTTTCCCGTCAGCTTTTTCCTGATCCCGAAATGTATCCTCCTGTTTTTTGGCCTCCTCCACTGCCATGCGCCAGGCAGCTGCGGCAGGGCTCCGGCCTGCCGGCGCAGGGCTCTGCTCTGCTGATTCGCGGCTTTGGCCTGCCGACGCCGCATTCCTCTCTTCCATATCCATTCTCTAATCTCCGATCATCATCATCTGGCCCAGGGTCCTGATCCAGGTATTTTTTGTAAATCCCCACCGCAGAATCTCCGCTATCTTTCCAATACGGCTCCGTCCTGGCAGACGGATAAATGCCTCTAAAACCGCCTTCTGCTTCTCATCCAGCCGGTCCCCGTAAAGTTCCAGCAGGCAGCGGGCCTGGCCAAACATTTTCCGGTAATTCTCCCTGGCCTGGCTGCCGTCCTCCATCCGGCGCATGAACCCCTCCGGACTGTCCCCCTTCTCCGCTCCCAGGGCGTTGGCGCCATGCTGGCGGTAGTAGTAGAGAGGTTCATCCACCCAGGAAATGACGCCAAAACAGCTGGCTACAAGAGCCAGCCAGGAGTCGTGCATAAGACAAATCCGGGGGGGATTTTTCAGCAGCTCCAAAAGGGGACGGTTGAGCATCACCGCGCCGCCGGTTACATTGTTCTGTACCAGCAGCTGGGGCAAAGCCCGGCGCTGGGGAGAAATCTTTTGATAGGCAAAAAAACTGGGAGCTATGACATTCAGTTTTTCATCGGTCACCGTCAGGTCGGAGTGAATCAGCACCGGCAGGTCCCGTCCCGCGGCCTCCTCCGTCCTTCTCATCTGCTCCAGAAGCCGCTCCGCCTTATGGGGCAGCCACACATCATCCTGGTCGCTGAGAAGTACATACTCCAAAGGCGCCTCCATCCGGGCCGCCCGGGCCAGCAAATCCAGGAAATGAGCGGCCGCTCCGCCGGAGGGGCTCTGCCTCTGCCATACCTGAACCTGCTGTGGGAAACGCCTCTCATACTCCCTGGCAATCTCCGGCGTGTGATCGCCGGAGCAGTCATCGGATACCAGAATCCGGATTCCCGGCACCGTCTGAGCTAAAATAGAGTCCAGCTGCTCCCCGATGTAGAGCTCCCCGTTTCGAGCCGCTACCAGCACCAGGATGGCCCCGGACTCCATATCTATTTTCTCCATCATCCGAATACTTCTTCCGCCTTCTTCATGGCAGACTCGATGACCTTGTCCATATCATAGTACTTGTACTCGCCTAAGCGTCCGCCGAAGATTACCTTCTCTTCACCTACCGCCAGCTGGGCATACTTCTGATACAGCGCCTGGTTCTTCTCATCATTAACCGGATAATAAGGCTCCATGCCCTCCTGCCAGGTCACCGGATACTCCCTGGTGATCACGGTCTTCGGCTGGGTTCCGAACTCGAAATGCTTGTGCTCGATCATCCTGGTGTAGGGCGTCTCCCGGTCAGTGTAGTTCACCACCGCCACGCCCTGGTGGTTCTCCTCGTCCAGCACCTCGGTCTCAAACTTCAGGCTCCGGTACTCCAGCTTTCCGTAGACATAGCCGAAGTAGGCATCGATGGTCCCGGTGTACACCACCTGGTCCGCCAGACTGTCGTAGTGCTCCTTGTTCTCCAGGTAATCCACTCCCGTCTCCATGTCGCAGCCCTCAAAAAGCTTATCGATGATCACATTGTAGCCGCCGATGGGGATGCCCTGGTAGAGGTCATTAAAATAGTTGTTGTCGTAGGTGTATCGCACCGGCAGACGCTTGATGATAAAGGCCGGCAAATCCTTGCAGTCTCTTCCCCACTGCTTCTCCGTATAACCCTTTACCAGCTTCTCGTAAATATCCCGTCCTACCAGGCTGATAGCCTGCTCCTCCAGATTCTTCGGCTCTCCCGTCACTCCTGCTCTCTGCTCCTCAATCTTTGCCTTGGCCTGAGCCGGGGTGGAGATTCCCCACATTTTGCTGAAGGTGTTCATATTGAAGGGCATGTTGTACATCTCACCCTTGAAATTGGCCACCGGGCTGTTGGTATAGCGGTTAAATTCCGCAAGACTGTTTACAAAATCCCATACTTTCCGGTTGCTGGTATGGAAAATATGGGCTCCGTATTTGTGTACATGAATTCCCTCCACATCCTCGCAGTAAACATTTCCCCCGATGTGGTCCCGTTTTTCCACCACCAGACAGATCTTGCCCTTCTGTTTGGCATACCAGGCAAACACGCCGGAATACAGTCCGCTGCCTACCAGCAAATAGTCGTATCGTTTCATTTACCTTTTCCTCCTGTTTGAACTCTGCTTTCATTATTGTACTATATACGAAAAAAAATGTAAATTAGTAACCAGTTTAGGACGGCGGGATTATCCGGCCTTAGCCGGGCAAGAAGATATGCCGTCCGCAACAATTACGTAAACTCTTTACAGAAGAATCACCAGAGCGCCCGTAATCAGCACAATGCTGATAATAATTGATATGGAGTTGATGGCACTGGACAGTCCCACATCCTCTCCCAAATCACCCGTAAAGGCGGGGACAGCGGAAGCAATCGGGCTGAAGGCCAGCACCACCAGGGCCTGACGGTAGGCCACGTCCATAGGCAGCAGGAAGTAAAAGCCCAGAGCCAGGGCCAGGGCAATGCCGTACCGGATGGTCAGTATCTTCACCATATGGCGGATCTGGCTGAAATCCCCGGAAAGCTGAAAGCCCACGCCAATCATCAGCATCGCCAGAAAGGCGTTTGCGTTTCCCACCGTCTGGGCGAAGGAAACCACCAGGGAGGGCAGAGAAATGTGAGCCATGGAGAGAATGGTCATAATGATATAGGCGTCAAATGGCAGGGAGCGGACCAGGGTTTTCAGCAGAGGACCCGGTGCCACCTTGCCCCCTTTGATCATCTTGGCGATGCTGTAGGCCCCTCCCAGGCAGACAAAGGCGTTTCCGGTATCAAAGAGACTGGTGGTGACCACACCGGTGGAACCTAAAAATCCCTGGGCGAAGGGCATAGTGAAATTTCCGATGTTGTAACCCGACAGGTTCAGCAGGTCGAAGGCCTTCTGTTCCGGCTCCTTCCTTGCATTCATCAGCCATCCCACCGCTACATAAATAACTCCTCCCCCAAAGCCCAGAAGGCTGAAAATCAACATGGAGGGCGAAAGACTGGCCTGTGAAAAATTGGCCACGATGGAAGCCGGCAGGGCAATCTTTAGCACCAGCTTGGACAGGGTATAAAAATCCTGTTCCCTGAAGAATCCGGCTCTCCTTAAAATATAGCCCAATAAAATAATCGCTACAAAGGTAGCGGCTTTTGTCAATACTTCAAACATGGTTTTCTCCTTCATCCGCTTTTACATTTCTGCAGCACTGTCCTGAACTGCTGCATTTATCGTAGTTTGCAAAACTTTTATCAATATAGCAGATTGAGGGGAGGGATGCAAGCGGAGTTTTATGCCCGCCGCCGCTCCTGCTGCCGTGCCTGCCCCAGGGATTTGGCTCCCCTGCCCGGTTCAAACAATCTGCACAAAATCTTTTTCCGGTCATCTCTTCTTTTCGGAAATTTGATTCTTGTCTTTCCAAGCCATCAAACTATAATAAGAGGTATAAAAGGATTGATAATTATTTAACAACATCATCTTACAACAAGGAGGAATTTATCATGGCCAGACTCAGAATGATGCGTGCGCCTCAGAAATATGTGCAGGGAAAGAACGCCCTGCTCCAGTTTCACAATGAAATGAAAGACCTGGGAAACAGATGGCTTTTCATCTGCTCCAAGAGCGGGTATGCCGCCTGTCACGACCAGATTGAAAAGAGCTTCGGGGGAGCAGATGACGTGCGCCATTATGAAATTTTCGGCGGCGTATCCAGCATAGGGGAAATCGACCGGATGCGTGAGATTGCCCGGGAGGAAAACCTGAATGTGATTGTGGGAGTAGGCGGCGGCTCCGCCATCGATACCGCCAAGGCTACGGCCCACTACGAGAAGCTGCCGGTGGTCATCATTCCCACCGTTGTGGCTACGGACGCCCCCTGCACCGGGCTCTCTGTCATCTACAACAACGACCAGACCTTCAACAGCTACCTCTTCTATCCCAAGAATCCGGAGGCGGTCCTGGTGGACAGCTCCGTCATCGCCAACGCTCCCGTGAAATTCCTGGTAGCCGGCATGGGCGACGCCCTGGGCACCTACTTTGAAGCCAGGGCCTGTGAGCGCACCGACGCCCCCAGCCTGGAAAACGGCGGCATCACCCGCTCCGCCATGGCGCTGTGCCGCCTCTGCTACGAAACCTTAAAAGAGTACGGCGCAGCGGCCAAGAAGGCCTGCGAATGCCATGTGGTGACCCCTGCCCTGGACGCCGTCATTGAGGCAAACGTCTACCTCTCCGGCGTTGGCGCCGACAACGGCGGACTGGCTGTGGCCCACTCTTTCTACAACGGCTTGACCGCTCTGGGAGGACACAGCGCTCCCCACGGCTGCTGCGTGGCCTTCGGCACCCTGGTGCAGCTGGTGCTGGAAGGAGCCTCCAAGGAGGAATTTAAAGAAGTCCAGGATTTCTGCGTGGAGGTAGGCCTCCCCGTCACCCTGGAAGAAATCGGGATTACCAAGGATGAGGAAATCCGCGTCATCGCGGAGAAGTCCTGCGTAGAAGGAGAGTCTATCCACAATATGGTGGCGGACGTAACGCCGGACCAGCTGTATGCGGCTATTGTGGCGGCAGACGCTCTGGGTAAGGTACGCAGGGGGATGTAAACCTCTCACCCCACCCCAAAATCCGTGATTTCATAAAGCACCTCCACCTCCGGGTCGTCAAAGAGCCACCGGTATTCTTCCATGAACCACCGGACCAGCTCCTCGTCCCGCCGGATGGAGGTGCTGTTGTTGTTGAACACATTGACCGTACCGTGCCGGAAATACCGCTTCATGGCCTCGATATCCCGGCGAATCATCTCCTTCGTCTGCCCCCGGATTCCCACCATGAGGCAGATGGAGTCAAAGTAGGTCGCCGCCTCCTGAGGCGTTCGGAAACCGGCATGCTTGTTGAGAATCCGTTCCCGGAAATCATAATCAAAGGTCTCCACGCCCATTTTGTAAGTAATGGGAATCCCGAAAAACTCCCGCAGTTCCCCCAGCCGGTTCCGGTAGAGCCAGTGGCTCTCAAAAATCAGACGGCCGATGTGCTTTTCTCTCACCAGGCTGCGGATATCCTCCAGGGTCTGGGAGGGAAGCTCAAAGCAGCTGCCGGAATTGATAACCTCCAGCACCCCCAGTTCTCCTGTTACCTGGGAGAGGACCTGGCGGTTCTGCCGCGCCATCTCCTCCCCGTCCCTGCCGTTGTCCTCGATGTAATCGCAGAAGGCGCATTTCCCCCAGATACAGGGAAATGCCCGCAGAAGGACAATCTCCCTGGGATTTTTCTCCGTAATTTTACTGTAGCGTTCCATGTTCTGTTTTCCTTTTCCTGTTTTCTTTGACTGCTTTCCCTCTCTATCTCCCTCTTCTCATTTTCCCATAACTCTCCCCCGCAGCTGTCCCGCGGCCAGAGGGGCAAGGGCGCTGACGGCGAAGATGGAAATGCAGCGGTCCGCGTAATCCGTCAGAATCTGCACCGCGAAAATGCTTCCCGTCAGCCCCAGGGGCGTCCGGGCCAGAAACTGCACCAGCACGGCGGAACCGGATGAGGTAACGCCGCCGAACAGAACCGCGTTAATCAGGGAGCTGACCAGGGTTCCCGGGATGGCAACCCCCAGGGCTGTCAAAAACAGGCCCGGCCCCTTTAGCGTTCTTCTACCCATGAGAAGCCCGCTCATCAATCCCGTCACCATTCCCACCGGCGCAAAGTAGAGGGAATAGACGTCCACCGTCATTCCCATGAAAATGCCGCTGAGCAAGTTGGGAATCATCCCCATCCAGGGGCCCAGCACCGCTCCCACTAATATGGTCCCGATGCTGTCCAGATAGACGGGCAGACGCAGCAGCAGGGCAATCTGTCCTCCCGCAATATTCACAGCTACGGCCATGGCCACCAGGCAGAGCTGATAGGTGCTGATTGTTCCGGAGCGCTTCATCCCATTTCTCCCCCTTCCTTAAATATCATCTTCTGGGGAGCCGCCTCCATCAGCTGTTCCAGACAGGTCAGCTCCTCCTTTTTCCATCCGGAGCCGTCCTCCTTCTTCAGGAGCCTTGTGAAAAACAGGTACATGAATTCCTCCACATTGACGCTGGTCAGCACACGGCTGTTGGGACTCTTTTTCCAGAAGTCCATGGAATCCACCACCGTCTGTCCCCGGCAGAGTCCTTCCGTTTCCACCGCCACATAGCGGTCTATGCCGCCGCAGAGGTCAGGGGCCAGCAGATAGGCCGCCGCCAGCGGGTCGTTGATGACGCAGCCGATGATGCCCTCGTATTTCCAGTGAAAATCCATATAAAATTCCGTCAAGTTCCGCACAAAGGCCCCTGTCTCCCGGTCCAAGCGTTCCATATAGGACAGCAGGTTGGGCGTCAGGACAATCTGCCTGGTGACGTCCAGCCCCACCATCTCGATTTTCTTTCCCGCCCGGGCAAAATGCTCGTAGCAGATTTTCGCGGCATAGGGGTCGCACCAGTAGTTGTACTCCGCCACCGGGGAGCAGTTGCCATGGCTCTTAAAGCTTCCTCCCATGGAAACCAGGCGTAAGATTCTGTCAATCAGTTCCGGCCGTCGCTCAAAAAGCCGGGCCAGATTAGTCATAGGCCCCAGGGCCAGAATGGAAATCTCCCCCCGCTCCAGGCATTCCTCCAGGAACTCCACCGCCCCTTTTTGCGGAAAAGGCCCCGGAACCTCCGGCAAAAAACTCTCCCCCAGTCCGTCCCTGCCATGGGTATCCATGGCGTCCACGTAGGCGCCCTCCATGGGCCCCATCTCCCCGATATAAACGGGAATCTCCAGGCGGCCCGCCTGTTTTAAAAGCTTTCTGGCATTTTGGGCTCCCAAATCCGCCGGCACATTTCCGGATACGGTGGTGATGCCCACGATTTCAAACTCCGGGGAGCCCAGCGCAAGGAGCAGCGCCAGGGCGTCGTCAATCCCCGGGTCACAGTCAATAATGATTTTCTGCATAAAAAAACCTCCTGATGAAGCTTCCTTTTTCGCGGCAAAAATCCTCCGCAAAAAAGGCATCCTTCATCAGAAGATACCTGAGGGCCTAGTTTTTTATACTGGGAGGATTTCGAACCAGTGTTATGAAGCTTTTTTGTAGTATAGCAGATTGTGGGGAGGGGCGCAACTCCTAAATCCGATGAATCCTTGCCGCATCAAACCGGTCCTGCTGAGGCCGTTCCTCTGCCGGGTATCCGCAGGCGACAATGGCAAATGCCTGAAGGTTTTTGGGATTTCCCAGGACCGCGTTTACCGCTTCCATCCGCTCCTTCACCGGGGCAATCCCCATCCAGCAAGTTCCCAGTCCCAGGCTGCATGCCTCCAGAAGGATATGTTCCGTCGCGATGCTCATATCGATATCCGCATAGGAAGGCACGAGAAGCCCAGCAGACCGGTAGCAGGGCACGATGGCCAGCGGAGCGTCCTTCAGAAAAGCGGCGTAGGGGCTGCATTCCGACAATTTCCGAATCACATCTTTTGAATCCGTAACAAAAAATTCCCACGGCTGCTGATTCTTGGCCGAAGGAGCCGCCATGGCAGCCCGCAGAATCTGCTGGATTTTCTCCTCTTCCACCGGCCGGTCCTGATACTTTCTTACGCTGATTCTTTTAAAAATTGCATCCATGTTGAGGCCTCCTTTTCTCTCCTGTTTTCCTTCATTTTACCATAAAAAGCCATGGCCTGCCATCAGCGTTTCTCACCCGTTCCATAAACATTTCGTCCCATTCACGCAAATAGGGAAACGCCGCAGCCTCCCCTCAAGAGAGTGCCACGGCGTTTCCCGTTTTTATGCCGGCTTCCATCCCGGCTCCCATGCTCAAATCATTGCCGCAAAGTGCTTATGCCGGATAAAATCCGGTGGGTTCTTCCTTCAAGTTAATCATAATATTCTTCATCTGCGTATAATGTTCCAGAGGGATTTTTACATACATTCCGTAAAATGTCCGTAAAATATTCTCTAATAACTGGTCGTCGCCTCCGGCGCTGCAACCTCCGCTACTTCATCGGAGCCGTAGACCTCAATCCGTCCGCCGGAGCCCAGCTCCCACTTCTGGTCGTTCCCATCGGTCACTGTGGTGTTCCTCATGATCTTTCCGGAAGAATTTACCAGCCGTTTTCCTACCCCGGGTATGTCAAATACCTCATATTTGCTGGCGGAATCCGCTTCCTGGCGTTTTCCTTTGTAGTAGAGATAGCCGTCTTTGTTTCCGGTCACTCCCTTTCCGTTGGAGTCGAAATAATAGGCGGAACGACCAGAGTCAATCCCGTCATCAATGCTGACTTTTCCGGTCCGGCAGCTCCGATCTCCGTCCGCCTCTCCGCAGTAGTAGAACTCCCCGTCTACCTCTACCAGGCCGTACTGAGCCGCCCCGTACATGTCAAATACATATTTCTTTCCGCGAATCTCCCGCAACTCATAGCTGTTTTCATCCGCATACGCCGGCCGGCCGTTGTTGTCGAAATAGTACCACTCCCTGGTGCCGGAGGATAAATCATCCGGCCCTTCGATTTCCAGCCACATACTTTCCGCAACCTCTCCCAGAACCAGCGTCTTGTCATTCTCCGATTCCGGTTCATAGAAATATTTATAGCCACGGATTTCCGGCGTAGTGGTACTCAGCTTCACCCAGCCGTAATGCACGATTCCATCATCGTCAATGCAGTAGGTCTTTCCCTCTACATTCATCTCTTTCTTGCCGCCGGAGGAGCGTTTCTTCTTTCCCGAGGTCTTGTTGAAGTAGAACCAGGCGTACTGGCCGTGGTCGTCTATGTAATCCTGGACGTCCTCATCGTCCTCGGCCCAGCTTTCCGGAATCTCCAGATACTGCCAGCCTGTGGCACGGGCTCCGTCTTCTCCGCAGTAATAGTACGAGGTCTCCGCATCCTCCTCTTCATCATCGGTCTCCGAGAACCAGCCGGTACGCATGACGCCGGAGGTGTTAAAGCAGTAGGATTTTCCGTCGATCTTATACCAGCCGTCCATATAGACATCGCCGTCAGAGCCGGCATAGTACCAGTTGTGATACTCCGCATCCCTGGAATCAATTCCCTTGATGACGAACCATTCATCCCGGCACAATGCGCCGTCCTCCCCCAGGTAGCGGCGGTCGCCGCTCTCATAGGTCACCCAGCGGTTCCGGTAATTATAGCCGTTGTTGTCGAAATAATAGCGCTCCTCCCCGATGTCCTTGAAGCCGCCCTTTAACACAGCTCCGGAATCCTGGGCGTAGTACCAGCTCTGAGTGGTCACACCGGTGGCGGCGTTGGTATTCTCGATCTTGAACCAGCCGTCATCCTGAAGGACGCCGTTCTCGTCCAGATAGTAGCGCTCCCCATTGCCGTCCACGTACCAACGCTTGCGGTAGTTGAGACCGTTGGGATCGAAATAGTACCACTGATCCCCAATCTGGGCCCAGCCGCCTCTCCATACGGAACGGTTGGTGTCAGCATAGTACCAGTTGGTATACTCCGTTCCGGCGCTGTTGACTCCGCTGATGGAAAACCAGCCGGTGGCAAAATTGCCGTCCCCATCGGCATAGTAACGGTTATCTTCCAGGTTGAACCAACGGTTCCGGTAGTTCAGGCCGTTGGCGTCAAAGTAGCGCATCTGGCCGTCCAGCTCGTGCCAGCCGCCCCGAAGAAGGGAACCGTCAGCCTGCACATAATACCAGTTGGTGTATTCTGTTCCGGCGCTGTTGACTCCGTTTATGGAAAGCCATCCCGGGTTTGCCCTGGCTCCGTTCTCATCCACATAGTAACGTTTGTCATCCAGATTGAAAAAACTTCCTCGGGGTGAATTGCCGCCGCCGTAAAAATAATACTCCCTGCCTCCGATGTTGTACCAGCCGTTGGTATAGATCTTACCATCTGCTCCCGCATAGTACCAGGTAGTGCTGGGTTTACTGGAGGGAAGAGTGGGGGTGGAGGTAATACTGAACCACTCATTTTCATAGCGGCTCCCGTCCTCCTTCACGCGGTAGCGGCCTCCCTGATAGGACACCCAATTATTGGTGACAATGAGGCCGTTGCCTCCCACATAGCGCAGGGTCCCGTCCGTCCAGGGTACCCATTGGTTGACCTGCTTCTTGTCGTCCACCACGTAGGTCCAGTTGGAGCTGGCATCCTGCTGCCATCCAGTTGCCGCGTAGGCAGTGAAGGGAGCGGACAGAAGGATCGCAGCAGCCACCGGGGCCGCCTGGCGCAGGACCGGAATGGGGCTGACGGAAGGATATTTTAACACATTTTTCTTCTTCATGTTTTTTGCCTTTCTTTAAGATTCGGTACTTAAAATTCTCTATGCTTTTTCTGAATGAATTGGATTACGGTTCCGCTGATCATGCAGCCCGCCATGCAGCCGATTCCATTGTGGATCATATCATCCCACTCGAACAATCCTCTGCACAGCAAAAGCTGACACAACTCAATCGCCGCGGAGACAGCGGCTCCTGAAAGAAAACCTTGCCACCAGGAAAGTCTGCGCCAGAGTGCCGCCGGCAGCAGAATCCCCATGGGGAACAAAAGAATCATGTTCAGAAGATTTTCCTTCAGCAGCGACTGGCTCCCCTCGTAAATGACCTTTTTCCAGGACCAGAAAAGTTCCAGCTCATACTTGGGCGCACTGCCAGGATTCCTTGTAAACACTGTGGAGCCGAACACAACCGCCAAAAAAGTTAAAAGGATAAGACCGGATACGGCCTGAGGCACATTGATTTTCTTTTTTCGCAGCAGGCGGAGGGCCAGAATCAGGGCCAGGCAGAAAATTACTGAAAAGCAGATTACCTCCCGGATGGTCCAGGCTCTGTTGTGGGTAATGATAATCTGATAGATATCCAACTATTTTCTGCCTCCTGAAACTGTTCTTGTTCCCCCGTCCCCTGTTGATCCCCTATTAATCCAAGTTCGCATTCTTTTCCAACATTTTTCTTTTGTTGGTTCGCTCTCTTACTATTATAAAGAATTAGCAGGCCGCGTCAACCACTGAAACAGCTGGATTTTCTTACGTTTTTTTGTATGTGCGGGCCTATTTGCGGACCATAGGTCACACCGGCTCCCCAAAGGTATCCGGATGCTCCGGGTCAAACTGCTCATTTGCCCACATCACCGTTACCAGATTTTCCGTGTCGGACAGGTTGATGATGTTGTGGGTATAGCCCGGGAGCATGTGGACCGCCTCAATCTTGTCGCCGGAGACCTCAAACTCGATGATTTCATCGGTCCCGATTTTCCGCTCCTGAATCAAGCCGTGGCCTGCCACCACCATAAAGAATTCCCACTTGCTGTTGTGCCAGTGCTGTCCTTTGGTGATTCCAGGCTTGCTGATGTTGACGGAAAACTGGCCGCATTTTTCTGTTTTCAGCAGTTCCGTAAAGCTGCCCCGGTCATCCACGTTCATCTTTAAGGGGAAGGCCACCTTTTCCTTTGGAAGATAGGACAGATACATGGAGTACAGCTTTTTCTCAAAGCTGCCCGGCGCGATTTCCGGCATGACCAGCGTCTGAGGCTGCTCATGGAAGGTATGCAGCAGTTCCACAATCCTTCCCAACGTAGCTTTATGGGTAACCGGAGCGGCGCAGTATCTTCCCTCCGGGCACAGTACGGTCTCCACTCCGTCAAACTCACAGTGATGCTCTTTTCCCTCCAGGGCGTCGAACATTTCCTCCACCAAATCGTCAATAAACAGCATCTCCAGCTCTACGGAGGGGTCGTTGACCTGGATGGGAAGGTCGTGGGCGATATTATGGCAAAATGTGCCAACTGCGGAGTTATAATTGGGGCGCACCCATTTTCCCACCAGATTGGGGAAACGGTAGACCAGCACCCTGGCTCCTGTTTCTTTTCCGTAGGCGAAGAACAGGTCCTCTCCCGCTTTTTTGGACAGCCCGTACTCCGATGTGCCAAAGCGCCCCTGAAGGGTGGCCTGTATGGAGGAGGAAAGCATAACCGCCGCCTTGTTCCGGTGCTTTTTTAGTGTGTCAAGCAACGTGGAAGCAAAGCCAAAATTCCCCTCCTGAAACTCCTTCGGGTCCTTTGGCCGGTTCACACCGGCCAGATTAAAAACAAAATCGGCTTTCCTGCAGTACTCATCCAGTTCCTCCGGGGTGGAATCCATATCGTATTCATAAATTTCATCAATAGAAATCCCCGGACGGGTACGGTTTTTATTCTCCTTCAGATTGTAAAGATTCACCACCAGGTTTCGCCCTACAAAGCCTTTCGCTCCTGTCACCAATATATTCATAATGTCGACACTCCCCTTTCCGTTCTTTTGCGGATATCAAAATTTTCTCCAGACCATCTTGTTGACCACGCCGGTATAGGACTGGATAATCTTCACAACCTTGTCCGATACATTTTCATCCACATAATCCGGAACCGGGATTCCGTTATCCCCATTTTTCACCATTTCAACTGCCGTATCCACCGCCTGGAGGAGACTGTGCTCATCAATCCCGGCCAGGATAAAGCAGCCCTTGTCCAGGGCCTCGGGCCGCTCCGTGCTGGTGCGGATGCAGACCGCAGGGAAGGGATGTCCGACGCTGGTAAAGAAGGAGGACTCTTCCGGAAGGGTGCCGCTGTCGGAAACCACGGCAAAGGCGTTCATCTGGAGACAGTTGTAGTCGTGGAATCCCAGGGGCTCATGCTGGATTACCCGTTTGTCCAGCTGAAAGCCGGAGGACTCCAGGCGCTTGCGGCTTCTGGGATGGCAGGAATAGAGGACCGGCATATCATATTTTTCCGCCATCTTGTTAATGGCAGTAAAAAGGCTGAGGAAATTCTTTTCCGTATCAATATTTTCCTCCCGGTGGGCGGAAAGAAGGATGTACCGGCCTTTTGTCAGGCCCAGCTTCTCGTGGATATCGCTGGCTTCGATTTTCTCCAGGTTATCATGCAGGACCTCCGCCATGGGGGAGCCGGAGACAAAAGTGCGCTCCTTAGGCAGTCCGCAGTCTGCCAGATAGCGGCGGGCGTGCTCGGAGTAGGCCAGATTGACGTCAGAGATAATGTCCACGATGCGCCGGTTGGTTTCCTCGGGAAGGCACTCGTCCTTGCAGCGGTTTCCCGCCTCCATATGGAAAATCGGAATGTGGAGACGCTTTGCCCCGATGACGGAGAGGCAGGAATTGGTATCTCCCAGTACCAGTACCGCATCCGGCTTTAAAGACACCATCAGCTGGTAGGACTTGGCAATGATATTGCCCATGGTCTCGCCCAAATCGGCGCCCACCGCCTCCAGATAGACTTCCGGGTCCTCCAGCTCCAGGTCACGAAAAAATACCCCATTTAGATTATAGTCATAGTTCTGACCTGTGTGGGCCAGAATGGTGTCGAAATAACGGCGGCACTTTTTGATGACAGCAGCCAGCCGGATGATTTCCGGGCGGGTGCCGACGATAATCAGCAGTTTCAGTTTTCCATTTTCTTTCCAGGTTGCGTTGGTCATGGTTTTCTTTTTCCTCTCCTCTTTTTTTCTATTCCTCTTTTTTGTATGATGAAGGCCTGCGGAATGGAGGTCTTTTATTTCCCTGCTTTCTCAGGCTAAATCGCAGCCAAATCTTGTCATGTTCCCACTTTACCATGGTGACATGGGATAGTCAAGTTATCGCTGCGGGAACTTCGTCCCTTTATGGCAATCCGGGACCACTATCCGAAAATGGTCCTGACTCCTGATGGATACCCGGAAACCCAGTATGATGATACACGGTACATCAATGTCGGAGACTGGGTTCCCGGGTTGACAGACTGACGTCTCAATACTCACCACTCAGCAGAAAATCCGCCAAATGCACTATTTTCACACCGTTGATATTTCCTGCAGCCAGTTCATCCAGCGTTACCACATATTTGGGATAGTGGTCTTTGATTTCAAGGAGATTGGCTACTTCCCGGTCCGATTCCTCCGGCAGCCTGCGGCACACCTGAACGTAGATACGCTCGTCACGCCGCACCGCTACAAAATCTATTTCTTTCGTCTCGTTCTTCCCAATGTAGACCTCATAACCTCGCCGCCGCAGTTCAAAATACACAATGTTTTCCAACATAGCAGCAATAGACTTCGGGTTAAAGCCCATGATGCAATATTTCAGGGATGTATCTGCCAGATAAAATTTTTCCTGGGTTTTCAGCACGGATTTTACCCGCAGATCATACCGCTGGCAGCGGTAGATTACAAATGCCTTTTCCAACCAGTTCAAATAGTTGTAAACCGCTTCCACAGACAGGGAACGTCCCTCGCTTTTGAGGAACTTCGCAATAGCATTAGCTGAAAAGGTCTTGCCCACATTTTCCACGATATACTTTACAACTCGGTTAAATAAATCGAAGTTCATGATATTGTGCCGCTTTGTAATGTCATTGGTAATAACCGAGTTATAAATGCCCTCCACAATCTGATAGGAAGAACGTTCATCAAAATTTCCCAGCGCCACAATAGGGAAACCGCCCAGCCGCAGGTATTGGTTTAACAGCTCCCTTGGCGAACGGGAATCCGATTTTTTAAAATCCAAATATTCACCAAAGGACAGCGTATAAACCGGAATGGAGATGTACCGCCCTGTTAAATACGTGGAAATCTCACTGGGCATCAGCTTGGAATTAGAGCCAGTCACATAAATATCGGTATTAGCATTTTCCAGCAGGCTATTGACCGCTTTTTCCCAGCCGCTGATTTCCTGCACTTCGTCCAGCAACAGATAATAGCGTCCATCATCGGTCATCTGCTCTTTAATGCTCCTATACATATCCTTATCGGTCATGCCGTCGTCAAAATCCTCCGACGTATAGCGCATACTGATAATATGGTCTGCAGCAATCTCTGTGCTTTGCAGGTCATCCCGCAGCATATCCAAAATCGTGGATTTTCCGCAGTGCCGGATTCCTGCCAGTATCTTCACCAGCGGAACATCCCGATACGTTTTCAGCGTGTTCATATATTGTGGTCGGATAATCATGTGGTTCGCCTCCTTAGTCCTTACCAATGATATACCCAAAAACTTCTGAATTATCAATAATTTTTACTTTTAATCCGTAAAAACTTTTTACTATTCTGGAGTTTTTAGGTTGCTATTTGACTAAATACGAATACTTCCGGATTCTCTCTGAAACACTTCCGGAACTCGTTGTTTCCAAGTGCTTCACGCCCAAAACTCTCGCCCGAATCAGAAATGCCTGAATCCGGTACTCAAACGCCTGCTCTGGTTCGTTAAGAATCTGGTAACAGTAATAGAGGCCATTGAGGATAAACGAATCGTGGGTAAGGCTCAAAATCCCCTCGTCGACTTCTTCATCGATGCCTTCATTCTGCAGCTTTTGCGATTGCAACGGTGGATATGCTAGATTCCACAAGCATGCAGTTGATAGAGAGCTTTCCCAGTTGACTTATTTACTTGACTTTGCGGACTATTTACTTTATTATACTCGTAAGAAAGTAACTTACAAATCACTAACTTGCAAGTATGATTTTGGAGGTAAACAGATGAGTCAATTTTATTGCCGTGAAGATGAACTTCGGAAGCTGAATAAACGGTATGCAGGCGATACGTTTGAGTGCATTGTCATTTACGGCAGACGGCGAGTTGGTAAAACAGCACTGATCAACGAGTTCTGTAAGGATAAACCGACCATTTTCTTCTCTGCTTTGAATACGACAGGAAAAGAAAATCTGGAGGCTCTCTCGAGGTCGATCATGAGCTTTGAGCGGCCGGATGTGGAGTCTGCGCCTGAGTTTAGGTCTTATGATGCCGCCTTGGATGAACTAACAGCACTTTCAAAGGAGAAACGAATCGTTTTTGTTATTGACGAGTATCCATATCTTGCAAAAGCAAAACCTGCCATTTCAGCGATGCTGCAGCATGTCATCGACCACAAATGGACAGAATCCAAGATGTATCTGATCCTTTGCGGCTCATCTATGAGCTTTATGGAAAACCAGGTACTCGGCCAGGAAAGCCCATTATACGGCAGACGTACCGGCCAGTTTAAGATTGAGCCGCTGGACTATAAGGAAACAGCTGTGTTCCACCCGAATCTGTCTGCTGAAGACAACTCCCTGATTTATGGAATCACAGGAGGAGTTCCTCACTATATTAACAAGTTGGGCGTGAGGGATAGTGTGGATGAGGCTTTGCTGGATAACTTCTTCGACCGTTCCAGTTATCTGTACGAAGAGCCAGGAAATCTGCTGAAACAGGAACTCCGGGAACCGGCCATTTATAATGCAATCATTAAAGCAATTGCAGAAGGTGCTTCCAGAATGAACGATATCCGGATGAAAGTCGGTGAGGAAAATTCACTTGTATCAAAATATCTGAAGACACTGATTGACCTTGGTATTGTCAGGAAAGAAACTCCAATCACAGAAAAACCGGGTAAGAAAACCATTTATCTGCTGGCCGATAACTTCTTCCGGTTCTGGTATCGTTTTGTGCCGGTCAATATGAGTGCCATTGACTCCGGTAGGATTGCAAAAACCTATCCACACGCTGTAAAGCGGTATCTTCCTGATTATATGGGCCTGATTTTTGAGAAGATGTGTCGGGATTATCTGCTTTACTATTCCAATCGACTTCCCATCGAACTTAGTGAAATCGGTCAATGGTGGGGTACGGATTCGAAGAAGAAAAGGCAGATACAGATTGATATCGTCGGCACACCTGTTGAGGGTAAGAACTATATCATTGGTTCATGTAAGTACAAAAACGAAAAAATTGGCGTTGATGAACTTGATTTGATCAGAGATTACGCATCCGTTTTCGGAAAAGGCAGGAACTACCACTATTATATCTTCTCTAGAGGCGGATTTACGGATGGACTTCTTCAGGCGCAAGAGCGCGGAGAAGTTCATCTGATAACGCTGGAAGACCTGTACAAGTAAACGATTTAAGTGGATTCGGGACCTACTATTCATCCGTATCTACAAATTCATCTCTGCGTTTGATAAGATACTTTTGAATAATGGAGCTGGTAATCACCTTGAGGCATTGGATCTTTTTCAATAATGGGGCGGCATTATCAAGATTGATAAGACTGACTTCTCGGGTTGACTGACGTTTCAAGACTCACCATTCAGCGGGAAATCCGCTAACTGCATAATTTTCACGCCATTGGCATTTCCTGCCGCTGGTCCATCCAGCATTACCACATATTGGAGATAGTGGTCTTTGATTTCAAGGGGATTGGCCACCTCCCGGTCCAATCTCTGCAATCACAGACCGAAATACTGGATCAGCTCCTTCTCCCTGTCCAGTATCTTTCTGTCATATCGAAAATTCCGCACAACATACTGAGCTTCGATTCTCTGCTTTAGAACCGCTTCCGAATATTGAAGCTGTTTTCCCAGTTCCAGCGTTTCTTCCCATATCTTCTCGGTTTCCTGATGCTTCGCGCCCAAAAGTCTCTCCCGGATCAGGAACGCCTGAATCCGGTACTCTAACGCCTCATCCTGCTTCTGTTCCATCTCCCTTAAGCATTCCGAAATTTTCAGGTACAAATCACAGGCAATGAAATCATCTTCAAAATGCAGATAGTTTCTGGCTTCCAATGCCTCTTTGTACTTTAGGATCGCTTTTTCATATTCCCTTTTAGCCCGCAGGATATCCCCATAATCAGTCAGAATCCGCTGCCTGGCATCCGGCTTGTCCTTTAAACGTACCTGTATATGAGGCTCATTTTCAAAAAAACGGTACTCATTCAGAGCCAGTTCGACTTTGTCCTGGAAATTAGAAGAAAGCAGGACATGGATTTTGTTTGAATGGGTGTTGACAATGTGCTGCGTCAAGTCAGTATCCTCTTCTTCCGCAATCTGCTGTCTTATCTTTAACGCGGCATCCAGCGACTCCAGCGCCTTCTCCGGCTCTTTGAGGATCCAGTAATACCGATAAAGGCCATTGAGAATAAACGCATCGTGGGCACAGCTCAGGATTCCCTCCTCTGTCTGTTCCCGAAGAGTGATTGCCTTCTCGTAGTAAAGCTTCGCATGTTCTTCATCACTGTTCTTCAGATATGCGTATCCCAGGCTGATATAAACTAGCGCCCGCGTATTTACTAATTCCCGTTTCGCGGAAGTCTGCGCCTTCCATACATGACAATTCTCTCTTTCGTACCGGTCCATGATCTCATCCGCACGCAGCATGGCTCCTAACAGCAGTTTGTAATAATGATACTTCTCAAATGTATAGCCAAGGTCATGATAAAACAGAGCCTCACCAGGACTGTTTGTCCCTTCCAGCCGCTGTGTCAGCCCCAGGATATCCTTCATTATCTTTCTTCTCTCATAAATCCGGCCATGTGTCCCATAGGATTTTTTAATCTGCTTTAGCACATTCAGCTTCAAGCGATCCGGGAAACGCCCCTCGTTTTTCCTGATTAGTTCCTCCGCTTCCACATAATTTCGATAGATTCTGTCCGGCTCCTTCTCTTTGGAATTCAAAAGTCTGTCCAACTCCCTGCGAAGCTGTGTTGTACTAGGCAGGTAAACACCCCTGACCCGATAGGACACTTCTCTGAGAAACAGCGATAAAGCCTCATGCTCTCCAAATGGATACCAAATGGGAATAATACTGCTGCAGTCCAGCATATCGCGGCGCTCCTGAAATGCCGTATCCATCACGTTTATTCCATTCTCCTCGTGAAATAATATCGGCTTCCACGGATCTACTTCATTCTTCGTGCTCTCTGGAAGAGGAAGAAGGGCAAAGGACAGGCTTCCCTCCGTCCGTACCTGCTTTATCACATCCAGCGTCCGGTCCTCCTCCAGACTGCAGCCAAGAAACAGAATGATTCTGGACAAAAGAATCTGGCGCAGAAAACAAGGGAGAGGCCGGTTCATATCCGAAGGTTTCGCTCCGTAATTCGAATCATACTCTTCCTCTGTGAGTATAAAATTCCGCCCTCTCACATCTCCATGGAGCTTAATCAGGACTGCATCGCCCCGGGCAATCTGCCGTTCTGCCAAATCCTTATCCCGCATATTTTGAGGAGTCAGCACCCGAAGCATCTCTCCATTCACTTTCGCATACAGCATCTCCAGAACCTCGTCATAGTTGGTGGTCAGCAGCAGGTTTCGGAAAAGCCTGGGCAAAATTTCCAAATCCGGGTTATAGGGAGTGTTTTTGTAAATATGGTCGCCAAATTCCTGGAGCATAACGTATTCCATCATGTGAACACCAAGTTTGCCCTGTAAGATGCTGGCGGCCTCCTCAAACTTCTTTTCCTCCAGTTTCCGGTTAATATCCGGAAGGTGAAAGCGTTCCGCCTGGCTTTTCAGAAAGCCTGTCCACCCGGGATAGCCAAAATTCGCTGAAAATCCCGCTCCCACAAAGGGAACGACTACATGCTTTTGGAGCAGTGAAATAAGATAATTAAAATTTTTCTCATTTCCCGGGCAGCAGGCAAACAGGCGGTTGATATCGGGGGATGGTTTTGTGGTTGTATTCATGGAGGCTCCTTTCGGATGGGGATAGACTGCGCAGTCTGTTTCCGTCCTTTCGCTTTCCTAATAGTGATACAATAACAGATATTATATTACATTATCTTATCCACAATAATTTGTGCCAGTTTCTTACGCTGCTTTTCTGTAAGGTCAAAATTCGTACTAATCTGGCATGTTTTATCTCCTAAAACTATTTTCATTTCCGTCTTCTCTTTCTGAGGTTTAATATTTCGAAAAATAATGACCAACGATTGTTTTAAGACATCATATAAGCCGGAACTAAATAAATCCTTGCCTATTTCAAATATGATCATTATCGTTGCGATAAATTGAGGGTCCCCAAACTCGCTTGTTTTTACAGATTCAGCCTGGATCATATGGTTACATTCAATGTCCAGCTCGTAATTTATCCGCTCTATATCCATCTGTTTTCCTAAAATATGTATCATATTGCTCATAAAATGTCCTCCTCCATTATCTGCTCTGAATTATAAAATCCCCGTACAATGCTATAACCTGAACCCAACCAGCTGTCAAAATACTCTTCATAATCTCTTTCAGGCAGAACATATTCCTGTTCCAATATTGCCTGCATTTCTCCAAATCTGTCTTTTTTTAAATCTATCTTTTTTTCTATTGTTAAAGTGAAATCCATGAATTCGTCCCACAGTATATTAATCAGCATTCTTGTCAGCTGGAATGGATTCGATGCTTCGTAACCCAGAATCCGGAACGCAATTCCCCCCACTTTATTGGCTCTTACATAGGATAAGGGATGCTGACTTTTATGCTTTACTAAGAACTTGCCATTCATTCGGTCAATACATTCCAATATGCCCAGCATCATGGCCGAGGCTGCTGACAGAAAAACAGGATGGATATTAAGTTCGCCAAACATGATAAGTGCAGCAAACCGATCCGCCTGAAATTCGCGTTCCCATATTTCATTCTCCGTTTCAAGATGTCCAAGTAAAATATGGCCTAATTCATGAGCGCAGACAAACACCCTGCTTTCAAATGCAACTGCGTCTCTAATTCGCCAGAATAAGTCCGACTTCTTTATTTTCTTTTTTTGACCTTGCCATGTATGATAGAAAAAATAATACGCCAGCATTTTTATGATGAATTCTTTTACGATATGTGGCTTTAATTTTAAATTATGAACAAGGGTCTCATAGCTTATCAAATCATCGGTAAATAAGAATTCAACCATAAGCGTTGACATTTCATTCAGAAATGACAACACGCCTTCATTAATCACGATTAAATACTCGGATTCATTTACTTTATACGAAGCTGAATTAAATTTAGGGTTTGATATTGTACCGAATTTTATATTCTCCCTTGCAATATCGTTTATATCCCATTTTTCTTTCCACCGTTCTTTAAAGTGGGGCAATACAGAAAACAGGACTTCAAATGCGTCCTTGAACGCACAGTAACATACTCTATCCTGATATTTCGTTGGCATTTCCGGAATTTTAATCCGCTCTATTACTTCAGCATAGGGATTGTTTTTATTAAACTCAAATGCTTCTATATCTACATTGTTTTTTTGCATTTGCTCCAATAAGTATAATGCGTTCATTTCAACGACCACCTATTATGCTCCACTTTATCACGGCGTTATGGGATAGTCAAGTTATTGCGAAGGCGGTAGATTCGTTTATGAATAGTTCAAAAAACGCCCCTGGAACCCAAGCAGGGTGTCTTTTAGCCTTTCAAAAAATAAGACAATATGATAAAATTACTAAGTAAAGGAAACAGAATCTAATTTATGTAAAGGTTCTTCCTGTAATGAACCAAACGGCAAAGAGGCAGCATTATATTTGGCGTTACTATCTGGCATCTTGAACAACTAATAATTCTAAAACAGGAAGAATTATGTGCCTTCGAGATAATAAAATTTTCCCTTTTTCATTGATAAAGATAGCTCACGAAAACTATTTTTATGGAGTTAAAGAGTTATCCAAATTTGAAATGGAGGTTATTTATCAAATGACTATCAGAAATACAAAAGGGGCACAGAGAACTGCAAATAAGGGCTGGTTAAACCTCTACTGTACCCCTTTGATTTTTTGGAGAAAGCGACATCTCTCAGCTATCCAATGTGGGGCCATATTGACCACATGACAATAGAGAAAAGCCAAGAGTTTGAACAGTATTATCATGACACGGAACATAGCAACAGGAAAAGATCTCATTCTTATAAGGAGCACTATCGTATAATCAAAATATTTATGCCCCCTATAAAACAAATGGCCAGACAAGCTACTTTATAGTTCAGAGTCCACTACAAGGAGGAATAGCTTTGAAAGAAATCCTATTTATAACAGACCAGGCTCAAATCGAGATATACGAGACAGATTTGGTTATAAAACTAGACTGGCCGACCCCATCGAATTTGAGTTCGTTAATTTCAGAAGAAAATACCGTGTATTACATTGCGTATCTACAAGACTGTCAATTAATTGAAAATGAAATTAGTGGAACACTATACCTGGGAGTCGGGAGCCAAACCAGAGAAGGACAGGATTCCTCCCTTTGGGCTAACGTACACGAAACGATTAATCTTCCTTTGGCAATTACTAATTTTTGTGCTGTCGCAGAGCTGGAGCAAACTTTTTTTAAGAAAAACAAAGGATGGGTCACAGTAGAATCAGCGGAAAATTTAATTTTCATGATAAAGGAATTAATGTTCAAACCCTATATAGCTCTAAGAAAACCTATCAAAGAACAGGTGTATCCGACGATGGATTCAGAAAACCACCTTTCCCTATACAGTCAAAAGAACCAGCACTGCCGGAGAGCGACTGGCTATTTTGACGCACAGGATAAACGTGGAGAATTTCAGCGTGACTATGAACGTATTGTCCATTCATCTGCCTACCGCAAACTAGTGGATAAAGCCCAAATTTTTACCGCTTCAAAAGGCGATCAATATCGTACCCGAATGACACATACCATGGAGGTAAATCAGATTGCAAGAGCAATTTCTCTTGCTTTGAATCTGAACACACATTTGACAGAGGCCATTGCCATTGGCCACGATTTGGGGCATACTCCTTTTGGACACCAAGGGGAAAGAACGTTGGATGCTATCTTAAAAAACAGAATTCCCATTATTCCCGGCGACTTTAGTCAAAATCCATTTGGGGGCTTTAAGCACAATTTCCAAGGTTTGCGTGTTTTGCAGAAATTAGAAGAACGATATGCAGAATTTGAAGGTTTGGATATTTCTTACCAGGTTCTGGAAGGAATTCTTAAACACACTGGCGGCAGGATCCAAAATTGTTCAAACTGTACTTCTAACTGTGATTGTAAATGCTTCAATCTTCATGAGATGCTGGAGGATGAGGATATACCTATGCTATTTCCAGATTATCCGTTCTCCACGACCCTGGAGGGACAGGTTGTGGCAATTGCCGATGAAATTGCCCAGAGAAGCCATGATCTGGATGATGCATTTGCAGCAGGCGCCCTCACGGTTTCTGAACTGATTCAAAGGCTGCATCTCCAAAGTGCCCGAGCGTTATCTGACCGGCTCGAAAAGATACAGCAGAATATTACAATCCAGAAAGCAAAACATCGCTTTTATGCAAATGAAAGCCAGCTTCACCAAGGGCGCATTGTCTCTATGGTCATCCGATATTTTATTGACGATGTAATCCATCAGTCAGAAGAGAATATAAAAAACTATACGCCAAACCTGTTTTTTAAAGAGAATCACCGCTTTGACACACAATTAATCCAGTTGTCGTTGGAAGGCGAAAAATTGTGCTGCTATCTGGAAAAGATTGTATCACGCAAGGTAATCAATGCACAGGAAACAGTTCAGTTTGACCATAAAGCGGCTGTGGTTACCGAAGGTTTATTCCGTCTCTACTATAATAACCCCAAACTCCTTCCGTTTACTGTACAACGGCAGATTTTTATTGCTATCCGCAAGCATACGCCCAATATAATTGATTTGAACGATGGCGATCTAGCCTGTATCAACGAAGAACTTAGGCGAATTACCGCCATGCCAATCCCTCCTCAGGCAGAAAAGCGAACTCCCACTGAAGAAGAGTATTGGATGAAGCGTAAGATACTTGTACGGGCGATTGCGGACTGGATTTCTGGAATGACGGACAGTTTTGCACTCAAAGCTTTTCACCAGTTATATGAAATATAAGTTCTATATCCATGTAATAAATAGGTAAAAAACGATAAAAATCGCAAAAATATTTGTTAATTTTGTGTTGATTTTCTGCTGTAAGATTGACAAAGCACAACTTACATGATATTCTAAATGTGTAA
This sequence comes from uncultured Clostridium sp., assembly GCA_900547035.1. GTDB lineage: Bacteria > Bacillota > Clostridia > Lachnospirales > Lachnospiraceae > Enterocloster > Enterocloster excrementigallinarum. Next base: position 1,787 of record URFM01000030.1, on the reverse strand, counting down.
ATGTTTCTTTTTATCACAACATTTTACAAACCATATCATACCATATTAGTGAGACGGAACATAGCACACAAGAGCGTGGAAACTAAAAACAATAGCGTCCGCGCTCTTTTTCGTAAATTCACTAAAAAAATGGTTTGGTAAAAATATGGAACAGAGGTGAGACCATTGAGAAACGCCGTTATGCTGATTCACGATGGGAGCTGGCCCGATGTATATTTGAATCTCTCCACATTTTTCGGAAATGTGGGTATTTTTGTATACGATAATCGTGAGATCGGCCAGAGCGTTCCCGCAAATTTTAAAGGGATTTCCACTTTTATTTATCTCATATCCAGCAGCAAAATGCTTCAAAAATTACGCGAAACGACCAGTTTGCCGCAAACTTCTGGTCTCATTTTATCTGGCAAATTTCAGGGGTATCTCTCGTCCATATCTCCGATTGCTGCAGATGCAAGGGCAAAGATATTTTGTTCCGATGATGTTTCAAACATTATGGACTTTTCTCTGCGCCTGTTCGCCTCCGGCGAAACCGGACGATATCGGACCCTTTCCGGCCTATATTCGATCTTTAATAAAAACCAATTAGTCCCATCGTACTATTGTGCCCAGTATATGGATCTTTCGCCAGAAGAATGGAAAAATATCATTTCAAAAATAGCGAAAGCGGTTCGGGAATTTGAACATTCCAGAGACCTGCCCAATATCGAATATGTATTTTTCTCCTCCGGACTGGGTATGAAAAGGGCCAATGATATCTGCCGAAAAGTTTTTAAACAGACCCAGACCAAATGGTCCCTTCTTAGTGAACAGCAGGCTCTGCTTTTTGATGAAAAACGGATTCTTACAAAGCTGGAAGCGGCCTATCGGGCGGATGATGATCTGAAGCTGGCGCTCATGTTTCTAAACGATATATCGCAAAGACTTCGTCCCAGTATTGAGCGGGCCCAACGCGTGTTTGAAATCTGTCTGGAAGCACCGATGATCTATTATGTTTATTATAAATGGGGGCTTTTGCTGCAACGCATGAAAGATGGCCGCGCAAAAACTATGTTTTTACGGTCAACCGCAATCAATCCCAGTTGTTACCGTTCCCAATACCGTTTGGGATTAATGTGCGAAAAGGAAGGTAATTTTAAAGAGGCTGACAATCACTACAGACAGATTATTCAAACGCTGTCCAGACCTAAATATACGCATCCCATCGAGTTTGAGTATCTTTATAAAGCCTTCTATCGTCTGGGAATTGTGCGCACAGAAACCGGTCATCTGAGTTCAGCACTGAATCAATATAAAAAAGCAGATTGGCTATGGAATACCCTGGCACAGAGTGATTTCCTACAAAACTTTTTGCAGGGTCTGGTAAAGAATCCAATAGCTTCAGTAAAAAATCGAATCCGGAAAAATGTACTGGATACAAGTATTATAAATTTAGAAGCGCGTATACAAGGGGGAGAAGATAATGAAGAAGAAAGAAGTTTGTCTGGTGCTGGACTCCTCATACAAAATCAAGTATGAAAGTATTTCCGAATTTGAAAATTCGCTTTTTTCTGAGGTCTATGCCAAAGCGGTACAAATCATCCAGGAGATTCAGAAAAAAAACAGCGAATATCATACCAAAAGTCCATTCGGCAACGAACGCAGGAATAATGAACAAATCTACAATACTTTATCCTTTATCGGCGGAAGAGGCACCGGGAAAACATCGGCAATGCTGTCATTTTATGAATACTTAACTTAAACTTCCCACACCAACATGGTGTGCTGAACCTTGAAAATTCAATATTTCA
>URFM01000029.1 GCA_900547035.1 uncultured Clostridium sp. | reverse complement strand
GTAGTGTTTTAAATACGATTTGCAATGCAACACAGGAAAGACAGGTGGAGGCGGCCCGTATTGCTTCACAGGTGGAGGCCATGATTGTCATCGGCGGGAAGAATTCTTCCAACACCCAGAAACTCTACGAGATCTGCCTCAAGGAATGTAAAAACACCTTTTACATTCAGACACTCGGCGACTTAGATCCTGATAGTGTATCTTCTGTGCGCAGCGTAGGTATTACAGCTGGGGCATCCACCCCAAAAAAGATCATTGAGGAGGTTCATACCAGAATGGCAGAGCAGAGTTTTGCAGAGTTATTAAAGGAAGAAGAGGAATCCACCAAACCAATTCGTACAGGAGAGATAGTTACCGGTCAGGTCATCGAAGTGAGCAAGGATGAGATTATCTTAAGCATCGCGGGAAATAAGTCCGAGGGCGTGATTACCCGGGATGAGTACAGCAATGATAATAATGTGGATTTGACCACCAAGGTACAGGTGGGTGACGAGATGGAGGCAAAGGTAATCAAGCTGAACGACGGCGTCGGCATGGTTTCCCTTTCCTATAAGCGTATGGCTGCCGACAGAGGCAACCGCCGCTTAGAAGAAGCATTCGAGAACCAGGAGGTTCTGACCGCAAAGGTAACCCAGGTTCTGGACGGCGGATTAAGTGTAGAGGTAGAGGGCGCACGGGTATTTATCCCTGCCAGCCTTGTATCCGATACTTATGAGAAAGATCTCTCTAAGTATGCAGGACAGGATATCGAATTCGTGATTACCGAGTTTAATCCTAAGAGAAGAAGAATCATCGGCGACAGAAAGCAGCTGCTGGTTGCGAAGAAGGCCCAGATGAAAGAAGAGCTTTTCTCAAGAATTCAGCCTGGCGATGTGGTTACGGGCGTTGTGAAGAATGTAACCGACTTCGGTGCCTTTATTGACTTGGGCGGAGCAGATGGACTTCTTCATATTTCCGAGATGAGCTGGGGCCGCGTTGAGAACCCCAAGAAGGTGTTTAAGACCGGCGAGGAGCTGAAAGTTTTGATTAAGGATATTCAGGGCGAGAAGATTGCTCTGAGCCTGAAATTCCCGGAGGCGAACCCCTGGGTACACGCCGCTGAGAAGTATGCTGTCGGCAATATCGTAACCGGCCGCGTAGCACGTATGACAGATTTTGGTGCGTTTGTAGAATTGGAGCCGGGTGTTGACGCTCTGCTGCACGTTTCTCAGATTGCCAGAGAGCATGTAGATAAACCCTCCGATGTACTGAAGATCGGACAGGAGATCGAGGCGAAGGTTGTGGATTTCAATGGCGAGGACCATAAAATCAGCCTGAGCATCAAGGCTATGCAGAGCGGCGGACAGCACGAGGCTGACGACGAGGTTGCTGACGTAGATATTGAGAACTACGACGCCGAATAAGATGAAATGATAAAAAGGAAGTAAGTCTGTTCATAAGGCTTATTTCCTTTTTTGTATGTGCGCTGATAATAACAGAACTAACAGACGATGATTGACGTTCACTTTTCTTTCCTATATAATGGAATGTATTGAAACATAGGAGGATAAGGTATTGAAAAGTCTGGAAACCAGGTATCTGGAGCGGTTGGCGGAGCTGTATCCCACCATCGGAGCCGCTTCCACGGAAGTAATTAATCTGGAGGCGATTTTGAATCTGCCTAAAGGAACGGAACATTTTTTGACGGACATCCATGGAGAGTACGAGGCCTTTGCTCATGTTTTAAAGAATGGTTCAGGAGCGGTAAAGCGCAAGGTGAATGAAGTCTTTGGAAATACTTTGAGCAATGAAGACAAACAGTCTCTGGCGACGCTGATTTACTATCCCAGGGAAAAGATGGCCCGGATTTTAAAAACCGTAGACAACCGGGAAGATTGGTACAAAGTTACCTTGTACCGTCTGATTGAGATCTGCAAAGGCGCATCCAGCAAATACACCCGCTCCAAGGTTCGCAAGGCCTTGCCCCAAGAATTTGCCTATGTGATTGAGGAGTTGATTACAGGCAGCGGAGACGGCAGAGATAAGGAATCCTACTATAATTCCATCGTCCGGACCATTATTCAGGTGGGACGGGCTCAGGAGTGTATTGTGGCTATGTGTGAGCTGATTCAGAGGCTGACCATTGACCATCTGCATATTTTGGGAGATATCTATGACCGTGGACCCGGACCTCATATTATCATGGATAAGCTGATGACTTACCATTCTCTGGATATTCAATGGGGAAACCATGATATTCTCTGGATGGGAGCGGCAGCAGGGCAGTGGGGCTGCATGGCAAATGTGATTCGTATTTGCGCCCGATATGGAAACTTGGATATCCTGGAAGACGGCTACGGCATTAACCTCCTTCCGCTGGCCAGCTATGCAATGGAGACCTATGCCAACGATCCCTGCGACTGTTTTCGACTAAAGGGCGGCAATCACGGCAAACCCAACGAGGAGGACTTAAACCGAAAAATGCACAAGGCCATCTCCATTATTCAGTTTAAGGTGGAGGGGCAGCTGATTAAAAAATATCCGGAATTCCGCATGGACTCCCGGAATCTGCTCCACTGTCTGGACCTGGAGAAAGGCGTTCTGCGTGTAGGGGAAAAGGAGTATATGCTTTTGGATACCAACTTCCCTACCGTAGACCCCAAAGACCCTTACACGCTGACACCTGAGGAAAATGAGATTATGGACCGGCTGGAGAAGGCCTTCCTCAACTGCGAAAAGCTTCAGCAGCACATGCGTTTTCTTCTGGCAAAAGGCAGTCTATATAAAGTATATAATGGAAATCTTCTCTACCACGGCTGTATGCCTCTGAATGAAGATGGAAGCTTCAAGGAGGTTAAACTGTGGGGCAAAAGTTACCGGGGCAAGGACCTGTATGAGATTCTGGACAGTATGATCCGAAAGGGCTTCGTGGCCATAAACAGTGAAGAGCGCGAGAGGGGCAAGGATACTATGTGGTATATCTGGTGCCATCCCGATTCTCCTTTATTTGGAAAAAACAAGATGGCTACCTTTGAACGGTATTTTCTGGATGATGCGGAGGCTCACAAGGAACGGAAAAATTCCTATTACCGGCTGTTGGAAAATGAAACGGTGGCAGACCGGATTCTGCTGGAATTTGGCCTCTCCACGGAGGACGGTCATATTATCAATGGTCACGTACCGGTAAAACGGAAAAATGGCGAGAGTCCCGTTAAGTGCGGAGGAAAGGTTCTGATTATCGACGGCGGCTTTTCCAAGGCGTATCAGCGGCAGACGGGAATTGCGGGCTATACCTTGATTTATAACTCTTACGGACTGATTCTGGCGGCTCATGATCCTTTTGAATCTACTGAAGCTGCCATTGAAAAGGGCAGTGATATTCACTCGGACAGCATTGTAGTCAAGCGCGTAGCGGACCGGAAACTGGTGGGCGACACGGACGCCGGCCGGGAGATGCGTGAGAAAATTCATGACCTGGAAATTCTGCTGAATGCTTACCGTTCGGGTACCATCGTGGAGAAGTTTCCTGCCAGATAAGAAAATTCTGTTTATTTGCGAAAATATTCTTGACGTATACTGATTTTATGATATAATCATAGCAGTGCTAAGAATACCCAAACAGTTGTATTATGCACAATTACACAACTGGAGGGAGGTTAGGTGTGAGCGATGTCAAACGTAATTGTTAAAGATAACGAGAGTCTGGACAGCGCATTGCGCAGATTCAAAAGAAACTGCGCAAAGGCTGGCATTCAGCAGGAAATTCGTAAGAGAGAGCATTACGAGAAGCCCAGCGTCAGACGTAAGAAAAAGTCTGAAGCCGCTCGTAAGCGTAAGTACAACTAATCCATAAGGTTTAGTTTCAGGCAGTACAAATTATTAACGGAACCGACAGATAAATCTTCAAAGGAGGAGAGTCTGCCGGTTCCTTTTTCTGTTGTAAAAGCCTTAATATAAAGCAGGCGGTTCCTGATTTTAGGAATCCGCCTGCTTCAGCCCGCAGCCAGGAATGGCTATGAGCGAATAATTGGAGTGGTAGATTACAAATCCGGGAGCGGCCCCTGCCACTTTCTTAATGAATTTTCTCTGAATATAGTCAACCTCCACCTTTTCGTTGTCCCGTCCTTTGGAGTAGTATGCCGCCAGGGCGCCCGCTTCCTCGAAGGCCCGGTCAGGAAGATCCGCCTGTCCCCCTGTTTTTAATATCACATGAGAACCTGGGATCCCTTTCGCATGAAACCACCAGTCATTGCCATTCGCCACCTTGAAGGTCAGCTCTTCGTTCTGATAATTGTTTTTTCCTACATAGATATGAAAGCCGTCGGAGGAGATGTAGTGAAAGGGTCTGCTGGTAATTTTGGGTTTTTTGTCTCCGGATTTTCGCTTTTTCGCGTATCCATATTCCATCAGTTCTTCTTTGATCTGAACCAGATCGTTCTCGCTTTCCGCAATATCCAAAGCCGCGCTGATGGACTCCAGATGATCGATTTCGCCTTTTGTCTGCTCGGTCAGTTCGGACAAGGCCTCAAAAGTACGCTTCAGCTTTCCGTATCGGTCAAAATATTTCTTTGCGTTCTCCTGGGCAGTCAGCGTCTCATCCAAGGGGATGGTGATTTCTTCGCCTGTATAATAATTGGTACAGCACAGCTGTTTTTCTCCGCCGGCCAGCTCATAGCCGTAAGTGTTCAGCAATTCTCCGTAAACTCGGTATTTATCCCGCTTTTCCGTGTCTTTCAGCTGCTTCAGCTGCAGGTCGTATTTTTTGTAGTTGCGCTCCAGGGCATTGGAGACAATCCGCCGCAGGTCGGATGATTTTTGGCGGATTCTTGTAATAGCCTCTCTGGAAGCGTAGTAATCTTCCAGAAGACGGCTCATAGAGTCAAAAGACCTGGAGGTAAACAGCCCCTTGTCGCCTGAGTCATAGCACGTCAGGGGGAGAGCAGAAAACTCCACCGGTTCCTGCCCTCGGTAGATAATATTCGGAGAAAAACGCCCTTCCTTTACATCCTCCATTACAAGTGAAATCGTATGATATAGGTGAAGCATTTCTGCCGGACTTAAATCACCTCCGGTCCGGTCAGCATCGATGGAAGCCAGGTGACAGAATTCTTCTGCCATAATGGGGCTGATGCCTGTCAGGCGGTTGTAGAGGGCCTTCTGAAGCTTCATGGGCGCTTCGCGTATAAGCCGCTCAAAGTCCTCCTGGGATACGGTCAGAGGATCGGCTTTCTCCATAGTATGGGGGATAAAATAGGTTCTTCCGGGAAGCACCTCCCGGACTGAGCTGACCTGAGCGGAGACCCGCTTGATACTGTCAATGATGGTTCCGTCCTCCTGACAGAAGATGATATTGCTATGTTTCCCCATCAGTTCTATAATCAGCCGCTTGCGGCAGACATCCCCCATTTCGTCTAAGTGCTCCAGCACCAGTTCCATAATCCGTTCCAGTCCGGGCTGGCGAACCTCCAGAATCCTGGCGCTTCCAATATGCTTGCGCAGCAGCATACAGAAACCGGGAGCCGTCATAGGGCTGGGCTTGTTCTGACTGGCCTCATAAATTAAGGGGAGGCTTGCACTGGCTGAAATCTGCAGCCGTATGGTTTTGCGGTTCCCCTTGATTGTCAGGATCAGCTCGTCCTTTTCCGGCTGGGCGATTTTCTGGATGCGTCCGCCCTCCAGGGTCTGCTTAAATTCCCAGGTCAGATTTGCCATTGTAATTCCATCAAATGCCATAATTAAAATGAACTCCTGTCTTATTTCATGGTAATCAATTCATATTGACGGCTGCCAAGCCCGATTTTTTCCGCATGTTCCAGGCAGCTTCTCCACTCGGATTCCGGAGTGGAATTGCGGAAATGATCGTGGTGATCCACAAAGTCCGGAGCCGCCATATTACGGGCCAGCTGGCTTCCGGGAATCGGTGCCGCTGCGAGACAGGCGTCCGCACAGGCCTGATCCAGGGCTAAGGGATCAAAGGAGGCGAACATGCCGATGTTGGGCAGAATAGGAACATCGTTCTCGCCGTGACAGTCGCAGTTGGGAGATACATCTACTACCAGGGAAATATGGAAATTGGGACGGCCGTCCACCACGGCCTTAGTATATTCGGCCATACGGCGGTTTAAAAGCTCCACAGCAGCGTCGTTGTCAAAGGCAATGGCGTCGAAGTTGCAGGCGCCCAGGCAGCGGCCGCAGCCTACACAGTTGTCCGGATCTACATGCATTTTTCTGGCGGCTTCATCAAATACCAGGCCGTTGTTGGCGCATTCTTTCTGGCATTTTTTGCAGCCCCGGCATTGTTCCTGGATGATATGGGGCTTTCCGCTGCTGTGCTGGTCCTTTTTCCCGGCTCTGGAGCCGCAGCCCATTCCGATATTTTTGATAGCTCCTCCGAATCCGGTCATTTCATGTCCCTTAAAATGAGTCAGGCTGATAAAGATATCCGCATCCATGATGGCCCGGCCGATCTTCGCCTCTTTAACATATTCGCCGCCGTTGACCGGAACCTCCACATCATCGGTACCTTTTAATCCGTCGCCGATCAGAATGGGACATCCAACAGTGAGAGGGGTGAAACCGTTTTGCCAGGCACATTCCAGATGCTCTAAGGCGTTTTTGCGGCTTCCGGGATACATGGTGTTGCAATCCGTCAGAAAAGGCTTTCCGCCCAGCTCCTTTACCACATCCACGACAGCTCTGGCGTAATTGGGGCGCAGAAAGCTGATATTTCCCAGTTCGCCAAAATGCATCTTAATGGCGACAAACTTGCCCTCCATATCAATACTGCCGATCCCGGCTTTGCGGATCAGCTTCTGAAGCTTGGCAGGCAGACCATCGCCGAAAGCAATAGTGTGAAAATCGGTAAAATAGACCTTTGATTTTTCCATATAAGTCACCTTTCATTTTGTCTTTTCTTTATTAGTTACCGCTTCATTATATAACAAAACGCTCTCATTGGCAAACATTCTGAAATTTATCTGGTTGACTTGCCCCCCGGGATGAACTATAATATTTACTGACTATGGATTAAGGGCAGAAAGAGAGAATTCGACTATGTTAAAAAGTATGACAGGGTTCGGCCGCTGCGAGAAGGTAACCAGCGAATACAAGATATCTGTGGAGATTAAAGCCGTCAATCACCGTTATCTGGACCTGGGACTTCGGATGCCGAAGAAATTTAATTATTTTGAGGCGGCTATCCGGACTCTGTTGAAGACCTACATACAACGAGGCAAAGTGGATGTCTATATTAATTATGAGGACTATACCGAGGGAAATTTATGCTTGAGATATAACCCGGCGATGGCTGCGGAGTATATGGATTACTGCCGGCGGATGGCGGAGGAATTTGGAATTTCCAACGACGTTACGGTTTCCCGGCTGGCCCAGTTTCCCGAGGTTCTGACCATGGAGCAGATCCCAGATGATGAGGATCATTTGTGGGAAATCCTGTCTGCTGCCTTAAAAGAAGCGGCAGAAGGGTTTGTACAATCCAGAGAGCTGGAAGGCGAGCATCTGAAGACGGATCTTCTTGGCAAGCTGGACTACATGAGTACTTTGGTAGACTTCATAGAGGAGCGGTCTCCGGAGATTCTGAAAGAGTACCGAACCCGCCTGGAAGATAAGGTAAAGGATCTTTTGGCCACAGCTGCTATCGACGAGAACCGAATTGCTGCCGAGGTGATCATTTACGCGGATAAGATCTGCGTGGACGAAGAGATGGTCCGGCTGAGAAGCCATATCAATTCCACTAAAGCGGAGCTGCAAAAAGGCGAAAGCGTAGGTCGAAAACTGGATTTCATTGCCCAGGAGATGAACCGCGAGGCCAATACTATTCTATCCAAGTCTACGGACGTGGCCATTGCAGATACGGCCATTGCCCTGAAGACGGAGATTGAGAAGGTCCGGGAGCAAATCCAGAATCTTGAGTAACCGTTCAGGATAGAGGAAAATTAGGGACAAGAAGATGTGCCATTTTGACGTCCCGAACCGTTACCGATCAAAACCGAGAGAAAGAACATTGATAACAGATGGGAGAGAAACCATGAGCCAACATGGAATATTAGTAGTTGTATCCGGATTTTCAGGTGCCGGAAAAGGAACTTTAATGAAGGAACTGTTAAGCCGGTACGACAATTATTCCCTGTCGATCTCAGCCACCACCCGTTCCCCAAGGGAAGGTGAGCAGCATGGGAGAGAATACTTTTTTGTATCCAGGGAACACTTTCAGCAAATGATTTCTGATAACCAGCTGATTGAATATGCCCAATATGTCAATCACTACTATGGTACGCCTAAGGACTATGTGCAGCAGCAATTGGAGAAAGGCAAGGACGTGATCCTGGAAATTGAAATTCAGGGCGCCTTGAAGGTTAAGAAACGTTTCCCGGACGCGCTGCTTCTCTTTGTTACGCCGCCCAGCGCTCAGGAATTAAAGCGCCGGTTGGTCGGCAGAGGAACAGAAACCCTGGAGGTAATTAATGCCAGACTCCACCGGGCAGCGGAGGAGGCCAGCGGGATGGAGGCCTATGATTATCTGCTGGTCAATGATGAGATTGACCGGTGTGTGCGGCAGATGCATAGTTTGATTCAGCTGCAGCATCTGCGGACCGGATATCATCTGGATTTCTTAAATCAGATGCGGGATGAGCTCTACCATTTGGATGACTAATTAAACTTATTCTTAATTATAGAAAGGGGAATGTAAATGTTACATCCATCATACACAGATTTAATTAACGTAGTAAACAGCGACGTGGAGGCCGGAGAGCATCCGGTGGTTCAGAGCCGCTATTCGATCGTCATCGCGGCTTCCAAGAGAGCCAGACAGCTGATTGACGGAGCAGAGCCTCTGGTTTCCGGTGCAGCGGGAAAGAAGCCTCTGTCCATTGCGATTGATGAGTTGTATCAGCAGAAGGTAAAAATTCTCCCCGAGGATGAAGCAGCTGAGAAAGAAGAGAAGTAAAAGGATAATTCATAAGCCGTCTGTTATGGACGGCTTATCTATGTATAGGAGTGTTTTATGTCGAATATTCAAATATTCTGTGCATCCCTGGGCTGCGATAAGAACCTGGTAGATACGGAGAAGATGCTGGGCCTCCTGGGAAAAGAAGGATACCGATTTACTGACGATGAGAGTCAGGCAGATGTGATTTTAGTTAATACCTGCTGCTTTATCGGCGATGCAAAGGAAGAGAGCGTCAACACCATTCTGGAGATGGCCCGATGGAAGGAAGAAGGATCTGCCAAAGCACTGATTGTAACCGGATGTCTGGCCCAGAGGTATAAAGAAGAAATTTTAAAAGAAATACCAGAGGTGGATGCTGTTTTAGGAACCACCTCATGGGAGGATATTGTCCCGGTGGTAAAGGGCCTGATGGAAGAGAAGAAGGAGACCCATGTGACCTGCTTTCACAGCCTGGAGGAACTTTCCGGCACTGGAAAGCCCAGAATTCTTACTACCGGCGGTCATTACGCCTATCTGAAAATCGCGGAAGGCTGCGACAAGCGCTGTACTTACTGTATTATCCCCTACTTGCGCGGGCCATACCGCAGCGTTCCCATGGAGGACCTGGTCCGGGAAGCGGAGGAACTGGCCGGACAGGGGGTGAAGGAGCTGATTCTGGTAGCCCAGGAAACTACTCTCTATGGCGTGGATTTGTATGGAAAGAAATCCCTGCCCCAGCTTCTAGAGCGTTTGTCTGGGATTCCGGGAATTTATTGGATACGGATTCAATACTGTTACCCGGAGGAGATTACCGATGAGCTGATTGAGACGATTCACAGCCAGGAGAAGGTCTGTCACTATCTGGATATCCCGATCCAGCATGCCAGCGATTCCATTTTAAAACGTATGGGCCGCAGAACCAATCAGGCACAGCTGCGGCGGATGGTGGAAAAGCTTCGAGAGCGGATTCCGGACATTGCCCTGCGTACTACCCTGATTTCCGGATTCCCGGGTGAAACCCAGGAGGACCATGAAACCCTGATGGAATTTGTGGATCAGATGGAATTTGACCGTTTGGGAGTATTTCCATACTCAGCGGAGGAAGATACGCCGGCATTTTCTTTCCCGGATCAGATTCCGCAGGAACTGAAAGAAAAACGTCGGGATGAGATTATGGAGCTTCAGCAGGAAATCGCCTTTGAGAAGTCCGAAGCCATGGTGGGAAGAGTGCTGACGGTACTGATTGAGGGCAAGGTGGTAGATGAGCCTGCCTATGTGGGACGTACTTATATGGATGCTCCCGGTGTGGACGGATTGATTTTCGTCAATACCGGCGAGGAGCTGATGAGCGGCGATTTCGTCCGGGTCAAAGTGACGGGAGCTGCCGACTATGATTTGATAGGAGAGATTTACGATGAATCTGCCCAATAAATTGACGATTTTGCGAGTATGCATGATTCCGTTTTTTGTAGCGGCTCTGCTCTATGATGACGGAGACAGCCTTTCCATGCGGATTCTGGCGGATGTGATTTTTATCGCGGCCAGCCTGACGGATATGCTGGATGGGAAAATTGCCCGGAAATACAACCTGGTAACCAATTTCGGCAAATTCATGGATCCTTTGGCGGACAAGCTTTTGGTCTGCTCGGCTCTGATCTGCCTGATTGAGCTGGACCAGCTTCCGGCCTGGGTGGTCATTATCATCATCAGCCGGGAATTCATCATCAGCGGCTTTCGTCTGGTAGCCTCCGACAACGGGGTGGTCATTGCCGCCAGCTACTGGGGAAAATTTAAAACCGTATTTCAGATGGCGGCGGTCATCCTGCTGATTCTGGATTTGGATGCTCTGGAACTTCTCAGCCAGATTGTACTGGGAATCGCAGTCATCCTGACGGTGGTTTCCCTGGTGGACTATATTGTGAAGAATCATAAGGTACTGACAGAAGGGAGCATCTAGGATGACGGTAGAGCTGATTTCCGTGGGAACGGAGATTCTTATGGGAAATATTTTAAACAGCAATACCCAGTATCTGGCGGAAAAATGCGCTATGCTGGGCTTCAATCTATACTATCAGGTAACGGTGGGAGATAATTTTGAACGGCTCCGGTCGGTCATTCGAACAGCTCTGGGGCGGTCGGATGTGGTGATTCTCACCGGAGGTCTGGGCCCCACAGAGGACGACTTGACTAAGGAGGCCTGCGCCGCTGTGATGGGGGTACCTCTGGTGGAAGATGCCCATACCAAATCCATGATTGAGGCATACTTCCGGAACAATATTTACCGGGAAATCCCGGAAAGCAACTGGAAAATGACCACGGTCCCGGAGGGCTCCATGGTTCTGGACAATCACAACGGCATGGCGCCGGGACTGATTCTGGAGAAAGACGGAAAGACGGCTATTCTTCTGCCTGGCCCGCCAGGTGAGCTTTACCCGCTGTTTGAGGAGCAGGTGATGCCATATTTGCAAAAGCGGCGCAGTTCTGTGCTCCTTTCAAAAACCATGAAAATCTGCGGCTATGGAGAAAGCCAGGTGGAGGACCGCCTTTTGGATTTAATCGACGTCCAGTCTAATCCCACCATTGCTACCTACGCTAAGGTAGGGGAGGTCCATGTCCGCCTGACGGCGAGCGCGGCGGACAACGAATCCGCGGCAGCTCTCCTGGAGCCGGTGGCGCAGGAAATCCGCCGCCGTTTTGGAAACAGCATTTATACGGAAGATGAGAAGGTTCCTTTGGAAACGGCCCTGGTGGAGCTGCTGAAGAAGAAAAAACTTACGATCGCCACTGCTGAGAGCTGCACCGGAGGCATGGTATCCGCCCGCCTGGTTAATGTACCCGGCGCCTCTCAGGTATTCATGCAGGGCATGGCAACTTACTCTAATGAGGCTAAGATGCGGCTTCTGGGAGTCCGTGAGGAAACACTGAAAGAGTATGGGGCTGTCAGTGAACAGACCGCCCGGGAAATGGCCAAAGGCGGAGCGGCTGCGGCTCAGACCGACGTATGTGTTTCCATTACAGGTCTTGCGGGACCAGGAGGCGGAAGCCTGCAAAAACCGGTCGGACTGGTATTTATGGCCTGTTGTCTCAAAGGCCAGGTAACGGTGGAACGGTGGCAGTTTAAGGGCAACCGTGAAAAGATTCGGGAGCAGTCTGTAATGAAGGCCATGGATCTGGTCCGCCGCTGTATTTTGGACTTTGCCGACGAAACGGCAGAACTTTATATCGGAAAGGAGGAGGATTCATGAGCAGGCAAAAACAAATGTTCACTGCGGCTTGTCGATTTTCCTGCCACCGCCTTGTGCTGAATTACTTTACTCTTTGTGAAATACGCCGGGACGAAAAACTTCATTCCGGAAACCAGGAGCTTTTTGCGCAGTTTGAGGATCTGCTGCTCCGGTTTCTCAAGGGAGATTTGGCAGAGAGGCAGATTAGCTGTTTTCGTGACAAGATGATTGGAGAAATGGAACACCTTACATACTGCGTAGACCGTCTATCGCTCCATGAATATGCCATGAACCGGACGGAACCCCGCTTTGTTTCGCAGGAGGACCCGCAGCTTGACAGCACTGAAAAACGAATTAACTGGACCATGGGGTATATTCTTCAGGGAGCGGACTATAGTGAGGTAAACCAACGGATCCGGAATGTTTTGGAAGAGCTTCCCATCCGTTTGACAAACAACCGTTTCTTTGGGCTTTTGCGCCAGGGGCTGTCCGTCTGTCAAAAGGGGACTCAGGGAAACTTGGATTCCATAATCGAATTAATCCGCTCCCAGGCATTTTTAATCTCCCCTGAGGGAACCTGGTCTAATCAGGAAGAGGTGGAAGAACTGCTGCGCCCCTTTGAAAAAGCAGACTATCGGAATATGGATTCTGAAACATTTTTCAGTCTGTCCCAGTCCATGAAAGAGGCGGATATCAAGATCAACCGTCTGTCAGACCACCAGCTTTTGCTGATGAGTATGGTGAATGACCTCTATGTCTTAGTTTTAGGCTGCCCCAATTCTTCCATGTCGCTTCAGGAGATGAACCGTTTTCATGAAATCCTTTTTGAGACGATGAATCTGTTTCAAAATGAAAAGAAGAATGAAGCGGATGTCGAGCGGAAGGCTGAAGAGCTGATGGAACCGCTGGAAGGGGGACAGGAATCCTGCTTTGAACAGTGGAAAATGCTGAACTCACAGAAAGAGGAAGGTTCTGAGAACGAGTCTTTAAGCAAAATTCAGCGTCTGCTGTCTACCAGCACTTTTGCTCCCTTGAATCCAAAAGAGGAAAATCAGGCCGCAGTTACCGCGGACTTTTTGGAGAAGAGAATTTCCGAATTGGAAGAGGAGCTGTCCGCTTCCTGGAAGGGCTGCCCACGGCTGATGGTTCGTGGGATGATGGCAAAAATTTTGGCTTCCCTTCCCATCTTTTTTGGAAGTCTGGACCAGCTGCAGGAATATGTTGAAGGCAGCCTGGAAAGCTGCTTGGATGACGGTGAGGCTATTGTATCCATTCATCTGATCCGGGAACAGTCTGAGTGGGATGAGATGTCAGAACAGGAGAAGGGTGATGAAATGGTGGGCTCATCTATATAAAGGCAGGAAAGCGGAGCTTGCTGGAACTGTCTTATTTGAAAAAATTGAAAAAAATGAATTTCTTCCGGAGGTCTATGTGATTACCTCCGGAAGAAAAGGGCATCATTTATTTGAAATCCATCCATCTATGCTTCTGAGGGAAGAAGAGCGGAAACAGGTTATGGTTCTGGGAGTAGCGATTGGATACCAGGAAGCGGCCCAGACCGTTCGGCGGATGGTGGACGATATGGTTCGGGCGACAGGGGGATTCCAGTGGGAGGAGTATATGCGTCAACTGGACGAAACTAGTACCGGACAGACAGGAGAATAGCATGATCCATATATTGCTGCTTATTTTAAAAATTGCCGGTATCCTGCTGCTGGTACTTCTGGGCCTGGTCCTGGCTGCGCTTTTGTGCCTTCTCTTTGTTCCGGTCCGCTACCGTATTCAGGGTTCCCGCCATGGACAGCTTCAGGCCCACGGTCAGCTTTCCTGGCTGCTTCATATCATTACCCTTCACGGCTGGTATCAAAGTCAGGAACTGGAGGTAAAGCTGAAGCTGTTTGGCTTCACCCTCTGGCCCCGGCAGAAGAAGGAGAAAAAAAGAAAAAGAACGGCAGAATCCGTGGAAGAATCCGGACAAGAGGATGGCAGGGAAATTCTTCTTTCCGAAGAACTCGCGCCTCCCAAAGCTGAGGATTCTTCGGACCGGGAATCATTCAGCCAAGAGGCGCGGGCACAAAACAAAGAACGAATCCCTTCAAAAGCAGAAGAGACTCAGTCCGGGCCGCGAATCGAGTTCAGACGGATATTCAGGAGATTTTCAGAAAAACTTCAAAAAATCAAGTTTTCAATCCTCGGAATTTGTGATAAGCTAAGAAACATAAAGGAGACGGCCGGCAATCTGATCCGATGGATACAGGACGAGGGCAATCAGAAAAATATTCGCTTTTTGGCAGACTGCCTGAAACGGGTTTTAAAGCATATTTTTCCGAGAAAAGGGACGCTGCGCCTGGTATTCGGTTTCGACGACCCCTCCTCTACCGGTCAGGTTCTGGCTTGGGTCGGTCCTTTTTACCCTTTATATGGACAGATCGTAACCCTTCAGCCGGTCTTTGACCGTTCTATCCTGGAAGGCGAGGGGGATGTCCGGGGAAGAATCCGTCTTTTTACCATTCTTCGTATCGGATTTCAGATCCGGCGCAACCGGGACGTGTGGAACATGCTGAAAAAGCTTCGGCAGTGATGGAATTACGCCAGGCCTCAGGGCCGGAACCAATATTAATTTGAAAGAGAAGAGGACATAGTTATGGCAGATAATCAGTTTTCCTCAACAATGGAGACTCTTTTTAAAGGACTGGAGCAGTTTGTCACCAGCAAGACGGTGGTAGGAGAGCCGGTGCAGGCCGGAGAAGTAACCATCATTCCATTGATTGATGTTACCTGCGGGATGGGAGCCGGGGCCTTTGGGGAGGAGACAAAGAAAAAGCAGAGCGGGGGCGGAGGCATGAGCGCGAAGATGAGCCCAAGTGCCGTTTTGGTAGTTCAGGGAGGAGTTACCCGTCTGATTAACGTGAAGAATCAGGATGCTGTTACCAAAGTCATTGATATGGCTCCTGATCTGATTAACAAATTTTTAGGAGGGAAGCCCCCTGTTTCCGAAGAAACCGCCCGGGCGGCGAAAGAGACGGCCGAGGCCTACGACAGCGGACAGAGCGAGCATATGGATATTCCGGCAGAATAGCAGCTGCCGGAATTTTTTTGGCTGTTTTTATGCGTAAATTTGGAGAGGCGTCTGGCTGAAGTAGCGGAGAAGCTGTTCCTCCAGCGCCTTGGCTGCTTTGGAACGATATCGTCCCGGCGGGTTAGCCAGGGCCAGCTGAACATAGATGCCCTCTTCTCCGATGGAGTAGTAGCTGGCCCCATCCTTATCCTCGCAGCAGGAACGGTAAGTGAACGCCAGCCCCAGGCCGGCCCGGGCCATAGCCGCCGCGATGGGAGCCGTCAGATTGTCGTTGCAGACCTTTGGAACAAGGCCCTTTGCGGCAAATACTTTCCGGGCGCGGTCCCCCAGAATGGTGTCATTGTCGCTTAGTATGTATTCAAATTCTATGGTGTCCTCCAGGTCGATGTAACAGTGGCGGACACCATCTTTTTCTGTCTCCTTTACGCGGCGACAGACCGGATGATCTTTTGGAACGACCAGTACGATTTCATCCTTCAGAAGGTTTCGGGTGTCGGCCTTCAGTTTGGCAAAGGGCAGAACCACCAGAGCAAGATCAACCCGCCCTTCGATCAGCTGCTGCTCCAGGGCCATGCTGTTGGCTTCGTGGATTTCTACCTGAACGCTGGGATAGAGTTTTTTGAAATCACAGACTACCTTTGGAAGCAGATATCCGCCCCGGAAGGTGCTGACGCCGAAGGTTACCTTTCCGGTTTTCAATCCCTCCGTATCAGAAATCTTGGCTTTCAGCTGATGATATTCCAGAAGCATTTTCTGAGCCACTTCAATGGCGATTTTTCCGGATTCCGTGGGGCGCACGCCGCTGGAGGTCCGGATGAAGAGGGTTCCTCCCAGCTCCGCTTCCATTGAATGAAGGGACTGGCTTAAGCTGGACTGGGCCATAAACAGACGCTCCGCTGCTTTGGATATGCTTTTTTCCTCCGCAATGGCAATCAAATATTCCAGTTCTTTCAGTTCCATTTTGATACCTCCTTCAATAGCCATCGGAAATTCCGATGTGCCCTATTGGATATTCCTGGTTTCCGTTTTTCCTTAAAAAGTATATAATAAATAACAGCAAAAAACAAGGAATTGGGCAGCAGATTGATGAAAAAATCATCGGCTCCCGGGAAAGGAGAGAACATTTTATGGAAAAAGTGTCATTAAAAGGGGTCATTGATATGCATGTACATACCAACCCGGATCTCCGTCACAGAGCCTACGACGACTTTGAGCTGACGGATGCCGCAATCCGTGTTGGCGCCAGAGCAATCGTGATCAAGACACATCAGGGTGTGACCATGGATCGTGCCTATCTGTGCAACGAGTACAACAAGCGGGTCAACAAGGGAAATAACAATTTCACCATGTTTGGCAGTATTACCCTGAACAAGCAGGTAGGAGGAATCAATCCCTATGCGGTTGAGCCTGCATTAAAGCTGGGAGCGAAGGTTGTATGGCTTCCCACGATGTCTGCTGTGAATCACATTCAGAAGATGAAGGGGGATATGTCCAGAGCAGTGGAGGTAGTGCGGGATGGAAAAATCGTTCCTGAGTTAAATGATGTATTCCAGCTGATCAAGGATCACGACGCAGTTCTGGGAACAGCTCATGTGTCTCCGGAAGAATGTTTTGTTGTGGTGGAAGCGGCCAGAAATGCCGGCCTGAAAAAAGTCGTTGTAACTCATCCGGAGTGGTGGATTGTAGGCATGAGCGTAGAGGATCAGGTCCGTCTTGTGAAAGATTATGATGTAATTCTGGAGCGCTGCTATGCGCAGAATATGGGCGGCGGAAAGTACAAGAGCAATCTGCCGGACAACCTGGAAATTATTAAGACAGTCGGCTATAAGAACGTGATGGTAGATACCGACGGAGGACAGGTGGAGAATCCTCATTGGGAGCTGGCCATCGAGGAGTACATGCAGTATCTGGTTGATCATGGCATCCCCATGGAGCAGGTAAATTATATGACTCATACAATTCCTGCCGGTCTTTTGGGAATCGAAGATTAATCTGCATGTAAATCAAGGAGGGTTTAATAGATTATGTTAAGCGTTATAATTGTTGCTTCAATCGCCTTGGCGGTTTTCCTGGGCTACAAAACAGGCTACAATACAGGATTTTTCTGTATCGTCTTCGCCTATCTGATCGGCTGCTTCGCTGTCGGCATGAGTACCAAAAGCCTGATTGCATCATGGCCTACCAGCACCATGTTCGTAATCCTTTCTGTTTCCCTGTTTTATAACTTTGCGGCTGTAAACGGTACCCTGGAAAAGCTTTCCAGTATGCTGCTGTATGCCTGTCGTAAGTTCCCGGGACTGCTGCCGTACGCGCTGTTTCTGGTAGCGGTTATACTGTCCGTTATGGGCGCCGCTTATTTTACGGTACTGGCTTTCCTGGCTCCGATTACCATGGCAATCTGTGAAGAGTCCAAGATGGATAAGCTGACTGGCGCCGTTGCCATCAACTGCGGCGCTCTGGCCGGAGGAAACTTCCCCACCGGAGCCCTGGGCGTTGTATTCCGCGGACTGATGGACACTGCTTATGCGGATAACCCCGATATCCCGGCTGCGGATTCATTCTCTACAGAGTTTATGATTTTCGGCCTGGCTATCGTGTTCTCTGTTATCCTGATTACTATTTTCCGCTTTGGATTTAAGGAAAACCGCGAAATCGGAAAGGGCGTTACCTTTAAGAAGCCCGAGCCTTTTGATGACAAGCAGAGAAAAACCTTTACCCTGATGATTCTGATGATGATCGCTGTTCTGGTATTCCCCATCATGAAGATGATCATGCCTTCCAACGAGACCATCAGTTCCATCGCCGGTATGATCGATGTAGGTCTGGTTGCTTTTATCTTTACCGTAATCGCGCTGCTGTTAAAACTGGCTCCTCAGAAAGAGGTTATTGCTAAGGTTCCGTGGAATACCATTCTGATGATCGCAGGAGCAGGAATGCTGATCGCTGTAGCTGTTGAGGCTGGTACCATCAATCAGCTGTCCAACTGGATCGGCGCGAATGTACCGGTATTCCTTGTACCGCTGGCATTCAGCATTGTAGCCGCTATCATGAGCTTCTTCAGCTCTACCACAGGCGTTGTTACCCCGGCTCTGTTCCCGCTGATTCCGGCTCTGGCTGTTGCTACCGGACTGAATCCGGTAACCCTGTTCGCCTGCACCGTACTGGGCGCGCAGAGCAGCGCAATCAGCCCCTTCTCCTCCGGAGGAAGCCTGATCCTGGGCTCCTATGGTAATGACGAGGAGCGGAACAAACTGTTCAACCGTCTGATGTTTGTGGCAGTTCCCATCAGCATCTGCGTATGCGCGGTTTACAACTTCATTGTTGCGATGGCTCTGTAATTGATAAAAAGGTCCCTGGCGGAATATCCGTCGGGGACTTTTGGTCAGCAGCAGAAAAGATTGTAGCCCAGGATCAGGCAGCCTGCAATAAAAAGGATTGTGAAGATATTTTCCGGAATGAAGAGAAAAAGGGCCATTCCTGCTCCAAAGCAGAAGAGCATTAGTCCGCAGATTCGTTTCACGACTGCCTCCTTTCGATCGATCATATGATTGCCGAATTGCTTTGTGCTACGCGCTCCTGAATTGTTATCTGGTATCATCATATGCAGAAATATTTTTTTGATTACTGCTTGACATATTTAAAACTCATGATAAAATATTATTTGTACATAAAATTTACAAAATTTTGGAAGCATAGCTCAGCCGGGATGAGCGTTCGCCTCACACGCGAAAGGTCAGGAGTTCGAGCCTCCTTGCTTCCACGAAAGAGAGCCTCCGCGTAAGCGGAGGCTTTTTGGGCTTTTAGGACCGTTTTCTGCAAAAAACAGATGCAAAAAGCTCCGGCAGCTGCCGGAGCCCGACTCATTTTTGATTGAAATTACGCTCTCTCAACTAAGCCAGAACGTAAGCAGGAAGTACATACGTACATTCTCTGGGTTCCGCCGTTGACTTTAACCCTAACAGATTTTACGTTCGCTTTCCACATCTTGTTGGCTCTTCTATGAGAATGGCTCACGCTGTTACCAAAATGAGCTGCCTTTTCGCAGATTGCACACTTAGCCATACTTGCACCTCCTTAATTACGTTACTTGGATTTAAGCATAAAAATCCACAACACATGTATGATACCAGAAACTCTCAAAATTTGCAAGCGAAAATAACAAAAAATTTATTTCTTTTTTTCTGAAAATAGTGTATACTGTGTCTAAGCATTACTTTATGCTTGGAAATTGCGTGACACACCATCGATTTTTATACCCTGCCGGCTGTTCCTGCCTGTAGGAAAGATGAAACAACCGGCAAGCAAAAAGAGAGGGGGAATACAGGAATGAAGGGGAAAATCAGCAATCAGCTGGGGGAAATTCAGATCGGTCCCGAGGTGATCGCGCTTTATGCGGGAACCACCGCAGTAGAGTGTTTTGGAATCGTGGGGATGGCGGCGGTCAGCATGAAGGATGGTCTGGTAAAGCTTCTGAAGAAGGAGAGCCTGACTCACGGCATTAACGTACAGATAAAAGACAACCGTATTTCCGTGGATTTCCATGTCATTGTATCTTATGGCGTCAGCATCTCGGCTGTCTGCGACAACCTGATTGAAAGCGTGAAATACAAATTAGAAGAATTCACCGGCATGGAAGTGGAGAAGATCAACGTCTATGTGGAAGGTGTAAGAGTGATTGATTAAGGAGGAAGTGACCAGTGGTTACCAATACGATTGACGCTGTCCAGCTGCGTCAGGCATTTCTGGCTGCCGCAAAAGGGCTGGAAGCGAAAAAAGAATGGATTAACGAGCTGAATGTTTTTCCTGTGCCGGACGGTGATACCGGTACCAACATGACGCTGACGATACTGTCAGCGGCAAAGGAGGTTGCCGCACTGGAGGATCCGGACATGAAGGCATTGGCAAAGGCCATTTCTTCCGGTTCCCTGCGAGGCGCCAGAGGAAATTCCGGTGTGATTCTGTCTCAGCTGCTGAGAGGCTTTACCAGAGAAATCCAGGAAGCGGAGCAGATTGATCCTTCCGTTTTATCCCGGGCTATGGTACGTGGAACAGAAACCGCCTACAAGGCTGTTATGAAGCCCAAGGAAGGAACCATTCTGACAGTTGCAAAAAGCATGTCTGATAAAGGAGTGGAGCTGGCGGAACAGACCGAAGATATCCTGGAGATGATCCGGCTGGTGATTGAAGCAGGAGAGGATGCCCTTCGCCAAACCCCGGAGCTTCTTCCTGTGCTAAAAGAGGCCGG
Organism: uncultured Clostridium sp.; assembly: GCA_900547035.1. Classification (GTDB taxonomy): domain Bacteria; phylum Bacillota; class Clostridia; order Lachnospirales; family Lachnospiraceae; genus Enterocloster; species Enterocloster excrementigallinarum. Next base: position 23,486 of record URFM01000029.1, on the reverse strand, counting down.
GGTAGTGGACTCCGGAGGACAGGGACTGATGGAGGCCGTAAAAGGCGCCTACGATGGCCTGACCGGAAAAACCGTGGATTTTGATTTGACTTCTCAGGAATCTTCTGACCAGGCTGCGTATGAAAAAAAAGAGGATTCCGGGGCTCACCTTTCAAAAGCAGCTCTTTCAGTTGAACCGATTCTTTTCGGATATTGTACAGAGTTTATGGTCCGTCCGGAACACGGTTTTACAGCCCATGACGAGCAGGAATTAAAAGACTATCTTTCCTCCATTGGCGATTCCCTTGTAGTGGTTTCGGATGACGAGATTGTCAAGGTTCATGTTCATACCAATCATCCCGGATTAGCTTTTGAAAAGGGCTTATCCTACGGTCCTTTGTCTAAAATGAAGGTTGACAACATGCGGGAGGAACACGAGGAGCGTCTGATCCGCAATGCGCAGCAGATTGCAAGTCTTTCAAAGGAGAAGCCCGTACAAAAGCCCTATGGCTTTATCGCCGTATCCAGCGGCGAAGGTCTGGGAGAAATTTTTCACGGAATAGGCGCCGACCTGATTATTGAGGGCGGTCAGACCATGAATCCAAGCACGGAGGATCTCCTGAATGCGGTTGCAAAGGTACCGGCGGATACAATTTTTATCCTTCCCAATAATAAGAATATTATTATGGCTGCCCAGCAGGCGGCTCAGCTGTCAGAGAAAAAGAAGGTCGTTGTGATTCCTTCCAAGACGATTCCCCAGGGAATTACCGCTCTAGTCAATTTTATGCCGGATCTGTCCCCGCAGGAAAACAGTCAGAACATGATCCGTGAGATGGAGCAGGTAAAAACTCTGCAGGTAACCTATGCAGTGCGCAGTACGGTAATTGACGGCCATGAAATTCATGAGGGAGACCGGATCGCTTTGGGCGATCATGGGCTTCTGGCTGCAGGGCAGTTTTCGGAAGAAACCGCGCTGGAAGCTTTAAAACATATGGTTGACAGTTCAAACGAACTGATCACGATTTATCGCGGCTGCGACGCGGAAAAAGAAAAGGCGGAAAAACTTGCAGATCTGATTCAGGAAGAGTTTCCTCAGGTGGAAGTAGATCTCCAGCAGGGCGGTCAGCCAGTATATGATTATCTGATCTCAGTAGAATAAATAAAAGGAGAATAAATTTATGAATGATATGATGAACCAAACCTATTCACAGACTTCAGCCTATGGCGAAAGTCTTGGAAGATACACTGCAAAAACTTTCGGATGGATGTTTGCAGGACTTTTATTTACTTTCGCGATCTCCGTGGCTCTGAGCGTAAGCGGAGGAATCCTGTATCTGCTCTATATTCCGGCCCTTCCTTATATCCTTTTGATTGCGGAGCTGGGGGTGGTATTTTATCTCAGCGCTCGGATCGAGAAAATGAGCGTTGGAACAGCCAGAGCTATGTTCTTTGTTTACGCGGCTTTAAACGGTGTGGTTTTTTCCGTCTATTTCCTGATCTTCCATGTGACGGTGCTGATGGGAGTGTTTTTTATCACGGCCCTGTTCTTTGGCATTATGGCGCTGATCGGATATTTTGGAAATATTAATTTCGGATCCATTCGTCCCTTTATGATGGGCGGACTGATCTTTCTGTGCGGTTTCTGGATTCTAAGCCTGTTTATCAATTTGAGCCAGTTTGAAACCATGGTATGTACGGTTGGCATTTTCTTGTTCCTTCTGTTTACTGCTTATGATACAAAGAAGATCCAGGCCTACTATGCGCATTTTGGCAGCGTGCCGGAAATGGCCGCAAAGGCTTCCATTTTTTCCGCTCTTCAGCTTTATTTGGATTTTATCAATCTGTTCCTTTATATTCTTCGTTTTGCAGGAAACAAGCGTAATTAAATTACGTTCGGGAGGATTTAAGTATGTTGATCGGAGCTTTGGAAGCAGGCGGAACAAAGATGGTCTGTGCTGTCGGCAAGGAGGACGGTTCTGTTTTGGAGCAGGTGTCCATCCCGACGACTACGCCGGAGGAGACGATTCCGCAGATTTTGGATTACTTTAAAAGCAAAGAGATCGGAGCGCTGGGGGTCGCCGCTTTTGGTCCGGTGGATGTTAAGCCCGCTTCCCCTACCTATGGATTTATTTTAAACACCCCAAAGATCCCATGGCGCAACTGCGATCTTCTGGGTCAGCTGAAGAGGGAACTTGCAATTCCCATTGGGCTGGATACGGATGTAAACGGCTCCTGTCTGGGCGAGATGACCTATGGCTGTGCCAGAGGACTGGAAAATGTAATTTATATCACCATCGGAACCGGGGTGGGAGTAGGAGTCTGCTGCGGCGGCAAGCTGGTTCACGGCATGCTTCATCCGGAAGGCGGTCATATCCTTTTATCCCGTCATCCCAAAGACCCCAAAGGAGGGATCTGCCCCAATCACCCCAACTGCCTGGAAGGCTTCGCCTGCGGTCCTTCCATTGAGGCGCGGTGGGGAAAAAAGGCAGCCGAGCTGGCCGACGAGCCTTTGGTGTGGGAAATCGAGAGCTATTATATTGCTCAGGCTCTGGTAGATTTTATCATGATCCTTTCTCCTCAGAAAATTATTCTGGGCGGAGGCGTTATGCATCAGGAACAGCTGTTTCCGCTGATCCGCCGTCAGGTGAAGGAGATGGTCGGAGGCTATCTGAGCACTCCGGAACTGGAGGATCTGGAACATTATATCGTTCCCGCCAGTCTTGGAGGGGATCAGGGGATTATGGGCTGTATTAAGCTGGGGTTGGATGCATTATGCTGAACAGCCAGCCGATCAGCTCTCTAAAGGGAATTGGAGAGAAGACGGCAAAGCTGTATGAAAAGCTTGGAGTCTTCACGATTTCGGATCTTCTTTCCGATTATCCCAGAGCATATGATACCTTTGACCCCCCGGTTCCCGTCGGAAATCTGATGGAGGACCAGGTTATGGCGGTCTGTGCCTCCTTGACGAAGGCGCCGGATCTCGTCCGATTCAACCGAATGCAGATGGTTTCCGTCTATATTCGTGACATCACCGGCTCCCTTCAAATTGTGTGGTTTAATATGCCTTATATGAAGAGCAATTTAAAACCAGGTATATTTTACGTTTTTCGCGGGAGAGTCGTCCGAAAGCGTGGCCGCCTGGTGATGGAGCAGCCGGAGGTGTACTCCAAAGAGGCCTATGATGAACTGGCTCCTTCTATGCAGCCAGTTTACAGCCAGACAAAAGGCCTTGGAAACAAGGCGATCGTCAAAGCTCTTCGCCAGGCCCTTGAGTCGAGAACGCTGGAACGGGAATATATGCCGTCCTACATACGTAAGAAGCATCAGCTGGCGGAGATCAATTATGCGGTGGAGCACATCCATTTCCCCGAAGATCAAAGCCAGCTGCTCTTTGCCAGAAAGAGGCTGGTATTTGACGAATTTTTCTTTTTCCTGACGGGTGTTCGCAAGCTAAATGAGAAAAAAGCGGATCGGACTTCCTCCTATGTAATGAAACCGTCGGATCAGGTGAAAACCTTTTTGAATCGTCTGCCATATAAGCTGACCCAAGCCCAGATGAGGACCTGGAGTGAAATTCTGACAGATCTCAGCGGCGGATTGGTCATGAATCGCCTGATCCAGGGCGATGTGGGATCCGGAAAAACTATTGTGGCTTTCCTGGCATTGCTGACGGCGGCATATAATGGCTTTCAGGCGGCTTTGATGGCTCCTACGGAGGTTCTGGCAAGGCAGCATTACGAATCCCTTAGTCAAATGCTGTCCAAACAGGGGATGGAGATTCGGACGGTTTTAATTACCGGCTCCATGAACGCAAAGGAAAAGCGGGAGGCATATGAGAAAATACGCAGCCACCTGGCAGATTTGATTATCGGAACCCATGCCCTGATCCAGGAGAAGGTGGAGTATGATAATCTGGCTCTTGTGATCACGGACGAGCAGCATCGGTTTGGCGTAGGACAGCGGGAATTATTTTCCGATAAGGGAAAGGATCCTCATATATTGGTAATGAGCGCCACGCCGATTCCCCGAACTTTAGCCATCATTCTCTATGGAGATCTGGATATTTCCGTAATTGATCAATTGCCCCAGGGGCGTCAGCCTATCAAAAACTGTGTCGTCAATCCTCAGTGGAGGCCTAAAGCTTATGATTTTATCCGAAAGCAGGTGGAGGAGGGGCGTCAAGCCTATGTCATCTGTCCTATGGTGGAACCCAGTGAGCTTCTGGAAGCGGAAAACGTGCTGGATTACACAAAAAAACTGAGAAAAGAGCTGCCTTCTTCTATCACCGTGGAATATCTCCACGGACAGATGAAAGGGAAAGAAAAAAATGCCGTTATGGAGCGGTTTGCCTCAGGGGACGTCCAAGTCCTGGTGTCTACTACGGTAATTGAAGTGGGGGTCAATGTGCCGAACGCTACGGTGATGATGATAGAAAATGCCGAGCGTTTTGGCCTGGCTCAGCTGCACCAGCTGAGAGGACGGGTTGGAAGAGGGGATTTTCAGTCCTATTGCATCATGGTCAACTGTTCCGGGGAGGAGGGCGTCAGCAAACGTCTGGATATCTTAAACCATTCTAACGATGGATTTTATATTGCCTCACAGGATCTGAAGCTGCGTGGTCCCGGTGATATTTTTGGAATGCGTCAGAGCGGTGATCTGGAATTTAAGCTTGCGGATATCTTTACGGATGCGCCACTTTTAAAATCTGTCTCTGAAGAGGTAAACCAGCTTTTGGATCAGGACCCGGAGCTGTCTCGTCCTGAGCACCAGGAGCTGAAGCAAAAGCTGGATTTCTATATAGAAAAAAAGTACGAGAAACTGATTCTTTAACCAGATAATGCGGCTGTAAAGCAGCTGTGTGAAAGGAGTGTTTTTATGAACGAGACTATTCAAACCATTTTAACCAGAAGAAGCATTCGTTCCTTCAAAGAACAGCCCATTGCGAAAGAAGATCTGGATCTGATGATTCAGGCAGCCCTTCACGCGCCCAGCGGTATGGGACTGCAGACATGGCAGTTTACAGTGATAACTAATCCGGAAAAGATTCAGAGCCTGGCCAAGGCTATTTCTTCTGTGCTGAACCGTTCCGGATACGACATGTACCGTCCGGCAGCTTTGATTATCCCTTCCAATCAGAAGGACAGCCATTTTGGAAAAGAAGACGACGCCTGCGCTCTGGAAAATATCTTTCTGGCGGCTCATTCCCTGGGGATCGGCTCTGTTTGGATCAATCAGCTTCAGGGAATTTGCGACGAACCCGCTGTTCGCGCTATTTTAAAAGAATTCCGGATTCCGGACGATCATATCGTTTACGGCATGGCTGCCCTGGGATATGCCGCTGCCGCTCCTTCTGAGAAAGAACGGATCGGAAAAGTTGTGTTCATCCAATAAAAAAGAACTCTCCGGACCGCAGATTGACAGTCCGGGGAGCTCTTTCATTTCATCTGGCGGAAAGCTTTACTTTCCGGCCATCTGACGCTCCTGTGCCTCGATCATTTTTTTAACCATATAACCGCCCACAGAGCCGTTCTGCGCTGAGGTCAGATTTCCGTTATATCCATTGCTTAACGGCACGCCAAGTTCATTTGCAACTTCCATCTTGAACTTGTCCATTGCTTCTTTAGCCTCAGGCACGTTTGTTTTGTTGGAATTGTTTGTCATAAATAACACCCTCCTTATTGTGGTTTTGCCGTCTGCCGTTTTTGGCCGGCGGCTTGTTTTGTGTTACAATGCTATTATGTGTGAATTCAGATGAAATACACTAGAAGGTTCTGCGTAAACTGCCAAAACTTAGGAAAGGCCGTATACAGTGTTTTTTTGAGAGAAGCGCAAAAAAAACTTGTTTTAAAGGCATTTTCATATTATACTTGTGTGGATGGAAAAATAAAGGAGTGCAGTTAATGAGAGTGATTGCCGGCAGCGCCAGAAGGCTGCTTTTAAAAACGCCGGAAGGCATGGACACAAGACCCACAACAGACCGTATTAAAGAAACCTTATTTAATATGCTGCAGCCGCGGATTCCGGGCTGCAGATTTCTGGATCTGTTTTCAGGAAGCGGCGCCATTGCGATTGAAGCTTTAAGCAGAGGCGCCAGAGAAGCGGTTCTGGTCGAAAATCAGAAAGAAGCCTTAAGATGCATTCGTGAGAATCTTTCCAGCACTCATTTGGAGGACCGGGCAAATGTAATGGAGGGCGACGTCTTTGTCTGCTTGAAACGGCTGGAAGGGCGCTGTGAGCCATTTGATATTATTTTTATGGATCCGCCTTATAATCATGATCTGGAACGTCGGGTATTATCCTGTTTGAAAAATTCCTCCCTGTCAACCGGGCAGACGCTGTTTGTGATGGAGGCTTCTAAGAATACGGATTTTTCCTGGCTGAACGAAGAGGGTTATGCGCTGGTCCGGGATAAAGAATATAAAACCAATCGGCATGTATTTGCCGTGAGAAAAGAGGAGTAGATGAAAACAGCAGTATACCCCGGGAGTTTTGACCCGGTTACTATGGGACATTTGGATATTGTGGAACGTACATCCCAAATTTTTGATAAAGTAATTATTGGAGTTTTGAATAATCGGGCAAAATCTCCATTGTTTTCCGTTGAGGAACGTGTTAATATGTTAAAAGAGGTTACCGCAGACCTTCCGAATGTGGAGGTTCAGTCTTTTGCGGGTCTTTTGATTGATTTTGTGCGGAAAAATGAGGCTCAGATTATTGTCCGCGGACTGCGGGCAATTACAGATTTCGAGTATGAGCTTCAGATGGCCCAGACCAACCGGGTTATGGCTCCGGAAGTAGATACTTTGTTTTTAACCACAAATCTGAGATATTCTTATTTGAGTTCCAGTATCGTTAAGGAGATCGCGGCCGGAGGCGGAGATATTTCCGCATTTGTTCATCCTTATGTAGCAGAACGGATGAGGATGAAACTTTCCAAGTAAATGGAATTTAATCGTGTCAGGAAATGAGGAGAAAGGGAAATGATGAGCAGAATTGAGCAGTTAATCAGTGAAATTGAGGAGTATATCGATTCCTGTAAATATCAGGCACTGTCCAATACAAAGATCATTGTCAACAAGGAGGAATTAGAGGAACTTCTGGTGGAATTGCGCCTGCGTATTCCGGATGAAATCAAAAAGTACCAGAAGATCATCAGCCAGCAGGATACTATTCTGGGAGAGGCCCAGGCTCAGGCGGATGCGATTATGTCGGATGCCAAGAAACAGGCTGATTCCATGGTTGCCGAGGCGAACGCTCAAACCAGTGAGATGGTCAATGAACATGAAATTATGCAGAGAGCCTACGCCCACGCAAACGAGGTGGTGGAACAGGCCAATATGCAGGCTCAGGCCATTGTAGATCAGGCGGTCAATGATGCGAATGCCATTCGTCAGGGTTCGATCCAGTATACCGATGATATGCTGAACAGCCTTCAGACTATCATCAACCATACTATGGAGGGAGCCAGAGGACGGTTTGACTCTTTGATGAATTCTCTTCAGTCCAGTTATGATATTGTCTCCTCCAACCGCAAGGAGTTGGCAGGAGGGCTGACCCGTCCGGAAGAAGCGGAGGGGCAGAATCCTCCTCAGCCGGAAGAACAGAAGTAAATTCCTTAGAACCTGAGGAATATTGTCATCAGGATCCCTGATAAAACGCCATGGAGGCATTTCCACAGTACATAATCCCGAATCGAAAGTTCGGGATTTTTTAATACGCTTTTTACTTGAAAAATTCCTGACAGCCCGCCGAAGGAAACGGCAGCAGCAGTTAAAGGAAGGCATGCTTTCGCCGGCATGGAAGCGCACAACGCCCTTATTCCGGTGGTAATTTCCAGAATTCCCATGAGAACCGCAGAAACCACAGGGGAGGAAAGAAAGTGTTCCAGATAGGCGGAGGCAATGGAAAAGAGCATAATATACCCGCCGATCCGAATCATAGTCTCAAAGGAGCTCATCATGTGCCGGTCAAAAGAAAAGGGCGCTGTTTTGGAAGGCGGTGGAATATTTTTTGTTGGAGCTGAAGTCCAGCCATAGCGCTTTTTGGACAAAAAGGATAAAAGGAAAATGGGGAGATAGACGGAGGCAAGAAGGGGAAGGGCACAGTTGCCGGTCCCCGCTTCTTTCAGCTGCGCTGCGGTATAGCCCAACAGGAACATGGGGCTGGGATGGCTGCAGATCGCTAAAAGATACCGGCTTTGACGCAGACTGATCCGCCCGCCGTTCAGAAATTCTCCGTCCAGTTTTGCACCCATTGGATATCCGCATAGCAGCCCGCACACCATTACAAAGGCCCCATCGCTGCTTAAACCGAAAAAACGCTTTAAAATCGGAAACACAGGGCGGATTAAAAGATCCGTAGCCTGAAGTCCTACTACGACGCCGGTTCCAATCATAAAGGGAAGAAGAGCGGGTACTACTGCATTTCCCCAAAGGGCCAGGCCATCCGCAGCGCCTTTGGCGGACAGAGAGGGATTGAGAATCAGGAAAAGCAGAAACAATACTGCCAAAAGACGGCCGACGGATTTTTTCATAAGCACCTGAATAGAATACCTTTAGAATTACTATATGGCGGCAGGGACAGCTCTATGATTTTGATTTTACTGATTCTGGTGATCTTTCAGTCTATAATCACCCAGTATTTCACAGACAATCCGGATTTTTACCAGCTGGGTACAGATACATGGGAGAGCGATGATTTTCGGGCTATGCGGCTGGGAGAAGGGGTATGTTCTATGGCGGAACTGGATGGAGAGGCGGTTGCGGCCTTGATGATTCAACACGATTATGACCTGCGGGCTCTGCTCGCAGAGGATCTGTCCTGGGATCCTTCGGACCTTTTGTCCAGACGTCCTGGGGATTACCAGCGTTTGAGTCAGGCCTACGAGACGGTATTTCAGGATCTGCAGTGCTTCCCGGTTCCTGTCAGCTTAAACCCGGATACGCCGGATATTACTTATGAAGATGGATGGCAGGACTCCAGAACTTTTCCCTCTTCCGAACAGACCGGAGGGGAAGCAAAAGGTACGGGACGGGTTCACGAGGGCTGTGATTTGATGGGAGAGGAGCGTCCAAGCGGATTCTATCCGGTGGTCAGCATCAGCGATGGAATCATCGAGCAGGAAGGATGGCTGACCCTGGGAGGCTGGCGTCTGGGTATTCGAAGCCCCGGGGGCCTGTATATCTATTATGCCCATTTAAATCGCTATGCCAGAGACTGGAAAGCCGGCGATTCGGTGGCCGCAGGGGAATTGCTGGGATACATGGGGGACAGCGGCTACGGTGAGAAGGGAACTGTGGGAAAGTTTCCCGTTCACCTTCATCTGGGAATTTACATGGAAACGGACCATTATGACGAAATGAGTGTCAATCCTTATTGGCTCCTGCGTTTCCTGGAAAAGAAACGTCTGGTCTACCAATACTAAATGGAAAAAACTCTGTTATTTTGTGGTAAGATGTGATAAACTTCAACCGATGGAACAAAAGAGGAAAGGAAATATTATGAAAACCGATTTTCTGCCCGAGGCATTCTTAAAAGAGATGAAAGGGCTTTTGAAGGATTCCTATCCGGACTATCTGGCCTGTTTCAAAGAGCAGCCCTTTGCCGGTCTGCGGGCCAACACACTGAAAATTTCCGGCGAAGAGCTTCGTACACTTCTTCCCTGGAAATTAAGTCCTGTGCCTTGGGCTCCGAATGGCTATTATATTGAAGATCCCGGGGTCCGGCCATCTCTTCATCCGGCTTACAGCGCTGGTTTGTATTATTTGCAGGAGCCCAGCGCCATGGCCCCGGCAGCGGTGCTTCCGATCGAACCTGGACAGCGGGTACTGGATTTGTGCGCCGCGCCTGGCGGGAAGAGCACACAGCTGGCTGCAAGACTGAAGGGGGAAGGGGTTCTGGTTTCCAATGATATCAGCCCCTCCAGGGCCCGAGGGCTTTTGAAAAATCTGGAAATGACCGGAGCGCCTTCCATCTGTGTAACTGCGGAAGCTCCGGAAAAGCTGGAAAAGCAATGGTCCGGTTGGTTTGACCGTATTCTGGTGGACGCTCCCTGTTCCGGCGAAGGCATGTTCCGAAAAGAGCCGGAGATGGTCAGGGACTGGAAGGGGAGAGGACCTTCCCACTATAGCCCCATTCAAAGGAATATTCTGCTGCAGGCCGCGCGGATGCTGCGCCCCGGAGGAATGCTTTTATACTCTACCTGTACATTTTCCGCGGAGGAAGACGAGGGTTCCGTTTCCTGGCTTTTAGAAAACGATTCTGAGATGAGATTGCTGTCTTTAGATCCAAATGTGGTGCCAGGCAGTGCGGAGAGTGAGATTCTTCCGGGAACTCTGCGGCTTTTCCCCCATCTTCTTCGTGGAGAGGGACACTATCTTGCACTTCTTCAAAAAAGTGGAGATACCCGGAATCAGAATATATCCCAAATTAGCGCTGCCGATGAGCTGCCTGGAATTTTATGTGAAAATCAGGAGGTGTGGAGCTTTCTTTCGCAGATTCCCCTCTTTGCGGATGCCGGTCTGAGGCTGAGACTAATGGAAACAGGCGGTCCGAAGGGGAAGGGACGAGGAAGAAATCGCAGAAAAGAGCGGCTTTCTTTTGAAGAAACCCAGGGTGAAGTCTATCTTCTTCCAAAAGAGATGCCGGCCTGGCATTCGCTGCGTTTTTTGAGAACCGGACTTCATGTCGGCAGTTTAAAGGAAGGCAGGTTTGAACCGTCCCAGGCTTTGGCAATGGCCCTGAAAAAAGAAGAGTATCCTCTCACCTGGAATTTGGATTTTGAAGATGAACGGGTGCTTCGCTATCTGCGGGGCGAGACCCTCCTTTTAAAAGATGAAGAAGAGGAGATGGAGGGATGGATTCTGGTTTTGGCCGGGGGATTTCCTTTGGGCTGGGCCAGAGGAAAAGGGAAGACCTTAAAGAATAAATATTATCCCGGATGGAGAAGGATGTAGAGAAACTAAACCAGAAGGAAGTGAAAGTTTATGACAAAAGCCAGGTCCATGCGTCTGGACAAGTTTTTGGCTGAGATGGGCGTTGGTTCCCGCAGCCAGGTAAAGGAGATAGCAAAAAAGGGGCGTGTACGCCTCAACGGCAGGGTGGTGTCCGATCCCAGCATAAAACTGGATCCGGATCTTGATTTGGTGGAATTGGACGGAGAGCCGGTGGCATATGCTCAGGTGGAATATTTTATGTTGAATAAGCCTGCCGGTGTGGTTTCCGCCACGGAGGACAGCCGGTATCCGGTAGTAACGGATCTGATCAAGACTTCTTTGAGAAAGGATCTGTTTCCGGTGGGACGTCTGGATCTGGACACGGAAGGCCTTCTGCTTCTCACCAACGACGGGCAGCTGGCCTACAGCCTTCTCTCCCCTAAACGTCATGTAGATAAGGTTTATTATGTGGAATATCAGGGAGATCTTCCAACGGATACCAAAGAGCAGCTTGCCGAAGGACTGGTTCTGGAGGACGGCACAAAAACCCTCCCTGCCTGCTGGAAACAACAGGGGGAAGCCAGCGGCTGTCTTACCATACAGGAGGGAAAATTCCACCAGGTAAAACGGATGTTTGAAGCTCTGGGCTGTCAGGTTACGTACTTAAAACGGCTGTCTATGGGGTCTTTGAAGCTGGATCCGTCTTTAAGGCCCGGGGAGTATCGCGCCCTGACTTCTCAGGAGCTGGAGAATTTAAAAGAAAGGAACGCAAGACATGAAGACTGATGACATCAAAGGTGTTATTTTCGATCTGGACGGAACTTTAGTGGATTCCATGTGGATGTGGAAAGCCATTGATATTGAATATCTTGGGAAACGGAATCTGGACTGCCCTGAGGATCTTCAGAAAAAAATCGAAGGCATGAGCTTTTCTGAAACTGCGGCCTATTTTAAGGAGCGTTTCCAGCTTCCGGATTCCTTGGAGGAGATTAAGGAAGAGTGGGTCCGCATGTCCTTGGACAAATATAAATATCAGGTGCCGCTAAAGCCGGGAGCTAGAGGCTTCCTGGAGTTTTTAAAAGAAAAGAATATTCCCATGGGAATCGCTACCAGCAATGGCCAGGCAATGGTAGACGGGGTTTTGGATTCCCTGAAAATTCGTCATTTTTTTGATTCTGTGGTAACCGCCTGCCAGGTAAAGGCAGGAAAGCCGGCGCCGGATATTTACCTGTACGTGGCCGGGAAGCTGCAGGTGGAGCCTGAGAATTGTCTTGTTTTTGAGGACGTTCCTGCAGGCATCATGGCAGGAAAGGCTGCGGGTATGACGGTTGTGGCCATGGCAGACGAGTTCTCCCGCCATATGGAGGAGGAAAAACGCCGGCTGGCTGATTACTGGGCCCAGGATTTCAATCAGGTTCTGGAAGAAATACGGTCTTCTTGAATAGCGAAACAGGAGGAATGCACATATGCAAATTGCAGTCGTAACCGGAGCTACATCCGGAATGGGCAGGGAAATGGTCCTGCAGCTTTCCGACCATTTTCCCTTTGATGAAGTTTGGGTAATTGGTAGGAGGATGGAGCGGTTAAAAGAGCTGCAGAAACAGACCAGAATCACCTTGCGCCCGTTCTGCCTGGATTTGACCCGGAAGGAGGATTTACTCTCTTTGGAACATGCCTTAAAAGAATCAGGCGGGGAGGTGAAATTTCTGGTTAATGCAGCTGGGTATGGAAAAATTGGCCCTGTTGGCACTGCCTCCTTTGAGGAGGAAATGGGCATGGTCCGTTTAAACTGTGAATCTCTCTGCGCCGTTACCCGGATGGTTCTTCCATACATGCCTCACAACAGCCGTATCATCCAGTTTGCCTCAGCAGCTGCCTTTTTGCCGCAGCCAGACTTTGCGGTGTATGCGGCTACAAAGTCTTTTGTATTGAGCTACAGCAGGGCTCTTGGCGAGGAACTGCGGGACCGGGATATCTATGTAACTGCCGTGTGTCCGGGGCCGGTAAAAACGGAATTTTTTGACCTGGCGGAAACCACCGGACAGATTCCTCTTTACAAGCGCCTGGTGATGGCGAATTCCCGCCATGTCGTCAGAAAGGCCTTAAACGACAGCATTCTTGGGCGTCCTGTGTCAGTTTACGGCCTGACTATGAAGGCCTTCCGCCTTTTATCCAAGATTGCCCCGCACAGTCTTTTGCTTTCCATTATGAGAAAGCTATCCTGAATCCGGAAAGGAAAATAATATGCAGATGCTTGAGATTACCCCTGAAGAAGCGGGGCAGCGCCTGGACAAGCTCCTGGGCAAATATCTGAATCAGGCTCCAAAGAGTTTTCTCTATAAAATGATGCGAAAAAAGAACATTACCTTAAACGGGAAAAAATGTGATGGCTCCGAACGGCTGTCAGATGGAGATGTGATTAAGATGTTTCTGTCTGACGAAACCATTGAGAAATTCCGGACACCGGCGCCTGCTCCCGGCAAAGTTCCAGCCACAGGCCGGCTGGAAGGGGAGGCAGCATCTTTAATGGCTTCTCCGGATGTGGTTTATGAGGATCGCCATATACTGATCCTCAATAAGCCATCTGGAATCTTAAGCCAAAAAGCCAGAGAACAGGATATTTCCCTTAACGAGATGCTGCTCAACTATCTGATCAGCTCAGGCAAGCTGACCTCCCAGCAGCTTCGGGCCTTCCGCCCGTCCATCTGCAACCGTCTGGATCGAAATACCAGCGGCCTGGTGGCAGCGGGACGTTCCCTTGCGGGACTTCAGATTCTTAGCCAGGCCTTTAAAGACCGGTCTATGGAGAAATATTATCAGTGCATTGTGAAGGGAAGAGTGGAAGAAAGTCAGAAAATTCAGGGATTCCTGGTAAAGGACGAGGCTTCCAACCGGGTTTTTATCTGTTCCCGCCCCGAAGAGAACAGCTTGCCGATTGCTACGGAATACCGCCCTCTGGCTTACGGCGACGGCATGACTCTTCTTCAGGTAGAACTCCTGACCGGGCGCAGCCACCAGATTCGGGCGCATCTGGCCTCCATCGGCCACCCGATTGGAGGAGATAGCAAATATGGGGATTCCAGGTTTAACCGCCTTCTCAGGGAGAACTGCGGCATCACCAGCCAGCTGCTTCACGCCTGGAAGCTGGTGTTGCCGCAGTCCTTAGATGAGCCTTTAAGCTATTTGTCGGGCAAAAGCTTTTGCGCCCCGGTGCCTGAGGAGTTTAGGCGGGTGGAGAAGAGATATTTTCCATCTCTCTAGCGTGCCGGAATCCTAGGGCTCCATTTCGCTGATTACCTTAAATACGGAGGCTGTCAGTTCAATCCCTTTTAAATAATTGGACAGCGTCAGATGCTCGTTGGGAGCATGATTGTCAGAGCTGGCATCGCACCAGCGAACCTGAATAGCCGGAAGACCTAAAATATTGGTCCAGAGATAATCTGGCGCAGTAGAGGGACGATTGGGATATATCATATATTTCCCAAAAATATCTTCCGTAGCCTTTTCGATTGGCGGAAGATAGGGTGTAGTGGTGGGAGTTTTAGATGGCTCCGTAACTCCATGGCAGATCACTTCCACATTATCGTATCCCAGCTCCTTGATATAAGCCTTCAGATTTTCCAAAATCTTATTTCCATCTTGACTTACCACCAGGCGCATGTCGATTTTGGCTGTTGCCTTGGACGTCAGAACCGTTGCCGTTCCGGGTCCCACATGACCGGAATAGATGCCGGATATATTGAAACTCGGGGTATTATTCAGCTGCAGATAATACCCTTTTTCTTTTGGATAAATCGGAGAAACACCGTAGGACTTCTCCAAATCCTTTTCCACATTGGGAAGCTGGCGGTAGATTTCCAGTTCCCGCTCCGTAGGTTTTTGAATGTCGTCATAGAATCCGGGAATATGGACCACGCCGTCCTCTGTTTTCAGTTTATTTAACAGATGTACCAGCTCCCAGGCTGCGCTGGGGAGAACAGGAGCATACTGGGAATGAAGGTCCCGGTTAATGGTGGTCAGCACCAGTTCCACATAGAGCATTCCCTTAACCCCGAGAGCGATAATGGGCTGATCGTTATGGTTTTTGGAACCGTCGCTGAAGAACACCACATCCGCCTGGAGTTCCTCTTTGTGTTCTCTTAAATATTCCGGCAGCCCCTCGCTGTTGCTTTCTTCAGAGCCTTCAAAAATCAGAAGAAGATTAACGGGCAGCTCTCCGTATTCTTTCAGCCAAAAGTCAATGGCATTCAGATGAGCCATCAAAGGCCCCTTATTGTCCGCCGTACCTCTTCCATACATTACACCGTCTTTTATTACAGGTTCAAAAGGCGGGGTACGCCACAGCTCAAGCTCGCCCTGGGGTTGGACGTCATAGTGCGCGTAAATCATGACCGTCTTTTTGGAAGGATCATGACCCCACCGGCCAATGATAGCGGGATGAGGTTCTACCGGGGCTTGTTCGACCTCCAATCCCATTTCCTTCATACGATTCATCAGCATTTCGCAGCAGTCCAGGACGCCTTCGCCTGTGCTGCTGACGCTGGGCTGGGCCACCAGCCAGGCCAGGCTTTGAATCAGATCCTGTTCGTTGGCCTGAACATAATTTTTTAATTTTTCCTCAAACTGTTCCAGATTCATAAAAACTCCTTTCTCAAAATGGTTTCATTTCCCTAAAAATAAAAAGGCTTCCGGCAACAGTGCCGAAAGCGGAAAATGCGTCAAGAAATAAGCCAGCTCAACCTGGCCCTTTCCTTTTGATTCTGTTTCATCTCTTATCCGTTTTTATTATAATCCGGCAATTCGCAGCTCGTCAAGTTTTTTTTGAATCGGAGAAGAGAAAGGAAATCATATCCAGAAGCTGACGAAATTGTATGGAATGGTACTGTTCTCTTGGATAGACTGCGGCAAATTCTGTCTGAACAGGAGGATTTCCTACGGAAAAGGCCATAACAGGCTTTGGAAGCTGAAAATAGGAGAGATAACTTTCCAGGACAAAACCGACGCCGCAGGAGGCAGAAATCATCCGCAGAGATACTTCAGTCTGACTGTAAACCGCAAAGTCTTTCGGAAACCAGCCCTCCTGATGAAACAGCTGATCCATATAATAGCGAATACTGTAGCTTTCCGGAAGAAGAACAAAATGGTCATTGCGGAAGAGAGAAATATCTATCCACGGATAAGGGCCTGATGTTTTATTCGCTTTTTCAGCCATGGGATGATCATGCGGGACTACCAGCAGGAGCCGCTCGTTAAACAGAGGCAGCGCATCCCATCCCGGCTGGTCTCCTCTGGTATTGGCAAACAGAAGATCCAGCTGCCCTTCTCTGAGCATTTTGTACAAATCTTCCCCTGGCCCTTCGTGCAAAATGATCTCTAAATTGGAGAAACTCTGGTGTTGGGCCATCATCAGGGGAGGAACAATGTGGGGAGCCCGGATATGCTGTACGCCTACATGAATCCTGGCGGAACGCCCTTTCACCAGATGCGCCAGCTCCAGATCAAACTCATCCTTCAGCCGCATTACCTGTCTTGCTTTTCTTACATACAACTCGCCGGCATCCGTCAAACTCATAGGCTTTGCGCTTCGATTAAAAAGCTGGGTCCCCAAAGAACGCTCCAGATTGGTAAGAAACGTACTCAAGGCCGGCTGGCTGATTCCGAGTTCTTCTGCCGCTTTCGAAAAATTCCGGTATTTCTCCAGAGTCAGAACATAGACCTGCTCTTTAAACTGCATTTGATAGACCTCCTTTCCCCTTATTGCATATAAAATAAATGAATATATGCATAAATTACATAAAAAATTTATATATTTACACAGAAGCTCTCTGCCTATTATACTATGTGAAAATGGCTTCCGCAAACGGAATTTGCATTATGTTTCCTCTCTTATCCCAATCTATCCAAAGGGGGAAATGAAAGTTCATGGATTGCCAATTACTTTGCGGACGGATGTAAAAAGCTGACGGTTTCCGCCATTATTTTGGGACTCGCCAGAGCTACTTCCGGTGTTTTGTCTTCCGCGAATATTCTGGATACTATCGTATATGGATGTACATTGGTTTTGAAGACATTTCCGCTTTTTCTTCGGGGTATCTGCATGTACTGGATCAACTTTGCTTTGAATCCGGTCATCACATCCGGTTCCGGTCTGGCAGCTGTAGTAATGCCTATCTTTACACCTGTCGCGGATATGGTGGGCATCACCAGACAAACCGCCGTATTAGCATTTAACTTTGGTGACGGATTCGGAAACTATGTGATTCCTATGTCCACGGCTCTCATGGGAAGCGTGTCTTTTCCGGAAAATCTCATCTTCTTTTGATAAATAAAGTTGAGATTTCCATTAATCCCGGATTCTGGTAAAATATCAATGTCGGGGCAGGGTCTTTTTACCCCATGGAAACCAGAAAAAGGAGGCTGTGATTTTATGCTCAATCCAATCGTTATTGCCGTGTAAGCAAGGCTGCGGCAACTGTCAAAAGATAACTCCGTGTTGCGCATCAGCTTTGCTGTTCCCGAATCTACTGCAAAGGAGCGCAAAATGGGCTACAAAAAGGCAACACATGTACTGCCGCCGGAACTGCTGCTTCAGGTTCAGAAATATATTGACGGGGAATTCCTGTATATTCCCAGAATCTCAGATCAGAAACGGGGCTGGGGCGCAGCCACCTCCACCCGCCGGGAACTTCACGACCGGAACGAACGCATTTACGCGGAATACCTAGCGGGAGAACGGATGGAGGCTCTGGCTGCCAGATATTTTCTGTCCTTAAAAAGCATTCAGCGGATTGTGGGGCAGTTTAAAAAAGAGCGGAATCAATAATGCCGAGCTGGTATGGTTTATGAACTGTACCAGCTCGTTTCTTACGTTTGTTTATCAAAGGAAGATTCGGTTTCCCTCCCCGGAAGGCGATGTTAGAATTTACCTGCCAAAGGATTACAGGAGGAGGAAACGAACATGAGAAGAGTGACCTGGGAGGTGCAGTGCCATTCCTTGCTGCCGGTATGGAGATACTGCAAAAAATGCGGAGAAACGAAAACCTTTATCTGTTCGGAACAATTCCGGGTCAACGCTCAGAAAAAACTGCTGGATATCTGGCTGATTTACCGTTGTTCAAACTGCGGTACTTCCTGGAACGCAGAAGTCAGTTCTCGCATTTCTCCTCGTGCCTTAGATTCCGGAACGCTGGAAGGGTTTTATCGGAATGATAAAGAGCTTGTAAGGAAATTTGCCATGGATTCCGGCTTTTTGCGGAGAAACGGCGTGAAGGCTGGGAGACCGGATTATTCAATCGCAGGAGAACGGTTTTCGCTGGATGAATCCCTGCTGCTGAAAATCAAAAGTCAATATTCGTTGGATATAAAGGTGTCCGCGGTTATAAGAGAAAAACTGTGCTTGTCTCGGAACGACTATTGGCGAATGGTTGATAAGGGGAGAATCCGCGGGCTTCCGGGATTTGACCTGTGCAGGGGCAGGGTGAACGGAGGGATGGAGGTGGTTTTTGAGGGACAGGCACAACCCTATTAGGGAGATGTGCCCGTTCTTTTACGGCTTTTTTAATTCTATCCACTCAGCTTTTTCATTGAAACGTTCCGCCCAGTCATCACTGACATAAAAAACAATCAGATTTTGAGCACCATCTCCAGTGCAATAAAGTGCTTTCCCGGTATCCTGCTCCTGAATAACCTGATTGATAAAGGGCAACACTCCTGTATCAAACCCATAGGAATCTATCGTTTCTTCTGCTTTCTGAATTTCTTCAATTTGAGTAAACGTTAGTTCACCATGTGAGATTGCAGCAACTTTTTCCAGAAAATCTGCATACATGCGTCCAACATTAAATGCCTCCGTATCAAAGGAAAACATCTGATTGGATTTCATATAGTCGAACATTGTTCCCACAACGCATTCCGGCAACATTTCTTCCAGCATATCCCCCGGAAGTCCCAAAATCATATCTAAAAGTTCTTCCTTTGAATTTTGTATATCCATCCCAAGTTCTCTCAGAGTGTCAATATAATGTCCCAAATAGTTTTTGTAATCCTTCATATGGTTACCTCCTTATGAACTATTATTATTTTCAGACACTCTAGTCAGGATGTCAAGATTCTACGGTAATCCTTTTGGTTATCGTTAAATATTTTATTTCTTTATTGCAAAGACAGTTTTACGAAAAGTTCTATAATTTAACATTAATATTTACAATCTAGCATATTTGCGTTATGTTTAAAATAGCAGTGTTAGATATATAAAGTGATAAGAGGTGAGTTCCAAAATGCCCCAACACATAACCGTCACAGATTATAACCCAAAATGGCCCCTGCAATACGCGGAAGAAAGAAAACGCATTGCGGAAATACTGAAAGAGAATTGCATTTCCATCTACCACATCGGAAGTACCTCCGTGCCGGGACTGGCGGCCAAGCCGGTCATTGACATCATGGCGGTCGTCAGGAGTCTTGAAAAAGCCGACTCTACGGCAGAACAATTTTCCGAAATAGGTTATGAATATCTCGGCGAATTTGGCATAGCCGGAAGACGTTATCTCCGCAAAGGAGGAGATGAGCGGACCCATCAAATCCATATGTTCCAGGCGGACGACTGGAAGAATATCGGACGTCACCTTGCATTCCGCGACTACATGCAAAGTCACGAAACGGAATGGAACGAATACGCGAAGCTCAAAAAAGCCCTTGCTCAGAAATTTCCCTATGATATTGAGGGATATTGCGACGGAAAAGATGTTTTTGTGCGGGAGACGGAAAAACGCGCGCTTTCCCAATACGATGGCACATGGGATAAATTGTATATCGCCGCAAGGAAGGCGCAGCAGGAACGGGAAATCTCGCCGCTGATTACAGCCGGAGGCGTATCCGCCGCCCTTTTGACGGAACAGGGGAACATCTATGTGGGCGTGTGCATTGACACGGCCTGCTCTTTAGGGATGTGCGCGGAGCGGAACGCCATTGCCAATATGATTACAAACGGGGAAAGCCGGATTAAAAAGATCGCCGCTGTGATGCCGGATGGAAAAGCGGGGATGCCATGCGGGGCCTGCCGGGAACTTATGATGCAGCTGGATGAAAGGGCCGGAGATATAGAAATCCTGTGCGACTATGAGACCCAAAAAACAGTACAACTGAAGTCCCTGATTCCTGATTGGTGGGGTCCCCATTCTTGACAGAATCCCCTGCCATGAGGTATGATTAAGGATAGCTTGAATCAGAAAAAATGAGAGGACTTTAGACATTATGGCAAAGATTATTTTGACCGGCGACCGTCCCACGGGACGGCTTCATGTAGGCCACTATGTTGGCTCTTTAAAGAGAAGAGTAGAGCTGCAGAATTCCGGGGAATTTGATGAGATTTATATTATGATTGCGGACGCTCAGGCGCTGACGGACAATATGGACAATCCGGAAAAGGTCCGCCAGAATATCATTGAGGTGGCGCTGGATTACCTGGCCTGCGGCCTGGACCCGGAGAAATCCGTACTGTTTATCCAGTCTCAGGTGCCCCAGCTGTGCGAAATGACTTTCTATTATATGGACATGGTAACCGTTTCCCGCCTTCAGCGCAATCCCACGGTAAAGGCGGAGATTCAGATGCGCAACTTTGAGACCAGCATCCCAGTAGGATTTTTCACCTACCCCATCAGCCAGGCGGCGGACATCACCGCTTTTAAAGCCACTACGGTGCCGGTGGGTGAGGACCAGGCTCCCATGATTGAGCAGACCAGGGAAATCGTCCACAAGTTCAACTCCGTTTACGGGGAGACCCTGGTGATGCCCGATATCCTTCTTCCGGACAATAAGGCCTGTATGCGCCTGCCCGGAATCGACGGAAAAGCCAAGATGAGCAAGTCCCTTGGAAACTGCATCTATTTATCCGACTCCGAGGAAGAGATCCGCAAGAAAATCATGTCCATGTTCACGGACCCCAACCACTTAAGAGTGGAGGACCCGGGAAATGTGGAGGGCAATCCGGTATTCATCTATCTGGATGCCTTCTGCCAGGATGAGCATTTTGAAAAATATCTGCCGGAGTACAAGAATCTGGACGAGCTGAAGGCACACTACACCAGAGGCGGTCTGGGCGATGTGAAGGTAAAGCGTTTCCTGAACAACGTCATCCAGGACGAGCTGCGTCCCATCCGGGAGCGCCGCCAGGAATTCGCCA
The DNA here is from genome assembly GCA_900547035.1 of uncultured Clostridium sp. Taxonomy (GTDB): domain Bacteria; phylum Bacillota; class Clostridia; order Lachnospirales; family Lachnospiraceae; genus Enterocloster; species Enterocloster excrementigallinarum. The sequence goes on along the minus strand of URFM01000029.1, from coordinate 2,393 downwards.
AGGACATTCCCGCCGTATACCGGATTCTGGAGGAGGGCAGCAGGAAAGCGGAAGCAAAAGCCGCCCAGACTCTGGCTGAGATGAAGCGGGCCATGAAAATCAACTATTTTGAAGACAAAGAGCTGATTGAGGAGCAGGCAAAACGCTTTGCCTCCGAAGCTTAATCGATTGAGGCGGCATCTGCTGTGGGCGGGTGCCGCCTTTGACGAATGCGGTGTTTCGCCCAGATTTTATTACTGAAAAAGGAAATAGTCCCATGAAACATAACGACATCAAACTGGTTGCGGTGGATATAGACGGCACCTTTATCCATTCGGATTACACTTATGACATCCCGCGGTTTAAGCGGATTCTGTCCCGCATGGAGGAGGCGGGCTGCAAATTTGTGGTAGCCAGCGGAAACCAGTATTACCAGCTAATCGATTTGTTCCCGGACTGCTATGAGCAGTTAGCCTTTGTTGCGGAAAACGGCGCTTTCGTAAAAGACCGGGAGGCACTGATCTTTGCCGCGGACATGCCGAAGGAAACCGTGGATTTTGTAACGGACGTATGCGGGGAGTACCCCGAGATCGCAAATGTCCTGTGCGGGGTGGACAGCGCCTACTGCCAGCGGGGCACGGTAAGCCAGAAGTTTTTTGATTTCACGAAGATTTATTATCACCGTCTGCGATGGGTGGATGATTTTAAAGCGGTCAAAGACCAGATTTTGAAATTTTCCCCTACGGTCCCGGAAGAAAAAACCGATTTCTACCTGAAGATGTTCCGCGAGAGACTTGGCGGAAGGCTGGAGCCCACCACAAGCGGTCATGGAGCTGTGGATTTAATCCTTCCGGGCTGCCACAAAGCCTCCGGCCTGAAACGCCTGGCAGAGCGCTGGGGCATCGCGCCGGAGCAGTGCACCGCCTTTGGGGACGGGGAAAATGACATAGAGATGCTTGGCTACTGCGGCTATAGCTTTGCCATGGAAAACGCGCCGGAGCGCGTCAAAAAGTCGGCGAAACAGGTATGCCCCTCCAATGAAGAGGACGGCGTCCTGGTCACATTGGAACAATTATTCCCGGAAAGGACGGACGGCTATGGGCACATGGCACAGCAGAGGCCTTAGGGGTTCTACCCTGGAGGAACTGATTAACCACACCAACGAAAGCTACCGCGAAAAAAAACTGGCGCTGATTCAGAAGGTTCCGACTCCCATCACCCCCATTGAGATTGACAAGACCAGCCGCCATATCACTCTGGCCTACTTTGACCAGAAGAGTACCGTAGACTACATTGGAGCGGTCCAGGGGATTCCCGTGTGCTTTGATGCCAAGGAATCCGCAGTCTCCACCTTTCCCCTTCAGAATATCCATCCTCATCAGATTCGCTTTATGCGGGAATTTGAGGAGCAGGGCGGCATCGCTTTCATTATCCTTTTTTACACCGCCCTCAATGAGATGTACTACATTCCCCTGGCGGATTTGAACCGTTTCTGGAACCGGATGGAGGGGGGTGAAAGAAAAAGCTTTACCTACGAGGAAATCGACCGGGATTTCCAGATTAGAAGCCACAGGGATATGCTGGTCCATTATCTGGAGCCCCTTCAGAAAGACCTGGAGCGGCGCGGTTAAAAAGGAATTGACAAATGGTCCATCCTTTCCTATAATAGTTTACACGTTATCATATTATCACTTTACTATGCGAAAGTACCAAAGCGGCCATTCGTAAAGCCTGAAATGGCTGAAGCAAAACATTGAAAGGAGCCGATACCATGTCGGAAACCAACCGAATGATCCACACGCCGGAGGGAGTGCGGGATATCTATACCGGAGAGTGCGGCAGGCGCCTGGCGGTTCAGGAACGAATTTTGAAGGTACTGTACTCCTACGGCTACGAACAGATCCAGACCCCCTCGTTTGAATTTATGGAAACTTTCCGCCAGGACCGGGGCAGCGCCGGCTCCAGGGAGATGTTCAAATTTTTTGACCGGGACAACAATACCCTGGTCCTGAGGCCGGATATGACCCCCGCCATCGCCCGCTGTGTGGCGAAATACTTTAAGGATGAAACCATGCCATTGCGGCTGTGCTACCTGGAGCGGACCTACAAGAACAACTCCAGCTACCAGGGCCGGCTTAAGGAGCGGACCGAGACCGGGGCGGAGCTGATTGGGGACAACTGCGCGGACGCGGACGGAGAGATGATTGCCCTAGTGACCGCCTGCCTGAAGGCCTCAGGGCTGGAGGAATTTCAGGTGGAGCTGGGACAGGCCCGTTTCTATCAGAGCCTTTTGGAGGAAGCGGGGCTGGATGAGGAGACGGAGGAAGAGTTGAGCCGCCTCATAGAGAACAAGAATCCCTTCGGCGTGGAGGCTCTGTTAAAGGAACGACCCATGAAGGAGGAGCTGCGCCGCT
>URFM01000028.1 GCA_900547035.1 uncultured Clostridium sp. | reverse complement strand
GTAGTTATACAGGCAAGAGCTTTTTTCTTTCCATAAATACTTGCTTGTCATAATAAATTCGAGTCGTTTCCGTACTGGCGTGTCCCATAATATCGCATAAGGTAGGTAGCGGCATACCCTTATTAAGAGCCCTGGTTGCAAAGGTATGCCGGAGAAGATGAGGAAATACTCTTTTAGTAATCCCGGCCCGCTGCGCTATACCCCGTATAATATTCTCTAAAGCATTCTTTTTCAGGCCCTGGTGCGGAGCCCGTAAGGACAGGATTACTGCTCCTGTTCTGCGACTCCCCAGGTATCGTTCCAGATATTCCAGAGCCCGGTCCGAGAAAAATACAATCCGTTCCTTTTGCCCTTTTCCCAACACCTTTACACTTCCGCTTTCTAAATCAATCTCCTCCACACGCATTCCTACAACTTCCGATACTCGGCAGCCGGTCGCCAAGAAGAGCTCCAGTACCAGGTTATCCCGGATATTGGAGCCGCAGGCAATCCGCATTTTCTCCACCTCTCGGCTGTTTAAGGCCTCCCGGACTTCCGCCACATACTTGATTGGGTCTATGGTAGCCATTGGATTCCGAGAAATGTAACCCCGGTCATGCAAAAAGCTGAAGAAACTGCTACAAATCAGCCGCTTGTGGTCCTTAGTGCTGCCGCTAATCTGGCGTGCCTCCGCATAAGCATTGAGACAGCTGATAATATCATCCCCCGTAATCTCCTGCACGGGCTTACCAACATAAACCAGCAGCTCTCTCAGGAATTTTCCATATTGACGGATTGTGCTTTTGGAGTACCCGCCGAATATCAATCTGCTCATAAAAATCTCGTATTCCGGCCAAGTTACCACCTCCGTACTTAAGCCGGTTTCCCTCCTGCTGACCTCATAATCCCGCAGCACTGCCGACAAAGCCCCATCAATCACCTGTAGTGCTGGTCTGTCCAACTCCCTGGACAGCCTTGCTATCAACTCATCTTTTAATCTGATCTCGTCCATATAGCCCCTCCTTTACAATATTGGATACCCTAATTGTAAGGGAAATCGGAATACTTTCGCCAGAGTTCTTATTGTGCTCAATGCTAAGCAGACAGAAATGACCACCACTCTTTCCAACAAATCCGATACTTGGCATACGCATGACGAACGATATTACACCAGAACCGAAATAGATAACAAAAATCTTCTGAGTGGAGGTTCTTATTTACGTTGGTTGCCTGGAGCTTATATTGATAGCCCCAATAGCTACTTTAATTTGACCGGATGGAATGTCGTAATGTACTTTTCACTTGTAAATTTGAGTTCGACAGCATGGTCCGCTGTAATAGGAGTATGCGATAATAATAATGGTACCCCTCAAGGCAGACAATTAGCGGTCGGAACCCTAGGAACAAGGGAACGTAGGTATACGGGCGGAAAATGGGGTACATGGTCCTAACTACTTCGCAAAGGGAATATATCCCAGCTCTATGCCATCCATCCACACATACATACGCTGTAAACCACTGTTCCAGGAATAGTTCATTTTATGTCCTTGGATTGTAGGTATACAGCCAATATCTGTCAAGTCAAGCGTAGCCGTGAGGAAACCACCGTCATTACGGAATTTTACCTGAGTATTTTCGGCTGTTGCCACCCGATTCCCATTTTCTTTCAAATCTGCCGCGACATTTATTATCCCGGGTGCAGTTTCAATAATACGCGAGGTATAATCAGCGCTAGATTTGCCGTAATGAAAATCGATATAAGGTGTATCCGCATTAAGTTCAAGCGCTAGAAAGGTTGCTGTTGTGCCGGATGTAGCCTTCCCTGAAAGATTAGCATTGAGCACAGTATAAAGGTCCATCAAAACCTTACCCTGCGCCGCCGACAAAGGCAGATTCGCATTATTCGTCACGCAGTTGTTTACAATCTGCCCGATCAGGCAAACCCCAGCCATCCAGTTTTTAAAATCCTCGATAAACTTCTTTACCTTCCCCCACAGGGTCTTAGGTGATTCCCCAGCCGCCGGCACCGGCCACTGGGCAGAGCTTGCCGCAAACTCCGATACTTTCGTATTTGCAATATCGCCCCCATCGGCATCCACCTTTCCATTCCAGGATGTTTTTTCGGAATCCGTTGCAAACCGGTGGTTCTCATCCTCCAGTACATTCTCCGCCTTCGCTCCAATTTCGGCTTCGACGATACTTCCATCCCCATTTTTATGCCGAATTTTCCTTGTTACCATTGCCATATTGATAACCTCCTCTATTCAAAAATTTCCCCCAGGGAGCCCCCGGGGGAACGTAAGCATTTTTCGTTCTCTAGCCAATCAAGAAGCACAGAGAGCCAACCGGCGCAGTTTCCGGCAATTCGCTCTGGAAATAGATTTGTGGCATCGTATCCACTTTTTTCTTGTCTGCTGCACTCATCAAGCCGGCCTGGGACTGAGTGGCTTCTGTGTAGGTTGTGTTGGGCGGCGTCTGCCAGCTCCCATCCGCACGCAGATATTTGTCTTGGTCTCCTGCGGCCGGCGCCGGGGCATATCCGGCGGAGCCGGCCTGGGATGCAGTAGCGCCCACCATGTTTACCGGTTTCGTATCGGTAAATACCGCATTAGCTGGTACATTGACCTCTACCGTATGCCCGCCGACCGTATCCGCGTCACCGCCATCGGCCGGCATACTGGTCGGTTTATTTTTGATGTAAGCATCCGAACTGGTATCGGTCTCGTTCCAGTCAGACTGCACGTTTGCCTCTGCGTCGGCCGGCGCATGGGCCGCCTGGCTGTGTTCATAGGCTGTTTTTCCTTTATCGCCGGGATAGGCGGTGCTGGAAGTCTCACCAAGCGCCAGGGAAGCGGATATCTCTACATAAGCACTTCCGGACCAGCGGTAAGTCTTATTCGTGTCTTTCGCCACGTAGATTTTTCCGGATTCGCCAGTTCCTGGGAATGCGCTCTGGCTGTCAAACTCCAGGACGTCATCCACATAGCTGGGCAGCTGACTGGAGGGAACCTTTCCGCTCTCATCCAGCTCCGCCACTCCGTTTACCGCTCCCTTTAAAGTGCTGTCCATCTTTTGGTCCAGCTCGGTCTTGATAACCTTATTCTGGACCGGGTTCGTGGAGCTGCCAGACAGCGCACTGTCTACGGTAACCGTGTTCTCCGCCGCCCACTGTGCCTTTCCATCGGACTGCCATTTCAAAATCTGACCGGCGCTTCCACCTGCAGGGATATGCTCATAGCCGGCTCCGGTCGGATGGGTATAGGCAGTTCCCTTGCTCAGCTCATCCCACCCGGTCCCATTGTAGACATACAGCGTATTGTTCTCTTTTACAAATACCGTCAAACCGGCGGTAGCCGCATGGATTGTGACCAGTTCGTCCCGCTCGGTTATGGTCTCCGCTACCTGCCTTGCGTCCAAAAGCGCTTCCGCCTGGAGCTTAAATCCACTGGCAACCGCAATTCCTTTTTTATCAGCAAAACTCATGATATTTTTCCCTCCTCAATTAATAGTTGAATGTCATCTTGAACGCCGACACGGTGGAGGCCGCATTGGTATATGCGTAGTAGTCCACTCCGTCCACGGAAACCTCGGTCTGAGTAAAGGTATCGGTCACATCGAAGTTGTTCTGGTCGAGGATTTTAGACAAGGCTCCATAGGATTTCGGGTACGCAAACAGCATCTTCTGGTTGCTGCAGGTAAAGTTAAAGGTCTTGTTCCCCTTGGTGGTGACCGACTTGGTGGCCGCCTTAATCAGCTCCTCCGTGGGTGTTGCGGTCGCCGCAATCGCTCCGTAATAATAGGGGCTTACGAAGGTAAAGGTCCCGGTCTTGGCTGTCACAGTCTTATCCTCATTGTCCGTCACGGTAACGGACAGCTGCTTGTTGGAGGATATCGTGAGGGCCTCTGTCAGCGTCACCGTGTTCGCTCCTGCCTGGATTCCGCTGGTCAGGCTGCCCAGAGAGCTGCCGCCGTCAAACACCTCGATTTTCTTGATGCCGGTACTGCCCAGGGTGATATTGACCGTAACCGCGGTAACCTGCTGGGAGGTTCCGACTTCAAACACGCCACCGTTTGTAGGGGAGGCGGAGGCCGATACCTGGGGAGCCACATAGGCGTGCAGCAGCTTATCAATCATATCCACCACTTCAACTCCATCAGCGTCCGGCACATATCCCTTGGGAATGCCGCCGACTGCTACCGTGGAGGGCGTCTGGTTCTTATACTTGGTATCATTGACGGTAGCGCCCTCTTCCACTCCATCCAGCTTCTCTTTGTCCGCCGCTGCCATGAAGCCGTCCGCTGCCTGAGTGGCCGCCGTATGGGTATGATTCTTGTCCGCTTTATTAGTAATAGCCTGGTTTAAGGCTTCGGCAACCTCCTCGTGGGACGCGATATAGTCCGCAATCTCCTTTAAGGTGTCATAGGTACCGGGCGCCCCGCCAATCAGGTCGTTGATCTTTTCGTCCACATAGTCAACGATTGTTTTATCCTCGGTGTCGGAGTCGCTCATCAATACAGCATCTGCTACCGTTTTCTGGAACCATTTCTCCCAGACCGGGGATTCCTCTGTGCCGGTATTACGGTAGGTAAACACTCTTTCCTTTGCCATTGTTTCAATCATCCTTTCTTTAATCGTTTATTTTTGCAAAAAAATCAGCGTCAGGAGCAGGATGCTCCGACACTGATAATTTTCCTTCCACAATCCCCAATTCATTTTCTTCCGATTCCCTGGCCTCCCCGCCCACCTGCGCCCAGAGTTCATTTCCCGAAGCCGCCGCACCGAAGGTCATGTTCGTGTAGGATACCCCGCGGAACAGTGACTCCGATTCATCTACCACAAAGAGCGTATCACTTTCCTCTAATTCGGTATTCTCGCTCCCTATCAACACCCTGCTCTTCTTGCGCTTCAGAAAGACTTCATTGTTCAGCAATTTTTCAATTACTTTTGCCATTTCTTCGCCATTTGCTCTGGTCTGCTTTGTCCACTGCGGAACATCCAGTGTAAACTCAGGGGGGTCCTTAATTTCAAAAGCCATGCCCATATCCTCCCATTAAAAGACTTCATCCATATCAAATATAAATTCCATATCATCATCCTTGCCTTTCGGCATAAACGTTTTATACCCCACTAAATCCCCATCACTGTCGAAAAGCCCTTGTTCGGAAATTTTTTGATTTGCAAGCTCTGTCTTATCCAATCTCACCCGATATCTGCATGTCGTTTCGTCTTCGTCAACATATCGATGTGCCTCGATTTTTTTTCGCAGCAATTCATTTTTAAGTGCCGTTTCTTCGCCGGTTGCTTCAAGTACGGTTCCGCTTCCATCAACTCCACCATCTCCAAATGCCATATATGTGATTGCAGGTAAAGCCTGATCTCCGGCATGTGCTCTGCACATCTTTCGTCTTCCAGTAATAGTTGCAACTCCTTTCGCCATGCTAATCACCTCCTATAATTCGTATTCAAAGATATCTGCATCCAAAATTTTTGAGTCATCCAGCAGCCAGGTATCATCCAAATACCAAAGGTCTTTTTCCACTATTAGGCTGGATTCTAGGCAAATATCTTTTTCGATGTTTCCTATCAGTCTTAATCTAGCTGGATAGAATTCTTCCGGTTCTGGGTCACTAAATCCATTAAGCAGATAACGTTCGTCCAACAGCCATGTATCATCCAAATACAGGAATTCTCTGTTCGCCCTTGGAAAATACCATGACCGCAGCGTTAGTTGACTTTCGTAATCCACATTAACCTGAAAAAATGTAGTCAGGATAAACGCCATCACTTCCAGCCATGATCTCGCATTCTTGTAAAGCATAATCTGCTCACGAATCCGTTTTTCATAGCTTATTGAAACATCATCATCCTCCCCTACATTTACATACGCTCTAAAATAATAAGGTTCTCCTCCATATTCATACCATTCTTCCAGGCTTCCACCTTGCAGTATGGTATCCATAAATTCCTGCAAAACCGAAGGAGTCCCTCCGTGCATATACCAGACTAACGTTTGCCCTACCAATGACTCCTTAATCTGACGTTCCAGGCTCTGAGCGTAATATTGCGTATTACATTCCACAGCCATCAAATCAAGAACCTCTTCAGGAACCTTCTCCAGTTCTGCATACAAGCTGATTCGATGTGAAAAATCCTGGAGTCTTCGCATAGCTTGTCCGATTGCAAAGCTCAGTGCAAGCGTTTCGGGGCTTTTTAAATTCGCCGGCAAAATATCTTTCAATTCTCCGTGGTAAAAATCAATCATCCCTCAGCCCCCCATAATGAATTACCGGATTCTCTGTTACTGCAATTTGAAAATCTTCTATTACCTTATATGTAGGTTTTTCTATATCAATGGATTGAGCCCCGGCAGCCATAGCAAGATAGGTCAGTTGTGATGGGGTAATATTTCGACCAATCCCTTTCTGCCAGGAAATGTAACTGCTACATGCTGTTTCTACCGATTTTTTAATAGTTTCTTCCATGTCTCGATTGTTGCTGCTGATATAGTAAGTAAATTCAACTTCATATGAAACAGCTTCCGGCGCTTTCACAACCACACGATCTGTCAAAGGTTTTCTTTCGCTGTTCTGCAAATACTCCTCCAATGAAGTCAGGAAATCTTCCTCTGGAATTTCTCCGTTCTCCGTAATATAGATATCCACCTCTCCTGGGCTTTCCGAGGTAACATGGCATTCTGTAATTGCTTGGCTGAATGTTTTTACCCAATACTCATATGCCCGTTCTGGACCAGCGGTAGAATATCCTTCCGGTGCAATATAAACCCGAGCCGCCAGTTCTTCATCGGTTTCCCGGTCTGCACCGCCGGAAGATTCAGTTATATTTTCTGCCGTTAGATTGTATGGCAGCGGGTCAACTATCGTCCGAATTGTCCCCGGCTTCAAACCATTTCCCGAAGTTCCTGCCTCCTGGCAAACAGCAGTTACATCTACAGATAAATTTCCTTCCGAAATTTCTCCGGACTCGTCTGTTTCAAAATACAAATCTATTCCCTTAATCCGTGTCCCCTTTGGAATCGTTGCTGCCTTTTCCAATGCTGTAGACAATGTAAAGCGAATGGTAGTCTGTGCTGGAGATGCCTCATTCCGTACGACACCTTTCAAAGCTGCCAAATTGTCCAGATATTCGCCCGTGCTGTATTTTAAAAGTCCCATCTTTCCGGCTCGGTCCTCATATTGATACCCCTGGTAAATTGCAACGGCGCAAGACATTAAAATTAAGCGGTACGGGTCTGCCGGAGCGAGAGAGGCTTCCTTTCCGGTCAGTTCATAATACCGGTTCTCATAATCTTCAATCATCTGTTTTTCCAAATCCGCAAAACTCATCCCATCAATAAAGCTTACATCTGGATAATTGGATAATCTCTTCGTTAAATCTTCCACCTCATTCCGCCTCCTTTCCCGTAAAATAAAGGTGAGGGACCATCATCCCTTCCTCATGTTCAAATACAACATCCTCCAATTCCACCCTGGGTTCATACTTCTCTACTTTTTTCAGCGCCTCCAGATAAAACAAATTTTCCGCCACATCTGGCACATTATCCAAGCACTCCCAGGAAATCCCGAAATCCCTGTCTCCTGGCTGGCTTCCCGCGCGGGTGGCAAATAATGTTGTTAGAGTTCTGTGGAGCTCTTCCTGCTCTTCGCCATTTAAAATGGTAATCTTAAAATTCTCCTGTGCCATATCTCCACCTCATACATACTCTTGTAGGGAAAGCGTAACCGTAGCCCGGTAGATTTCGCCCTTTCGCAGGATTACATTCCAAGCCTGGGAACATTTTGTAATCACCCAGGGATAACTCCCTATACGTTTCTTTCCGATTACAAGGTCATAGGCTTCCCCACCTTCCGCCATCCGTTCCAGACGGCCCAGCATGATTTTGGGCGTTACCCCAAGTGATGCATCCAGCGTAATTTCAAACGATATGGTCTGCAGTTTTGGTCCGCCAAACTCCAATAAAGGCTTCTGTCCAATCCGTTCCATGCTATTCCAATCTGCAGATATCTCCTTCTTAAAATTGCGAAAGGTTAACACCCTGCTGTCACTGACCCGAAAACGGATATCTCCGAATAAGCCCACCATACGTTATCCTCCTCTCTCTAATGCATCTACCCGCTCTTTTAACCTCAATATTTCCGCTAATGTAATTTTCCCATTGGAATCTTCCAGAATAAGATTATCCGCATGTATCGTCACGCCGCCGTTCTGCACTTTTATGTATGCCTTCTTTCCAAGCCATTTCGTATACTCTGCCCCCGGCTGTGGCATAGCTGTTTCATCATAAAACTTCCCCAAAACAATACCTGAACTGGTATCATTGGATAAGTGAATGACTACTACCTGTTCTCCCGGCTCTGGAAACGCTGTTTCCCCCCATCCAGAAAACAACGGAAGCTCTGCAGTGGTCGCTTCTCTGTCCGGATAATATATCCTGGCAGTTCCTGCCGCCTGGTTTACGGATGAGATAAACCCTACTCTTACAATATCCTGCAATCGTATCACTCCTTATGGCTTGGTAATCGTCAGTCCAGGGAAAATCCAGTATCCGTTGTTGGACGAAGATTTACCCCTCCGTTTTGCATCCGCTTCGATAGCTGCCGCATTAGCCTGATAAATCTCCGTATATTTTGTTGGGTCACCGTACCACTCTTGGGCCAGTTCCCAAAGTGTATCGCCCTTTTGAATAACATAGGCGCCGCCGGTTTCCTGGTGAGTGGACGCACTATCGTTCGTTTCCTGTTCTTGGCTGTTTTCAGGAATCCGGCTCAATTTCACCTGCATAGTGTACGATTTCCTTGAAACATTATGGCTTACCTGCTCAATGAAATATTTCCCATCCATAATCCCAAAATCGGACAGCTGTACCGTGTTGGTAGCTATCAGGGAAAGTTTGGGAGGGAGCGTAATCTGCATGGTTGTTTCTTTGCGGTTCGCGTTCCGTATGGCTGCTTCTCCAATCATTCTTGCATCTGCCTCGTTATCCGCCTTCTGGGTGGTCTTATAAAGCCGCTCTTCCGTACCCACCAATACTTCTACCGTTTTCTTTGTACCTGGGTTCGTATAGCTTACCTTCGCTCCTGTATAAGTTCCCTGCATGGTACTCCGATAAGACCACTTGCTCACCATATCCGGTGTAATCGTCAGCACCGGATTTCTCCCATAGTACATCTGGAAATCAAAAATCACCATGCGATTGGCATATATCTTTAGGCCAAGCCCATACTTATTGCAAAGAGATTTCAAGAAATCACTGTCCGTCTGGTTGCTTTGCTCCATCTTGCTGACCGATATATCCTGCGTGCAGTCATAAACCAGCTGTAGGCTATATTTGTTGGCTAGCTCCTGAGCAATCAGCCGGACAGTGGCTGCCTCCCAGGTTTTTGTGTTTAATGTTTCTTTAAAACTTGTATCTACCGGAGAGGAAACCCCGTTAATGCTCCCCAATAGCGGCGGAGCAGAGAAGTTGAAATCGTCTACTACAAAGGAGCCGCAGACTATCGTCATCCGTTCCCCTTCATAGTTCCAGTTCTCCGTAATAATGGAAGGGAGGATGCGGTCACCTTTCTGTGGTGCCCACATCCTGGACCACTTCAAATCCCGGTCAACAATCGTAAAAGAAATACTGTCCGATTCATCGACCGGGTCCTGATATTCAAAACTTTCCAGGCTTGCAGACAGATCATTCCAGATTTCCACGCCGTTATACACAACGCTCAAAGATTTCTTTCTGGTCTGGCTCATATATTTTTCCTCCAGGCAGGAAGGTCGTCAGATTCATTTTCTGGAAGTTCCGGGACCTGCACTTCCGTTCCTGCAGAAAATATAAATTCCTCCAGCAGCGGAAAATTATTCGCCATCAGATAATCCATATGCTTCTCATCCCCATATACTTTTTTTGCAATCATATCCCAGGTATCGCCCTGGGTGGTCTTGTATGTACGCAACTTATTTCACCCCTAAAAGCTCACTCTTGCCCTCTCGCTCTGATACCGCTCCATCATTTCCTTAAACTGCTCATACCCGGCAGACAGGCCGCTCATAACCTCCTGCCGGGCATTTTCCGACCCCACATAAATTACCGGGCTGAACACCGGCGCAAAAGAAGCGCTTGGAGCCGCCCCGCCTGCCCCCGCTTCCGCCAGCGTCTGGCTCATGGTGCTGTAATTGTTGGACTCATAGGCTCCCAGAAGCTGTCCTGCTTCCCGCCATAAAGAAAGAGCCCGGTTTGAACCGTCTAAGGGAATTGCCATCTCAGGGCCCTCTTCCGCAAACCAGGAAAGAGTGGGCTCCGCGATCAGGCCGCCTCTCGCGTTGTGGGCAACCTCCCCGGAGCCGCTGCGGTTCTGGTACTGCCTGGCCGTGAAGGAATTAAGCCCCAGCTGTACGGAAACGGAACCATTGACCTTCAAATTCGCAAAGGCCCGGTCAAGCTGGGCCTGGGTGTGGTTAAACAATGCAGTCACCGCCGTATCAATGGCCTGGGTATTGCCCTCCATATGTTCCGCAATCCCATCAGGAATTGCATATCCATTTTCCTGGGCTGCCTGAAGGGCTTTCTGGAACTCTGAATTATTCCCCGCCTGCAGCGCAATCAGCTCCCACATGGCGTCGTTATCGTTCATCAGCGTACCGAGCACCGCGGCATCGGCCAGCCCAGCCGCCACCGCTTCAGGAATCTCTTTTCCCGCTTGCCGGTACTTCTCCGCTGTGGCGGCAAGCGCTTCATAATCCGGCTGAATCTCTTCCCACAATTCTCCTAGATTATCCATAAAGACCGGATCCAGTTCATTCAATCCCATCGCGTCCTGAAGGGCCACAGCGTCCAAAAACGGCTGTCCGTCCTTGCCATTGAGCATGGTATCAATGGTATTGCTGGTAAAAGCATCAATTCCGGATTGGATTTCCGGAAGAACCTGGTTAAACTCATCCTGGTAAGCGTCCGCAATAGAGCTGATGGAGTAATTTAATGCATTTCCCTGCATTTCCATCATGGACTGGTCGTACTGGTCAGCAGCTGCTTGATATTTTGTATCATAGTCCGCCTGGCTGATCTCTCCCCGCTGACGCTGCAGGTTCAAGTTAGCCGCTGTCAACTCAAAGGCCTCTCCAGCTCCCTCTTTCTGTTCGTCCAGTACGTCCCCGATCTGGGACTGGAGATTCTTAAAGGAATCCGGCGTCAAATCTTGACCAGAAAAGTCTCTCATAATCCGGTCAATCTTCGCCTGAGACTGGGCCTGCGTCACTTCGCTGGTAATATTGGCCAGCTTCTGCTGCAGTTCCTGAATAACGGACATCTCATCTACATCAATCACGCCATCTTCTACCGCACTGCTGTATACCTCACCCAGCTGGCGGCCTAAGTCGGACACCTCCCCATTAATAGAGGCGTACATGGAATCAAATCCGGCAATCAGGTCATTTCCTGCTTCACTTTCAGAACCAAATAAGGCCTGGACGCTAACCTGCGCCGTAAACTGAGACTGTTGCACTAGATCAACGGCGTTCTGCACCATCTGCTCAATGGCGGCCCCGTAGTCCTGCTGGTCCGCCTCGCTTAGGTCAAAGCCCATGCCGATCTTCCAGTTCAGCCGCTCCAAGTCTTTATTTGCTTCCTCGAAGCTCTCGGACAATTCCTTCACTTTCCCCAGGGCTTCCATAGACTCCGCAACCTTGTCCATGTTGCCGTTGTCCACGATCATCCGGGCCGTTTCATCCAGCTCCTCCATAGACAACGTAATGGAGCCGAACCGCTTGTCCAAGTCGTCCTTGCGGATCTTCCTATAATTTTCATGTACCGCTGTGGCAACTGCCGCTATGCCGCCTACCGCCAAGCCGGCAGCCGCCACCGGCCAAGCGCTGACCAATGTGGAAAGCCGTCCAAGTAATGCAATCCCATCTTTCGCCGTCTGGGCCGCCTTGAAGGTTCCCATAGCCGCCGTAATACCAACCAGGGTGCTCTTAATTACATTGGGGTTATCCAGGCACCACTCCCCGAAATCCATCAGGGGAGCAAATCCTTCCTTCACATCCTCCCCGAACTCCTTTACCTGGCGCCGGATGGTAGGAATGTTCTCCTTTAAATCCTCCGTCAGCTGGTCAACTCCTGCTGTCCCCATCTGTACCAGGCTACGCAGCTCTCCGGAAATCCCATCATAAATTTCAATCCCGGTTCCTTCCGCTGCGCTTTTTAGCAGTTCAATGTCACCTGCCAGGTTGTCAATCCTGACCTGGGCCATCTCCTGGGCCGCGCCGGTGCTGTTGTCAATCCGCTCTGTCAGGGTTTCAAAATCATCCTGAGCCGTATTTACAATCGCCAGCAGACCGCTCATGCCTTCCTTGCCGGCAATCCCGGCGGCATATTCCGCCCGCTCCGCTTCTGTCAGCCCCGCAAACCCTTCTCGAATGTCGATCAACAGCTGCCGCAAGGGGATCATATTCCCTTCTGCATCCGTCAGAGAAATCCCCAAATCTTCCATATAGCCCAGCATGGTATCCGTAGGCTTGGCCAGATTCGTCAGCATGGTACGCATAGCCGTACCGGCCTTCTCGCCTTTGATATTGGCATTGGACATCATGCCAATGGCGATGGCTACATCCTCATAAGAATAAGCCAAAGCACCGGCTACAGGGGCTACATATTCCAAGGCCAGCCCCAGACCAGCCACATCCGTATTCGTAGCTGCCGAAGCCATCGCCAGTACATCCGCCAGGCGCGCGGCTTCCCCTGCCTCTTTCCCAAATGCCGTCAACGTACCGGTCACAATATCCGAAGACAGGGCCAGGCTCTCCCCGGAAGCTGCCGCCATATACATGACGCCCGGAAGGCCGTCAATCATCTGCTGGGTACTCCAGCCGGCGGAGGCCATATATTCCAACCCTTGGCCTGCTTCTTCCGCCGTAAACTGGGTAGTAGCGCCCATCTCCTTGGCCACCGCAGTCAGGCGCTTCATATCGGCTTCTGAAGCTTGCCCAATGGCCTGGACCGTGCTCATCTGGGATTCAAACCCCATACCAATGCTGGTAGAAGCCGTGGCAATAGCTGTAACTCCTGCCACTGCCAAGCCTGCCCCTTTTACGATTGTTCCAAATACCTTATCTGACATATTTCCCAAGGCATCAATACCCTTGGTACTCATTCCAAAGGCATTGGAAATTCCCTTGGTACTCAGGTTTGCCTGACGCTCCAGGGAATCCAGCTGACCCCTGGCCCGCTTGATGGAGGCGGCAAGAGAAGAATCCGTACCGCCGGATATGAGTATCTCAAGCTCATAATTCTTTTTTCCTGCCACTTACCGCCGCCTCCTTTGCTTCATTCTCCGTTTCTCTTCCTGGGCAATCTCCGTAATATCCTTCACCACCAGCGCTGCTTCCGACAGGCTCATGGAGTAAAAAAAATTCAGGCCGGTATTCGCATACCGTCCTGCCAGAAGAAACGCTTTATTTAATTCTCGTATATCTTCCGGGCAGCTTATGCCTCTAGGAAGAAAAAACGATACACCCGGTTCTTTAGCCGGAAACTGTCTCTGGCGCTGAACATTTCAATCAGCTCCAACGGATACCCGGTCACTCGGTTGGCAATCAACTGAGCAAAAAGTAATGTAGATTCCTGCATGGAAATCCCGCTGCCGCCATTGGCCGAATACAAATCATAAATCTGATTCATATCCCGTCCGGTCAGCTCCTCCAGCTTACTCAAATCCACTGATTCCGCCTTGATTCCCTGGTACTCTACCGGCTTTGAAAGCTTAAATTTCATCCAGGCTTTCTCACTCTTTTCCATTACGGACCTCCTTTAGCACATGTTCCGGACTTTCTCCAGAATATCCTTGCCGTTGATAATAAATACTCCGTTTAATCGATCAATCTCCATCATGGTCTTCCCGTCCAGGACAATCTTATAATAGCTCAGTCCAAGCGTGACACTGGAGCTCATTTTCGCCCCGGCCTTCATAGATCCCGGCGTAAACTTTTTCATAATTCCCCGGACAGAAATACTGGCCGGTACATATCCAACCGCCCCGGTTCCTGCATCGGTTCCCTGGATCGCTCCGTTTAAGGTCAGATCCGTTGCCTCAGTCGGATCCATAATGGAAAAAATATCATTACATAAGGACATAAAGGCGATCTCCATCTCCATATCCTCAATCAACCCTACCACCGGCACATCCATATTTCCGCCAGTCCCAGCGCCTTCCATGGTATCCGTCAAGTTCGTAACTTCGGGAAGGTTCAGCTCCCCGGCCACTCCCACCAGTTCTTTTCCTGACTTATAGGCATTAAACCGATTGACCAAATGTGTTTTAATCATCCTTATCCCTCCTCAGACATAGCCGCTTCTAACGCAGCCACATCAAACTCCATGGTTGCACGAATGTACTCTATCGGCGTATAGGGCGCAAAATAAATCCGCAGTTTCAAATGCCCTGCCATAATATTCTCCAGCGTGTTCTCTTCCTCACGATATTCCACATAAAGACCTGCGCACATTCCGGCAGCCGTCAAGCTGTTTCCCCAAATATTGAAGCTATTTACAATATCATCCACAGTCCGCCGGTTCATATTTTCGTCCAGTCTCGCCCGATACTCAGAAGCAAAATAATTGCCCACATAGTCAAACATTCTTCTGCAGGCAATCCAACGGTCCTTCGGATCGGTGTTCTCCGGATAACAGCTCATGTTGTTGCCATAGGATTTCCATTCCGTATCTCGAAACGCCGTCACAACACCATCGCCGTTTAGGTTTCCAGCCTGTACCTGATCCAAAAATATTTCGGTTCCGTCTTCCAGTACTGCCCCATCAATGTTCAGTGTCTTATTAGATGGATATAGATACGGCACATCCTCATTTACCGCTGTACTGTAGCTCATCATAGCTCCATATACCGCAGAGTAGCAGAATATTTTACCGTCCTTCTGCACTTTCGGCCACAATACAATAGCGTGCTCCCCATTGTACCCCATCTCATTTTTGACATCCAGACAGTCCGTATATTTCTTTGCCTGCTCTGTATCCAAATCCAGCAGGCAGACACTGCGGAACGCGCCGCTGATTTCTTCGCACTTTCCCATCAATGCGGCTCCAATATTTGGATTCTCCGTCCATCCCGGAGCCATCAGCGCTCCAGGAACCAGGCCATACATCGGATAGACTTGGCGCAGAACCTCAAATCCGGATTCCATCCCAGTTTCTACATCATAAGCGCCAATCAAATCCTCTTCCGTCACCATTTCCGGAGCAATCGCTTTCGCGGCAGCCGTAATCTCCTTCTCATCATAAGCATCACCCCTGCTCAGTAAGGTAATCACCACCTGCCCCTGAGCGTTGAAAGCAGCAATGTAGTCCTGATCCAATTTCAAAGTCTGTTCTCCCGCGGCCGCTACCGCTGTCCCCACCTGTGCCTCTCCTACCTGGCTTTCATCTGCTGTCATCGTCAAAACCAGGTCGCTCAAAATAATGCCAGTCTCTTCCAATACAATCTGGTGATTTTCCACCGGATATGCCTTCGGCCCTATACTTTTTACGTGCCGCTTAGGATCCAGAACATTGACAAAAATCACCGGGTAAACCTGAAACAGTTCAAAGCTGGCATACATACTCTGACACAGCGTGTAATGCTCCCAGTCCTCGCTGTAGCCTAAGGCCGCCTGGGCTTCCTCAAAGCTGCTTACCCGGATTGGGCGGTTGCAAGCGTTATAAGGATCTTCTGCCAGATTGACCGGTGCTGTCCCAAAAACCACCTGCACCCCGTATCGGGTGGAAAGCGGGCTTGGAAAGGATGTGGCCTTCTCATTCACTTCAATTCCATGCTTATACATGCTCGTTGCCTCCTTTTACTTTCTGGTAGAGCTGGTTTAAGCTGCTCCCTGCCTTTCTGAGTTCCTTTCTGGCCGCTGCCAGATTCTCTGCCGGAACCATCAGCTCTGAAAGATAGGGACGGTTTCTCATCTCCTGTTCCAGTTTCGGCGGATAACCGCCCCGAAACGCTGTCCCAGTCTGTACGATATTCTTTAGGCTGGGTCCCACATATACCATTATTTGTTTATCCATCTAAAAAGCCTCCATCTCAATCTCCGGCAAATTCCAGGTCATTTCTAGCGCCCCAAAAAACTGGGGAAAGGTGTCGTCCTCCTGGTATGCCGTGTTCATTTTCCGCTCACAAAAATACGGTCCCAGAACCGGATTTTTCTGAAACCGCATCACAACCCGCTCCATCAGCGCGTTTAAAGAAAAGTATCCCTTCATTCCCTGGTCTTCATCGTAGACGGCGAAGGCAATCAGTACATGGGCCTGGTCGGAATAGGACTCATCCTCCCGTTTTTTCTGGTATTCCACTCCGTCCACCCGGACGATAAAGTAGGGGAACAAATCCGGTTCCTCCGGAAAATTGCCGTCCGCTGTTTCATCCAGCGCAAGAGGGACATTCTGATATAGGGGGAATACCGGAATCGCCTGGGGATACCCTTTCAGATCCGCCGGCTCTCCGCGCTTATTCACCAGCTCCATATCCTTTGACAACGCCTCAATCTCCTGAATCAGGGTGCTCTGCAGTTCATTAATTGTCATCCTATCCTCCCATCGCCTGGTCGATAAACTTTCTCAGGTTATCCTGGAGGTTCACCCCGATCTCAGGCTCCACAATGCCGTATACATGCTCTTCACTGCCCAGCATAGCGGGGATGGAATTACTGAATTTCTCATGAATCTCCAGCCGCTTCCTTCCCTGCCTCTGGGCTACCGCTACATGGCGCACCTGGCTTCCGGCGACTCCCTTTCTGCTGCTTTTTTTCCTGGTCTGGCCTTTTCTGGCAATGTTATTGACAAATGCCTTGATGCCGCCCCGTTTCAGCTCTTTGAGCCTGCCGCGCTTTAATACCTGGGCCCTTGTTGTCCTTCCGCTTGCCGACACCTTAAAGCTCCTTAACGGGAGGGGTTCCCCTTCTGCATGGAGCTTCGCCGCAGGAATGCTGCCGGAAACCATACGGATTGTCATGGCCTTTTTAAAGCCGGCGTTTTTGACCGTATAGGAGGACTGAGCCTGCTTTACCAGTTTCTCTCTGGCCTGCTTAGCCGTCTCCCGCAAAGCCTTTTTGAGCGCCTGGTTCTGCTGCCGCGGCTCCAGCTTATAGAGGGCGTCTTTCACTTCATCCAGATTCACCCCTATGGAAATCCATGCCTTCATGACCGTACCGCCTCCAGACTGATGGAATAAATCCCGCTCTCATTAATGGCATCCGTAATCACATAATTCTTCCCATCCAACGTCAGTGCCCTTCCCACGGCCGGAAGCGGGCCGAAATCCCGCCCCAGCACATAGAAAAGGATCTGTTTTGTATAAATTCCCTGGCGGTATCCCTGGCTTACAGCCTGGCGTTTTTCCCGTTCCACCATTTCATTATCATCGATGATAATGAGCATCTTCCGACCGCTGATTTCGTGCAGCTCGCCAAATTCCTCCGGATTTAAGAACACTCGGCGGCTGTCCTCCTGGATGATTTCTTTAAACCCCATAGGCTCACTCTGCCTTCGTCACGCCTCTGGCATTTAAAGCGGTAATAATCTCATTTACCTTTGTAATCACATCTGCCAGCTCTTCCGACCCGGCAAGGGCAGTCAGCACGGTAGCCTCCCCGGTCAGCCCGACTCCGGGATCGCCCTGATCCCCTTTTGGTCCCTGGGGGCCGGTTTCACCCGTATCTCCCTTAGGGCCTTGGGGTCCCGTTTCTCCGGTATCTCCCTTTGGCCCCTGGGGCCCTACCTGCTCATTCTGGATGCCCTGTTCCATCGCATTTAAAAGATCCGCTGTAATCACATCGCCATTCTGCCAATTATGAGCTGTGTATGCCATTTTATTTCCTCCTTATCCCAAAAGCTTTACCTTTACCGTCTCATCCGCTGCTGCCGCCGCTTCAACTGCGTACCCCATTACATCTGTGGACGCCTTGTCGATACCATCCGCATCCGTAAATACTACATTATCGCCAGCTGCCAGTTCCACACCGGCCTTCTTAGTGATCTCAAACACGCCCACCACATGGAGCGCTCCCACTTCTCCCGGCTGGATGTCCCCGCCGGCCACCCCCATCCTCTTACCCAGAAGGATTACTGTTCCTGCCGGAATCATAGCCTCTGTTGTATTCTGATAGTCCAGCGCTTCTCCGCGCTGGATATAGGTTGCTGTCTTTGCCATATCCTTCCCTCCTTAAACTGTAGCGATGGGAGACTCAATCTCCACACCAGGATTCTTCACTGCTCCACGGAAATCCAGGACGGTAATGCCCCAGTCTCCGTACACATCCCACACATACCCCAACTGTCCCGGCGTCTCCATCCGACGGATATTGGGAATCTCCTGCCCGTTCAGGTAATCCACCTGGATGAAGTCCGTATCATTGGTATCGCCTACCATGAACCAAGGAATCGCGCCGGTCGGAACCTGGGCATTTAAAGTAGCATCCTCCACTACCCGGATAGTATCCCTGTACTGATACAGCGGATTCACATCCCCGGAAGCGCTGATGGTCTGGGAATTAAACAGAGTGTACATAGCAAACTTGTACCCCAAAGGCACCACCATCACAGCCGGCCGAATCAAAATGGCCTGCTCCGCCCCATCCATCTTCTTGCGGTGGCCGCCCAAAGCCAGGATCATAGACTGTACCGCCGCCTGGGTGATACCGGTTCCCTCAGCCAGCAGGTTCTTGTGATCCGCGCCAAACAGCTGTTTCCCGTCATAAATCTTTGGATTCCCGGTTAATACCCGGTAAACCTGGGTATTAATAGTCGTCCTGGCCGCCTTTGCCGCTCTGGCCGGAAGGGTAGTGATCACGCCCATGTCGTCATTGATAAACGCCTGGCGGGACATAGTAAACTGGCGCCCATAGGTCTTCAACTGTCTCTGGGGCAGCTTCTCATCCGTCGGCAGGGTATGCTTCAGCTCTCCGCCTTCCGGAACCTCCAGGAACTCTCCGAACCCGCCCTGTACATAATAGTTGTCCGCCTTCTTAAAGTCGGAAAGGGTTCCTCTGGTAGTAAACTGGTCAAAGGTAACCGGCGCGGTCCGATGGCCCTCTACATAGGCTTTATTGATCACCTGGTCCATAATCGCCGGGAAAGCCGCTGTAGGATTGTAGTAAGACCGCCGCATCACCTCGCTGAACAGGTCATTGCGGCTCATCATAAAGTAGTTCCTGGCATTTGCTCCGTCCTCATCCGCCAGACAGCTGGCCGCAATCATCTGTAAAGAGGAGCCCCTGAAATCATTGGATCCTGGAGCCGGATTCTCCACATGAATGTTATTGCGCAGCAGAATTCCGTCTGCGATAGCCGCCCGTTTCTTATCCGCCTCATCCGCTACTACCCTGGCGGAAATCGGGGTACCATTACGCTCTAACCGGTCCAAAACCGCAGCCCTTACCTGATCGATGGAATCACCCCGGGAAATGTACTCCGCAGAGTCAATCCCGAACCGCTGGCATAATCCAACAATCTCACGGATCCGGGTACGCTCCGCCAGAGCGGCCCGCTGCTCTGCATCCGGAGCTGCCGGATTTGCCCCAGGCGCTGCCGCTCCGGCAGGAACGCTCCCTCCAACACTATCAGCGCCCCTGTTGGGATTTCCTCCTGTCCCTTCACCGCCTGTTCCGTTTCCGCCGGAACCGTCAGCGCCAGAACCTCCTGCCAGCGCCCCGTCAATCTGCCCCTGGAGCTGGTCAAACTCCCTTTGTTCCTCCGCCGTCAGACTGCGGCTTTCGTTTCTTGCTGCCTCCGTAATCTGCCGCTGCCTGGCGATCATTTCCTGTAAAGTCATGTTCCTTCATCCTCCTATTTGAAAATTTTTGCTTCCTTCAGTTTCGCGATCAAGCCATTAAACTCTTCCATGGTAGGCGCCGCCGCCGCGTCAGCAGGCGCGGTCACCTGCACGAATGGAACGCTTTCTCCCTCCGGCGCTGTATAATGTTCCGCAATAAAAGAGCAGATCTCTTCCAGTCGATCCGGAATGGCATCTGCTTCTTGCCCGGTCAGCGCCGCGGCAACGGCTTTCATGCTCTGTTCTAAGTTGCTCACTTCATAAGTCCTCCTCTCATCTGATTTTCGTTAATCTGTATCATCGCCTCCCAGGCTGTCATCCCCAGACCGTCTTCCATACTTCTCCCCACTCCCACCGTAGGGTCTGCCGGCACAGACACAATGCTGATCTCAAAAGGCGTCCACTTCTTAGCGATATAGCAGGGGCCGGAGAATCTTCCATCACTGGACTTCTTTCCGGCAGCTACTTCCTCCCAGGCATCCACGCTGTACCCAACCGATACGCCCTTCAAGGTTCCCCCCGCTACCTTCTTGCGGATCGTCTCTGCCTCATCGTCATCATCAAACTCAATCACCGCTTCTCCCCGGCCATTTTCATTCCAGGCTTTCACGATTTTTCCCAATACCTTGTTGGTATTGTGGTTAAACAACACCACCCCGATGGACTGCAGGCGGCTTAAATCCATACAGGTTCCGGAGTGATCCAGTATTTCCACCCCATACCACCTGGTATAGGGCTCTTCCGATGAGAAGGAAAGAGCAAACCTCCTGTCATTTTCTTCTCCTTCCACCGCCCGGATTCCTGCATCCATGAACCGGAATGGCCTAAAATCATTCTCGCCCTGAGGATTCTTTCTCATAGGGCGTTCCCTGGGCCGCCCCACCATTCCCGATTCACTCTTTTTCGCTGCCATCGCCTTCATCCTCCTTCACTTCCGTTTTCACTGCCGCTCCCTGAATCATGGACAGCAGATCAATGCCTTTTGCCAATGCATATTCCTGGGCCTCCGCCATCTCGTCCACTACCTTCTTCCAATCCCGTCCATTCTCCGCGCTGATCTGCTGGAAGGTTTTCTGCCCGGTTTTTAAGGCCACTCCGTTGGCGTTCGCCTCCTTGGAGGGGTCAATCCAGCGCTTCGGCTTCACCACCCACTCATGGGCCAGATACTTTTCCTTCTCTTCCCAGAAATCCATCGGTGATATGATTCCCTTCAGCCAGCAGGAAATCACAAAGGATTCGTAAACCTCATCCATGAACAGCTCCGTCAGCAGCTCCCGCTCCTCATCATAGGTCAAATCATCCTCAATCATGGACTGACGGGCGGAAGCATAGTTGGTTTCGGACATATCTCTGGAAGTCGCTTCGTAGGATAAGCCCGAAGCGGCTGAGATCATCCGCTGTTGGGACTTCATAAAGGCGGTGGCATCCGTTCCCTGGCCCGCCGGATTTAACATCTGGGCCTCATCCCCTACATTCATTTCCATAATCATTCCAGGGACTACCCGCTTGCCTTCATAATTGACCGCGGCTTTATTGTATTGGTGCGTCCTTCCGGGTGAGCTTCCGGCAGGAAATGCCTTTTTGATGAAAACCGCCAGACAGGCAGTGATCTTCTCCTTAATCGTCACCGCCGTTATAAACTCATTCATATCCTTCGCCCGGACCAGCACAGGGCTCAGGTCTGAAATTTCCCTTACCTGGGAAGGCCGCTTCTTGGTGTAGTAGAAGATAACGTCCTTAGCTTCCAGGTAGACCGGAACCAGCGGCGTATACCCGTCAATGGAATACTGCCGGATCCAATACCCTTCCGGCCGGTTCCATGGGTTATATTCAACACCCCCTACCACCTTATTTCCTTCCTTGTGGGGCTTAATCTGGGTCGTATCCAGTTCATCTACCTCCAAAACCTGAAGCTGAAACGGAAGGAAACCCTGGTTGGTATAGCGTTTCACAATCAGTACGCCCCCGTCCGTGACTTTCCGCTGGATGCACATCCGCACCAACTGGGTAAAGGACTGCTGCCCGGTCACATCACAGTTTCTCGCCTTGCACCACCGGTCCCATGCCTTTTCCAGGGTTTCATCAATGGCGGTATCGCCAGTGGTCACCCGCACCTGGAGCCCGGCCCCGATTACATTTCTTCGATAAGCCCGAAGGATGGAGTTCATTACATCGGAATTGCGCTCCAAATCCCTTGCCCTGGCCCGCACCGTATCCCGCTCATAGCGGTCCGTCATCTCTGCGGAAAGGTTTTGCGTATTCCACTGGCTTTGGAGCCGCCCGGAATCACTGGCATCGTAATTGCCCCGGTACGCCTCCATCTGGTTTCTCCAGGCGGCCCGCAGCGCACCCTGTTTAGGGCTGACCGCGCCGATCAGCCGGTCAATCATATTTGGCTTCATAGCTACCTCCTGTTATCCGGCCCAAAATCCGCAGCGTAAGCCCCGGCCAGAAGCGTTGTACCGCTGCCCTGGATCTGAGCTTCCAGCCGGTTTCGCTCCGTAATCAAAGTCCCCAGATCTGCCCTTGTCAGGGAGCGGGTACCAATCTTGTAGGACTGCCCGCCCATCAGAATGTTATAAATCGCCTCGTTTAATATCTGCAGTTGCTTTTCTGGCGTCCCGTATGGGATTTTTCCTTCTTCCGGCATATTACACCCATCCTTTCAGTTCATTTTCTGTAATCCACTGCTCTTCCTCAGAAGGTTTCTCCTGTTTCTTAGGCGGCTCGTATTTTTCCAAATGCCAGGTCCTGGCACCCCGGATGTCGGCCGCCGCCATCGCGTAAACCTCCGCATCCAGGTAATGGTTCGCACCGTGGCTGTTCTTCAACACCCATTTCTGCACCGGCACTCCGTTGGCCTGCCGCTCATTAATCTTGTGCTCGGAGGTAACCTGAGCGGCGTAATTATCATCAATCCCCTGGAACACCATCCACGCGCCCATCCCGTTCTGCCGCCGCATCCTGGCCGCGATCCGGTCTTTGTACTTAGCCGTATCCACGATCACCAGGTTCATGCCAGCGGCTTTGGAGCCAGGTTTATTGATGGTGCTGAATTTATAATCCGTTTCCAGCTTCTTGCTGGCGCCTTTGCTGGGAAGGGTGTAGTCTGAGGTATCCGCGCAGAAGTTATAAACCATATCTGTCTGGTCGCCGGAGTCCACTAAAACAAGGGACGGCGTTAGTTTTGTGCCATCCCTTTTCTCATAATTCAGGTTCATGATCTCATCTGCCTTCCAGAGATCCACTTCCTGTCCCCTGGCAACCAGCTGGCTGGTCCAATGCTCTCCCCAGGCGCGGATTACCCAGTATACCGAAGTTTCCTGCACGTCAATGCCGCCGGTCAGTTCAACCGCCCAGTCCGGGACCTCAAACTCTTCATATTCCGTCTGGCGTTCCTTCACCGTATCCTCCGTGGTTTTTAACTTCGTATCCTCCCAGGGCTCTGCCAGCCAGGAGTTGACGAAGTTCTGGAACATGTCCGGGTCCTCATGGGATTTCAGAAACTCTTCCGCCACCTCCGCCCAGGTTACAAAAATACTGTACAAGGAATTGATATGGAAGCCTACGGTCTTGGGCTCCCCGATTCCCCGCTTTTTCACCGCCCGCCATTCCCCCTCCCGGAGCATTTTCGGCTTGTCCTTATCTAAGATTTCACAGCCGCACTCCGGACAGATATAAACCGCCGTCTGGGCCCGCTCATAAGGAGACATCTTCTTTTCCGGATCCTTGCAGAAGATCACCTGCTTAAAAATCAGCTGCTGCATTTCACCGCAATGGGGACAGGGGACAAAATATTCCCGCACCTCATCCGCATTGTCGTGAAGCTGCCAGATGTAATTCGTTTTCAGTGTGGGCGTGGAGCAGGCGTAGACCTTGCTCTGGGACTTGAAGGTCTTGATTCGTTCCATTGCCAGGTTATAGGGAGAAGCCTCCTTCTTGGAAGCCCCGCCCATCTTGTCAATCTCATCAAAAAACAGGTACTTGATGGCTTTGGACGCCAGTTTGGAAGGAGAACCAGCGCCTCTCAGGTAAATGGTCATATCCTTAAACTTTAGACGCAGTTCCTTGGAACTGTTCTCATAGAACTGTTTCTTAATTTTCGGAATCAACCGGAAAGCCGGTTTCAGCTTATCGTTAGAAATATCCTTTGCCAGGTCATCGGAAGGGTAAACAATCATTGTAGGTCCTGGCTCCTCGCTGATCAGGTAGGCCAGCATATTGATCAACGCTTCCGTGCCGCCCAGCTGGGAGCCCTTGCACAGGTAAATCTCCCGAATCTTCGGGTCATTGAAGGCATCCATAATCCCCACCAGGTAGGGAGTAACGGAATTGGACCATTTTCCGGACAGGTTGCTGCTTTCATCCAGAACCCGGTATTTCTCTGCCCATTGACTTACCTTAATCTCTTCCTGGACAGTAAGAGTTTTTCGGAGGACACGCTGAAAGAGCGCCCTGGTTTTACGGCGGCTGCGCTCCCTCTGGGTCACCCGCCATCCCCTTCTTCCTCTTCTTCATATTCCTCTTCCAATTCTTCTCCGCTGCCGCCGGTCTGCCCGTCAATCTCATCCGGATCATACTCGGACAGTTCCTCCAAAACAGCTGTCAGTTCCCTTTTGATGGTCTGGATGATCACATTCAAATCCTCTTCGCCGGATACCTGCATAGCCAGCTTTGTAGGTACTGCCATCAGCCGGTTTTTAAAGCGGATCAGCATATCCGACAGATAAGCTTCCACATCCGCCGCCTCGTGAAGTTCTCTTCTAAGCTTTCGGAGCTTCAAAAGAGAAATCTGTTTCTTCACTTCTTCATGCTCCGCCTGCACTTCCTCCTTGGAGATAGATGCCCGCCTGCCCGTTTCCGCATTTACCTTATATTCGATGTACTCCTGGATACTCTTTTCCAGGTTGTAGCCCCGCCCTTCCTGGCTCAGCTTAAAAAGCCCGTCTTCCCTTAATTGTCGGACTCTCCGGGAGCTGATTCCTAAGCATTGGGCAAGCTCCTTTTGATTCACTATCACTCACATCCACCTCCTCTGTCAACCCTCCTAAAGCGGAAGGAAGTACCCTATTTTTTTAACCCGGAAAGAGAAAAATACCGGGCCTTCCGCGCCCCGCATGGGGCCAGGGGCCTTAGTAGTACCTGTTTATCGTCAAACAGCCACTCTGCATCTTAACTACCTAACTGTGTCTTCAAACTATCTGGCAAAAAGCTTTTAATACCATATTTTGTGTTTTATCCACCAAACTTTCCACAATTTGTGGAAACAAAAATCCCTGCCATTATTCGACAGGGATAAAAAGGAGAAGTATACAGCAAAATCGCGGGAGCAGGACTTGAACCTGCAACCTCCAGGGTATGAACCTGGCGAGCTGCCAACTGCTCCATCCCGCATAAATGCCCCGGAGGTCTTACCGTACCCGGAGCTGCGCCGGAAATTAGGGGGACCAAAACCGGCGCGATTCGACCGTCAGGGTATGACGCCTGAAGGCCGCCAATCTATATCTACAAGGGAGGAGGAACGGCGTATCCTTACACCAGTTCCAGTTTACACTATAACATTTTTAAAACGAAAAGAGCGAAAAAAACGAAAAAACTTTAGGCAGCTTTCATAAAATTCTGGAATTCCATTCTTACGCTATCCGCCGTAGCCTTTCTCCCCATCCTCACGGCCACCTGAGCCCACGTCATTCCCTCAAATACTTTATATCGGATAATCCGCTGCATACGCGGAGGAACGGTTGATAACCATTCCTCCACTTGCAGCTTGATATCCTCTGCGGCAGCCTTACGCTCCTCCAGGATTTGCTCCTGGCGTTCCAGTGCTTTCTGGTCCTGGGCGTCATAGGGAATCCCACGGATTATGTAGCTGACCTGACCAAATGGAAAGTCATACGCGGAGCCCTTGACTTTATCCGTGACAACTTCCTGTCTCCGGTTTCTAATCCGTTCAATCTCTCGTTCTGTGTCCTTAATCAATTCGCAGGCGTCTATGTACTGGTATAAAATCGACTTATCCACCGGTATCACCTCCCATCGTCAATCCTTTTCCTGTACTCCCGATGTCCTGTCACATACTGTTCTGCCTTCCTCTGCCGCCCCAGCAACTGCCGTAATTCCTCCAGGAGCTTCTTTCCAGAAGCCCCTTGGAAATACTGAACAATAGGTTCATACATCTGCACCAGGTCTTTATTTCTCCGGCGCTCCCTGCGGCTCTCTTGAAGTCTCAGCGCCTCTCTGTGCAAATCATACTTATTTGCTTCGAACTCTATCGCATGAAGAAGATCCTGGCCGCGTTTGTCCTCATCTCCAACACAGGAATAAGCAATCTGGTATGTTTCCTGGCACTCCTTGACAAAGCCAATAAATTCTTCCAGCTGCTTTGATGGTAGCTGGCCCCCCATACTTGCCACCTCCTCACTTGTATTCCTTCCCGGTCTCTGGGTCACGGAGCCATATCCTGCCAATCACCTCCAGATTATGCCAGCAGGCCACCGTTTTCATCCTCCGGATGGCATTTTCCACATTCTCCGGCTGCCGGTCTGCCTCTTTAATTGCCCTTCCGGCAGTTGGATCAGGATAGCCCTCCTTGTTTTTATGTATCATCCTCTGCCTCCTCATGCTCCAGATCTGGCCGGTAATGATCGCAATGACCGGCCTCCGCCCAGTCGCATACATACTCGTACATGCACGTTGTACAGTCGCCCATCTTCTCCTCCTTTAAATGTCAGTTTATCAAAGCAAATACTGTATTTTTTTAATAGCGTATGTAAATCCATGCTGTTATTAAAATTATCTTTAATATGTCAGATAATCTAGCTAAATTTCTGAGGTGTTAATCCTTTGTTCCCTTTTTTATCATCCTTCTTGTATCGCTGTTTCTCTTCTTCCTCTTGCTCTTGCCTTCTTCTAATAATCTCTGCTTGTTGCGCTGCAACAATCCCCTGTATCATAATCGGCATAATCATATCCCTCCTGCATTCTTTAATATCTTAATCTACAGCCTCCAGCGCATCTGCCGGATACCACCAACTCTTACCCTCAGCAGTGACTCGATAAGGATAATCGTATCCGTATTCGTGATACTCCGTTATGACTCCAATAGTTCCGGCGGGGAACTCCGTAATTTCTCCATCACTCAACTCTTTTATAACCCTCACCTTATCTCCTATTTTCAACCTCTGCACCTCCTCAAAATCTTAATTTACCTCCTAATTGCCTTGAGCAACCATTTTATAGCGGATACCATCTCATCTTTCTTTATCGCATTATGAGTAGGCATATTCGCCACAATAGAGATGGCTTCAAGTTTTTCTTCGTCCGTATACGTAGTTCTTGATAAATCTTCAAAAATCCAACAAGCTGTTCCTGTAGTCATTCTTACGCACTCCTAACTTTTAATTTACCATTCACTGCCCCCGTTCAGGCCGATATGGTGTCGTCAAGAAACCCGGGGGAGCAGATGTATATAAGCCTGTTCCCAATGGCGTTGCCTCATTTTTTGTTCTGGTTCGCGTTGGTTTCTTTCTTTTTCTCTTATTGATTGCCATTTTGATGTCTGCAATGGTGTTAGCCACCTGAGCACTTTCTCGATCATACCCTCGGATTGCCCATCGGTTCTTTACCGCGTGCTGGGCACGTGTTTCCAGAATCAGATTATCAATGTTCCAATCCAGTGTGTCACTGTTGGCAAAAGTGACCATATAGCCCTTTGGCACCGGGCCATTATGGACCTCCCATTCTATGATGTGCTTCATTCTCCAGACATTCGGCTGTGCTACTTTCTGCCAGTAGTAGGGTTTGTCTCCACGATTTTTATGACTATGCCGGATCCGGATTGTACCGACCGGCGTCCCACCGTTGTGAGGTATATGTCCCGGCTGAAATGTTGTGGTACGGGCCCTTTCCTGTGCCTCCGGGCTCATGTATTCATTCCATTTTTTTCCCTTATTAATTGGGATGTGATTTTTAGGGAATCGTCCGGTTAAGCCGCTGTCAAGGTGATTCCTTCCGTAATAACTTTTCATCTGAGTCGCTGTGTAGTTGGTACCGAAGCGTTCGTTTACCATGTCTGCCATCATCTGATAGCCAGTACCTTTGTAATGCTTCAAGATAAAGGCATCGATCTCCGGTGTTGTGATCCGCCTCTCCGGCTGGCT
The DNA here is from genome assembly GCA_900547035.1 of uncultured Clostridium sp. GTDB lineage: Bacteria > Bacillota > Clostridia > Lachnospirales > Lachnospiraceae > Enterocloster > Enterocloster excrementigallinarum. The sequence continues at coordinate 16,206 of URFM01000028.1, read as the reverse complement.
TTTCCCTTTTCGAGTGCCACGGATCTTGTGGTTGCTCATATATGATTTAATCTGGGTCGCTGTCAGTTCAAATCCCAGCTCCTTCCTGCTCATGGCGGCCATTTGTCTGGCTGTATACCGGAAGCAGTTTGCCCGGATAAAGTCGCCTACCTCCGGCGGGTGCCTTTTCATTTACCCTCCCTCTTAATCTCCAGCATAGGTGGCACGGTGCGTTTTGATTTGTCAACGCCGTATCCGTATTCATCCATGTGTACCATTGTTTTGAACGCCAGCTCACCGTTCTGTATGATCTGAGTTGCAATCCTAGTCATGCCGTCCGCGCGTTTCAACTCCTTCTCAAGTGTCTCGTCTGTGAGTTCTTCATCATTCAAGCGTTCCAGCTGCTCGAAAAGATGATTGTTAAGATCTGCTAATGTATTCTTCATTTTCTGCCTCCAGTCCCAACTGCCAGCGCACACTCTGTGCACACAATCCCATCAACGGATTCCCGGAGCCACCCTGGTATTGGACGCTCCCAGCACTCCCAGCCACACACCGGGCATGTGGTAAGGGTCCAGCTTTTATCATTAGGTTCCGGGACATTCACTTTAAGTGGCATTGTTAAAAATCCGCCTGCATCTGTCCTTTTTCTAGGGGTCAATACAATTTTCATCTTCTCACCTGCCCATTTTCTTCTGGAACATTTCCCTCAAAAGTGCCTGCGGGTCTTTTTCATATCGGCGGATTTCTGTCATCGTTTGCTCTATGTAGGTGAGAGCTGCAGAATATTTTGGACTGCTGCGTACTTCTTCTCGTAATCGGTTAATCTCATCCTTTGTAATGAGCTCCTTTTCTACCAGCAGTCTCAACAAAGCCTGTATATCGATAGCAGTATTCAACACCAACGCTTTATTTTCAATATCTCGTCTGGTAACACTCAAATCCTTCATTTGGTCGATATTTAGCATAGTTTTCTATCCTCCTAACCATTAGGGTAGCGGTTTACACCAGCCCATCCCCCAGCAACTCCAAAATTAACCGTGCTCCAAACCTGGCTCCTTCCACAAAATTATCCTTAGTGGTTGCCGCTGTTGCGACTCCATTCGCTTCCAGCACCTTATCCAGTTCCTCCACTTGTTCCGGGTTTAACCTCTCCTTAAACTGCTCATACACCGCCGCGGCCTCCGCTGCTGCCTCATGATACTCCTCATATTCTTCTCCGCCGCTGACTTTTTCCGATGGCAGATAATCTCCCAAATAAATCGCTTCTAACAAATTTTTACGCATATACTTCTCCTCCGTTCACATTTTTTTCATGGCGTGACCATAAATCTGTCACATATCATCGGTATCATAAAGACCATCAAGGATGCACTACTCCTTTTTACATATACATTTTCATTTCCCCCTTATTCAGCAGCTTTACCGGCTGCTTTTTATATGCCCGGAAGGTTGAACTGATAAGAAGGCTCAAAGTTCATCCATAAAGTTTCTATTCTTGCGGCGTTATTTTGGGTCCTGGCCCTGATTTGCTCCTTTCTCCATCCGGATAGGTACTTCTCATAAAGTGGGCAATCATAGCCCGATATCATCACCATAGCTTTCGATTGACATAGTTCCAGCAGCAGATCTACATGATTCTGATTTGTCATCTCATACTTGTATTGCGGTCTGCTTCTAGTAGATAAAACATATGGCGGGTCCGCATAAATCAGTACATCCGAATAATTAAACGCACGAATCAGCTCTAGCGCCGGCATATTTTCAATCTGCACCTCTTTCAATCGGGCCGCCATCTCCTCAATCAGCTCCGGCAACTCATTCCAATTTCTTAACGCATAGGCAGCTTCACGGCCATGTACATCTTTTTTCCATCCGCAGTTTCCATTTGTGCGGAATCCGTGACTTTGCATGGAACGTACCGCAAAGTATCCGGCTTGCTCTATTTCCGATTGCGGATGGAGTTCAAAAGCTTCTCGATATACTTCCCTGGCATATGGCGTATATTTCAGCCATTCCTTCAGTTCCTCCTTTTGGTTCCGAAGCACCCGAAAAAAATTGACTACATCCCCATCCAGATCATTTACCGTTTCAATAGCAGACGGCTTCTTTTCAAAAAGCACCGCTCCTCCCCCAAAGAAAGGCTCCAGGTAGCTGTGATGAGGCGGCATATGACTGATAATCCATGAGGCAATCCGTTTTTTACTTCCTGGATAATGAAGTACATTTTTCATGATTTTTTCTCATCCTCTCGTTTTCTATCATCCCACCGCCCTCCTTGCGCTCTTATTCATCTCCTTCAGTCTGGCCAGACCCTTACGCCGGGCCTCTGCCAGCTCCGCATACCGAATGCTGTGAATCCTTCCTCTGCCGTCCGCTGCCTCCAGAAGATACCGACTCTTGCGGGTTACCGTCAGGGTTACCGGCCTTTTACGGTAGCCTTTTTGAATGGTGAGATCGCCGTACAAAACCTCCCACTTGATTTTATCCCCTACCTGTATCCCCGCTGCCAGCCTCTTAACCTCATCCATCGTAATCGCCGTATTAAACAACGGATCCTGCCAGTCCTGTTTTCGTTTACTTTTCTTCATTTCTTTTGAATCTCCTTCAGCTTCTCAATCATGGTCGTCCGGTTACTCTTGCAGTCCTCCAGATAGTGATATCCCGGCGCCAGCAGATATTCCCTCGTTCCTGTCCGTTCTGGATCATCACCATAGTGGATCATCCATTCTAGCCAGTAATGGTATTCGCAGATCACCAGGCTACACCCATCCGGCAAATCATATCGGTAATAGACCTCTGCCGCTTGCGGGACCTCAAACCATATGGGCCAATCATGGAAGGTGTTCAACCATTCCTTTCTCTGGTCGTTGTTTCTCAGCACCGGAAGCTCCGGCTGCTCAGGTATATCCTCCTTTTCCGGAAGCTCCGATTGCTCCAGGTCACAAAGCGTCCCGGCCAATGCCCCCACCAGAATTTTCTTTTTCCGGATTATCTTTTCCAAAGCCGGGTGAGGTTCCGCCTTGTTTACCTTCAGTATCTCTCCCAGGGTGCTTTTCTCTTTCTCCAGCATACTCCGTAACAAGTCCATATCCGACATCTCTTCCTGCTGCGCAATCGCAGCATCTTCTTGACCTTCTTCCGGAGTCTCAGCTTCCTGGTCCAACGCTTTCATGGCCCGCCCGCATATGTATTCGCATGGCTCCTGGCAGTTCTTGCAGCAAGGGTCCGGTTCTCCGTTGCCTACACAGTGAGCAGCCCGAGCATGGTCAATGAACTGGCAGGTATCCGGTAAATTCGAAAAACCACCCCTTGTAATTTCGCAGGGGAACGGATTCCCCATGGGCGCTTCCCGGCAATATTGCTCTGCTCCCCGAATCCGGCAATCCATTGGGCAGGAAAAGCAATCATGGCCTCCCTCACACCCTTCCACGGCAATCAGACTATCTGGCGGATACACGCGCTTCGGTGTCCCGTATGCGGATAATTGCTCAACTACGATTTCGGCCGCACCTTCCAGGGACTCTCCGCTGTTTTCGCCGCTCCCCTCCTGTTGCGATATCGCAACAGTTTCCTCTGCCTCATCCTCTCCCACCAGCTGGGACAGTGTAACCGTATACGGTTTTGTGACCACTTCTCCCTGCTGCACTTCCGCAGCGGTCCTCTGCTCGTAAGCCTCTGCTTCTTCCGGCTCAATCCCGGGGAAATCGCTGATACTGATCTGGCCCGGCAGTTCCACGTAAGGAATCTCCCTGGGCTTTCTCATTGCCCGGATATCCTCCACCCGGTCCGCCGGCGTCACACGTTCCAGCTGTTCCTCATCCAGGGACAGCATTTCCTGCAGCTGGCTCTTGTTAAATCCCTGATACCGTCCCTGAATCGCCGGACTATTCCCGCCTTCGGAAAACCGGTCATTCATTGACATGTATCGGCTCGCCGTGCTTTTACTGAAGCCATATTCTTCCTGAGCGAACTCCCAAATGGAACCATACCCGCCGTTTTCATACAGCTGTCTGTCGCGAACATATTTCAGGGCGTAGCCGATGGCAATGAAATTCTTTGCCATATTCACCAGACTGCTGCGGATAAATTCCCTTGCCTCCTGATAGGACGGTGGTTCCATGATATTGTTTGGATGGGTAAAGACTGGTTCTTCCAGTCCCATCTCCTTTTCGTCTTTCATGTCTGCCTCCTGTCAATCGTCAAAACATAATTGCGGTAATCCATATCTTCAACCACATAATACTCGCCCATTTTGTATAGGCGGATATGGTCCAGACGGTGATTATCCGCCTTGCTCCAATACGCGCTCATACGAAGAATCGAACGCATATAAGCCCTCCGTGCGATAATCTGCTCCTTGCTCATCGCTCTGACATAATGGCTCGTCGTACCGTCATCAACTCTGTATCTGGCTAACAGTTCCGTTTCTTCCCGGCTGACCATTCTTATCACCGCCTAACGTCAGTCTCGCCGCTGCCTTCTTGATTTGTTCATCCAGCTGTTTTCTCTGATTTCTGCATTCTTCCGGAAGAACATTTTCTTTTTTCCGGGCTGCCGACTTGGCCCCATAGGAATCCCGGAAGAACGCTCTCTCCGCAACCAGGTTTTCGCTCTGACAGATATTCTGCCAGCCAATATTTTTTACTACGGTCCTGCATGGCTCCGGAAAGCTTTCAAGGGCCGCCGCCTCTCTCATATACCCATAGGTGCGCACTGCCTTTAATACCATCCCCCAGGCATCATCAACGCTCATCTGTGCCATATCCGCTGATTCCATGCAGATTCCACGTAAATCCGCAATCGTTGGCGGATACGGGCTCCTTGCCATATGGGTTCTGGCCGCAAGGCTCACCGCCTGATACGGTAAATCTTTCAGAAGCTCATACCACACGTCAAACGCATCTGCATCCGCGATAAATGTTGGCTGTGCGTAAACAGCTTTCATCCCCTTCACAATCAGCTTAAATTCCTCTCGTTCCATTTGCTCCTCCTCACCAGTTATCCACTGCGCTCACCCGGTCCCTAATCCGATCCTGGCTTGTCTGGGTTTTATCGATATGCGGCCGATCCTGAGCCTTGGAAAGCCAGGAATTGATAAAACGCCGGATACCCCGTATTGTTTTTCGCTTCGTAGGGTTGCTGTCCAGCCATCCCTTCATTTTGCGAAGCTCCTGCATAATATCTACGGCTGGATACAATTCCGCCCATTCCTTAAAATCCGTATCGAAGATTGGATACTCTGTTTTATCATTCAATGGGAACGTTATAATCTCCTGCGCATCAGGCGGCCGTTCCGGCTGTGCGCAAGTATGTACTTTACTTTCCTTTACTCTACTTTCTTTTCCTTTACTTTCCTTTACTACTGTGTCATTTGTAGCCGACATATCATCATTTGCAGCCTGCACATGGTCATTTGTAGCCGACATATCACTAAAAAATGGTACAAAAACCACACCTTTGCATTCCTCTTTTTGCAAAAGCCAAATTTCCTTGTATACGGTTTTGTCCCGGCGATCTGCTGCGACCGCCCAGAAGCTCCTCTGGATACCCCTACTGGTTAAGACTCCCCACCTGTCAAACGCCCTTTGATTAAAGAGATCAATTTGCAAGCAGTAGCCCACGACCTCGCGGATCGTACCGGAACCAATGCCGCAGCCCATCTTCCTGGCGGTCGATGCACTATCGTCATAGCCCCATCGGTAAAAATATCCCTCGCTCCCAAAAGCCCTCTGGCAAAGGTAAAAGTAAATTGAAAAGCCTACCCAGCCATGAGCGTCAAGAAGCTTATCGATTTTTGTATCATTGTCGAATATGTCCACTGACCAGCCGGCATAATCCAATTTTTTCTTTGCCTTGCCCGCCATATATCCATATCCTTTTTTACCCTTTATTGTCACCTGGCAGACAGCACCTTACGCACCCTTCTGCAAGCAACGTTTTTTTCGTGTCACCCAACGGCCAGCGCCTCGGCACCCTTCCGTAAGCAACGTAATAGAACCAGGAGCGGGGCGGCGGTCAGAAAGTATCAAATCAGTCGCCCCATATCTATCACACCAATGGCCATTCAACGTGACATATCTGGCCCTTGGAGGTAAAACACTTAACCGATGATGGTAATCCGGTCGCTAATCTCGTCCGGCATATCCGTCAGCGCTTCCGCCAGGAAACGCTTGATATTCGCTACCGCCTCATTCTTCCAGATCTGATTCTGGGCCTCCAGCAGCATAAACGCCGGCTCTCCGTTATCGCGAATCCGGAACACAAACTGGCTGGGCGGCTGTTCCACTTCCTGATAAGTGCGGTATGGTACCAAAACGACAGGGTTCGGGACAAGCACATCCCCTTTCTGTGCAACCCCAGTCTTCATGGTTATCACCTGAGTTACCCCGTCATCCGCAAAGCTCTGGTCGTTTTTCTGTTCTACATTCCCGGCCACCTTCAGCAGTAATTCCCGGTCTGGGCTTGCCGCAAAGTTTGCCTGCAGCTCGATAATAAAGCGTTCCTGGTCGTACCAGTTTCCAAAGCGGAATTCAGAGACCTCTGCCTCTGCCGCAAACAGGCATTCACGCCCTCTCTCCACATCCAGGCCGGATACCAGGCGCACTTCCTTGGGGCTCACGATATGCAGAATCATATTTCTTCCATCCGGAAATTCCTCAGACCGGTTCGCTATGTAATCCACCAGCGCCGATAAAGAGGAGGCTCTTACCGGCTCTGCTTTGAGAATCTTATCGTACCGGGTTAAATTCCGGTTGGCATAAGTCTTTCCGCAAATCTCCAGCACCTCGGTTTTCTCGTTTTCCCTGGCCAAATTAGCCGTATACTGTAACGCTTCCTTTAATCCTTCCATCTTTCTCATCCTCTCTCTCATTTATTGTCCCGAAGCCCGCAAATCAATCGGGCCTCTGCGCGGACTTTCGTAGATTTCTCCGGTCTCCGGGTCAAATCCCCGGCCCGTCTCCTGCTTCTGCTGCGGCTCCCGCACCGCGTCAAGAGCGGTTACCGATGGCCGGTTATTACCGTATTCATTCATTTCAATCCTGCCGGTCCGGGCATCCTGTCAAATCAAAAACAATGTATCCGTTTTTGCAAAACCGGCCAGCTTGGGCTTCACCTCAAACTCCACATCAATGGAGCCCGACAGTTTTGGCTTAAACTTGATGTTAATCGTCAATCCTCTGGGCGCCTCCGGGTCTGTATTGGGGTCCATAATATTCCGGCCAATCTGGGCCAGGGCAAGCTGGAACTTCTCAGCTAATTCCCCTCCGGCAATGCTCTCAAATCTAATCGCCACTTCATCACCCCCTTTCCTACAATCCTTACGCAGCACCGTAAGCCTCTGCCCGGCGCCTCTCAATCCCGTAGACCGCATACATTTTCATAAAGCGGTCACGGCCCAGGGTATGAGCCGCCGTATGGTGTTCCCGGCACAGAGCCATGATTTCATTTTCAGAGTCATCTACCCTCTGCCGGTCCCGCCCCATGCCGATTGCATCTACGTGATGGATATCTGCTTTCCTTCCGCAGATGCAGCAGCGGCGGTACTTAATGCACTGGATTAGGTAAGTATCTATGTCATCCGTCCTCTGCAGGCCGGTATCTGTCAGGATGATTCCCTCTTTCAGGGCATAGTCCATCAAAGTATTGATAAACTCCCTGGCAGTTGTCATGGAGCAGTCCGACAGGCTGAACCATTCCATCCTTCCGGTCCGTTCCATATGCTCAATCTTCATGATCTGTTTGGCCGACTCCGGATCATACCCGGTATGGTTGCTGATATCCCGCAGCGTAGCGTAAATCTTCCGGCGCTGGGCCGGGGAAATATATCGCCCATCCTCGTAGCCGATTTCCACTTCCCGGATTTTGCGGTGCTCCAGCTGCTGTCCAATCCGTTCGGGTACCTGCAGCACAATCTCCGTGCCATGCCGGTTGTCCTCCGCCCTTACCAGGCTTGTCCACAGGGTCCTCATGGCCACTCCATCCGGTAAAGGTTCGGCGTACAGGCAATATCACCGCAAAGGCCAATCACTTTATTAAATCGCTCCAGGACGTCTTCCTTGAGTTTCGATTCTGTCCGATCATGGTTGGCCCATACCTTCCGGCAGCGGACCTCATACCCATTTCCCCTGCTGCAAAAATTCATCGCCTGGTACAGCACGATATCCGGGGTAGCAAGGGAATCCGAAACCGATGCATCCGCAATAAAACAGCCCTGGTAAATGATTGCCAGCTCGTGACGGCCATTCCGTTCTTTGACAGTCCTCACAACCTTGGTGTGCCGGCCATCCAGCCCCACACACAGCCTTGCTTCCCCGCTGTTGCCCTGAGGGTCAAATCCTCCGCTGTTCCAAATCATAAAGCCCTTATCCGCTCCCAGCTCCACAGGGAAATATGTATAGGGCTGCTTCGCCCTGGCCTCCGCCTCCTCGGCGTACAGGATCCGGATAAATCCCTCTACCAGAGCCGCCTTGATGGTCTTTTTCTGGCACTCCGGGAGTACAATATTGTCATTGACCGCTGCCATAAGCGCCTCAATCTTCTCCTGATGGGTCACTGCCCTCATCTCCTTCCTTTACGGAATACAGCTGCTTCATTAGCTTCCCGCACTTTGGACACGGGATTGGGTCTGAAAAAATCCGCCATTCCCGATATCCGCAGCAGCAGGCCATGGTAAAGAACGGCGCTGTGATCCTCAAGTCACTGTCTGGATAGTGATCCGGCCATCCAGACCTAATCCGCCTCATTCCCTATACAACCAGCCGATAGGCCCCAATCCGCTCCGGAGCCGATGAGTCAGCAACCCGTCCCCAATAAAGCACATCCTTGTCCAGCTCACTGTCCGGGATATTTTTAAAGCTGCCGGAATAGATTTCCTCCCCGCTGTCCTCGGAAAGCACAACCTCAAAATCATCCGTCTGTCCGTTATCCCTGATCCAGTCCCTCTGCCAGTCTCTTACTGTTGTCCTCATGCTTCTCCCTCCTCCTCTCAAACCACAATCACGCCGCACCAGGTTAGCACCAGCAAAGTGGTAGCAACAGTTAGCAGAATAGCTAACGCAAATGCTGTACAAGCCCAAAACCGCCTATCATGAGCTATCTCTATTCCTACTCTCCTGAGCCATTGGTTTTCTCTTTTAAGTCCCCTATAACTCCTCTTGCTCATAATCACTAAGTCCACTCTTTCCATTTATTTTCTCCCCTCATATGCTTGTCCACCGGAGCCGCCCTCAGGCAGTCTCCCTCTTATACCCGGCAATCGCCATCATCGAATCCTGGATTGCTAAGCTGATTTCTGTTTTCTTTTCTTCCGGAAGCGACTGAAAATCATAGACCTTTCCGGAAATCTCTACTGTATTGACTATCTCAGGAAGTTTCATTTCCTCACTCCTCTCTGGTAGAATGTATGTGTTACTGGTTGTACTTGTTTCCTATTCTTTCTTGGCTTATACTGTACTCACAGGCCCCCGCCAGGGCTAAGTACAACGATAGTAGAAAGGAAAATATCATGGCAGAACACATCTTTCACTTTTGTGGTCCTATTACTCCAAAATCATATGAATACTTGCGAAATACAATCTGTACTGCAGTGTTCGAACGTTTTGCTGACAAAATTACCGTAATGTTTTCCAGCGAAGGTGGCGATCTCAATTCTGGCTTTTCTGCGTATAATTTCTTACGCGGCCTCCCTGTTCCTGTAAAAATGGTTAATGTGGGGACAGTAGAATCCATCGCAGTTATAATCTATCTTGCCGCGGATGAACGAGAAGTCCTTGAAACATCTCGCTTCCTCTTACACCAATTCAATTGGACCTACCCACATCAAATAGTTGACTACTCTCGCTTAAGTGAAAATTCTCAGTCACTTCAATTCGACTTTAATCGATATGTATCCATCTTTAATGACCGAACGCATTGCGGAAAAAATACTATTGATGTTACGAAGTGTCTCAATGGTCAATCTATCATACTCGATCCAGCCACCGCCTCCTCCGCCGGTATTTCTACTGGTGTAATTCCTGTCAAAGGAAGTATTCCTCCTCAGACTGATGACGTCATTCATTGGTGGTGCCAATCCTGCTTCTAAGTGTCTTCGCTGACCTTGAACTTCCCTTTCAAGGTCAGCTACTCTTTTTTCCAAGGCTTCCCATTTCTGTTTAGAAATCCTCATCCCCTCTCACCCCCTTTCATCCTCTATCAGTGATTTTTGTTGGAATATTTGATAATTTACCATTTTCTACGGCTTGTCGTTTTTCTCCATTTACCTTATACTGATATTGTCGATATTGTTTGAATAATATCTATACAAGTTTTTAGGAGGCCGCTATGGATTTTAAAATTTCGATTTTCTGTCACAAATGTGAATGTAATTTTGAGCTTAGACCTGAAGCATCTGCATGTAATGAAATTATTTGCCCCAACTGTTCCTCCAAAGTTTCTTCCGAGATTGCCTCACACATACTAAATGGGCTCCACGAACTTGGTGCTGTGCCGGAATCTTATTCCAACAATGAGGATAAGACTTTTCCAAAGGATGGCTTTTCTTTTACGGTAAAGCCCTACTCTTTATTTGATGGATTTAAAGCGGACTGATATGGGACGTCCTTCATACGTTCCAATACAAGCTGGAAAATTTTTTCTGCCTGATTATATGAAAGTCCGCTTCGTATAACCAGGGCGCCAATGTCATTCGCCAAATCCATCATTTTTTGCTGGCTTACTATATGCATTCTCTTCACCCCCTTTCATCTTCGGCAAACAGGTAGTCAAAACCTCTTTTAAATAATTTGCAGAGTGCTTTGATTTCCTTCGTAGTAAATTTCCCGCTTTTTTTCTTACTCTCGTAAGAAACTCTGGAAATGCCGAGTTTATCTGCAACATTTTGGTTTGTAAGACCAAACCGCGCTTGTTCGGCCTCCAAATTTCTAAACAACCTATATTCCTCCTTCCTTCGTGTTTGCATTTCGCAAACTTTGATTATATGATAGTTGCTTTTCGCAAACTTGTCAATAGTTTTCTTTGCATTTTGCAAACTTTTTTATTGACATGTTTGCACTTAAACCTTATAATCAAAAGTAAATGGAGGTACGTTTTATGGGTGATAAATTTAATGAAAATTTAAAGATTGCCAGAGAAAAGAAAAATATGACGCAGAAAGAAATAGCAGACATTATAGGTGTAGCGAAGTCCACTTATTCACTTTATGAAAGTGGAAATAGAGAGCCCAATGTGCAAACTATCAAAAAAATAGCCGATGCACTAAATGTTTCTGCTGATACCTTATTAGGATTAAATATAGAACCCATTACCATGGCCGCCCATTTTGATGGTGACGAATATACGGAAGACGAACTGGAAGACATCAAAGCCTATGCGGAATTTGTTAAGAATCGGCGAAAGCCCCAAAATTAACTACGGTGAGGCTGATAGACTTGACTAAAAAAGAAGAACTCGAACAACTGGCCTTCGAGGAAGGCGTTCCTGTAGACTACGTGAATTTTAGAAGTGAACGCTTATCGGGCCTCTATATTGATGGCTCCGTGGCGCTAAAGTCTGGCATGACCAGCACAAAAACAGCGGATACGCTGGCCGAAGAACTCGGACACCACTACACTACGGTAGGAAACATCCTGGACCAAACTAATCTTGAAGCCCGCAAGCAGGAACGGGCGGCACGGATCTGGGCTTACAACCTGAGGATTCCGCTTCTGGACCTCGTCAAAGCGTATAAAGCCCATTGCCGGAATACCTTTGAAGTGGCGGAGTACCTGGATGTGTCGGAAGATACCTTAAAAGAAGCTCTGGAATTTTACCGCCAGAAATACGGTATCGGTGTAATGGTTGGGGATTATTACATAAGATTTGAACCACACTTAGATGTGTTTGAATATCGGCCACTTTGACAATATAATATGCTTACCCGGGGAACCGGGGGACGTGCTTTCACCTAATCCGAGACCTTACGGAGGGTGGTGATTATTATGAGTACATATGAGGAATTAAGCTTAATCGTAAGCGTTGCCTTACTGATTGTCGCCATTCTGAATTACACACATAAGAAATAGCCGTCCTGCTCTCGTCAAAGTTTAGGAACGGCTATTTCTTGTAGCTAAGTATTAACTTTCGCCGGGTCGGGGAGCCTTGACCTCCCTTACTGGCTGTCTTGTTAAGTATATTATAGGTCAAATTCAGCTAAATGTCAAATTTTTGGAGGTGCCCTCTATGCCATCAACCAACAAGCGTATTTACACATCCGAGGACTACTGGAACCTGCCGGATGGTGTCCGCTCTGATTTAGTCGGTGGTCAACTATATATCCGGAAAACTCCTTATCTGATTCATGCAAAATTAATCAGCACACTGTTGTTTCACATCAGCAACTACCTCCGTACCCATCATCCTGAGTGCGAATTAATCTTGGGACCATTCGCAGTCAATCCAGACCAGAAAAAAGTAAATTGGGTGGAACCGGATATTTTAGTCACCTGCGACCCCAGCAAAATAAATGAGCACTACTTCTACGGAGCTCCTGACTGGGTCATTGAAGTCACGTCCTTTGACAGCCGGAGAATGGATTACATCATAAAAAATGCCATCTATTCCGAAGCCGGTGTCCGGGAATACTGGATTGTTGATTCGGAGAAGGAGCAAACCGCTGTTTATCGCTACGAGGAAGACGCCGCTCCCACGATTTATTCTTTTACCCAGACAGTACCTGTGGGAATTTTTACTAACCTATTTATTACTATTTCAGATATTCTAAAATAAAAGGACGAAACATATGCAAGAAAACAACGGAAATATCTTAATCTACCAAACAGAAAAAGGCGATACAAAAATCGATGCCTATTTTAATGATGAAACAATTTGGATGACTCAAAAAAGTATTGCTGAGTTATATCAAACTAGCACCCAAAATATAACTTTACATATAAAAAATATTTATTCGGATGGAGAATTAGATGAAAGTTCAACTTGTAAGAATTACTTACAAGTTCAAAATGAAGGAATACGAAACGTCAAGAGAACTGTCAAAATCTATAATCTTCAGCTAATTTTGGCAGTAGGATATCGTGTCCGTAATAATATCGGAATTCATTTCAGAAACTGGACCAGTCAAGTTTTGTCCGAATACATGCGCAAAGGGTTTGTCCTTAATGATGAGCGCCTGAAAAACCCAAAAAAATTTGGTGCTGATTACTTTGATGAACTTCTTGAACGGATTCGTGATATCCGCGCTTCCGAAAAACGAGTTTATATGAAAGTACGAGACATATTCGCTACTTCGGTAGACTATGATCCCAAAAGCGAACAGGCTGACAGATTTTTTAAAACCGTGCAAAATAAACTTCATTACTCTGTTCATGGCCATACTGCTCCTGAACTAATCGTAGAGCGTGCGGATGCTACAAAAAACAACATGGGGCTTACTACATTTAAAGGTTCTCGTGTTCGGCAATCCGATGTAACAATCGCCAAGAACTATCTGAGCAAAGATGAAATCGAAAATCTCAATAGAATTGTCACAATGTATTTAGATTATGCTGAAGACCAAGCAAAGCAACATATTCCCATGTATATGAGTGATTGGGATGAAAAACTCAACGCATTTTTACAATTTATGGGACGAAAAGTTTTAGACAATACAGGCAAGATTACTCGTGATGAGGCTGACCGCTTTGCAAAAGAACAGTATAAACTGTTCGATAAACATCGCCGTCAACTTGAATCTTCCACCGAAATAATAGATGAACTTCCTAAGCTACCTAAAAAGTAAAAAACCGGCCCCTGCGCCAACAGGAACCGGCCTTCACACAGATTATCTCTTACCGGAAACTCCAGGAAAGATATAATCAGCTCGAACACCTGAATTATATCACCCCTGGAGCACCCCGGTCAAGAGGGTGTATTTTTTATACCCATTTTTCGTACCATATACCAATACATACCAGGAGATGATAAAATGACCAACCTAGACATCGGAGCCGCCTACATTCGCGTCAGCACTGATGAGCAGACGGAACTGTCCCCGGACGCCCAGCTGCGGGTAATTCTGGAGCAGGCCAAAAAGGACGGCGTTACCATCCCGCCGGAGTTTATCTTTATTGAGAAAAAGGGCATTTCCGGCCGCCGGGCCGAAAACCGTCCGGAATTTCAGCGGATGATTGCTATCGCGAAAAATCAGAATGAATCCCCCTTCAAGCGCCTGTACCTCTGGAAGTTCTCCCGCTTCGCCAGGAACCAGGAGGAAAGCACTTTCTACAAGGGAATCCTCCGGAAAAAATGCCATGTGGAGATTATCAGCGTATCCGAGCCCATCATGGAAGGTATGTTCGGCCGCCTGATTGAGACCATCATCGAGTGGTTTGATGAGTATTACTCCATCAATCTCTCTGGTGAAGTCCTGCGGGGGATGAAGGAAAAGGCCCTGCGAAACGGCTACCAGCTTCGCCCTTGCCTGGGCTATGCGGCCGTAGGGGATGGAAAGCCTTACCAGATTAATGAATCGGAATACGCCGTTGTGGAGCAGATTTTCCACTTCTATCACTCCGGTCTGGACATGACCGGTACCGCCCGGAAGCTCAACGCCTTAGGTTATCGTACGAAAAGCGGCAATCTTTTTGACCGCCGGGCCGTTTACCGGATTCTCACCAACCGCTTCTACATAGGAGAGGTATCCTGGAACGGAATCGCTTTCCAGGGAGAACATCCGATCCGAGAATCCGTCTCCTCCATCTTTGACTCCGTTCAGGAACGCCTGCAGGCGGAATACCGCCCCCGCGGGCGGAGGGAATCCTCTGCCAATGCCCATTGGCTTTCCGGCCTTCTGCGCTGCCATATCTGCAAGGCCACCCTGGGCTTCAACCGGACCAACAACAGCAAGCGCCGACCAGACTTTTTCCAGTGCTGGAAATACGGAAAGGGCATACATCCGGAGTCCTGCTCCATCGCCGCCCGGCGGGCGGAAGCTGCTGTCCTGGAATCCTTAAAGCAGGTCATCAGCTCCGGCCAGGTGGACTATGAGTATATCCGTCCCCAGGAGCCAGGCGTAAAAACAGAAGAAACCCTCATCCAGGAATCCCTCGACCGCCTGCGCATGAAAGAACAGCGCGTCCGGGAGGCCTACGAAAGCGGCATTGATACACTGGCGGAATACAGGTCCAATAAACTCCGCCTCCAGGCAGAGCGCCGGGAACTTACCGAGTCTATGGAACGCCTAAAAAAGCAGGCCGAATCTCCCCTGCAGCGCCCGGACCAGAAAGAGGTTGTCAATCGAATCAAAAACGTGTATGATTTGCTCATAGACGAAAATACCGACTACTCTACCAAAGCCAATGCCCTGCGCAGCGTGGTCAAATACATTGAGTATGACCGCAAAAATGACCGTATGGACGTGCATTATTACATATCCTGAACACCATTATGAGAAGTTGACATTTGGCGGACCCGACGGGGAGATGGGGGCCTCCATGCGCTATCTCTCCCAGCGCTACGCCATGCCCTACAAGGAATGTAAGGGCGCGCTGACCGACATCGGCACTGAGGAACTGGGCCACCTGGAAATTGTGGCTGCCATTATCCACCAGCTGACCAGAGGTTTAAGCGCCCAGGAGCTGGCAGACCAAGGCTTCGGCCCCTACTATATTGACCACACTACCGGCATCTGGCCTCAGGCCGCTGGCGGCGTTCCTTTCAATGCCTGTGAGTTCCAGTCCAAAGGAGATGTAATTACAGACCTTCACGAGGACCTGGCAGCAGAACAAAAGGCCCGTTCTACCTACGACAACATTCTTCGTGTTGTCCGGGATTACGATGTATGCGAGCCTATTCGTTTTCTTAGGGAACGTGAGCTGGTCCATTACCAAAGATTCGGCGAACTTCTCCGCATCACGCAGGAAAAGCTGGACAGCCGCAATTTCTATGCCTTTAATCCGGCCTTTGATCCCTCCTCCTGGACCCAATCTTCTCAAGGCTGATACACCAGCGCGATTATCTTTCTTTAAAATCTGAAAATTCTTCTATTTATGCTATGGGAAGTTCGTTTGCGCCTCCTTCCCATAGCCCCTTCTTTTCTGCCGAACCAGTCAATCGCATCTGCCAAAAATCCATATATGGGGTCGGCTGAATCCGCAGCACAGCAGCACAAAAAAAAGCAGCTTCATCAGCTGCTAAGGTAGTGTCAAATAATCTATGAAAAGAGGAGTCAAGAAAAATTGGCTCAACAGA
>URFM01000027.1 GCA_900547035.1 uncultured Clostridium sp. | reverse complement strand
TCTTGTTATCCAGCCCTCCGGCTGTATCGGTTGAGCAAAAGTCAGCGTGGGATTGGTGTGGTATCTTTAACTTTGAGATACCCCCAATTCGTTAGTGGAATAGATTCTCGGAGACGCAACAGAAGCCTGGACTTCTTGACTCTCTTCCCTTTCTGCTCCGGTCACGGATTCCAATGTATAGCCGAAGAAGCTGTCCGGATTGGGAATGAAAACTGCTTCGATCTTCCCCTCTAGACGGTCGCCGGAGTTAAAATCAATCGTATATGTGCCGTCAGCTTCCAGTTTTCCTCCATTCATAGTAAATTCCTCAAAATTTACCGTAGTCCACCCTTCTCCGTCCATTGGCTCATAGGTAATCTGACCTTCTTCTACTTCCGGCGTAAGCTTCAGTAACATTCCATTCTCTGCTTCACTCAAAAGCTGTTCCTCGCTGATATCCCCCCCATACATATCCGCCAATCGGTCCGCTACCTGGGAAAGACTGTAGATTCCTGCTGCATCGCTGCTGTTTCCTTCTGTGTCAAAAATCTGCAGACCTGCATCCAGCAGCTCCCAATCCTCGTTATTGTTCATATTCCAGTAGGCCAGTTCGATCCGCTGGGAATCACTCAAATCAGCCGTTTCCACAGAAAAGTTAGGCTCCTGGCCGTTCCAGTAAATCAGCGGTGACAACAGATGCTCCATAATCAGTTGCGTATTCTGTTCCACCTGAACCTGTCCGTTTTCCTGCGCTGCAAAACTTGTTTCTTCGATCTCCTCCCGCTCTTCTCTGTTTTCCGATTCTTCCGCAGCGGTCTCGTCTGCATCCGTTTCAAGCGCTGCCTGGCGGCTGTGAAGATATACTCCGGCCCCTGCGCCGACTCCGCCAGCTCCGATGCAGGCCGCCGCCACCGCCGCTGCTACTTTCACGCTGATGGCCTTTCCAGCTGCCGCTGCTCCTGCTTTTCCGGCAGCGGCAGCTGCAGCTGTCGCCCCGGCTTTTCCAGCCGCCGCCGAACTACCCGCAGACACGCTTCCTGTCCCGGAGGCTGCGCTAACCCCAGCACCACTGCCAGATACAGCCCCGGCTCCTCCGGAAGCTGCTCCTGCCTTCCCGGCCGCCGCCA
Organism: uncultured Clostridium sp.; assembly: GCA_900547035.1. Lineage (GTDB taxonomy): Bacteria > Bacillota > Clostridia > Lachnospirales > Lachnospiraceae > Enterocloster > Enterocloster excrementigallinarum. The sequence continues at coordinate 44,293 of URFM01000027.1, read as the reverse complement.
CTCCGGCTGCCACAGCTGCCTTTCCAACAGCTCCGGGCACCACCGTAGACAGTACCTGCTGGCGGAACAGCCAGTAAAGGAACGGAATAAAGGGTACGCAGTAGAGCTTGGTTCCTTTCTTCTCCAGCTCCAGTACCTGGGCCTTGATGGCCTTTCTTCCATAATTTAGCCTACTCTTCACTGTCCCCTCGGAACACTCCATCACACGGGCAATCTGCTTCACCGGCATCTCCTCCAGATAAAACAGCACGATTGCCATCCGCTGCTCCTGGGGCAGACGGTCAATCATCCCCTGAATCAGACGCTTTGTCTCCGCATAATCCACCTTCTGGTCCGGAGAAAAGTATCCTCCTTCATCCTCAAAATCCAGCTCGCTTCCCTCGTCCTCCTCGGAAACCATCTTGGAGAAGAGCATGGGCTTCTTCTTTTTCAGATAGTCCTTGCTCTTATTCACCACAATGGTATTCAGCCATCCCTGGAAATTCTCCACCTGTTCCAGCAGGGGCAGGTTGGTAAATACCTTCACATAAGCGTCCTGGACAATGTCCTGAGCCTGGTCCTCATCCTTTACCAGCTGCTTGGCCAGGTAGTAGGCCCTGCGGCTGGTCTGTTCGTAGAGCTGGGCAATGGCCTGCTGGTCGCCCTTCTTTGATAGTTCTACCAAATGCTTTAAATCTTCCATAACTTCCTCCACCCCGCCTTTTTCATACAAAAATATGCTTTCTTCTCATCTGTCCCTTTATCCCGCATTCATATCCTGAAATCTTGTAATATATCCTGCCTCATCCTGTTCCAGAGTCCATAAAATCCGTATCCCCCTTTTGCCCTTCAGATATTCCTCCGCCGTTATAGTCACCGGTCCATAACTGACCTGGGCATCTTTCCGAAGCCGGATGATTGTGTTCACCATGATCTCTCCCCCACCGCCGCCGTCGCTGAATTCCATCGCTTCAGCCCAAAATTCCCAGTAATCAGCCGTTTCCGCAATCAAATCCGCGTAAATTACCAGGGGCGAAAACAAACCGGACAAATCTCCCGTATCATATTCGTAGTCCTCCTGACTGCTTTCTCGGCTGATGGGAAGAGGAATCCACTTACTGCTCATCCACTGCAGGCGAAATCCCGACGGCTCTTTCGGATTCATTGCAAAGCCAGCCTGAACAATTCCTTTAAAATCTCCCGACTGGCTCCGAAATTCCATAGCCCCCTGAACCTCTATACAATTTCCATCCCCATCGACATACACAAAACTCAGCTTCGGCAGTTCCTCTGTCCTAGGGCCAGTTTTGGCAGACAGCAGCACAAGCTCAGGTTCCTTTGCAGCAGGCTCTTCATCTTCTTCACGATAGCTGGCGCTTCCCTCTTCCCCTTTAGTAAAAGGCCCCAGATAGGGAAGAATCAAATTTGCCAGTTCCTGTCGCTTTTCATCGCTTAATTGGTCATATACTGCCTTGGCATCCTCTTTGGCAGGTTCTGTTGGTTCTTCCATCGGCTTGTACTCCTCAGGCTCGTCAGCTGTCATTTCCTGAGGTTCCTCTTCCCGGAATCCATTTTGTCTTGTCCCGTTCGACAAATTCCCCGGCCAGAATCCGCAGGCTGTCATGCTCAGTACCACCGCCATCATTAATATTATTTTCAAATTTTTCACCTCTGTGGATTAATATTAAAGGACAAAATCACATAATCCTGCCCGCTTTCATCTTTCCATGTAGTCACAAAAGTTGTGACCCCATCCGTCCCTGAATTTTTCTGCCAGGTAATCGTGCAGGATGATGTATCGCCAATAAGAAATCCATTGACCTCCTGGCCGATGACAGCCTCCTCCAGCACGTCATCCAGCCGGCCGGTTACGCCGTTGTAGCTGTACTCCATTTTATTGAATGCCTGGAAATTTCTTCCTCCCGTATAGACAACAACATTAATCCGCTGGGAACTATTTTTTCCAATCACCTCACCATAGACGTAATCCAGGATTTCCGGAATCAAATCTCCATCGTCCGCCTGGTATACTGCCCCTTCCGCAATGCTCTCCCCAGCCCACTGACTGTGGCGTTCATTATCCCCAGCAATCTCACTGGTCCGGTTGGCATATTTCTCTTTTCTCTCCTCGACCTTTTCCTCTACGGACTCTTCTCCCTCCAGTGTGGTATGAAGGTAGTAAACATCCGTGGTACTTCCTCCTTTATATTTCTTCTGGGTGGCGTCCATCAGGTACCACCTACCATCCAGATTCACCAGATTTAAGGCATGGTTGGTTGCAATCAGATATTTTACATCCAGTCCGCAAGCTTTTCCGAGCGCCATAAAGCTGTTTGCAAATCCTCCGCAGACACATCTTTTGTCAATCAGTGCTCCGTAGGAGGACTGGTCGTTCGGCGCACTCTTGTCATAGGTTACATTCTCTGTCAGCCAGTCATAAATGACTCTGCACTTCTCCTCATCGGACATGGAATCTTGGATATATCCGGATTTCCAGTCTGCAATAAACTGGTCCACCGCATTCTGCTGCTGAGATGTCATCCAGGAACTGTCGGTTCCCGTTTCGTAAAATGCCTTTTTCTCCAGAATCCGCTGAGCCGTTACGGTATTCGCCTTCGGATAAAGGATGGAGCCCACCGCCATACTGCTGACCCCCAGATTCTCAAGGCTGAATTCAATCCCTTCGTAGGTCTTTGCCTCCAGCGTTCCTCCTCCGGAAACGGAGAAACTTTCATCGCCTGAATCCAATGCCATTGTAACCACTTCCCCATTTACAACCCTGGCTCCGCTTTCATTGACGGTCTTCTGATCCGGAGTTGTGGTGGAAACGTAAAGCCAGCCGTTCTGGTCAAAACAGTAATTTTCCGCAATTCCATCGTTATTTCCATCGATCCAGCGCCACCCATTGGCGGCATATGTGCCGTTCTCCTCGTCATACCACCATTTTCCCGCATTCTCACCGGTTCCCTGCTGCCACACGCCTCCATAGGAAGTCATAGCGAGTCCCGAAACAGGAGCCGCTGTCACGCCCAATGCCGCCGCTGCCATCATCATTTTTACCAAATTCCGCTTCATGGTCATTCCCTCCAAAATCATATTTTTTCTTCTTACATCAATTAGACGACTCAACCGGCGACCTGGTTTTAAAACACTAAAATTTCTTTCATTATACTCTAATATCTGCACATATTCAATCATCCCATAAACTGCACTTAAAAAGAGCCGCGGACGCTCCGCGGCTCTGCCGGCATTCTTTCTCTCTGGCAATTTATCGATTATCTAGCTCTTTCAAAAAATGGTCCAAATCGTCCCTAGGCACCATAAATCCGTCGCCGGAACCTAAAACCCGGTCGCCGGCACAGTAGCTGGGAACCGCTTCCAGCTTTTTCTCTCCCCAGGCCAGCTGGTTTCCCTGGACAACCTTTTCTTTATACCAGTGTTCTCTCAGGGCCTTTTCCATCTCACTTGCATTGACTCCGCACGTTCCACCGATTTTGGCCAGGAGCGCTGGGTCCGCGATATTCTGCCCCAGCTCATAGTGGGCCTCGTATACCAGGTGATTGTACCGGTCCACATCCCCTCCCGCTTCCTGAAGAAAATACATCCCTTCGATGGCTACATCGCTGTGGACCCGGGCCGGTTCAGGCCTGGGATGGGCCTCACAGGGCCGCCACAGGATTTCCAGCCTGGGATATTTTTTCAGCATCGCATCCAGATTGTCCTGCCCCCTGTAGCAGTAGGGGCATATATAGTCGAAAAATACTTCCAGCTTCATGCCATATCTCCTTTCCAACCATCGTTATCACAAATCATGCCGATCCGGCGGTTCCGGGAAAGCTGCCGTCCTCCTCTGCTGCGAGACGAAGATGCTCTACGCATGAAACACATACTCATCCAGACGCCTGAAGGCCTCCTCCACTCTGGAGCGGGGCAGGGCCAGATTAATTCGCACATGACAGGGACCGAAAAACATTCTGCCGTCCTGGAAGGCAACCCCTACATCCCAGGCAGCCCGCTCTACGTCTTCAATGGTTTTTCCATGCTCCTCGCACCACTTGGTACAGTCCACAAACAGCATGTAGGTGCCTTCCGGCCGGAACACCTCTACCCCTCTAAAATGCTCTTTGATATAATCGCAGGCAAAATCGACGTTCCCCGTAATCACCTGCCGCAATTCCTCCAGCCACTCCTGCCCTTCCCTGGTATAAGCTCCAATCAGAGCGTACATAGACAGCACATTCATGGAATTATAGTGAGACAGAGAGGACTCTTTTAAAATCCGGTCTCTCAAGTATGGATTATAAATAATATGGTAGCTTCCCACCAGTCCTGCCAGATTAAAGGTTTTGGAGGGGGCATAGAGGGCAATGGTCCTCATCTTCGCATCCTCCGAAACGCTCTGGGTCGGAATATGATGATGTCCTATGGTAATCAGGTCGGACCAAATCTCATCGGAAATCACCGTCACATCGTACTTTTGATACAGCTCCATAGCCTTCTCAATCTCCCAGCGCTCCCACACCCGGCCACAGGGATTGTGGGGGGAGCAGAAAATCGCGGCGTGAATCTTCTCCTCGGAAAGTTTCTTCTCCATATCCTCGTAATCCATCCGCCATACGCCATTTTCATCCTTCAGCAAAGGGCTGTGGACAATATGATAACCATTATTGGTCAGGCTGTTGGTAAAGCCGATATAGGTGGGCGCATGGACCAGAACCTTGTCTCCCCTGGAGCAGAGCACATTCAGAGCGCTGATGACGCCGCCCAGAACGCCGTTTTCATATCCGATGCACTCCGGGGTCAGACCGGTCACGCCGTTGCGGCTCTTCTGCCAGTTGATAATGGCGTCAAAATATTCCTTTCTGGGGGCAAAGTATCCAAAGGCCGGATGCTCCAGGCGCTTTCCTACCGCTTCCATAATCGTAGGAACCGTAGGGAAATTCATGTCCGCCACCCACATAGGGATAGGGTCAAAGCCTTCTTTTGGCGCCGCCGGAGCGCTTCCTCCATTCCCCAGGGCGTCCACTGCCGAAGCGTCCATTCCTTTACGGTTCATAATGGATGTAAAATCGTATTTCATTTTCCGTACTTCCTCCATTTTTCTGTTCGAATGCGATTTTTCGCTCTGTAAATGATTATACTCCTTTATTTTTCTATCCTCAAGTCAAAAAGAACCGCTGGCACGTTTCCGTACTCCGCGGTTCTTTTTTATTTTTCTATCCGCACCTGCTGATCAGATGCCTCAAGTACTCTATTCTTCTGAATTCTCTTCCTCTTGAGAACCTTCTTCTGTCTCCGGTTCGCTGTCATTCTCCGAAGATACCGGGGCATCGCCTTCGCCTGCAGCGGCCTCTTCCACAGACTCCGCCGTATCGTCGATGTCCAGAACCTCCTCAGCTACATTGTCCTCGTTGATGGAGTCCAGTTCATCTTCCTCGCCGGAAAGCACCAGCTCATCCTCGGGAGCCGCAAGCTCGGAATCCAGCTTCACCTGACGGTAGCGTTTCATGCCGGTACCAGCCGGGATGGGCTTACCGATGATCACGTTCTCCTTCAGGCCGATCAGGTGATCCACCTTGCCGTTGATGGCCGCCTCGGTCAGAACCTTGGTGGTCTCCTGGAAGGATGCGGCGGACAGGAAGGAATCCGTAGCAAGGGACGCCTTGGTAATACCCAGCATCACCTGCTTGCCCTCGGCGGGCTTCTTACCCTCGGCGATCAGCTTCTCGTTCATCTCGTTGAACTCCAGCACATCCATAGATACGCCGGGCAGCACATCGCTGTCTCCGCTCTCTTCCACCTTCACCTTCTTTAACATCTGGTGAACAATCATCTCAATGTGCTTATCATTGATTTCCACGCCCTGGAGACGGTATACACGCTGCACTTCCTGGATCATATAATCCTGTACAGCTCGCACGCCCTTAATCTTCAGAATATCGTGGGGGTTAATGCTTCCTTCCGTCAGCTCATCACCGGCCTCCAGCACCTGTCCCTCGGTTACTTTGATTCTGGAACCGTAAGGAATCAGATAAGTCTTGGAGTTTCCGGTAGACTCATCGGTCACCGTAATCTCTCTCTTCTTCTTGGTGTCCTTTACGCTTACCACACCGCCGAACTCAGTGATGATGGCAAGACCCTTGGGCTTACGGGCCTCAAACAGCTCCTCTACACGGGGAAGACCCTGTGTGATATCGCCGCCGGCCACGCCGCCGGTATGGAAGGTACGCATGGTCAGCTGTGTACCGGGCTCACCGATGGACTGAGCGGCGATGATTCCAACCGCCTCACCCACCTGAACCGGCTGGCCGGTGGCCATGTTGGCGCCGTAGCACTTGGCGCACACGCCGATGTGGGACTTACAGCTTAATACGGTACGAATTTTAACGGACTTACGTCCGGTCTTGTTGAGCACTTTCATCACAGCGGCCGCCCGTTTGGGGGTACACATGTGATTGGCCTTTACTACAACCTCTCCCGTATCCGGATCGGTGATGGTTTCCGCAATATAACGGCCGGTGATTCTCTCCTGAAGATCCTCGATCACCTCGTTGCCGTCCATGAAGGAGCGGATCTCCATGTAGGGGATCTCCTTGCCCTCGCAGCAGTCGGTCTCACGGATAATCAAATCCTGAGAAACGTCTACCAGGCGTCTGGTCAAGTAACCAGAGTCAGCGGTACGCAGAGCCGTATCAGACAGACCCTTACGGGCTCCATGAGCGGAAAGGAAATACTCCAGTACGTTCAGTCCTTCACGGAAGTTGGACTTGATCGGCAGCTCAATGGTGTGTCCTGTGGTGTCCGCCATCAGTCCACGCATTCCGGCCAGCTGCTTAATCTGCTTGTCGGAACCACGGGCTCCGGAATCAGCCATCATGTAGATGTTATTATACTTATCCAGTCCTGTCAGCAGGTCGTGGGTCAGCTGATCATCCGTGGTTTTCCAGGTTTCAATTACCTCTTTATAACGCTCTTCCTCCGTAATCAAACCACGGCGGTAGTTTTTGGCAATACGGTCCACGGTTTCCTGGGCATCCGCAATCAGCTTAGGCTTGCTGGCCGGCACCGTCATATCGGAAACGGAAACGGTCATGGCCGCTCTGGTAGAATACTTGTAACCGATGGCCTTGATATCGTCCAGGGTCACTGCCGTCTGGGTAGCGCCGTGTACGTTGATCACCTTTTCCAAAATCTGCTTTAACTGCTTCTTGGCAACGTGGAAATCCACTTCCAGCTTCAGCTCGTTGCCGGGAATAGAACGATCCACAAATCCCAAATCCTGAGGAATAATCTCGTTAAAAATGAAACGTCCAATGGTGGATTCGATGGTGCCTGTCTTTACCGTACCATCGGGCATGGTCTTGGATACACGGACCTTTACCTTGGAGTGAAGGGTGGCGGCGCCATTTTCATAAGCCAGAATAGCCTCGTTGACGTTCTTAAATACCATTCCTTCGCCCTTCACGCCGGGGCGCTCCTGGGTCAGATAGTAAATACCCAGAACCATATCCTGAGACGGAACAGCCACGGGGCCGCCGTCCGAAGGCTTTAACAGGTTGTTGGGGCTGAGCAGCAGGAAGCGGCACTCCGCCTGAGCTTCCACCGACAGCGGCAGGTGAACTGCCATCTGGTCTCCGTCAAAGTCCGCATTGAAAGCGGTACACACCAGGGGATGAAGCTTGATGGCCTTACCTTCTACCAGAATGGGCTCAAACGCCTGGATGCCCAGTCTGTGCAGCGTAGGAGCACGGTTCAGCATCACGGGATGCTCCTTGATCACATCCTCCAGCACATCCCAAACCTCAGGCTGCAGGCGCTCCACCATCTTCTTGGCGTTCTTAATGTTGTGGGCGGTTCCGTTGGATACCAGCTCCTTCATTACGAAGGGCTTGAACAGCTCAATGGCCATTTCCTTGGGCAGACCGCACTGGTAAATCTTCAGCTCAGGACCTACTACGATAACGGAACGTCCGGAGTAGTCCACACGCTTACCCAAAAGGTTCTGACGGAAACGTCCCTGCTTACCCTTTAACATATCGGAAAGGGATTTTAAGGCTCTGTTTCCGGGGCCGGTCACGGGGCGTCCCCGGCGGCCGTTGTCAATTAACGCGTCTACCGCCTCCTGGAGCATGCGCTTCTCGTTGCGGACAATGATGTCCGGAGCGCCCAGCTCCAAAAGTCTTGCAAGACGGTTGTTCCGGTTGATAATCCGGCGGTACAGATCATTCAGGTCAGACGTTGCGAAACGTCCGCCGTCCAGCTGTACCATGGGACGGATATCCGGCGGAATGACAGGAATTACATCCATAATCATCCACTCAGGACGGTTTCCGGAGCTTAAGAAAGCCTCCACAACCTCCAGCCGCTTGATGATTCTGGCCCGTTTCTGTCCGGTCGCATCGTTTAACGCCTTGCGAAGCTCTGCGGAATCCTTTTCCAGATCAATGGCTTTTAAAAGCTCCTGGATGGCTTCAGCGCCCATTCCGACACGGAAGCCGCCGGTACCGCCGTACTTCTCCACCTCTTCCCGGTACTCCTTCTCGGAAAGAACCTGCTTATACTGCAGGCTGGTGGAACCGGGATCCAGTACAATGTAGGAGGCAAAATACAGCACCTTCTCCAGAGTTCTGGGAGAAATATCCAGAATCAGGCCCATACGGCTGGGAATTCCCTTAAAATACCAGATATGGGATACGGGAGCCGCCAGCTTAATGTGACCCATGCGTTCACGGCGCACGCTGGACTTGGTTACCTCCACGCCGCAGCGGTCGCAGATCACGCCTTTATAACGAATTTTCTTGTATTTACCGCAGTGACACTCCCAGTCCTTGCTGGGTCCGAAGATTCTCTCACAGAACAGACCATCTTTCTCCGGTTTTAAGGTTCTGTAGTTGATGGTTTCCGGCTTCTTTACCTCGCCATGGGACCACTCCAGAATCTTCTCAGGGGAGGCCAGACCAATCTTGATGGCATCAAATGTCATCGGATGATAAGTTTCATTAGTTTCCGGCATGAACGTTACTCCCTTCTATTATTCTTCTTCTCCATCATCAGCAAAATCATCGCCTAAATCCATGCTGTCAGAGCTGCTGTCATAGTAGTCGTCCGTATAGTCGTCGGTGTAGCTGTCATGCTCATAGGAAGAATCATTATCTTCTCCCACATTCACCAGCTCGTCGTTCTTGAACTCCTGCTCCTGGAAACCGTGAGAGCCATAGGACTCCCGGTCTTCGTAACGGCGGTCGCCTTCCAGCATAGCTCTCAGCTCCGTATCGCCGTAGTCGATGTTCTCGGTCATCTCCACTTCGGTTCCGTCGTCCCGCAGAACCTGTACGTCCAGGCCCAGGGACTGCATCTCCTTGAGCAGTACCTTGAAGGACTCAGGCACACCGGGTTCCGGAATATTTTCGCCTTTGATGATAGCCTCGTAGGTCTTCACACGTCCCACCACATCGTCGGATTTCACGGTCATGATCTCCTGCAGGGTGTAGGACGCACCATAAGCCTCCAGGGCCCAAACCTCCATCTCTCCGAAACGCTGGCCGCCGAACTGAGCTTTTCCGCCCAGAGGCTGCTGGGTTACCAGGGAGTATGGGCCGGTAGAACGGGCATGGATCTTATCGTCTACCAGGTGGTGGAGCTTCAGATAATGCATGTGGCCGATAGTAACGGCTCCGTCAAAATATTCACCGGTCCGTCCGTCTCTCAGGCGCACCTTTCCATCACGGCTGATGGGCACGCCCTTCCACAGCTCCCTGTGCTCCAGATGGCTTCCCAGGTAGTCCATGACCTCGGGACGCAGCACATCTTTATATTTTGCTTCAAAGTCTTCCCAGGAACTGTTGACGTAATCGTTTGCCAGCTCCAGGGTATCCTGAATATCATTCTCATTTGCCCCGTCAAAGATGGGGGTGGAAACATTAAAGCCAAGAGCTTTCGCCGCCAGGCTCAGATGGATCTCCAGCACCTGTCCGATATTCATACGGGACGGCACGCCCAGGGGGTTCAGCACAATGTCCAGGGGACGGCCGTTGGGCAGGAAGGGCATATCCTCAACCGGAAGCACACGGGACACAACACCCTTGTTTCCGTGACGTCCTGCCATCTTATCGCCCACAGAAATCTTACGCTTCTGGGCAATGTAGATGCGGACCGTCTCATTGACGCCAGGGCTCAGCTCGTCGCCGTTCTCTCTGGTAAATACCTTGGCGTCCACAATAATTCCGTATGCGCCGTGGGGCACCTTCAAGGAAGTATCCCTTACTTCTCTTGCCTTCTCGCCAAAGATCGCTCTCAGCAGGCGCTCCTCAGCGGTCAGCTCCGTCTCTCCCTTGGGAGTTACTTTTCCGACCAGGATGTCTCCTGCGCGGACCTCAGCTCCGATGCGGATAATTCCCCGCTCGTCCAGATCCTTCAGGGCGTCCTCACCTACGCCGGGAACGTCTCTGGTGATCTCCTCCGGTCCCAGCTTGGTGTCTCTGGCCTCTGCCTCGTACTCCTCGATGTGGATGGAGGTGTATACATCATCCCGCACCAGACGCTCGGAAAGCAGAACCGCATCCTCGTAGTTGTAGCCCTCCCAGGTCATAAATCCGATCAGGGGGTTCTTTCCAAGAGCGATCTCTCCCTGGCAGGTGGAGGGGCCGTCCGCGATCACCTCGCCGGCTTCCACATGGTCGTTCTTATAAACAATAGGCTTCTGATTGTAGCAGTTGCTCTGGTTGCTTCTCTTAAACTTGGTCAGATGGTAAACATCTTTGTTTCCATCGCTGTCCCGCTTGATGATAATTTCATTGGAAGCGGAGCGCAGCACCACGCCGGCGTTCTTTGCCACAACGCACACGCCGGAGTCAACGGCCGCCTTGCCCTCGATTCCCGTACCTACCGCAGGCGCTTCCGTGGTCAGAAGAGGCACTGCCTGACGCTGCATGTTGGAACCCATCAGGGCGCGGTTCGCATCGTCGTTCTGCAGGAAAGGAATCATAGCTGTAGCTACAGAGAATACCATCTTAGGAGAAACGTCCATCAGGTCAATGGTACGCTTCTGGAACTCGGATGTCTCTGTGCGGAAACGGCCGGATACATTATTGTGAATGAAATGGCCTTCCTCATCCAGAGGCTCGTTCGCCTGCGCCACTACAAAGTTGTCTTCCTCATCAGCGGTCAGGTAGATTACCTCATCCGTAACCCTCGGGTTCGCGGGATCCGTTGTCTTATCCACCACCCGGTAAGGAGCCTCGATAAAGCCGTACTGGTTCACCCGGGCATAGGTTGCCAGGGAGTTGATCAGACCGATGTTGGGACCCTCAGGAGTCTCGATGGGGCACATACGGCCGTAGTGGGTATAGTGTACGTCACGCACCTCGAATCCGGCACGGTCTCTGGACAGACCGCCAGGGCCCAGGGCGGAAAGACGCCGCTTGTGGGTCAGCTCAGCCAGCGGGTTGTTCTGATCCATGAACTGGGACAGCTGGGAGCTTCCGAAAAACTCCTTCACAGCAGCCGTCACCGGCTTAATATTGATTAAGGACTGGGGCGTAATGCCGTCCATATCCTGGGTGGTCATACGCTCTCTTACCACACGCTCCATACGGGACAGACCGATGCGGTACTGGTTCTGCAGAAGCTCGCCCACCGCGCGGATCCGGCGGTTGCCCAGATGGTCAATATCGTCGGAGGTTCCAACTTCCTCCTCCAGATGCATATTATAGTTAATGGAGGCGATAATATCCTCCTTTGTGATATGCTTGGGAATCAGATCATGGATGTTCTTGCGGAGGGCCTCCTTTAAGGCCTCCTCGTCATCCCCAGCTTCTGCCAGGATGGAGGACAGCACCGGGTAGTATACTAACTCTGTCACCCCAACCTCTTCCGGATCAAAGGACACATGGGCGCCAAGCTCCACCATCATGTTGGAGAGCACCTTCTGTTTTCTGGTGGGACCATCCACCCAAACATAGGGAACGCCGGCGTTCTGGATCTCCATGGCCTTGGCCTTATCCAGCTTGGTCCCCGCCTCTGCCAGAATTTCGCCGGTAGAAGTGTCCACCACGTCTTCCGCCAAGGTCTGGCCGTTTAAGCGGTATTTAAAGGAAAGCTTTTTATTAAATTTATAGCGTCCAACCTTTGCCAAATCGTATCTTCTGGGGTCAAAGAACATACTATTTAACAGGCTCTCCGCACTGTCCACAGACAGCGGCTCGCCGGGACGAATCTTCTTATATAATTCCAGCAGGCCATCCTGATAGTTATCGGATGTGTCCTTGCCGAAGCTGGCCAAAAGCTTGGGCTCCTCGCCGAACAGTTCCAGGATTTCGGCGTTGGTCCCGTAGCCCAGGGCACGAATCAGCACCGTCACCGGCACTTTCCGGGTCCGGTCTACACGGACATAGAAAACGTCGTTGGAGTCTGTTTCGTACTCCAGCCACGCGCCCCGGTTGGGGATTACAGTACAGGTAAACAGTTCCTTACCTACCTTATCGTGGCCAATGCCATAGTAAATACCCGGAGAGCGAACCAGCTGGCTGACGATAACACGCTCTGCGCCGTTGATTACAAATGAGCCGGTATCTGTCATCAGAGGCAAATCGCCCATGAAGATCTCGTGCTCATTCATTTCGTCTTTATCCTTATTGTACAGTCTTACCTTTACCTTTAGTGGCGCAGCGTAAGTTGCATCTCGTTCTTTACACTCCTCGATGGTGTATTTCACATCATCTTTACATAATGTAAAGTCCACAAATTCCAGACTCAGATGACCCGCAAAGTCTGCAATGGGAGAGATATCATCAAAGGCTTCCTTCAGTCCCTCTTTCAGGAACCACTGATAGGAGTCTTTCTGAATCTCAATGAGGTTGGGCATCTCAAGGACTTCTTTCTGCCTTGAATAGCTCATTCTTACGCTCTTCCCGGCCGGTACCGGACGTATTCTGCATTTCTCCATTCGACGTTTCACCCCTGTTTTCTTAAATCTTGCGGTTTTGCGGAGGGTATCCGCATTCCGCGACACTCATTTCGGACATGGCTTTAGGGCGCAAATCACCCATCCTGCCATAATAACGCACATTTCATAATATCATAGGGTTGTCAAGGTGTCAAGGATTTTTTGCTTGCATTTTTACATAGGAAATGATATACTGTTATAGAATGTCCTCTGGTCAGGGAAATGCCTTTTCAGAGGGCGGGTTCTACTATACAATCAGGTCGGAGGTATTATTTCCCATGCTGCAAACCATTTTAAATGTAGTCTTGATTCTTCTAATTATCGGCGTTGTGGTGATGGCTGTCCTGTATTTTCTGGGGAGCAAGCTGCAAAAACGTCAGCTGGAACAGGAACAGCTTCTGGAAGCTGCCGCTCAGACCGTCTCTCTGCTGGTCATTGATAAAAAGAAAGTCAAGATGACCCAGGCAGTTCAGGCCGGACTTCCCAAGATGGTGCTGGACCAGACGCCCAGATATCTGCGCTGGACCAAGGTACCCATCGTAAAGGCGAAAATCGGCCCGAAGATTGTCACTTTGGTTGCAGACGAGCGGGTATTCCAGACTCTTCCCGTTAAGACAGAAGCGAAGGTTGTCTTAAGCGGCCTTTACATATCCCAGATTAAGAGCGTCCGGGGCGGAAGCATTCCGGCGGCTCCTCAGAAAAAAGGATTTTTCTCACGTTTTAAAAAGGATAAGAAAAAAGACGAAAAGAAGTAAAAGAATGCCGTTTCAGCAGCAATGACTGAGACGGCATTTTTTAATACTTACAGACTGTATTCTGTTTATGTAACTAATATTTTTCCAATATATATGGGCGCTTAAATGACTGTCCGCATACTTTCAGTTCAATGGCCGGGAACAGACAAGGTGATGAGATAAACAACGGCCCATTAACAGTAGCAATTACAGTATCTTCGCTTTTAGTTCCTGTAATGGATGGATTCCAACAAAATCCCTGATTGGGAGCAATGACTCCATGATGACTAAAATCAATGCGGTAATCTCGGGCTGTATATCCAATAGGCCCGCCCTGATGATGTTTTTCAAACTCCTGGCCGTATCCCAGTTCTTCATACGCTTTTTTACCAGCCAGAAACGGAGTCTGATAGCTTTCTCCTGGTATAGAATTAGCAATCATGGTACAGTCGATCCGTACGTTGTCTATATATTGCTTTTTCAGTTCCTCAGAGACTGGAATAAAATTCACATATCTGGTACAGCAAATTACCAGTCCTTTGTACCTGAGATTACCTCCCATCTGAACTCTCTCCCGTATGACTTTTTCTGTAGGAATCGCATGACGGTATCGGTAAATCCGCTCGTCCGAGCCGCAGAACAGAGATATGACATCCAGGCCGGCCTCCCTTGCCAGACAGGCAGCTCTTCCCACCACGGTAAGTTCTGTATCACCGGGACGAAGGGAAGCTGCGGTTTCCTCAATCAATCTGGAAGCCAACTTTCCTCCTTCCTGATAACGTGACACTTCCTCTTCTGTCAGTGAAAATCTCAGCTGCTGGATACGGCTGCTGAGATCCGCCCCATCGCCTCTGTGATCGTAGCCCACCGGCTGTTTCTGGCAGATTCGCTGAATTTCCTGTTTTTCAAAATCTGTTTGATGCCATACGCCTTCCAGAATAGAAAAGCCCATTTCCTCCAGCTTTTCCTCTTCCCTCATACGCGGCGCTTCAATGTTGTTTGTAATCGCGTACAGTTTTTCCTGTGTCACTAGAAGACCACAGTTTCCAAAGTCTCCTACCGCTACATAGTTGACTTTTCCGCAGGTCAGCCAAGCAAAATTATCCTGGCGCTTGATGTAGCAGCCATAAAGCTGCTCCTCTTTCAGCATCATTCGGATGCGTTCCAGCTTTATTTCAAATTCATGCCTGTATTCCAATTTGCTTTTTCTCCTTTATTCTTTTTCTCAGGTTATCCGTCATGCTCCATACAATGGTAAAAATAGATATCGCCATCAAAACCGCAGATATAGGTCTGGTAAATAGAATAGTCCAATCGTCGTGAATCATCAACATACGATTTAAGTTCTGCTCCGCTGTAGGTCCTAGAATCAGACCTAAAATCATTGGAGGAGCAGGGAAGTCAAACTTCTTCATGAAGTAGCCCAAAACAGCAAAACCCAATGCGAACAGCGCATCTCGTGTGCTACCTGCCTGAGAATAAGCGCCCAAAAAGCAGAACATCAGCACCAGTGGCAGAAGGACTGTCTTTGGAATGTCCAGGATTTTAATCCACAGCTTTGTTCCCAGAGCTCCTACAATTAAGATAACGAACTGAATCAGGATAAAAGCCAGGAAGAAGGTCTGCATCTCATTTCCATGCTCCTGGAACAGGGCAGGCCCCGGTTTAATACCAATCAGCATAAATGCTCCTAGCATAACCGCTGTCACCGCATCTCCCGGTACTCCCAGGGTAATCAGAGGAATCATATCGCCTCCCGTTGTGGCGTTGTTGGCGCATTCTGCTGCAGCCAAGCCTTCTATGGATCCCTTTCCATACATTTCCGGGTGTTTGGCCACTTTTTTGGACATCTCATAGCCAAGTATACAGGCAATAGCGCCGCCCGCTCCGGGAGCGATTCCCACTACAAAACCCACCACGGTAGCTACCACCATGGGCATCAAAATCAGTTTCCATTCTTCTGCCGTGAGCATGAACGAGCCGTAATCCTTATCCTGTTTGATAACTGGAGCACGGTTGGTCACCTCCGTCATCACATGAGACATAGCAAACAATCCTACCAGCAAAGGCAGTATCTCAATGCCTCCCAACAGCATAGTAGAACCAAAGGTAAAACGGGAGGTCCCCGTAATCACATCCACGCCCACACAGCCCATCAAAAGTCCCAGGAAACCGGTAATCATTCCCTTAATAAAGTTGCTGCTGGCATCCGCGATCAACGTAAGTCCAAACAATGCAAGGGCAAAATACTCCGGTGCCTGAAACTGCAGAGCAAATCTCGCCAGAAGCG
Source organism: uncultured Clostridium sp. (assembly GCA_900547035.1). Taxonomy (GTDB): domain Bacteria; phylum Bacillota; class Clostridia; order Lachnospirales; family Lachnospiraceae; genus Enterocloster; species Enterocloster excrementigallinarum. The sequence continues at coordinate 28,347 of URFM01000027.1, read as the reverse complement.
GCGAGATAAACATCAGACAGAATCCGGAAGCCAGTCCTCCCAGCACGGAGGATACCAGCGCTACGGTAATAGCCTTTCCCGCTTTGCCAGCCTGAGCCATGGGATATCCGTCCAGAGAAGTCATCGCCGCTGACGGTGTTCCCGGAGTCTGGATTAAAATTGCCGGCAGAGCTCCGCTGTACATGGTGCCGCAGAACATTCCCGCCATCACTACCAGGGCCGGCACCATTTCCAGGTTATAAATCAGAGGCAGCAGAAGGATAATTCCTGTGGAGCCTCCCAGTCCCGGAATCGCGCCTACTATGATTCCTCCGATACAGCCTACCAGCATCATCAACAGAGTGGACGGATCAAATAAATTCGCAACAATCAGTCCCCAGTCGTAAGTCATCCTTTCACCTCCTTCTTAAAAAAGACTGCCGGTCGGCAGCATTACATAAAACACGTTTCGGAACAGGAAGAAAGCAATCACGGAAAATCCTACACAAATCAATATCAGGCGGAACCACTTTCTTTCCCCATAGATGACCATCAAGATTCCACTGAAAATACTTGTTGCCGCAATATATCCCAAAGGTCTGACCAAAACAATATACAGCCAGAAGGTTACCGCAATCATTGCGGCCCCGACCAGGTCATTCACAGTCAGCACATTGCGTTCCTGATCTTTGTTTTTCTGCCATTTTAAATAGGAAGTAATCACAAGCAATACCCCCAGAACCCCCAGACATATTGCAATAAACTTCGGAAATCCTCCTGCTCCCAGCCCTTTTGCCGCTTCCGGGAATTTTGACGCTTCATAATATACCAGTACCGCCAACGCTGTGACGCCGGCGCCGGCAATGCAGTCCGCCCTGTTTGTCATAAGTCTCCTCATCTCCTTTTACGTTAGGGCCGCCGCGCCGCGATTTTTCAATCACTGGCGCAGCAGCCCCCAGCTGTATTCCGTCGTTTCGTTCGTACTTAATATTTGTCGCCAAGTCCATTGGACTGGATAATTCCCTTATACAGCTCGTCCTCTTGTGCCAGATACTCGGCGTATTCCTCTGTTCCCATCCATTTCACTTCCATCTCCAGATCCTTCGCCTGAGCCTGGAAATTCTCATCTTCTGCAATCTGCTTGAAGATCTCTTCCAGCCGCTGTACGATTTCTGCCGGAACACTCTTATGAATCACAAATCCACGGTTCTGCTGGTTCACTACATTGATTCCCTCTTCGATTGCAGTGGGAACATCCGGGAAGAAGTCCGAACGCTCTTCTGCAAGAATGCAGAGCATGCGCAGCTCACCGGACTCCACATTGGCCAGACCTTCGGACGGAACGTTCATGGAGCAGTCCACTTCTCCGCTTAAGGTAGCCTGTGCGGAGGCAGATCCGCTCTCGTAACCAATGTGAGTTGCCTCGATTCCTGCTTCCAGGCAGAACTGAAGCGCTGCCAGATGGTTGCCGCCTCCTGCGCCGGAATTTCCTATGGTAAGCGCTCCGGGATTGGCCTTGGCGTATTCTACCAGATCATTGACCGTCTCAAACTCCGAATCAGCGCGAACCAGGATGTATGGATTTCCGCTGACAATATTGCATACGGGCTGGAAATCCGATACGGAATAATTGGTTTCCTGCATGTGGGTTTTGATGGTCTGAGCAGTGGCCCAGCTTAACAGATTGTAGCCGTCCTCCTCATAGCCAATATATTCCGTCACACCCTGTACACTGGAACCGCCTTCGATATTCGAGATCACCATGGACTGGTTGTTGGCATAGTCTTTAAAGTAGTTGGCTACGGTTCTGACCATCAGGTCCTGTCCTCCGCCTACGCCCCAGGCTACCACTGCGGTAACCGGACGCTCCGGATATTCACTGTTTGTGCCGGACGCTTCCTCTGACGCTGCCGGTTCCTCTGCCTCAGCTTCCGTCTCCGCCGCTTCCGTTGCAGCTTCCGTCGCCTCCTGGCTAGCTGCCGCCGACGTTTCGCCGGTTCCTGAAGCGCTGGAAGAGCATCCTGCCAGCATAGCCGCCGCAAGCATGCATCCGATCACTGTTCTCCATGTTTTTCTCATAGTAACTCTCCCTTCCATTATTTTAATATATGATTTACAAATAAATCTCCCGTTTCTCATCCGATGACTGATAGATCGCCCGGATTACCTCCAAACTTTTAATTCCCTCTTCTCCTGTTACGGCCGGATCCGTCCCCGTCAGAACCGCATGGACAAAATCCTCATACTGCCTGCGGTGAGACGTATCCTCGATCTCAGGGCTCAAATTCAGCTGGTTGGCCGCCTCCGGATTCAATGCTGCTTCAAATTCAGGTTTTTCCCCGTCCTTAAACCGGTAAAATGCCAAATGATCATTTCGTATGATTACCGTTCCTTTTTCTCCAAAAACAGCGAGCTCCGCATAAAGGCCCGGATAAGATACCGTTGTCCCTTCAATGGTACCCAGCGCGCCGTTCTTAAACTCCAGGTCCGCCAGTCCCACATCCTCTGTTTCGATCTGCGGGTGTCCCAGGGTCCGGCACTTGGCGCTGACACTTTTGACATCTCCCATAATGGAAAGCAGAAGATCAATGTAGTGGATGGACTGATTCATCAGGGCGCCACCCCCGTCATACTTCCAAGTTCCTCTCCAGGGATTGGAGTAGTAAGCATCATCTCTGTACCAGATCGTTCTGGAGGCCCCCCATAAAAGCCTTCCCATCCAGCCCTCCCGAATCGCCTTTTTTAACAGCTGTACCGGCTCATCGAAACGATGCTGCATAATAATCCCCAGACGTACCCGATTTTCCCGGCAGGCCTTGATCATGGCCCTGGCGGAATCCAGGCGGATATCCATGGGCTTTTCACAGATTACATGTTTTCCAGCTCTTGCAGCCAATATGGTTAATTCCTGATGCAGGCCGGACGGCAGGCAGATCGCCACCGCATCCACATTTGGATCTGCAAGCATATCTTCTGCCCTGGTATACCATGCGCAGTTATATTCAGCAGCCATCTTCTCAGCTTTCTTTGCCGTGGTATCCAGCACCGCCGTAACCTCTGCTGAGGGAATTCCCCGAATCACCCTTGCATGAAGTGCGCCTATAAAGCCGCAGCCCGCAACAGCAAAACGAACTTTATCCATCGTCTTCCTCCTCCTAGATTTTCTCTCTCCTCAATTCCGAAAAGTGTAAGTACATTATATCGTCTTTCCTAGTTAGCTGCCATGTGATTCCTGTGATTTATATTGTAATTCCTGCTCAAACTATTTTTTTATTGAGATTTTTTTTGATTATTTCGTCTGCTTTTCTTTGATTTTTTTCTTTCTTTTTAGTATTATAAAACTATTAGATGGAGGTTTTCACAATATGGATATAAAAAAGCAAGCATTCATTTCTCATACCTACGACATTGATAAAGATTTTCGGATTTTCTTTTACTCTGATACCAACAGCACTCATCTCTACACTCATGTACATGATTTTTTCGAGATGTTTGTTCTAATTGCCGGACGAATTCAATATAAAACCGCAGGAAGTACCTTTTTCCTTCAGCCAAAAGATATTTTATTTTTAAACCATCACCAGCCCCACTGCCCTGTGCTAATTGACCGCACAAAACCTTATGAGCGAATTGCTCTTCACGTTTCCGCCCGCACTCTGGCACAACTTTCTTCCCCTGATTTGAATCTATGCGAGTGTTTTACAAAAGATATTTTTACTGTATACCACTACTCCCAGGAAGTTTACTCTCGTATTTTTAATCTCCTCTATCGGCTATTTTCTGTTTTTCCAGGTTCAAATTCCGGAGATCGCCTTTTGGGCCGTGCCTATCTTACTGAACTATTTGTGGAAATCAGCCGTAGCAACAGCGCCCCCTTCGTTTATTCCTTCAACCGCGACAGCACGGATTTGCAAATGCCTACTATGGTTCGTCAATACGTTTTGGAGCATTTAGAGGAACCCATTACGATCGACCAGTTGGCCAGTTATTTTTTTATGAATCAATACTCTTTCATGCATGCTTTTAAAAAGTGCTGCGGCATCAGTCCCTACCAATTTATTTTGCAGCAACGTTTAGAAGCTGCTATGGAAATGATAAAAAAAGGAATACCACTTACCTCGATCAGCCATTCCTGTGGTTTCAACGATTACTCAAATTTTTACCGCAGTTTTCGCAAATATTTTAAGGCTTCTCCCAGAAGTTTCGCTGAGAACAATAAAAAGCCCGAATGAATCCCTAATTTTGAAAATTCATCCGGGTTCTTTATCTCTTGCTCTATTTTCTCAAAAAAATCTACACCGACTGCACATTCACCGAAATATTACATTCCGAAGCATGCTGATAATTGATATCCAGCGAATACTCCACCTGAATCTTTAAATGATTCTCCCCTTCATCGATGGAAATCCGATTAGCCTGAATTCCGATCATCAAATCTCCCAGGGGCGTGGTATAGCAGGACAAATTTTTCTTATTTTTCTCAAACTGCATATGGGCGCTGGCCACGCCTTTTTTGATTATATCCACACTGTTCGGGGAAATCTTGATCACATTCCGCACCCGGCCGTCAAACCCCTCCATAACCTCGTCATAGAGAATGTAATGTTTTCCGTTCTTCTGATAGTAATCCCCCCTGGTGACCATCTCTACATCCGCATCCTCTTCGTCCAGCATCTGCACGCCGCTGATGGTAATCAGCACATCCTTTGTCATAGATTCTTCCTTTCCTCATATTTACAGCGCCTGGAAGCGCTCCATTCCATGGCAGATTAATCGCTCCACCAGTTCCTCCTTGGAAATTCCTCTGGCCTCCCACAACATGGGATACATACTGATAGCCGTAAATCCCGGCATGGTGTTGATTTCGTTAAATACTACCTGACCATTTTCCTTTACAAAGAAATCCACTCTTGCGAGACCATACCCGTCTACTGCCTGGAAGATCTTTACTGCTGTCTTTCGAATCGTCTCTGTGGCCTCTCCCGGAAGTTCCGGATCTGTAACAGTTCTGGATTCCTCATTAAAATATTTGGCGTCAAAATCATAGAAATCCGCAGCCGCCAGAATTTCGCCCACTCCGGAGGCAATCACCGGCTCCGTTCCGCCGCCGAACACCGCGCACTCTACCTCCCGGCCGTAAATCATCTCCTCTACCAGGATTTTCCGGTCATGACGGGCCGCCTCCAAAAGTCCTGCCTTCAGCTGCTCGCGGTTCTCCGCCTTGGTTACTCCTCTGGATGATCCTGCATTGGATGGCTTTACAAATACGGGATAGGAAAAGCGCTTCTCAATCCGGTCCAGCACTTCCCCTAAATTCTCTTCTACCTGGCTGCGCCATACCGGCTCAAACTCTGCCTGGCAGATATCCAGATGGTCTGCGATAATTTTTGTAGACCATTTATCCATAGATACAGCGGAGGCCAGAACTCCACAGCCCACATAGGGAATCTGTGCCAGCTCCAGCAGCCCCTGGATGGTTCCGTCCTCCCCGTAAAGCCCATGAAGAACAGGGAAAACCAGATCGATTTTCACCTTCTCCACCTGTCCCCCATCCATCAGCAGCACACATTTTTCCTCTGCATCCGGAGAAATGGCCGCCCGCACCTTTCCGTACTGCCAGGAACCGTCCTTCACCGACTTTAAATCCTCTGCTTTCAGCCATTTTCCCTCCTGGGTAATACCGATCAGCAGCAGCTGATACTTTTCCTTATTAATTCTCTCTATGATATTGGCAGCCGACATGCAGGAGACAATATGCTCGGAAGACTGACCGCCAAACAATACCGCAATCACTGGTTTGCTCATAATTTTCAAACTCCTTTCCCAAGAACGTTTACATTATAACATATGTGGGAAGAATTACAAGTAACAGTTCAGACTGCAAAAAAGGAGATTCCCATTATGAAACATAAAGCTGCTTTCAGCATATCCGCTCTCTGTCTTTTCACCGCCTTTCTTCTGTCCATGGCCTTTCGTCTGGAATCCAGCGAGGCTCTGGCAGAACGCCTCTCCCCGGACATTCTGCGCTTTCATGTCCTGGCAGACAGCAACTCCTCTGAGGACCAGCGCCTGAAACTGGAGGTGCGGGATCTGGTAATCGAATATATCCGGCAGTTCCTGGGAACGGAGGCCTCCAAGGCAGAAACCATATCCCTGGTTTTGGCCCATCAAAAGGAAATCGAATCCATAGCTCATGACTATCTTCTCTCCCAGGGAAAGGACTGCCCCATCAGCCTGGCCCTGACCAGGGACTACTTTCCCACCAAAGCTTACGGAGACCTGGTTTTCCCCTGCGGTACTTACGACACTGCCCGTCTGACCATAGGCTCCGGTAAAGGGCGTAACTGGTGGTGCGTCCTCTATCCACCGCTGTGCTATACCGATTCCATCAACGCCATTGTGCCGGAAACCTCAAAAAACGAGCTGAAAGAAGCCGTTGACGAACGAGATTATATGGCCTTGCTTCCAAGAGGAGCAGAAAACGAAAAAAAGCAGGAGGACCATGAGCCTCCTGCCGTAAAAGTTCGCTTCTTTTTCCTGGACCTTTTGACTGGGAAGGAAGGTTAATCTTCCTTCTCCTAGCGCCGTCCTTTTCCCGTTTGCTGCTCCTTCTCCTTAATATTCCGTGAAACGGTAATCTCCTGATTATCAATATGCTCCCGGACCGCCATCTTAGCCTCCGCAATATTTCTGCCGCGAAGAGCTTTCAAAATATGGTCATGTTCTAAAAGCAGGATCTGACGTTTATCCCTGTCCTTAATATATTCCAATCGATAACGGTACATTTGCTCTCTCAAATTGTTTAAAATCTGCACCAGTTTGTCATTTCCCGTTCCCTGGTAAATCAAATCGTGATAACTCTCGTCTGTCTCCGCAATAGCCATGGCGTCTCCGTCCTCAATGGCCTTTTTAAAAGCAGCCTGGGCCTGCTCCAGCGTTCTTAGCTCCTCCTCGGTCATCCGTTCGCAGGCCAGTTCGATAGCCAATTCCTCCAAAGACCGGCGCACCTCCAGCACATCTCTCAGACTCTTCTCAGAGATTCTGGCCACCTCCGCCCCTTTTCGCGGAATCATCAACACCAGACCCTCCAGTTCCAGCTTACGAATAGCCTCCCGAATCGGCGTACGGCTGACTCCAAGCTTTTCTGCCAGCTGAATTTCCATCAAACGCTCCCCCGGAGCCAGTTCCCCCTTTAAAATTGCCTGCCTAAGTGTATTAAACACCACATCCCGCAGCGGGAGATATTCATTCATATTTACCTTAAAATTGTGTTCCATCGCTTTTATTCCTCTCACTTATCTTTCTTCCCGATCCGTAAGGCACTCTTCTCTGGATACTGTATTATAGAAACTGGTCAGATAAACCTGGCGCGCCAGAGCCGCTCCTTCACCGTAGCGAAGGTATTCATAGGCCTCCTGAGCTGCCCGTGGATTAGTAAAAAGCCCGAACACCGTAGGTCCGCTTCCGCTCATCATGGCATTGACCGCTCCCTTTTCCATCATCGTCTCTTCCAGATGGCCAATCACCGGGTATCTCCGCCCCGTTACCAGCTCCAGCACATTACCGAATTTTCCTGCAACCGCCATCAGATCTCCCTCTCTAATGGAGCGGATCATTCCATCAATATCCGGATGCTGTTCCGGCTTCAGTTCCATCTCATCCAAAGCCCGGTAGACCGTCTTGGTTGAGACACTGATCCCCGGCTTAGCAATCAGTACCTGGCACTGAGGCATCGGCGGAAGAGGCGTCAGCTGTTCCCCGATTCCTTCTGACAGCGCGGTTCCCCTCAACAGACAATAGGGGATGTCGGCTCCCAGTGTCACCCCTCTTTTCATCAGTTCCTCCCGGGACAAGCCCAGTCCGAACATCCTATTCACTCCAAACAATACCGCGGCTGCATCCGCGCTGCCTCCTGCCATCCCGGCAGCTACGGGGATAAACTTTCGCAGCTGCATTTTCAGGCCTTCCTGAATATGAAATTCGTCCATCAGCAGCTTTGCCGCCTTATAGGCCAAATTTTGTTCATTCACCGGCAGATAATAAAGATTGGTTTCCAGACGGATTCCCGGTTTCTGACTCCGGTAAAGTTCAATGCTGTCATAAAGACGCACTGTCTGCATAATCATCCGAACCTCGTGATAGCCGTCCTCCCGGATCCCCGTCACATCCAGACCCAGATTAATTTTTCCATATGCCCGCAGGCGAAGATGGGTCATCATTTTTGCTCATTCCCCTTTTTTTCCGCTAAACAGATGTATTCTATTGTAACAGTTGTGGTTATACTTTTGCCCTCATTTTCACATCGGATGTCCTGAACTGTTACTTCCTGTTTTTATTATACATTATATTGTATACAATAAAATACCAGAAAAATCAAGGGGAATTTTCCCCCTTTACTGATTTTTCAGGCGGTCTAGCGCTTCCTTCGTTGCTTCGTCCTCCTCCTCAAACAGAGGCCGCATATCCTGCGTATCTCTTTCCTTCGGAGAATATCTTTTAAAAATCGGTACAAACAGATAAGAATTCGCAAATGCCATAAGCGGCATTCCAAAAAGGATAAAAAGCGCGAAGATCTGAGGCATATAAAAAAGTGAAGCAATCGCTCCAATCACAATCAAAATATCCATACACACAATTCCCACTGTCTGAAACAGATGACGAATCGACATAATAAATGCATTACGGATGGTATACTTGACCGGATTATAAAATCTGGCCTGAATGGGGAAAACATAAATGTAGGTAAACAGGTATAAAATGGCCATTCCCCCTGAAATTGCCGTCATCAAATTCCCGGCGATTCCCGGCACAGGAGCCTGTCCTGTTACAAAAAACCAGATATCAAATGCCAAAATCAGGCCAACCGCCAAAAAAATCGCCCAGATCGCCGTAGCCTGTTTAAAGTTATCTTTAAAAGAATGAAAAAAAGAGCGGACAGTAGAGTCGTTTTCATCCCTTACCATCTTGAGTGTCACATAATATACCGCGGTGGTCGAAGCACCTATGGTAATGACCGGTATGGAACAGACCGTCCAGAGAAGATTGAGCAGAATCAAATCCCCCAGCTTCCCAATAAATCTCCATACCGGATTGTCATAATTAAAAAGTCCCTGAAACATAGGCTATATCCTTCCTTTCCTTGTCCAGCCTTCGTAACGATTATATCAAAGGGATCATAAAATGTAAATCATACTTGCCGCTTAAAAAAATCATAGCCTGAAAAGAAGCTTTATGATATGATAATAAAACAAAAAGGAGGTAGCTCCATGTCTGCAAAAGAAGAATTTTCAAAAGAGCTGGAAAAATTAAAAAAAATGTCTTTCCAGGATAAGATCTGGTACCTTTGGTCATATTACAAAGTTTATTTGGTTCTCTTTTTGGCCGCTGCCGCATTCCTGGGAGTCGTTGCCACTGCCTTTTATAATACCACCTTTACAACCCGCCTTGGGGTTGCCATGGTCAACAACCATTCCCCTAATCCTCAGAACGCGGATCTTTTAGAAGAGCAGCTGCGCCGGATTTTAAACTGCGGAAAGAAGGATTTGGTAGAAATAAACAGCGGTCTTTATCTCGGCGAAGAGGCCAATGCTGAAGACTCCTACCTAGCTCAAACAAAGCTGGCTGCACTGATGGCCAGCGATGCCCTGGATCTTTTAATTGCGGACCAGGAAACCATAGAGCTGTACGCCCAAGCCGATTCTCTGTGGAATTTGGAACAGCTTTTGTCTGAAAGCCAGTCCGCAGTCCCCGAAGAGAACTTCTGTCTTTCTTCTGACTCCGCCGGAAATCCCCTTCCCTTCTCCCTTTCCCTGGAAGGGACTTGGCTGTCCGAAAATTCTTACCTGTCTCAGGACTGCGTTTATCTGGCTGTAATCAAATCTTCTCCACGTACAGAAGCAGCCGTTCAGGTGATAAACTCCCTGTTTCCCTGATTGCGGCCGGATATAAGCCCAGGTCTTTCGCCAAACGGCGGGAGGCCTGATTTTTTTCTCCGATCAAAGCGCAGACTTTACAGCAGAGAATCTGGTGGCAGTAGGATAAAATCAGCTGACAGGCCTCTCTGCCCAGTCCCTGTCTGCGGAAAGGCTGAAAAATACGATATCCCAGCTCCAGCACATCCCAGTCCTCCCATTTCTCTCTCACCGCTTTTTTGTAGTTTTCCAAATCCTCTCCCAGTTCCCAGGGCAATCTGGGAATTGATACGCCGCCCAGTCCTACCAGCTTTTGGTCTTCCGTCCGAACCAAAGCCCATACGCCAAATTCATAAAATGGATACTGATGTTTTATATAGGCTTCCATTCCCTCTTTCTGGCGAAAGATTTCCTCTTCCTTTCCCATTTGCTCCTCCTTGGGAATCAATTGACTGTCCCTCACAGTCAATTCCCGAACCGTCAGGCGATTCCCCTTTCCAATAAACCATGGAAGTCCCAGATGGCGGCGCGCAATCAACTCTGCCAGCTCCGGGCCAAAATCTTCCCAGGAGGGTACCACATAAGGGGCAACGGACGAAAACTCCTCCATGCCCTTCTCAATGGCGACAATGGCCCTCCCGGCAGCTTTCGCCTCCAGGAGAGCCACTTTTTCGTCCGATCCAACTACCAAACAGTGGGTTTCATCCACCACAACCTCAATTTCTCTTGTCATTTACTCTATCATCCATAGCTATTCAGGACAACGTTTTTCCTAACACGAACAGGTTTCGGGTTCCGGATACTCCTGACCGAGGGTATCTACAGTCATTGTCTGAATTCTCTGGCTCTTCAGGGGACGATCGTTGTAATCCGTTTGGACCTCCGCGATGGCGTTTACCACATCCATCCCCTCTGTAATCTTTCCAAAGGCTGCATAAGCTCCGTCCAAATGTGGAGCCGCCTTGTGCATAATAAAAAACTGGGAACCAGCGGAATTTGGACTCATGGCTCTTGCCATGGAAAGAACACCCTCCGTGTGCTTCAAATTATTGGGGAATCCATTCTGCGCAAACTCTCCTTTAATGGAATACCCAGGGCCTCCCATACCATTTCCCTGAGGGCAGCCGCCCTGAATCATAAAGCCTTTAATTACACGGTGGAAAATCAGGCCGTTATAAAAGCCCTTTTTTACGAGGCTGATAAAATTGTTCACTGTGTTAGGAGCAATGTCAGGGTACAGCTCCGCTTTCATCATCTTTCCGTCTTCCATTGTAATTGTAACAATCGGATTGCTCATAGTCTATTCTCCTTAACTGTTTTGGACCTCCGGAAGGGGTCCTCTTCTTTTCACTATAACAGATTTTAGACTTATCCTCAATCCTTTTCGGTGGATACCGAAACAAAATATTCATAAACATCCAAATTCTGTCCGCTAATGGTAAACTCTGTTCATTTGCTAGGCCGTTTATAATTTGAAACAGATCAACCATAATTCTCACCTCCTATTGATTAGACGACTTTCCCCCCTTTTTGGTTTTATCAAAATGCGTCATATTTTGTTCATAAATCATTCAAAAACCTTTTACACAAAGAACACGAACTATTCATGTTTGCCAGATATACTTTAACCATAGTCAGAAAGACATGAAACTGACTGCTAAATAAGCTTACAAGATTTTTTTCATAATACTCGAGCTGATAATGCGTTTATCAGCTCTCCTCCCTTTAAAAATACTTTTATTCCAAAGAAGGGGATTGCTCCAGCGGTGGAAGCAGTCCCCTTCTTTATTATTTTTTCCACTGAGGATAAGCCACCTTCTTTTGCAGGAAAATCAGGGCAGTCAGATTTGGAAATGCCATCAATCCGTTCCACAAATCTGATAAGATCCACACCGCTTCCGAACTCCACAGCCCCCCCGCAAATACCGCCGCCAAAAACAGCAGCGGATAGATGATTTGAATTGCCTTCTCGCTGAATTTAGGGCCCACGCGCAGACTCTGCGACACATAAGAAACGGCCTGCCGGCCCAGATAAAACCAGGCGATCATCGTAGCAAAGGCAAAAACCGCCATAGAACCGGAGATCAGCATCTCCCCTCCCCTCCCCAGCTTCGTCCCAAAACACCAGGCAGCCAGGGCCGCTCCCGAGGCTTTTGGAGTCATCCGAAGGGAGTCCGTAGTGCAAAGTATCACCAAAGCAGTCAAGGTACATAAAACCACCGTATCGAAAAACACCTCAAACATAGCCCACATTCCCTGCTGGCATGGAGTGGTATCCTCAGCGGCACCGTGAAGAATTGCCAGAGTCCCGAGGCCTGCCTCGTTGGAAAATACTCCCCTCGCCATTCCGTATCGGACCGCCTGGCTAAGACCGTACCCTGCTGCTCCCCCTGCTGCCGCTCTGGGTGTAAAACCGCAGGTAAAAATTTCCCGGACCGCCCCAGGCAACTGTCGAAAACAGGAAAAAATCACAATTGCTGAAAATAGAATATAAATTCCGGAGGCCGCAGGAACCAGCATTTCCGCCGCCCTTCCAATTCTTCCGATTCCCCCGGCGACCACCAACAATACCGCTCCGGTCAACAGCACTCCTGCCGTCCCTTTCTGCACATTCCAGCTGTAAGCAACAGAATTAACCGCCGAATTTGCCTGTACCATACTGCCCATTCCGAGAGAACACAGAATACACAAAACCCCATAAATCCGTCCCAGCCACTTGGTTCCCAGGAGGTCTTCCATATAAATAAAAGGGCCGCAGATATAATGTCCCATCTGATCCGTTCTCCGGCTTTTCAGGCCCAAAAAAGTCTCTCCATATGCCGTTGCCATACCGATTCCCGCGCAGATCCACATCCAGACCAGAGCTCCTGGGCCCCCTGCAGTCAGGGCCGTAGCAACCCCCGCAATATTCCCCGTTCCCACAGTAGCTGCCAATGCTGTACATACGGACTGAAACTGGCTGATTCCTTTTTTTCCGGAATTCCTTTCGCCCACATCACCATTTTCCAAATTTTCTCTATTTCTTATTAAGCTTCCCGCCGTATATCTCCACCAAAAAGAAAAGCCCCGAAGCTGAAATCCTCCTCCTTTTACGGTGTAACCTATGCCTACCATTAAGAAGATCAGCAATGTCCACGGTCCCCAAACCATCTGATGAAGCCTCGTTAAAATTGTCTCCATCTTCCGCCTCCCCTCTTTTTCCCTTTATTATCTGTCTTATTCATTTTCGGTATTTCATATGACTATATTCGGGTATGAAATTGAAGGCATAAAATCAGCCGTACATAAATTTCTCGATTTTTTTCTCTGATTATGTTAAAATAAAAAGAGCATTTAATCTAGGTATTACGAAAAGAGGGCTTGTCAATGCCAGGTTTTACAACACATTATATTTTAGGAATGAAGGCATACAACGATCTGCCTCAAACTTCTCTTAAATTTATCATTGCCAAGTACCGCTGGCTCTATCAGCTGGGTCTTCAGGGACCGGATATCTTCTTTTACAACCTGCCTATCCTGCGGCACCGGGATCACCGAAACGTAGGCTCTTATATGCACGAGCATTTGGTTAATGACTTTTTCCGCTGCTGTTTTTCTAAGTTATCCACCATCAAATCCAGGCAGCAGAGAGAGGCGGGGCTTGCTTATGTCTGTGGTTTTCTGGGACATTATGTAGGGGATTCTGTTTGCCATCCTTATGTTTATGGAAGAATCGAGTATGATATCCATCATCCCGGCAGCTACTATCACGGCCTCCATGCTCAGCTTGAAAACGATCTGGACGCCCTTCTTCTGCAAAAATACAAAAAAAAGAAGCCATCCCAGTTTAACCAGGCGGCCACAATCTGCCTTAACGGCATGGAAACTCAATTTATTTCCCGCTTTCTGTCTCAGTGTATTAACGAAACCTACTATCCACTAAGCTACCGCAACAATTATCAGGTAACGGCCCGGATGATCCACCGGTCCATTCTGGCCATTCGTTTCGGCTGCCGCACGCTGTCTGATCCCAAGGGCAGCAAAAAGAATAAAATTGCATTTTTTGAATCCATCTTTCTGAAGAATCCTGTAGCCTCAACGAAACTTGTAACCGACACCGTAGCGAACCCTTCCTGGAGCTTGAATCTAAATCATGAAACCTGGTGTAATCCCTGGAATAAAGGAATCGCTTCCCAGGCTTCTTTTCCGGAGCTGTTTAAGCAGTCCCTGGCAAAGCTTTCCGTCATTTATTATCTGATCAACTCTCTGGTCGATGGGACTCCGTCCCTGGATCCTGTCATTTTCGAGAGGCTTATGTCAGAAATCGGAAATTATTCATATCACAGCGGACTTCCCTGTAATGACGGAGGGGCAATCGGTTAATACCGATTTTGCCCCTCGTTTGTTAAAACTTTTTCTCTTTTAAGTACTCCCCTGCGTCTTTAAAAAAGCTCCACACAATTAAAATCATAATAAATCCTATAGGAAATGCCGCAATGATAGAGACCGTCTGCAGGTTGGTCATGGAACTTTCGGAAAAAATCAAAGCAATGGGGAACAGCATCAATACCAGGGACCAGAACAACTTTACTCTGCGGTCTGGCTCTTCATCGGCGTCCAGTGATTTATAGGAATAAGAGGAGGCAACAATCGCCAGAGCGTCAAAGGTGGTTGCGTAAAACGCGATCATCGTCACCGCCAGCAAAATCAACGCCAGAGCTGGAAGGGGAAGACTGGAAAACATGGCAATGATCGTCCGATAGAGATCCTGCGTCTGCTCATAAAGCGCCATTAAATCCATCTTTCCCATCATCTGCAGTCCTAATCCATAATTTCCCAAGATAATAAAAGATGTAAATGTTCCTGCAAGGCTGAATAAATACCCGCCCAGCACTGTCTGTTTGATCGTACGGCCTTTACTGATCGTACCGATGAAAAATGGAGTCGCAATACACCATACCATCCAGTAAGCCCAGTAAAACACAGTCCAGTTCTGCGGAAAAAACGTAGTACGGAGGGCATCCGTCCAGGTACACATGGAGATGAAATTCTGAGCCAGATTTCCCAAAGAAGTCAGCCCCGTTTCAATAATATATCGGGTCTCTCCTCCTCCAATCAGTACGTAGGCCAAAAAAATGAAAAACAGATAAATACAGGAGGAAGCAAGTTTTGCTACTCCCTTCATGCCAAAAAACACCGCCAATGTGTAAACCACGCAGATAACCACTAAAATCCCTATAGTCAGCAGACGATTATCCGGAATCCCTGTCACCTGGCTGATTGCCATAGACAGAAGGGGGGTCGCCAGGGAAAACGTGGTAGCAGTTCCTGCCAGCAGAGCGAACACCGCAATTAGATCTATTACCTTTCCCCAAAAGCCGTCCACCCTCTTCCCCAGAACAGGGCGGCATGCTTCGGAGTATTTCTGTTTGTTTCGCCTGCGCACATGAATCATAAATCCAAAAGCTACAGCCATAACCATATAGAAACTCCAGGGAATCGGCCCCCAGTGAAACAAGGGATAGGTTGACGCCCAGTCCTGAACGCTGCCCATCGCAGCAATGTGGGCCTCTCCCGCATAAAGCATCCACTCACACAGGGAATAGAACAAAATATCCGCCGCAAGACCTGCGGTAAACATCATGGATCCCCATTGAAAAAACGGATACTGAGGCTTCTCTAAATTCCCCAGACGAATCTTTCCAAAAGGCGAAAACGCCATATAGAGAGAACAGATCAGGGCTCCCAGGCCAAGAATCAAATAATAGCTGCTCATCTGATCCCCCAAGAAAAAACGGATGCTGTCCAGAATATGAGCAGATTTTTCCGGTGCCATCATAAAGAACAGACACAGTATAGAAACGCAAAGAAAAGGCACCACAGTAGTAACCCAGTCCAGCCTTCTGAAAATCCCCTTTCCGGAACTAGTTTTGATCGCTGATTTCATCGTAAGATCCTCCTGACACAGTTCTGTAGTTCATTTTTAATCTTTTTTCCGTGTTATTGAACATCATAACATGGTCCTTCGGAAAAATCAAGGCACTTTCGCAAACTTTTCCTCTGCTCACAGAAATAACAATAATTTTGTAAGAAAAAAGGGCTGTTAAATGCAAGGAATGTCCGCTATAATAAGAGAGTTAAAATTAAAGGAGGACATTTCATGAACAAACTGATCAAAGGTTCTTTGGTATTTTGCGCCTGTGCGGCGATTCTCTGCGGCTGTACCCAGAGCAATATTGTATCTCCTTCCGGCGGAATGGTGGAAGGTAATGTAGCACCAGATTTTTCACCAAAGGAAAATATTCAGATCGATTGGGCTGAGCTGACTGAAAATCTTAGAGAGGAATTTATCCAGCCCTATGGAACCTATGGCGACTATGTAATGGATTTGTCTGTTTACTGGGATGAGGATGCAAATTCTCTGATGGTACTTCTGCCTGTCCTTCCTTCCACTCCTTCGGATATAGCGCTCTCCTACGCGCAGGATGTGCTGAAATACTGCGGTGACGAAATTTCCGTTCAGGATTTTTCCTACACCGGCCCCGAGGAGGAAGGCACTTACTATGGAAGCTACTTCGATACCCATGACGTAACAGTACAGGTATTCCCCTACGATTCTGAGGATGACGAAAGCACCTACATTATTAACGACACCATGAAGGCCGGAGAGCAGCGAGAGCTGACCGCCTTAAAGTAGACAAAACGGGTTCCTATCCCCAAATGATGAAAAGGAGAAGAATTCCCCATGAGATTTAACCGCTACCGGAAGCAGGCAGCAGCCTGCCTGGCTACATTAACTTTGCTCTTGACTGGCCCCGGATGCAGCTTCGGAATGACCGGAGGCAGCGCAACCATAGTCCCCTTAAATGCCGCCAGTCTCCAAAATGAAAATTCCGCCGTCACTACAAATGCGGCTTCGGCTCCATCTGTATTCGGCTCTGTTCAAACCGAAACAACCGACAGCTCCTCCCTATTCGGACCAGGACGGCTGACCATGCTGGCAAACCATGATACTGCCGCTCAGATGCTTTCCGTAATCATTGAAACAGGTCAGGGCGGATTAATCGTAGTAGACGGAGGGTGGAGGGAAAATTCCCAGTACCTTCTGGAACAGCTGAAAGCAAAGGGCGGACATGTTCAGGCCTGGCTTCTCACCCACCCGGATACGGACCATGTAGGAGCTCTGGCTGAGATTCTTTATCAGCACAGCGGTGAAATTACCATCGACGGCGTTTATTACTCTTTTCTGGACGATGCATGGTATCAACAGAAAGATGCCCAGGTTGCCTCCATGGTTTCCTACTTAAAAGGCGCCCTGGCCAAGCTTCCGGCCGAAACCCTCCACGGTGATATCACCGCCGGACAGATCATTGAGGCCGGGCCTGCTAAAATCCAGGTTTTGAATCAAGCCTATCAGATGAAAAATGATTTCGTCAATAACAGCAGTGTAGCCTACCTGGTATCTCTTAATGGAACCAATGTGGTGTTCCTGGGAGATCTGGCCCAATCTGGCGGCGAACAGCTTTTAAATGATGTGGATCTGCGTTCTTTAGGATGCGATATTGTCCAGATGTCTCACCATGGTCAAACCGGCGTAGGCTATGAGGTCTACAAAGCTTTAAGGCCGCGTATCTGCCTGTGGCCTACTCCCCAATGGCTCTGGGACAATGATAACGGCGGCGGTGCCGGAAGCGGTTCCTGGCGAACTCTTGAAACCCGCAACTGGATGGTCCGGCTTGGCATCGAGGCTTATTACTGCACCAAAGACGGAGATCAGGTAATCGAGTAATCAATATAAATATTATACAAAAACAGGATGTGCTGCCTAATCCCATACCGCACATCCTGTTTTTTATCCTCTTTTCATTCATTACCGCTGCTGTAATTGAATCCGAAAGCTACTGTATCCAAGCACCGCTGGCATCCACCTGATAACCGTCCGGCGTAGTTGTTCCCGCAGCCATGGATCCATCCTCGTACAAATAGTACCAAATTCCTCCGATCTGCTGCCATCCTGTCATAGCATATCCTTCGCTGTTAAAATAGTACCATTTTCCATTGATCAGTTCCCAGCAGCTGGCCGGAACGCTTCCGTCCGCCCTGGTAAATCTCCGGCCCTGCTGATAATCTCCCCAGGTTCCGTCGGTAATTCCAGGATTGGATGAGGGAGAGGTCAAGGAACTGACTGTACCTCCATCCTCCAGATAATCCTGCTGATCTCCATTTCTGGCAATAGCCGCAACCTCGAAATAATACTGAATGCCGGTCTTGGTCATAAACTGGGAAAAGTCATAGGACGTAGCTCCCTCCACCTTCTCAGTAACCACAGAGCCCTCGTCATCATAAAGAGTAACCCGGTAGGTATTGGCGTACTTTACACTGTTCCATTTTGCTACCGTAGGATTCGCTTCATCCCATCCGGCCCAGGTAGTATCTCCCAGCTGAGCTACTACCTGATAGCGGAATTTCACCCGATAAATATTCCCGTCCGGGTAATCATCCTCATACTTGCTTCCCGTATATCGGTCCACAGAGGTAATCTCCACCTCATTGCGTCCTTCGCCGTCAATCTGAATATCCGTCCTGTTCTCTCCAATGGAAGTAGCTGAAGAAGAATCCAAGTCAATGTAGATCGTTCCTGTTACGTAATTTCCCGGCGTCCAGTTTACCACGCTCTTAGACCAGCTTACATCGTCGATAATCTCATAATCATCGCTGTAAACATCCGGCGCCAGGGGATGAATTTTCTCGTCATCGTTGTCATCCATGCTAACCTGCTCCGTATCGTAATTATTGGATACGTAGATCATGTAGTCTGCTCCATAAGCTGTCATGGCCATGCCTGCGGACAGCAAAGCGGCTGCCGCCAGATTCATCAGTATGCGCTTCTTTTTCATAACGAATTCTCCTTTACGAAAAATGCCTCATACAATTTTCTCTCTCCCACCTCAGTGCTGCCAGATTCCATTTGCATCCAGTACAAAGCCGTTAACCGTAGTATTCACCAGCTTCTGACCGGAACCAGGCTGGAAATAGTACCAGTTACCTTCCACCTCGTACCAGCCCTCCACCATGATTCCACTGGGATTAATAAAGTAAGTCAGTCCTCCCACCGTCACCCAGCTGTTGGTAACCATCGCTCCCTCAGGGCCGCCGTCATTTGGGTTGCAGTAATACCAATAGTCTCCGCTTTTCACCCATCCGGTAATCATGGCTCCGCTGTCGTTCATATAGTACCAGTAGCCGTTTTTCTGTCTCCACCCGGTAAGCATAAGACCGTTGGCGTCAAAGAGATACCAGACATTATTCCATTTCAGCCAGCCGTCCTTGAAGTATGTGCCGTCCGGGTATTTGAAATACCAGCTGCTTCCAGCCTGAATCCAGCCAGCATTCGTTACACCTCCGGTACCGTTGGTAGTGTTTCCGGGAGTACCCTCCTGGCCGCTGCCGTCCGATACCTCATCCGCTCCAATATACAGCTCTCCGGATTCCGTCCAGTCGCTCTTTTTTCCATACTGCTTTTCACTGTCCGAATGAGGAACTGCCCGGACCTTAAAGCTGTAATCACCCTCCTGGGTCATATAAGGGTAGAAATCATAGCTTTCCCCGTTGTAGTCCTCCAACTTTTTGACAATGGTGGATCGCCGGTACAGATATACATCGTAATAGTTGGAACTGTCCTCACCTGGTTCCCAGACCGCTCTTCCCTTGCTTCCATCCCACTCGGCATACTCTGGCTCATCGTAGGTACCCCTCACGCTGTCCACGCGGATGGTTACTCTCAGATCCCCTCCCTGCCTTGTAGAACTAACATACTCTCCGCCGCTGACACTAACGCTGCCGGAACTGTAGCTGCTGCGGAACTTGTACTCCGTATCACTGTCGCTGTCAGTAATCTCCAGCCAAACATACATCTTAGGCTGATCGCCGATGGAAATCTCCTTATCGCTGACCCACTCAGCCTCCACCACCCGGTAACGGCTGGAGCTGGAATATACGTAGGTTCCCTCCCCGGAACCATTTTCCGTACTGATGGATTCCCCATCGTCAATGGAATCACCTGTTTCCAGGTCCGTATGTACCTTCAGTGAAATACTGGTAACATACTTTGTCTTTGCCAGAGCTGGAAAGGACATGACCGCGCTGGCAGTAACCGCGGCCAACAGAAAACTCATATGACGTTTCCAGTTCTTCATAGGCTACCTCCTCCGCAGGGGACTTCCCCTGATGCTTTTCTCTCACTTCTTCTCTGACTTCATTATAGACGTTTGTGTATGATTCCGTCAACTTACGATATTCTTTCGCCGCCGTAAGGTTTTAAACAAACGATGCAAAAAGAGACAGGGCCTTTTCAGCACTGTCTCCTCCTGTTTGATCTTAGTAATTTTCCGAACATTATACCATGTCCACTAAACTCGTGAGATACCTCGTTAAGTGGTCAGGTATGACTCGTACTAGGCTCGTATTATACCAGTTCGAGCAGAACCTCCATAGCGGCGTCGCCCTTTCTCTGTCCGATCTTGATCATTCTGGTATAACCACCGTTACGGCTCTGGTACTTGGGAGCAATCTCATCAAAAAGCTTTCCTACCAAGTCCACATTCTTGGTATTTTTCTTTCTGCCGGCCTGCTGGGTGGGAACCTCAGTTACATCGTAAAGAACCTTTAACATCTGTCTTCTGGCATGCAGTCTGGAGGGCTTATCCTTCTTGATCTCCTTCTCCACCTCATCATATACGGTTACCTTCTTGCCGTCTACAACCTCTTTCACACGCTTTCCGTCTTTGTCCTTACGAGCAACCTTAGCAGTTACCTTAACAGTCTCGTAATTGTCTTTTTCCTTCACAGCCATAGCGATCAGGCCTTCGGCTACCTTGCGGATTTCCTTGGCTCTCGCCTCAGTGGTACGGATCTTTCCATGATACAGCAAAGCCGTTACCTGGCTTCTGATCAGTGCCTTTCTCTGGTTGGAAGTTCTTCCTAATTTTCTATATCCTGCCATTTCGTTTTCCTCCATTATTCTGCGGAGAACCTGGACCACGCTTCTTTTGGACTTACTGGTCCCGGCCTTTTACCCGCCACTTTTTGATGGCTGACACTGCCGCGCTTCTTTGGACTTACCGGCTGTGCCTGTATTGCAGCAGTTCAGGACATCCCGAACTGTTACTTTGTATTATTGATCGTCGCTGGGGTTTAACTGAAGACCTAATTCCTTCAGCTTTGCAAGCACCTCTTCCAGGGACTTGCGGCCCAGATTCCGAACTTTCATCATATCCTCAGAGGTTCTGTTGCACAGTTCCTCCACCGTATTGATTCCAGCTCTTTTCAGACAGTTGTAGGAACGAACAGAGAGCTCCAGCTCGTCGATGTTCATCTCCAGAACCTTCTCCTTCTCGTTGTCCTCCTTCTCCACCATGATCTCTGCGGTCTTGGCGTTCTCGGAAAGATCGATGAAAAGGTTCAGGTGCTCGCTGAGCACCTTGGCCGCAAGGCTTACCGCCTCGTCGGGCGCCAGGGTTCCGTTGGTGTAGATCTCCAGAATCAGCTTGTCATAGTCCGTCTGTTGCCCTACACGGGTGTTGGTCACTGCCATATTTACACGCTCCACAGGGGTGTAAATAGAATCCACAGCAATCACGCCAATCGGAAGATCCTCGTTCTTATTCTTGTCTGCGCTTACATATCCACGTCCCTTGGTGATGGTCAGCTCCATATAAAACTTGCTGTCCGTACCGCCGCTTAAAGTGGCGATCACCTGGTCGGGATTCATAATTTCAATATCCGCATCAGCCTGTATGTCCGCAGCGGTAATCACGCCCTCGCCCTCAAATTCGATATAGGCAACTTTGGGCTCGTCAGTATCGCTGTTATTCTTGATCGCTAAGCTTTTGATGTTCATAATGATTTCGGTCACATCCTCTTTCACGCCGGGGATGGAACTGAACTCATGCAGAACGCCGTCGATTTTTACCTGACTCACTGCGGCGCCTGGAAGGGAAGAAAGCATAATCCTTCTCAGGGAGTTGCCCAGCGTAGTGCCGTAGCCTCTCTCAAGTGGTTCAACTACAAACTTGCCGTATCTCTTGTCGTCTGAAATCTCAGCGATTTCAATGTTTGGTTTTTCAAAATCGAACACGAATAGCCCCTCCTTTTGGGTTTTGATTCAATTCCGAGGGTAATCGTAACTGTTCAGGACGGCTCATCTGCGCGCCATCCTGAACTGCTACAGGAAATTATACAACTTACTTAGAGTACAACTCAACGATCAGCATCTCGTTTACAGGAACATCGATCTCGTCTCTGGTGGGATATTCCTTAACAGTTCCGCGAAGGTTCTCCTGGTCAACGTCCAGCCATGCAGGGATCAGACGTCCGCCGGTCACCTCCAGAATATCCTTATATCTCTGAGCGGATTTGTGCTTCTCTTTGATCTCAATCACGTCACCGGGCTTTACCTGATAGGACGGGATATTGATCTGCTTGCCGTTTACCAGAACATGCTTGTGATCTACAATCTGTCTGGTCTCCTTACGGGTACGGCCAAAGCCCATGCGGAACAGAACGTTGTCCAGTCTGCACTCCAGCAGGCGAAGCAGGTTCTCACCGTTCTGACCGCTCATACGGTCTGCCTTCTTATAGTAATTACGGAAAGGCTTCTCCAGAACGCCGTAGATGAATTTGGCTTTCTGCTTTTCTCTCAGCTGCATTCCATACTCGCTGACTTTCTTATTTGCTCTTTTGGACTCTCTATTGGATTTCTTGTCAATTCCTAAATAGATGGGATCCAGTCCCAAGGATCTGCATCTTTTAAGAACAGGAACTCTATCTACTGCCACTTTTCTTTACCTCCTAAAATCAGACTCTTCTACGCTTGGGCGGCCGGCATCCATTGTGGGGAACCGGGGTTACATCCTTAATGCTGGTTACTTCCAGTCCGCAAGCCTGCAGGGCGCGGATCGCTGCCTCACGGCCTGAGCCGGGGCCCTTTACCATAACGTCTACGGATTTCAAGCCATGTACAAGAGCTGCTTTTGTCGCAGTTTCTGCCGCCATCTGAGCAGCATAAGGAGTAGATTTTCTTGAACCTCTAAATCCCAGACCACCGGCACTTGCCCAGGATAACGCATTGCCCTGTGTATCCGTCAACGTAACAATGGTGTTATTGAAAGATGACTGGATGTGTGCCTGTCCGCGTTCAACGTTTTTCTTTACACGCTTTTTTGTCACTTTTTTTGCTGTAGTGGACACTTTTTTAGCCATTATAAACTAACCTACTTTCTCATAATCTTGAATTCGCTCTTCCTGTTTTTAAAACATACAAATCGAATTCGGGTTACAGTTTCTGACGAATGAAGTTCGTACTAGATTCGAAACTACCTCATCAAGTACTTACTTTTTCTTATTAGCAACAGTCTTTCTCGGTCCCTTGCAGGTTCTTGCGTTGGTCTTGGTCTTCTGCCCGCGAACCGGAAGGCTCTTTCTGTGACGGATTCCTCTGTAGCAGCCAATTTCCTGCAGACGCTTAATGTTCATCGCGATCTCTCTGCGCAGGTCACCTTCTACTACCTGGGTATCTGCGATAATAGCAGCCAGCTTCTTCACCTCATCGTCGGTCAGATCCTTTACACGAGTGTCGGGATTAACGCCGGCTTCTGCTAAGATACGGTTAGAACTGGATCTACCAATTCCGTAGATGTATGTCAGACCGATCTCAACACGTTTTTCTCTTGGTAAGTCAACTCCTGAAATACGAGCCATGTGTTTCTTACACCTCCTAAATTAATTAACCTTGTCTCTGTTTATGCTTTGGGTTTTCACAAATTACTCTGATACTGCCTTTTCTCTTTATGATCTTGCACTTTTCGCAGATCGGCTTTACGGATGATCTAACCTTCACAGTAATTCTCCTTTCTATAGACCAACAAAGTTGCTAAAGCATTATATCATTGATGGACATGAAATGCAAGCACTTTTTGCTATGATTTTATTGAACATCTGCCCCTGGCGTGTCGCGGGAAGGTCGTCTGTCTTTTCCCGCTCTCTCCGTGCCTGAAATTTCCGTCCTTTTACTTATCCCGCCAGATAATGCGGCCCTTGGACAGATCATATGGGGACAGTTCGATGGTTACCCGGTCACCAGGGAGAATACGGATATAATTCATCCGCAGCTTGCCGCTGATGTGGGCCAGAACCTGATGGCCATTTTCCAGTTCCACCTGGAACATGGCGTTGGGCAGCTTCTCCACTACTGTTCCTTCAATCTCAATCACGTCTGCTTTTGACATATTTTTAAATTCCCTCCTGCTGCTTGCGGCTGCGGATCAGAGCCCGAATCTCTTCATTCCTGGCTCCACCGGCCTGTGTCAGTTTCATTGCTAAGCTTTCATCATACCAGGTTTCCGGAGACAAATGCTTTCGATTCTTGCGTTTTGGCTTTTCCAAAGGATGGCAGCGGCCGTCGCTCAGATATACATATGTTTCATCCTGGCTGGTGATGACATACAGCTCATTTTTATCGTGGCCGGCCTTGCTCCTTGCAAGGCCGCCGATTCTAAATTCCGCCATTTCTACCTCTGCTGCAGTGATAAAATTTCAGGCTCTCCATCTGTAATCAGAATGGTATTCTCATAATGAGAAGCCAGAGAACCGTCCTCGGTGGTAACCGTCCAGCCGTCGTCGCCCCACACTACGTCGTATCTCCCGGCAGTAATCATAGGCTCAATGGCCAGAGTCATTCCCGGCGTCAGGCGAATGCCCTTGCGCTTCTGAGCGAAGTTTGGAATTTCCGGATCTTCATGCATATTCGTACCGATTCCATGTCCCACCAGATCCCGTACCACGCCAAAGCCAAAGCTTTCCGCATATTTTTGAATAGCGGTTCCGATATCGTTTAAATGGTAACCCGGCTTTGCAAACTTGATTCCCTCAAAAAAGCTTTGCTCCGTTACCTCCACCAGTTTTTTGGCCTCTTCGGAAACCTGTCCCACCATATGAGTTCTGGCCGCATCCGACTGATAACCCTTCCATATCACACCGGTATCCAAGCTTACGATATCGCCTTCCTTCAAATGACGGTGTTTGCTGGGAATACCGTGAACCACCTCATCATTGACAGATACGCACACCGAGGCCGGATACCCTTCATAATTCAAGAAGGATGGGATGCAGCCATATCCCCGGATCAGTTCCTCACAAATCCGGTCGATTTCCTTAGTAGTCATTCCCACTCGGATCTCCTTTGCCAGCTGCTCGTGAACCTTTGCCAGAATCCGGCCGGCCTCCCGCATCAATTCAATTTCCCGTTCTGATTTTATTGTCACCATAACCCTTTAAGCTCCTAAAATTTTCACGATATCCTGAAATACCTGCTCCATATCCTGGGTTCCGTCCACCTGGGCCAGAACGCCTTCCTTCTTATAATAATCAATCAAAGGCTGAGTCTGGCGGTGATATACATTTAGACGGTTCTGAACCGTTTCCGGCTTATCATCGTCCCTCAGCACAAGGGGTTCACCGCATTGATCGCACACGCCCTCTTTTTTAGGGGCATTGTATACAATATGGTAGGTTGCTCCGCAGGAAAGGCAGGCTCTTCTTCCGGACATCCGGCGAATAATATTTTCATCAGGCACATCTACATCGATAGCGTAATCGATGGATTCCCCCCGCTCCTTCAGGGCAGCTGTCAGACTCTCAGCCTGCGGAATAGTCCTGGGAAATCCGTCCAGCACATATCCCTTTTCACAGTCCTCCTGATGAATCCGGTCCAGAAGCATCCCGATGGTAATTTCATCCGGCACCAAATTGCCCGCATCCATATAGGCTTTCGCCTGCATGCCCAGCTTTGTACCGTTCTTGATGTTGGCTCTGAAAATGTCCCCTGTAGAAACATGAGGAATTCCATACTTCCCGGCAATCTTCTTAGCCTGGGTACCTTTACCGGCTCCAGGTGCTCCTAACATGACAATCTTCATAATCTTACCTCTCCTCCCTTTGATATATTCCCTGACAAACGCAATTAATCCGCCCTTGTGGAATACCACAAAGGCAGATTGATTAATCGTTCAGAAACCCCTTATAATAACGCACAAGCATTTGAGACTCTATTGACTTGATGGTTTCCAGCACCACCGAAACAATGATGATCAGCGAAGTGCCTGCAAAGGACAGACGGCTCATGCTGAATACGCCGGAAACAACAATCGGTACTACGGAAACAACGATCAGACCCACAGCGCCGATCAGAACAATATAATTCAAAATGTGGCTCAAATAATCGCTGGTGGGACGGCCGGGCCGAATGCCCGGGATAAATCCACCCTGCTTTTTCATATTGTTGGCCACTTCCAGCGGATTGAAGGCAATGGAGGTATAGAAATACGCAAACATTACAATCAAGACAATATAAACGAGTAATCCGATGGAATAAATCGGCTGATCCGGATTGCACCAGGAACCGGAATTAAGCATCATCAGTATTTTGCCGCCCGTAGTATTATAGTCCACAGAAAAGAACTGGGCAATCACTACCGGGAAGGACATGATCGATGAGGCAAAGATAACCGGCATAACACCTGCGGTATTCACCTTCAGGGGAATGCTGGACGCCTGTCCGCCTACCAGCTTGCGGCCCACCATTTTCTTGGAATACTGAACCGGGATATTTCTCTGAGCATCATTTAAAACGATTACAAATACTACCATGGCTACAATCACCGCAAAAATGATCAGAAGCCGAATGGCCTGAACTGCAATCACCTGTCCGAATACGAATTCGTAGTAAAGATTCCGGATATCCGTAGGAATGCTGGACAGGATATTGAACAGCAACACGATGGAAATACCATTTCCAACGCCTTTCTCCGTAATCTGCTCGCCGATCCACATAAGCAGCGCGCTTCCTGCGGTCATTGTGGCAACCGCTACAATAATGCTCCAGGCATTGTAATCAATTAAAAAGCCCTGCCGTCCAAAGCCGATGGCCATAGCGCCGGATTCCAGCACTGCCAGGCCCACGGTCACGCATCTGGTGTATTGCTGAATTTTCTTCCGCCCGTCTTCGTCCTTATGCATTTCCTCAAGTGTAGGAATTGCAATGGTCAGAAGCTGCAAAATGATGGAGGAAGTGATATAGGGCGTAATGCTCAAGGCAAACACGGACATCTGGGAAAAGGATCCGCCTGTCATCGCGTTAAAAAAGCCGAACACATCCGCGGTCTGTCTGGCAAACCAGTCTGCGAAGAAGCTGGTCTCCACTCCGGGGATGGGAAGCTGGCTGCCGAATCGAATCACCACCAGCATCATAAAGGTGTAGAGGAGCTTGATTTTAAGCTCCTTCACCTTAAATGCGTTCCTGATTGAATTAAACATTAGATCACCTCGCAGGTTCCACCTAAAGCCTCGATCTTAGATTTTGCACCCTCGCTGAATGCGTTGGCCTTCACAGTAAGCTTTTTGGTTAATTCTCCGTTTCCAAGAATTTTAACTCCATCTCTCACATTCTTAACAACCCCGGCCTCTACTAAGGTCTCAACGGTAACAACCGCCTCGTTGTCGAATCTCTCAAGAGCGCTTACATTAATTCCAACAATGGTCTTGGAATTGATATTAGTGAAACCGCGTTTGGGCAGACGCCGGTACAAAGGCATCTGGCCGCCCTCGAATCCAGGTCTTGTAGCTCCGGAACGAGCCTTCTGGCCCTTATGTCCCTTACCGGCAGTTTTGCCGTTTCCTGAACCATGGCCACGACCTCTTCTAAAATTATCGCTGTGCTTTGAGCCAGCAGCAGGCTGTAAATTAGATAACTCCATGACTGCACCTCCTTACTCTGTCAGTTTTAGATTTCTTCTACTTTCACTAAGTGTCTTACGGACTGAATCATGCCTCTTACAGCACTGTTGTCCGGAAGCTCTACGGTTTTGTGCAGCTTCTTCAGTCCCAGGGCCTCAACCGTCGCTCTCTGCTTAGGGATGGCGCCGATGGGAGATTTTACTAATGTAATTTTTAACTTCTCTGCCATGTCGATTACCTCCTAATTAGCCCAGAACTTCTTCTACGGATTTGCCGCGCAGTCTTGCAAACTCCTCAGGGGTCTTAAGGCTGGTAAGACCGGTCAGGGTTGCTAAAACTACGTTGGTCTTATTGTTGGAGCCCAGAGACTTGGTACGGATATTCTTAATTCCAGCCAGCTCTACAACCGCACGTGCAGGACCTCCTGCGATGATACCGGTACCTTCGGGAGCTCTCTTTAACAGAACGCTCGCGCTTCCGAATTTGCCGATGAAATCATGAGGAATGCTCTTGTTCTCATCCACCGGAATCTCTACCAGGTTCTTTACAGCAGCCTCTTTGCCTTTGCGGATTGCCTCCGGAACCTCTCCTGCTTTTCCTAAACCAACGCCTACATGGCCGTTTCCATCACCAACTACTACCAGAGCGGAAAATCTCATGGTACGTCCACCTTTAACAGTCTTGGATA
>URFM01000026.1 GCA_900547035.1 uncultured Clostridium sp. | reverse complement strand
TCTTTTCCCGGAATATTTTTATAAAATAACCGCTGTTTCCAAAAACGCAGGCGAGACCGACCGAAGTGATGGATTCGGGAGTTTTCATCCGCAAATGTCGAGCACTGCGCGGCCAGACAATGCGGGCACTGCGATTTTTAGAATCCCGCACCATATCTCTAACAGCATATTTATCAGAATCATTTTGCCCTTTAGATTTTCTAAACGGCCAGAATACATGGGTCATTATATCCTGGTATCAGTGAATCATGTGTAATGAACATCATATTTTCAGTGGAAGCCTGACAAATCAGCATTCGGTCAAATGGGTCTTTATGTGGTGGGGCATTCTCCTCCCGTTTTAATCCTGCCAAAGCATAAATATGTTTTTCTCTGATTAATATCCTTTGAAATCCTGATTGCTCACAGTATTCAGCGAGTTTCTCCGCTGAAACAGGCATTGCATCAGGATGGGCCAGTCTTTTCAGTTCTACTTCCCAAAGAGAAACAATACTGTAATATATTTCATTCTCCTCGTTCTCAATCAGCTTTCTCGCCTTTTCCGGCAATTTCAGGTCATTGGAAATCGTCCATAGAAGGATGTGTGTGTCTAGTAAGATTTTCATATCTCTCCTCCGAACATATCTTCAACTTCCGTATCCCATTTATCAAACTCATCCGGGACTTTAAATTTTCCCTCCGCTATACCAATCCGCTTGCCAACAGGCTTCTTCGGAATCAGTGTCATTTGAACAATTGCTTTCCCGTTTCTCGCCAGATAAATCACGTCTTCCTGTTTCGATTCAAGTAGCTTTACCAATTTTGATAAATCACTTTTTGCTTCCAGCATATTCACCTGAGTCATATCCGTACCTCCAATCATATTTTTTGCGCAAGCACATTAGCTAGCTTAGCTAATTATATTATATGCAATTTTCCGGCTAATATCAAGTCTGAATTGTTATGCTGGCCGCAATGTATTTCCCGAAATATGGCACATAACTAAAAATACGGTCACTCTTTTTTATAGCGCGGCCTATATGGACTTCTTCAACTCCAAATTTGTTTACCGTATTACCCAGAAAACTTTTTATCCGGTTATCTACGGCTTCCGGTCCCGGCTGAACCAGGATTACCTCTTTAGTACAGATTCTTCACCTTAAAATCCTTCTCCAGCTCTCTCCTCTGGTCCTTCTTAGCCAAATCCGCCCGTTTGTCATACAGCTTCTTTCCTCTGGCAAGGCCAATCTCCACCTTCACCAGACTGCCTTTGAAATAAACCTGGAGAGGAACCAGGGTATAGCCCTTCTGGGTTACCTTTCCGTTCAGCTTCATAATCTCCGACTTGTGCAGCAGAAGCTTTCTCACACGCAGCGGATCCTTGTTGAAAATGTTGCCCTTTTCGTAGGGGCTAATATGCATGCCGTAGACGTACACCTGACCGTTGTCAATCTTTACAAAGGCCTCCTTAACACTGCATTTTCCCATACGCACCGACTTTACCTCCGTGCCGAAGAGCTCAATTCCCGCCTCATACTTGTCGTCAATAAAATAATCGTGGTAGGCCTTCTTATTGTTGGCCACCAGCTTGATATGGTCTTTCAAATCTTTAACCTCCCTTATGTCCGGGGACTTTTTGTTGTTCCATCATACTACAGGCCATGGTTTTCGTAAAGGGCAAATTCCACCGTCCTGGTAATCCGGTCCGTCCCCGCCACCGTCACCTTAATCCTCTGCCCCAGCTTGTAGGTTTTCCCGGTCCTCTCTCCCTTAAGCTGATAGCGCTTCTCGTCAAAGACATAGTAGTCTCCCTCAAGGTCGCTTAACCGGACCAGGCCTTCCACCGTATTAGGCAGCTCCACAAAGAATCCCCAGCCTGTGACGCCGGAAATCACACCGTCGAAGGTATGGCCTGTAAACTGCTCCATATACTGGCATTTTTTCAGCTTCTCCGTCTCCCTCTCCGCCTCGTCGGCCCGCCGCTCCAGTGCCGACGTTTTCACCGCCACCTCCGGCAGGATTCCGGCGTAATGGGCCGCTCTGCGCTCCTTTAAACCACCCCGCAGGCATTCCTTGATAATCCGGTGAATCTGAAGGTCCGGATAACGCCGGATGGGGGAGGTAAAATGGGTGTAATAGCGGGTCGCCAGTCCGAAATGGCCGCTGCACTCCGTGGTGTATTTGGCCTGCTTCATGGAGCGCAGGGTCAGACGGGCAAGCAGCGCTTCCTCCTCTTTTCCCTGGATGCGGTCCAGAAGCTTCTGCACCTCCTTGGGATGGATTTCCCCCTGGGAAATGCGCACCGCGTAGCCGAAATTGTTGATAAAAGCCGCCAGCTGCTTCATCTTCTCCGGGTCCGGGTTGTCGTGGCTGCGGTAGAGAAAGGGCACGGACTGCCAGTAATAATCTTCCGCCACCGTCTCATTGGCCAGAAGCATAAAATCCTCAATGATTCTGGTAGCCGTGTTCCGCTCATAAGGGCGGATTTCCAAAGGCTTTCCCTGGGAGTCCAGGATGATTTTGCTCTCCGGAAAATCAAAGTCCACCGCCCCACGGCTTCTGCGCTTTTCCCGAAGAATCAGGGACAGCTCTTTCATTTCCATAAAAGTTTCCGCCAGATCCCGGTATTCCTCCCGCTCCGGCCCTTCCTGCCCCTCCACAATGGCGTTTACCGCCGTGTAGGTCATCCGCCGGTCTACCCGCACCAGGGTTTCACAAATTCTGTGGTCCGTCACATTTCCCCTGGCATCCACTTCCATAATGCAGCTTAGAGCCAGCCGGTCCACCCCTTCATTCAGGGAGCAGATGCCGTTGGAAAGCTTGTGGGGAAGCATGGGAATCACCCGGTCCACCAGATAGATGCTGGTCCCCCGCTTCAGGGCCTCCTCGTCCAGCCAGGTGCCCTCCGGCACATAATGGCTGACATCGGCGATGTGGACACCCAGGATAAATGTCCCATCCTTCCGTTTGGATATGGTGATGGCGTCGTCCAAATCCTTGGCGTCCTCCCCGTCGATGGTCACCGTAGGAAGGGAGCGCAGGTCCAGCCGTCCGGCCAAATCCCCGCCCCATTCCTCATGGGTCCTCAAATCATCCAGGCCATAGTCCCCCTCATAGGAAAGGGGAGCCGTCTTCTCCGGCACATAAACTCTGTCCGGGATCGAGGCAATCTGTTCCATCACCTCCTGTGGAAATTCTTCCGGAAGGCCGTAAGCTTTTACAATGGAGAGAATGTCCGTTCCCGGGTCGTTCACATGGCCCAGAATCTCCGTAACCTCTCCCTCCGGATTCCGTTTTCCGTCTCCAAAGTCCACAATGCGGACCACGACCTTATGCCCCGTCACCGCTCCCATATCCTTTCCCTGGGGAATAAACACATCCGTATCGATTCGCGGATTGTCAGGAATCACAAAGCCGAAGGTCTTGTTCTTCTGGTAATACCCGATTACTTGGCTGTTGGCGTGCTCCAACACACGGATCACCTCACCCTCCGCCCGTTTTTCCCCGGACTCCGGCTGGGTAATCACGATACGGACCTTGTCTCCGTTTAATGCCTGTCCCTTCTTTTCCTCCGGGATAAACACGTCCCGCTCCATCCCTTCCACGGTTACAAAACCGAACCCTCTGGAATTTCCGCTGAAAATTCCCTGGACGGCAAACTGCTCCGGCTTTCCGTATTTTCCCCGTTTGGAAAGCCCGATTTTGCCCTCCTCCACCAGGGCATCCAGAACCTCCTTTAACTCCTCTCTCTGGCTTCTGGGTATATTTAAAAGGGCCGCGATTTCCTTGGCCTTCATGGGTACGTAGGCTTTGTCGTGGATGAGCTCTAACAGGAGTTGCTCCCGCTGCTTCATTAAATCATTTTCCATAAAATCACCTTTCGCTAAGTGCTCGTAACAACCCCGGGTACTAGGCTC
Source organism: uncultured Clostridium sp. (assembly GCA_900547035.1). Lineage (GTDB taxonomy): Bacteria > Bacillota > Clostridia > Lachnospirales > Lachnospiraceae > Enterocloster > Enterocloster excrementigallinarum. The sequence continues at coordinate 41,566 of URFM01000026.1, read as the reverse complement.
GAAAAGACCTCGCCAAGTGCCCGGGATGTATCGCACATAAGCGCCTAAAATACAGGCGCTAAGTGCTCGTAACAAAAAAAACACCCTTCTTGCGGTTGGCAATAGGGGTGTCATTTCGCTGTGTTCTCTGCTGTGCTTACATTTTCTCCAGTAGTACATTGATTGCAATGGTAAGCAGCATGAATACAATCGCTCCATATCTGGTAAATTTCTCAAGGGCGCCTTCCATGGTACGGCCTTTGTTCTTCTTCCAATAGCTGTCCGACATGCCGCCCAGAGCAGAGCCCAGTCCCTGAGATTTTCCTTCCTGCATCAAAACCACCGCAGAAATCGCAACTGCCAGGATTACATATATCACTGTCAACACAATCCGCAAAACCGCCATTCTGGTACACCTCTCTCAATATCTATATGGTCAAACATAGTCAGTATATCATAACTTCCAGCGGATTACAACTAGATTTTTTAAAAATGGCCCTCCTGTCCTCCGATTTCGTAACGTTTCAGGACGTCCTAAACCGTTGCCCGATTCCTCTGATTCTCAGGATAGCCATTTTTACTGCAAATTATTCTTCTTAGCCGACCCGTGCTCCGTCAGCTCCAACCTGAATTCCATCCGGTGTTGTGGTACTTACCAGCATAGCTCCGGTGGGATCGCAGTAGTACTGCTTTCCTTCCCAGTCAATCCAGCCGGTTTTCATGTAACCGTCCGCTCCAAAGAAATACCATTTTCCCTGTACTTCTCTCCAGCCATTAACCGGATAGCTTCCATCCGGGTTCTCATACCACCAGCCGATGTCATCGGAACGCCATGTTCCCACAAATCGGACCAAATCTTCCTCAGCTACATCCATCTCATAGGATTCCTCCCAGTCCCCCGCATTATCCCCACGGTCAAAGGCCCGGACGCGGAAACTGTAGGAGCCAATTCGGTCAATCTGATTTGAAAAATCCCAGCTGGTCTGGGACGTTGTATGAACGCTGCCTACCGCTACATCGTTGCGGTACAGACGTACCCGGTAACTGGCGGCCTGGTAGTTCTCCTCCCACTGGGCAATACCGTACTCTTCATCCCAGTCCAGTTCCCCCATACCCAGGTCGCCTTCATCCAGCTCCCCTAAAGTCACGGTGAGAACCATAATCTCCTTATCTTCTTTCCGGGTGGAACTTTTATACTTCACATCCTCCCCGCTTAAATCAAAGGCGCTTCTTCCGCCCTTGTCAAAATAATATCCATCGTCGGCATTCAGCGTAACCTTTACCTTCGGTTCGTCTCCGCCGGACCACCATCCCTTGTCGTTGGTAACCTCGACCTCGTCAATGGAACAGTTTTCGCTCTCCAGGGTAACGTCCACGTCTCCCCCTTCATCCCCCGCCTCAATGTCTGAGGAAAATGAAAGCACAATCTCTCCAACCGGCTCCGGATCTTCCTCGTCATCGTCATCATCGGCATAGGCTGGCACAGCCATGCCCGCAGCCAGCGCTGCTGCCAGAATCCATATCAGCCATCTTTTTTTTCTCATTGCGGTTCCTCCCCTTTCTTCTCCCTGTTGTCGTAACCCAATCATACCACATTTTCAGGTTCCTCCGCAAGAATGCATGCTGCGAAATTGCCTCTTTAAAAATTGTTCCTGTAAACACCGCCTCCAAAATCTGTCTGTCATCTCTCCCGGCAGCGGCGAATAATTTCATTTGCCTTTCTATAAATTAATTCCGGGGATTCTCCTACAAAGAACCTCCCATCTTCATAGAGAATTTTTCCGTCTACCATGGTCAATTTTACGTTCTGCTTGCTTCCGCTGTAAACCAGATTTTTCACCAAATTGTTTTCCGGCTGCATATTGGGCTGTTTTAAATCAATAAGCACCAAATCCGCCCGTTTGCCTTCCGTCAGACTGTCGCGGTCCCAAAGCCCCATAGCCCTGGCTCCGTCCACACATGCCATCCGCAGGACCTGGTCCGCCGGAATGGCGGCCGCTTCCTGTTCTTTCAGCTTTCCAAGACCCGTCACTAAAAACATTTCCCGAAACATATCCAGACAGTTGTTGCTGGCCGGTCCGTCGGTTCCAATGGCAACAGGAATTCCCATACGGCTCATTTCTCCCACCGGCGCAATGCCGCTGGCCAGCTTCAAGTTGGAGGCCGGGTTGGTCACCGCGTAAAGCTTCTTTTCCTGGAAAATACGCAGGTCCTCCCGGCTCATGTGAACGCAATGATAGCCTCCCCCTCCATATTCAAAAAGCCCCAGGCTGTCCAGATAAACCGTGGGAGTGGTCTTATGCCTCAGCCGGCATTCTTCTACCTCCCGGGCGGTTTCCGAATTGTGAGTGTAAACTGGTGCCCGATACCTGGCTGCCAGCTTTGCAAGCCCTGTAAGCAATTCCTCGCTGGTGGTATATTCCGCATGAAAGCCCAGCTGGTAGCGAATCAGAGGATGATAACGGTTCATCTTCTCATAATTCTCCTCCTCTTCTTCCAGGGAGGATGTAAAGTTATTCAAAGCGCCGGCGATCACCGTACAAAAGCCACAGTCCACTGAAGCCTGGGCAATCTGCGCCGGCTTCATATACATGTCAAAATTAGCTGTAATTCCACTGGTCAGATATTCCAGAATCGCCAGCTTGCAAAGATAGTAAACGTCCTCTTCGGTAAGCTTTGCCTCCATGGGAAATACCTGCCGGTTCAGCCATTGGTCCAGAGGCAGGTCGTCGGCAAAGGAGCGCAGAAAAGTCATGGCCGAATGGGTGTGAGCATTTTTAAATCCCGGAAGCACCATATTTCCTTTTCCGTCAATCTCGCGGTCCCAAGAAACCCCGGAAGGATCCGGCGCCCCTTCCGCATCCCCCGCATACACCACGACGCCGTCCTCGATCCACAGCTCCGCTTCTGAAATCACCTGGCAGTCCTGTTTCATCGGCAATAATTTAATATGAAAAAAACGGATTTTCACGAAAACACCTCCCGGAAGCCGCTTACGCCGCTTTTACTCTCCCATAGCCATGATAGCCTTTGTTACCAATGCCTTAAATTTGGGCGCCGCCTTGGCAGCCGCCTCCCCCACCTCCTCATGGCTCAGCGGCTGGTCCGTCATACCGCAGGCCAGGTTGGAGATAAAGGAAATCCCGCAAATTTTCATTCCCATGTGATTGGCCGCCACCGCCTCGCAGGCTGTACTCATACCGACCGCATCCCCGCCCAAAATCCGGGCCATCCGCACCTCGGCAGGCGTCTCATAGGCCGGACCGGTAAACTGAACGTAAACCCCTTCCTTCAAATCAATAGAAAGTTCCGCCGCGGCTTTTCTCAAAACCTCTCTCAGGTCCCGGTCATAAACCTGGCTCATGTCACAAAATCTAGGGCCAAATTCATCCAGATTCGGCCCGATTAGGGGCGAGGGCACCAGAGCGGAAATCTGATCGGTGATCATCATGAAATCCCCTGCCTTGAAGTCGAAATTCACTCCCCCCGCCGCATTGGTGAGAAACAGAATCTCCGCTCCCATCAGCTTCATCAGGCGGACCGGCAACACTACATCCGACATTTGATATCCTTCATAATAGTGAACCCTTCCCTGCATCAACACCACGGGAACATCTCCGATATGGGTAAAAATGAAGCGGCCCTTATGTCCGGCCACAGTGGAAACCGGGAATCCCTCAATATCATGGTAATCCAAAATCCCCTCCGCCTGGCACTCGTCTCCGTAATCGCCCAGGCCGGAGCCTAAAATCAGCGCCACCTTCGGCTGAAAGGGAATACGGTCCTTTACGCTTTCGTAGCAGCCCATTAATTTCTCGTATACCTGATTCATATTTCGTATCCTCCTGATTTTAAAAACCTAAAAGTCCCTGTTCCGGACATGGGAACTCTGGCTCTATTATAATGGAATTTGTACATTTTGTCAGCACAGGTTTTTGTTTCCTCCGTCCGCTTTTCTGGATCTGGCTTTCAGAAGCCTCTTTTGCAGCTGCCGGTCAATCTCCTCCAACCGCTCCGGACGGACTCCCAGCCGTTTCTGAAATTTTTCTCCTTCCAGCCCTACCACCATCAGGCGGTCCGGATGAATCCGGGCTACGGTTTTCTCCAGCCATTCCACCGACCGGGCGTCGTCGTTGTAATTGCCCACGATAGTAACCTCAAACAGCAGCTTTCCATGGTACTGCTCCCGAAAAGATACGATATTCTCCACATACTGTTCCAGGGTATACCCCTGGACCGGGCGCTGGAGTTTCCGGAAGTCCTGGTTTCTGGCCGTCTTAATCTCCGCTATCACTTCCTCGCACGGATTGGCTATGGCCATAAACTTCTCCCGGCCCAGCAGATATCCGTTGGAGAGCAGGCGGACCGGCTTTCCCTCCTCGTGAATGGCGCGGATGATATCCGAGATCCGGTTGTGAATCAGCGCCTCCCCCTTGGAATTGATATATACCAGGTCCGGCTTCTGGCTGCGGATGCGCATGCGCAAATCCTCTATGGCCCGGTCCGCCGGCTCAAACTCCACTATATCGTCCGGCTTGTGAGGGGACCGTCCAATGGGACAGAATACGCAGTCAAAATTGCAGTATTTCTCCGGAAGCACATTCACCTCCAAAATTCGTTTTCCATCTTCTTCATACAGTTCCTTATAGGTAAATAATTCCATTTTCTTCCTCCTCTTTTTCTGACGTGCAGCGGCAGTCCGGGCTATCCTGAACAGCTGCATGAACCAACAAAAAACGCCCTAACGCCATTCCTTCTAAGGCCTGATGGAATGGTATTAAGGCGTTTGCCCGGCGGCAATTTTTTATGCTCTCAGCTCAATCCCCATACTCTTTAAGCCATTGAGAATCTTGTTCATCACAGCGGTGATTTCTTTTTCCTCCAGGGTATGGTCCGCAGCGCGGAAGGTGAGGGAGTAGGCAACGGACTTATGTCCGGCCAGCACCTGAGCACCCTCGTAAATGTCAAACAAGTGATAGCTCTCCAGAATCTTTCCGCCTCTCTGGGTTATCATGTCCTCAAGCTGCCCTACCAGAATCTCCTTGGGCACAACCATGCTGAGGTCTCTGGTGACCGCCGGGAATTTGGCGATTCCTGTATACTTGCGGTCAAATGTAGTGAATGGAATCACCGCCGGCAGATCGATGACCGCCACGTAAACCCGCTCCCCAATCTTGTAGTTCTCCGCCACCTGGGGATGAAGCTCGCCCAGATAGCCGATAGTGGTATCCCGGTAAACGATATCCGCCATTCTGCCGGGATGGAGATAAGGACGGCCGCACTGAGGATTGTAATGAATCTTCTCGTTCATGCCGATACGGTCAAAGAACTCCTCCACAACACCCTTCATGGTGAAGAAATCTCCCTCCCCGTAGGACGCCAGGGTAAACTGCACCCGCTCGTCGGGAAGCTCCGTCAACGGCAGGGCGTTCGGCAGGTAAACCTTTGCCATCTCGTAAAGGCTCACATCCTTATTGCGGCGGTTGTAGTTGGTTGCCAGGGAAGTAAGAATGCCGTTTAAGGGCAATGTCCGCATGATGCTGAAATCTTCGCCCAGCGGGTTGGAAATCTCCACCGTCTGACGCAGGGGGCTGTCCTCAGGAATCAGCAGCTTGTCAAATACCCTGGGGCTCTCAAAGGAGTAAGTCATGCCCTGGGAGAAGCCGCAGAACTCCGCTGTCTCTCTGGCCACATTTTCAATCCGCATCTCGTAGGAAATCTTTCCTGTGGTGGCCTCTCCGCTTGGCAGGGAGGTTGGAATTTTGTCGTAGCCGAAGAACCGGGCCACTTCCTCCGCCAAATCCGCCGGCCGCTCCAAATCCTGACGCCAGGTGGGAGCAATCACCTCGCTGGTCTCCGGGTCAAAGCCCAGCTCCAGCTTCTCAAAATACCCCAGCATCTCCTCCCTGGAAATCTGGGTTCCCAACAGACGATTCACCTTATCTGCATCAAAAGGAATCCTCTTTTCCACCCGTTTCTCAGGGTAAATATCAATGATTCCGCCCACAACTTCTCCGGCTCCCAGTTCCTCTACCAGCTGGCAGGCCCGGTTGATCGCCTCCTCGGCGGTATTGGGATCCAGGCCCTTCTCGTACTTGCCGGAGGCGTCGGTCCTGAGTCCTACCTTCTTGGCGGAAAGCCGGATATTGGTTCCGTCAAAGCAGGCGCACTCAAATACCATAGCCTTTACGCTGTCCGTAATCTTGGAGTTCTCGCCGCCCATGATTCCGGCGATTCCCACTTCTTTTTCCCCGTCGTTAATCATCAGGACCGTGTGGTCCAGCTTCCGCTCCTGGCCGTCCAGGGTCTGGAACACATCTCCGTCCTTGGCGCATTTTACGATAATCTCGTGACCGGCCAGGGTATCATAGTCGAAGGCGTGCATGGGCTGTCCGTACTCTTCCATGATATAGTTGGTAATATCTACCAGATTGTTGATGGGACGGATTCCGCTGGCAGCCAGACGGCGCTGGAGCCACTCAGGCGAGGGAGCCAGCTTGATGTTCTTCACCATTCTGGCGCAGTATCTGGGGCAAAGCTCCGTATTTTCAACACGAACCTTCAGGTAGTCGTGAATGTCCTCATCATTCCCCGTAGCCTTCACTACCGGAGGACAGAAGGGCTTGCGGAATGTGGCAGCCGCCTCTCTGGCAATGCCCAAAACGCTGTAGCAGTCCACCCGGTTGGAGGTAATCTCATACTCAAACACCACATCGTGCAGTCCCAGAACCTCCACCGCATCTGCTCCCACCGGCGTGTCCTGAGGCAAAATATAGATTCCGCTCTCAGGTGCCAGAGGATACATGTCACGGCTGGACCCCAGCTCCTCGATGGAGCACATCATACCGTGGGACTCCACGCCCCGCAGCTTTCCGGTTTTAATCCGGATGCCGTCCTCCGGAAGGGGACCGCCGTCATGTCCTCCCGCTACCTTTCCTCCGTCCAGAACCACCGGAACCTTATCCCCTTCCTTCACGTTGGGAGCGCCGGTCACAATCTGAATAGGCTCCTGCTCGCCGATGTCCACCTGGCAGACAATCAGCTTGTCCGCATCCGGATGTTTTTCAATGGATTTAATCTGTCCTACCACAATGTTTTCCAGATTTTTGTCCAGACACTCATATCCTTCCACCTTGGTTCCGGTCAGAGTCATGGCGTCGGTATATTCCTGGGCCGTTACATCCAAATCCGGAACGTATGCTTTAATCCATGATAATGCTGTATTCATCTTATTTTTCTCCTATCTCAACGCTTAAAATTCAAATCCACTAGAACTGTTTCAGGAAACGGATATCGTTCTCATACAGCAGACGCATATCGTCGATTTCATATTTTAACAGGGCAATCCGCTCCAGGCCCACGCCGAAGGCAAAGCCGGTGTATTCCTCCGGGTCAATGTTACACATCTCCAGCACATGGGGATGAACCATGCCGCAGCCCAGAATCTCAATCCAGCCGGAACCTTTGCAGAACCGGCAGCCCTTGCCCCCGCATTTGAAGCAGGATACGTCCACCTCGGCGCTGGGCTCCGTAAAGGGGAAGTGGTGGGGACGGAATTTTACCTTTGTCTCCGGTCCGAACATCTCCTTTGCAAATTCTGCCAGGGTTCCCTTCAAATCCGCAAAGGTGATATTCTTATCAATCACCAGGCCCTCAATCTGATGGAAGGAGGGGGAGTGGGTGGCGTCCACCTCGTCGGAGCGGAATACGCGCCCGGGGGAAATCATCCGGATGGGTAATTTTCCCTTCTCCATGGTCCGCACCTGAACCGGGGAGGTCTGGCTTCTCAGAAGGATATTGTCGTTGACATAGAAGGTATCCTGCTCGTCTCTGGCCGGATGTCCCTTGGGAATGTTCAGCTTCTCGAAGTTATACTCATCGTACTCCACCTCAGGTCCCTCGATTACCTCATATCCCATGCCGATGAAGATGCGCTCTACTTCCTCTCTGGCGATGGTGTTGGGATGGCTGTGTCCCACCTTATTTTTCTTGGCCGGAAGGGTAACATCAATCACCTCTTTCTTCAGCTGCTCCTCCCTGGCTTTTTTCGCCAGAGCGGCTCTGGCCTCCTCCAGTTTACTCTCCAGCTGCGCCCGGACGTCGTTTACCATCTGTCCTACCTTAGGACGGTCCTCTGGGGCCACTTCCTTCATTCCCTTTAACAGGTTGGTCAGCTCACCCTTTTTTCCCAGGTAAGCCACCCGGATGTCGTTCAGCTTTTCCAGTGCCTCGGAAGCTGCAATCTGCTTTAAGGCTTCTTCTCTGATTTTCTCTAACTGCTCTTTCATGGCTTCTCCTTTTCTCTCTATTTTGGATGGAATCAGGCGGGGCGCTAAGTGCTCGTAACAATGCTCCGCACTAGGCTCGAAAAGACCTCGTCAAGTGCTCGTAACAAAAAAACCCGTCCCTTGGTGCAGCTTCCTGCACAAAGGGACGGGCCAGATCTCCCGCGGTACCACCCTGGTTCCCGGCTCTTTCGCGCCGGGCGCTTCTTTGCACGTAACGTGTGCCTGACGTCACAGGCTACCTTTCCCTTCTCGGCCTTTCCAAGCCGAAACGGAAACTTCACCTGCGCGGCTCCGATGAGAATTTCGACATTCTGTCTGAACCTGCGGGGACTTTCAGCCGGTGGTCCTCGCTCTCTGACGGGAAACAGAACTCTACTGGGGCATCTTCAGCGCCTTTGTGATTTCCTTTTTAGAATCTAAGGTACATTTTATCTGTATCTTTTATAAATGTCAAGTGGAGGCAGAAAGGTTTTCGCACTTTTTACGGTCCAATGGTCACCGGAACCCCAACATTGCAGTATTCCCAGAGCACATCCATCACCTCATTGGTCATGGCGATGCAGCCGGCGGTCTCTCCGCCCTGCTCCCCGTGAATCTCAATGGCTCCGCCCAGGGCCGTATTCCACGGCGGCTGGACTCCCGCCTCATTGGCGTCCACAATGGCCTGATACTGTTCCTGGGTAATCAGACCGTCCTCCAGCCCCCTCTGGGCGTCCTCTATGCCGGGATAAGACAACCCCAAAGCCAGGTAATACTGGCTTTTATCATTTTTCGTACACACATAGAACTTTCCGGAAGGGGTAATTTCATCTCCCTGCTGCTTCTTATCCCCTGTGGCGGACTCCCGCCCCAGCTTGGCGGACCATTTGCCAATCACTCTTCCGTACTGGCTTAAGGTCAGGGTACTGCCTTTTTTGCTGACATAGATGCTGACTCCGTTTACCGCTGGCTTCATCGCTGCTCCCGGGCCTTTCTCCGCCCCGTAAACGCCCAGGGGCGCGGCTGTTACCAGCGCCGCCGTCCCGACGGCCAGAAAAAATGTTTTTATGCTCTGTCCAATTCTCTTCATCCGCAACTCCTTTTTCGCTTCATTACATCATAACAGTTCCCTGATTTGACATTTTTCGTCTCCTGCACTACACTGATGAGGTATCCGTTCTGGCCCAAGCCAGACGCACAGAAAGGAATTCTTACCCATGACCTATACACAGCAGATTCCCTGTTTGGACCTCAGGCAAATTGCCGATTCCGGTCAATGCTTCCGCATGAGTCCCGGACCGGACGGGTCATTTTTCAACATCAGCTGCGGCCGTCTGCTTCTCATCCGCCAAAGCGGTCAGGCCATTACTTTTCAATGCGATGATGCCGACCTGGATTTCTGGCTGAATTACTTCGACTGCTCTGCAGATTATGTTTCCATCTGCCATTCGGCCGACCCTGGCGATGCCTATGTTTCCAAGGCCGCCTCCTGTGCCTGCGGCATCCGAATCCTGCGCCAGGATCCCTGGGAAATGATTCTTACCTTTGTCATCTCTCAGCAGAAAACCATTCCCGCCATTCGTCAGCTGGTGGAAACCCTGTGCCGCCGCTACGGAGCCCCCATCTCCAATCCCTGGAACCTCGAAGCTTACTCCTTTCCTTCTCCTCAGGAACTCTCCCGGGCCAGCCTGGAAGAGCTGCGGGATCTGAAGCTGGGATACCGGGCCAAGTACATCCATCAGCTCTGCCAGGATGCGGTGTCCGGCCGCCTGGACCTCAATGCCCTGACCGCAATGTCCTATTCCGAAGCCATGGACTATCTGACCAGCTTTTACGGAATCGGCAAAAAGGTCGCCAACTGCATCTGTCTTTTCGGCCTTCACCACATTGACGCCTTTCCCGTAGATACCTGGATTCAGAAAATTCTCCTTCGAGAATACTACAATGAGGCCCGGTACGGAGCAGTCCCAAAATCCCGGCTTTTTGACCAGATTCTCACTGACCATTTCAGCCGCTATAAGGGATATGCCGGTGTTATGCAGCAGTACATTTTCTACTATGAACGGCTTCGCAGCAGCCGCATCGAAGAATAAGGAACCTCTGTCTGGTATTATATACGAAAAACGCCGGCGGTTTCTTTCATTTTCCTTAACATTTTTGGAACAGGGCGCCAAGTGCTCACAATCAAAGAGGAGCCGGCGTCTTTCTGCTGGCGCCGGCTCCTCTTTGTTGAATATCGTTCTATATTATTTAAAAAGTCCTTTTCTTTTCGGTTTCTCCGTTTCTCCGGAGGAAACTCCGTTCATTGCTTCGTCGAACTTGCGCAAGGCGTCCTTCTGGGCCTGAGTCATCCGCTCCGGAACCTGGACCACCAAAGTTACATAGTGGTCGCCGCGCACATTGCGGTTTCTTAAAGAAGGCACACCCTTGCCTTTCAGGCGCACCTTGGTATCGGTCTGAGTACCTGGACGCACCTCGTACTCCACCTCACCATCCACAGTCTTAATCCGGATAGGGCCGCCCAGGGCAGCCTTGGCAAAGGAAATCGGCACGGTAGAATAAATGCTGGTATCCTGGCGTTTAAAAATGGGATGTTGGGATACCACTGCCTCTACCAGCAGGTCGCCCCGCTCACCGCCATTTGTACCGGGCTCTCCTCCCCCTGCCATACGGATGCTCTGTCCATTATCAATTCCGGCAGGAATACTGACTTTGAATTTCTTGCGCACCGTCTTATAGCCGGTACCATAGCAGTCCGGACAGCGCTCTTTGATTACCCGGCCGCTGCCTCCACATTCCGGACAGGTCTGAACATTCTGGACCTGACCAAAGAAGGACTGCTGGGTATACATAATTTTACCCTTGCCGTTGCACTTGGGACAGGTTTGGGGGGAAGTTCCCGCCTTTGCTCCTGTTCCGTGACAGCTTGCGCAGGTTTCCTTGAAATTAATCTCGATTTCCTTCTCGCAGCCAAATATCGCTTCCTCAAAGGAGATGCGTACCGATGTACGCACATTGGCACCCCGCATAGGTCCGTTGCTTCTTCTGGAAGAACGGCCTGTTCCGAAGAGATCTCCAAAAATATCGCCAAAAATATCGCCCATATCGCCGGAGAAGTCGAAGCCTCCAAAGCCTCCGGCTCCGCCGCCGCCTGCGCCCGGGTCAAATGCAGCATGGCCGAACTGATCATACTGCTGACGCTTCTGAGGATCGCTTAAGACACTGTACGCCTCGGAAGCCTCTTTAAATTTGGCCTCTGCCTCCTTGTTGCCCGGATTAGCATCGGGGTGATACTTTTTGGCCAGAGCCCGATATGCTTTTTTCAGAGTTTCCTCATCGGCAGTTTTGGGAACACCCAGAACCTCATAGTAATCTCTTTTACTCTCTGCCATGTTGTTTCTACCTCTTTATCATTTCCTGAACCAGCCATATGCCGGACTGCAAAAGTCCGGCATATGAGTTTTCTGAACCGATTGTCTATTTTACACTTCCTTAAAGTCCGCGTCAACTACATCATCATTGGAGCCGGAATTGCTGCTGCCGGTCTGACCGCCCATATCCGGACCAGGTCCTGCCTGACCAGCCTGCTGAGCCTGCTCGTAAACCTTTGCAAACAGTTTCTGGGCGCTGTTCATCAGCTTCTCCTTGCCCGCCTTAATATCCTCAACCTGAGCATCCGTCATTTCCTCGATGGGAGCGCGGTTGATGGCTTCCTTCAGAGCGTTTAAGTCAGCCTCAACCTCAGCCTTATCGTTTGCCGCGATCTTGTCGCCAACCTCCTCCAGAGCCTTCTCAGTCTGGAATACCATGGAATCCGCGTCGTTTCTGGCATCAATGGCCTCTTTACGCTTCTTATCCTGAGCCTCGTACTCAGCAGCTTCCTTTACAGCCTTCTCAATATCTGCATCAGACATATTGGAGCCGGAAGTAATGGTAATGTGCTGCTCTTTGCCGGTACCCAGATCCTTTGCGGATACATTTACAATACCATTTGCATCGATATCAAAGGTAACCTCAATCTGAGGAACGCCTCTTCTTGCCGGCGGAATTCCATCCAGACGGAACTGGCCTAAGGTCTTGTTGTCTCTCGCGAACTGACGCTCGCCCTGTACCACATGGATATCAACGGCGGTCTGATTATCAGCTGCGGTGGAGAAGATCTGGCTCTTCTTGGTGGGGATGGTGGTATTCCGCTCAATCAGTCTGGTGGCTACTCCGCCCATAGTCTCAATGGACAGGGACAGAGGAGTTACATCCAGAAGCAGGATATCTCCCGCACCGGCATCACCGGCCAGCTTACCGCCCTGGATAGCAGCGCCGATGGCTACACACTCGTCAGGATTCAGGCTCTTGCTGGGTTCCTTGCCAGTCAGCTGTTTTACCTTCTCCTGAGCGGAAATCATACGTGTGGAACCGCCTACCAGCAGAACCTTGCCCAGCTCAGAAGCAGTAATTCCTGCATCCTTTAATGCATTCTGCACCGGAATAGCGGTGCGCTCGATCAAATCGTGGGTCAATTCGTCAAATTTTGCTCTGGTCAAATTCATATCCAGATGCTTGGGGCCTTCGGAAGTAGCGGTAATGAAGGGCAGGTTGATATTGGTTGTCGTCGCTGTAGACAACTCCTTCTTTGCCTTCTCAGCCGCCTCTTTCAGACGCTGCAGAGCCATCTTATCCTTAGACAGGTCCACACCCTCTGCTTTCTTAAACTCATCAATCATCCACTGGGTAATCCGGTTATCAAAGTCATCGCCGCCCAGATGAGTATCACCGTTGGTGGAGAGAACCTCGATTACGCCGTCGCCGATTTCGATGATCGATACATCGAAGGTACCGCCGCCCAGGTCATATACCATAATCTTTTGCTCTTTTTCATTGTCCAGGCCGTAAGCCAGCGCAGCAGCCGTAGGCTCGTTGATAATACGCTTTACATCCAGTCCCGCAATTCTTCCTGCGTCCTTGGTCGCCTGACGCTGTGCGTCGTTGAAATATGCAGGTACGGTAATTACAGCTTCCTTTACCGGCTCGCCCAGATAGCTCTCCGCATCTGCCTTCAGCTTCTGAAGAATCATGGCGGAAATTTCCTGAGGCGTATACTTCTTGCCGTCAATGTCAACCTTATAGTCGGTTCCCATGTGACGCTTAATGGAAGAAATGGTCTTCTCCGCATTGGTTACCGCCTGACGTTTTGCAGGCTCTCCCACCAGTCTCTCGCCGGTCTTTGTAAATGCCACAACAGACGGAGTTGTGCGCACGCCCTCCGCATTTGCGATTACGGTAGGCTTACCGCCTTCCATAACGGCCACGCAGCTATTCGTCGTACCTAAGTCAATACCAATAATCTTGCTCATCGTTTTTCCCTCCTGTTATTCTGGAATCTATCAGTGAAATGTGATATGTCATCTATCAGATCAACAGCCTGAGGCTGCTAATTTGCCACTTTTACCATGCTGTGCCTTACCACGCTGTCCCGGTAGGTATAGCCCTTTAAGAGCTCCTCTGCCACAACGTTTTCACCCAAGCTTTCATCCTCCACATGCATTACCGCATTATGCAGGTTGGGGTCAAATTCCTTCCCCACTGCCTCGATGACCTTTACTCCGGCATCCTCCATGGTTTTCTGCAGCTGTTTATAAATCTTCTCCATACCCTCGGCAAAGGGCGTTTCCTTGGCATCCTCCGGTATGGTGGCCAGGCCCCGCTCAAAATTGTCGATAATGGGGAGAATTTTCTCAATCATATCCCGGGCGCCCATTTCATACATGGTGGATTTTTCTTTTTCCGTCCGCTTGCGGAAGTTTTCAAACTCCGCCATCTGACGTTTTACCCGGTCTGTCAGTTCCTCAATCTTTTCATCTCTCGGGTCCTTTTTCTTTTTGAAAAATCCCTTCTTTTCCTGGGAACCGCTTTCTTCTTCCTTTCCATCCGTTTCCTGTCCGGCAGTCTGTTCAGAATCGCCTGAATTTGTCTGCTCTTTTGCGGAAGTTTCCGCCCCCTCCGGCTTATTCTCTTTTTCATCCCCGGCAGCGGTCTGCTGAACATCCTTTTGCTCTGGGGCCTGCTGCTCCTCTTTTTTCATATCTTCGCTGTTCACTGTCTATCACCTTTCATCCTTATTAAACGCGCCGTCCAGCTGCTTCATCAGATTCTGAAGAATACTCAGAACCTTCTCGTAGTCCATCCGCTTCGGTCCGATGATTCCCACCGTTCCCCGCAGACCGCCCCCCAAATCATAATTGGCGGTTACCACGCTGCAGTCCTTCATGGCCTGCACCGGCGTTTCATCACCGATATATACCTGAATGCCGGACTCGCTGTCCGCGTTTTCATTGGCTTCTGTCACAAATTCTTTCAGCACCTCATTGTGCTCCAGGGTTCCGATCAGCTGACTGGCTTTCTCACCTTCTGTCAGCTCCGGATACTTGAAAATATTAGTAGCTCCGCTGGTATAAATCTGAAGATCCTCGCTGCCTGCCCGAATAGCTTCCGCCACTTCATTCAGCACTAAATCAATCACCCGGCTGTGAATTCCAGCGTCTACTTTCAGTTTGCTGATTACATCAAGATTAATCTCCTCAATAGTCAGTCCATTAAGGCTGCTGTTCAGCAGAATGTTCAGATTCAGCAGCTGTTCGTTCGTCAGTCTTTCACTGACATCGATAACGGCGTTTTTAATAATATTGCCTTCCACTACAATAACCGCCAGAAGCTTTCCCTCTTCCATCTTTGAAAGCTGGATGAATTTCAGCTTCGTCTTATGATAGGCAGGACCGCTGATCATGGCCGCGTAGTTGGTGTTAGCCGCCAGCATCTGAGCCATCCGCTTTAATACCAGCTCAAGCTTATCTACCTTTTGAACCATCATGTCCTTAAATTCCGTTACTTCCGTGTCTTTTTCCAGAACAATCTGATCCACATAGAACCGGTATCCTTTATCCGACGGGATCCGTCCTGCGGATGTGTGAGGCTGGATGATGTAGCCCATCTCCTCCAAATCCGACATCTCATTTCGAATGGTAGCGGAACTCAGCTTGATGTCCAGACTCTTGGATATGGTTCTGGAACCCACAGGCTCACCTGTTTCCAAATAGGTCTTGATGATTGCTTTCAATATGGTAACTTTGCGTTCATCCAATTCCAATGCCATATCCGCCCGCCTTTCTTTTTTATTATTAGCACTCGTCTAACTAGAGTGCTAACATCTACATTTCATAATATATTCCTTTTTATTGTATTTGTCAATATCCATTTTTAATTTTTTCTTCGTTAAAGCATATAAGCGCCCAAAAAATGGGCGCTTACACATGCAGATCATATGGTACTTGATGCAATTTGGTGGTTCTTTCTGAACCTTGGGATAAATAAAAAATTATGAACACGCTATTTACTCATGATCAGCAGATTCTTGTACAATGGTGCCGTCCATGGCATTAACATGGATGTTCTGTTTCTGACCGTTTACATCTGTCCCTTTAAGTTCATATAAAATCGTTCCGTTTTCTGAATCCAGCTCCGATTTGCTGAAATTCCATCCTGGATTAGCGGCTTGAGCGGCGGCTATGGCTTCCGCCTCCGTAATTTTTGCCTGCGCAGCCAGCGCTGCCTGCTGAGCCTGATCCTCTGCATCCTCCACATCTGTTCCCTGTGTTTTCGCAGAAGAATCCGAACTGCCGCCTGCCTTTTCTCCTGTCTGCGTTTGCATAGGCGACGATAATACGGTGGAAGAGGCCGATGCTGTATTTGCAGCATATGCCGTGATGCCTGTAGCTCCCAACGCCAGAATCGCACATAAAAGCTTAGTTGCTGTTTTGTTTTTCCTCATAACATTTTCTCCTTTCTGCTGTCTGCTATGTTAGTGTTCAATTTCACAGAACCAGATTGGTTTCTATGAAATTGCCGTTATTTTAAACAGCAATATTAAATTAAAAACGGAAAATAGTTAAATCAAGTATAAAAAGGCTATTAACAATGCACAAAATTCTTTCAGCTGTCCGAACGTTTCTTTTGAATCGAAGTCGTTACATTTCCTTGACATTTTTACTTGACTTTTAACATTTTTGTAATATAATTTAATTGTCACATTCATCTGTCATGATTTGATTATGAGGTATTCACATGCGAAAATATCCGAAGATGATGCTTGCAGGTCTGGCTTTGATCTCTGGCCTGCTGTTTTCCCTTCCGGTTTACGCTGCAGAGCCGGATTTGACAGACAGCGGGTATGTAGCTGCCGGTCCAGGAGTCGTTCAGGAAGATGAAGACACTACCAGCGGAATGTCTCTTGGCGCATTTACCATTACGGGCTACTGTAACTGCGATTCCTGCTCCGGAGGCCACAATCTTACCTATTCCGGAACGGTGCCTAAGGCAAATCACACCATTTCCGCCGATCTGAATCTGTTTCCAATCGGAACACAGCTTTTAATCAACGGCACTGTCTACACAGTTGAGGATATGGGTTCCTCTGTAAATGGTAAAAAAATCGATATTTATTACGATTCTCATGAAGAAGCGCTGGCTGCCGGAACATATACCGCTGAGGTTTTTCGATGGGACTAATATTTAAAAATTGAATAGGAACAAGCTTTACCTGGCGGCTGCTTTTCAAAGGCAGCCGCCAAATTTGTTGCGGTAAGCGCCTGTCCCCTATGGGTTCTCAAACTTTTTGTATTTTATTTCCATTTTTCTGTTGTCATTTTCACCAAATCTCATATAATATCCGGTAATTCTCAAAGTTTTTCCATTTTTTTCCTTGACACTGCCCAAAAATTATGCTAAAACCTGTGTTATTGCTCATATATTACAATTTTGTTACATATTATGTATTATCTATTAATTTTTGATTTTATTTGTTACATGAGCAATCAGGAGGTAAATTATGAAAATCAGACATCTTACCACATGTTTATTCTTGAGCGTCATATTGGCGGCGGCTTTCGCCTTCACCGCTCTGGCAGCAGTTCCCACCGGACGTATGGAGAAGGTAACGGATACCGAGATTACCGGCTGGGCTTACCAGAAGGACATGCCCAATTCCCCCATCAATGTCCGCGTTGCCATCAAGGACGCCGACGGCGAGGAGGTATTCAGCCAGAAGGTAACTGCCGGAGAATACCGGGAAGATCTGGAGGATAAGGGCAACGGCTGCCACGGATTCACCGTTTCCGTAGACTGGTCCTCCTTTGAGGACGGCGTTTATACCATCGAAGGGTACGCCGGAGACAGAACCCTGACCCGCACCTTAACCTACACCAAGGGTAATCCTCAGGAGGCCTCTGCCGAAGAGGAAAAGGCTTCTGCACCTCAGCTTGTATCTCTTGGCACCTTTAAGACCACCGGTTACTGCCCCTGCAGCCGCTGTTCCGAGGGCTGGGGCCGCCACACCTGCACCGGAGCCATGGCCAGCGCCCGCCATACCATCGCCGTTGACCCCAATGTGATTCCCTACGGCACCCAGGTCATGATCAACGGAGTGGTCTACACTGCCGAGGACAGAGGCGGCGGTGTACGGGGAAATCATATCGACATCTTCTTTGACAATCACTCGGAAACCCTGCAGCACGGCACTCAGAACGCGGAGGTGTTTCTGGTGGCTGCCTAAAAGCAGGGAATGAAACTTCAAAAAGATCCGGCCGGAGTCTCTTCACTCTGATCGGATCTTTTTCAATTTCTGCTTATTCCATCACAGATTCCGCAATCGAATCCAGCGCCCTTTTCGCTTCCTCCCCCAGCTTCCCAAAGGGCTTCCTGCATGTGCCGCAGTTAATCCCCCGTTTCGTCAGAATGTACTTTACGGCATTGAAAATCCCGTATCTGCACATGATCTCCACTCTCCGGTTGATTTCCTTCTGGCACTCCAGGGCCCCGGCCATATCTCCGGCCTCCATCAGGGAACGCACCTTCCGAAACAGCGGGGCAAACACATTCACCGTAGTTCCTATGGCGGCGTCCGCTCCCATAGCCAGGCTGCCCGCAAACTGCTCGTCAAAACCGTTGAACAGGATCAGATCCGGGAAAGCGGCCTTCATCCGCTCCAGACTGTAAAGATTATGGGAGGTGTGCTTGACCCCCACAATCCCGGGCATGCTCAAAAGCTCAGAGGCATTTTCCTTGTCAAACTCAATTCCGGTAAACTGAGGGATGTTGTAGACAATGATTCCCAGCTCCGGAACCGCCTTCAGCACATCCCGGTAGTAACCGGTGATTTCCTCCATGGAAAACTTGTAGTAGTAGGGAGGAATCATGGAGGCCATTTGCAGTCCCAGGCCTGCCGCGTGCTCCGCCAGTTCGATCACATCCCGGGTGCGTATGGTCCCGATCTGGGGGATCACCGGCACACGCCCATTCACCTGATCCACAACCGTTTCCAGCACCTCTTTGCGCTCCTTCAGGGTCAGCAGCAGTCCCTCGCCCGAAGATCCGCTGCAGTAAAACCCCTCCACGCCTTCCTTCAGTTCATATTCCACCAGCCTGCGCAAATTTTCATGATTCACGGACTCGTCCCCGTTCATGGGAATCTCAAGGGCAGAATAAATCCGGCGGGCAGCATATTCTCTCTGATTCATCTTTCCATCCCCCCTTCACCCGTCTAACGGGCCGCTTCCCTCACAAAATCCATATTCAGCTCAAGTCCCAGTCCCGGCCCCTCAGGTACCGATACATAGCCGTTTTCGATTTTCGGCAGATTCAAAAACGCATGGTCCCAGAGATCGTTGAAAATATACAGGCGCTCCGCGTAGAGGGAATTGGAAAAGGCGCTTAACAGGTGGAGATTCAGGTATTCCATGCAGTGGGGCGCGAACTTGATGTTCCATGCCTGGGTCAGGGCCGCGATCTTTAACATCTCCGTAAAGCCGCCCGCTCTGGCCGTATCCATCTGCAGCACATCCACGGCTCCCCGAAGCAGCAGATCCCTTGCCCCGAATCTGGTATACTCATGCTCTCCGGTCGCCAGCGGAACCACCGAAGCCTCTCTGAACCGCCTCAGCCCTTCCACGTCATCGGCAAATACCGGTTCCTCCAGAAACGCGATATCGTACTCCTTTGCCCGGTCCGCAAACCGGATGGCCGTAGCCGCATCCCAGCAGTTGTTGGCATCCAGCATGATCTCAAGCCCGGGCCCAAAGGCTTCCCGTACTTTTTTCAGACGCTCTAAGTCCCTGCCGATTCCTCCCTCTGCTCCCACCTTAAATTTCACTCTGGTGTAGCCGTCCTTTACAAAGGCACCGATCTCCTCCAAAAGCTCGTCGTCGCTGTAGGAGGTCCAGCCGCCGCTGGCGTAGACGGGAATCCGGCTGCGGACTGTGGAGCCGAACATCCGGTTCAGCGGAAGCCCCGTAATCTTCCCCTTTAAATCCCAGAGGGCAATGTCCACGGCGCTGATGGCGCAGAAGGAAAGCCCCTTTCTTCCCACTCCCCGCAGGTACTGGAACAGATCGTTCCAGATATCTTCCGTACAGAACGGATCTTTTCCGATCACCCTGGGGGCAATGCTGGTGTCAATCAGCTGCTTTGTGGCGTCACCGCCGATCTCATTGTAGGTAATCCCGATGCCCTCATGGCCCTCTTTCGTAATTGCTTTTACAATCAGAAACCCGATCTTATCCACCTTTCTTGTGGAATCCGCGCAGGCTCCCTTTACTTCCTTCGTAATCAGATACGTTTCCAGCCGTTCAATCTCATTCATCTTAGCCACCGCCTTTTCATATTTCCAACTGTCCTCAGTTTACTCCGTCCCAGACGTTTTGTCAATACTTTTTAAAAATATTTTAAAAAGTATTTTTAAAAAATAATCTTCCAGTTGATTTTTCTCGGGGGAATCTTTATACTAGAAGAAAATCACTGCATCGAACGATTCGGAAAGGAGCTCATCATGACCCCTTCTTTTTCTATTAACCAGGTAAAACGGCACAACATTCTGTCCGTAAAGCGGGCGCTGATTTCCCTGGACGGCGGCACCAAAAACGACGTTGCCAGGGTTACCGGCTTAAGCGTCGCTACCTGCGGCACCATTCTCAACGAGCTGGAGGGCTCTGGGGAAATCCTACAGGCCGAGGGAAGCCCCTCTTCCTTTGGACGCCCGCCCAAGCTTTACCGCTTCAATGAAAACCGGATCTATATCTGCTGCATCCTGCTCACCAAACACGACCAGAGAAAGGTCATCCACTGCGCGGTTATGAATCTTTTGGGGGAATTGGTCTATGAACGTTCCGAACACTTTGATTTGCTGGGAATTGATGAGATCGCGGACTGCCTCCAGGGACTTCTGGAACAGTTTCCAAAAATATCTGTGATCAGCATCGGCACGCCGGGGTATTACTTCGGCGGCCGGATTCACTCCTCGGGCCTCCCTGAACTGGAGGGCCAGGACCCGGTCCGGGAGCTGAAGGAGCGGTTTGGCCGGGAGGTTCTGGTAGAAAACGACATGAACGCCATGGCCTTTGGAATTTACTTCTACCGCCGGGACCTGGTAAGGCCTGAGGAGAACATGGTCTTAATCGCCATGATGAAGACGAATCATCTGGGCTCCGCCTCCATCATCGGCGGCGAAATCCTCCGTGGCTTCTCCTCCTTTGCCGGCGAGATTCTTCACCTGAATTACCCCGGAGGCGATCCCAAAAAGCTGCTGGCTCGGAATCATGAAGGCGTTCTACATGTGGCCTCCGTGGCCGTGGAATCCTATATCTCCATCGTCAATCCGGCGGTCATCGTATTTACAGGCAGCAGCATTCTGGAGTCGGACCTGCCCCTGATCCGGGAGGCGGTTCTCTCCCATATTCCCCCGGAGCACATCCCGGCCATGGTCTATGAAGAAAACTTCATGCGCTCCTACATGCAGGGCCTCTGCGCGATTACCGTCCACACGCTGGAGCTGGCCTAATCTCCGGCGTGCCGGTCTCCCAGCTCCTCTACGGCGGCCCGCTCCACCTTCAGCAGCCGCCGGTAATACTCCATAAATTTCTCATATCCTGCCGCCTCCTCCGGATCCGGTTTCTCCCGGCAAAGGAGCCCGCCGCCGGCAAATACCTTCTGTTCCAGATATTCCTCCAGTTCTTCCCCCTCTTCCTTCCAGGCCCCATATGCCGCCAGCAGGGCCGCGCCCCAGGCGCCTCCCTCGCCGGCTGTTTCCAGCACAGTCACCGGAGTATGCAGGGCCGCTGCCATGAGCCTTTGCCCCACGCCCTTAGTCCGGAAAAATCCGCCGTGGCCCTGGATTTCATCCACCGTAATCCCCTCCTTTTCCTTCAGAAAATCCATTCCCATCCGAAGGGTCGCAAAGAGGCTGTTAATCTGGGCCCGCATGAAGTTGGCCAGGCTGAAGGAGCTGTCCGGCCAGGAGGCCAGAAGGGGCCTCCCCTCCTCAAAGCCGGTTAGATGCTCCCCCGAATGATATCCGCATGGGATCAGGCCTCCTCCATCCGATTCTCCTTCCATGGCTTTCCGGAAAAGGGCTTCATAGAGGGCGTCCTCGGAAACCGGAACTCCCAGCGTCTCCGAGATTTCTCCAAACAGCTTCATCCAGCGGTTCAGCTCTGAGGTGCCGTTATAGCAGTGAATCATGGCCGCGGGCCTTCCTGCCGGCGTGGCCAGCTGGTCGATCTGGGAATAGCAGCCCCGGATTTCCTTCTCCAGCGCCAGCGTGGCGAAGATGGAGGTTCCCACGGAAATATTGCCCTTCCTGGCAGAAGCGCTGTTGGTCGCCGTCATGCCGGTTCCGCCGTCCCCTTCCGGCGGACAGCAGGGAATCCCGCCCTGAAGATCCCCCTCTGGATCCAGCAAACGCGCCCCCTCCCAGGTCAGTCCCCCCGCCTCATCTCCGGCCAGAAGGATTTCCGGAAAAATGTCTTCCAGCGTCCAGGAAACCCCAAATGGCTTTAACAGCTCCTGAAAGCGCTCAGCCATCTCCCGGCGCCAGCATCGCTCTTTTCCCTCCACGGGAAACATCCCCGAGGCATCGCAGGCTCCCAGGCAGCGGCGTCCCGTCAGCTTCCAGTGGATGTAGCCGGAAAGAGTGGTCATATAGGCGATCTCCTTCACATGCGCCTCCCCGTTTAAGGCCGCCAGATAGAGATGGGCGCAGCTCCACCGCTCCGGAATGTGAAATCCCAGCTTCTCTGTCAGCTCCCGGCTGATCCGGGAGGGAACGCCGTTTCTCCAGGTTTTAAAGGGAGCCAGCTGCTTCCCCTGACGGTCAAATACCAGATAGCCGTGCATCATGGCGCTGATTCCAATGCTTCCCACCCGGACAAGCCTTACCCCGTATTGCTCTGAAACCTCCCGTTTCAGGCTGGCATAGCACTCCTTAATTCCCTCCCACACCTGGGAGAGGTCATAGGTCCAGATTCCATTTTCATAACGGTTCTCCCACCGGCTGCTGCCGGCGGCCAAAACCTTGTGATCCGGCCCGATTAAAACCGCTTTGATCCTGGTAGAGCCGGCCTCGATTCCAAGAGCCGTTCTCCCCTCCTCAATCCATTTTGTCTGCTGGCTGCTCAACCCTGTTTTCCTCCTCCCGCAATCGTGTATATGGCGCGGCCCTTTTCCTATCGGTACAGGGGGCCGTAGGCCTGGCAGGCCCTGTAATCCGCCGCTTCACGGTCCATTCCAAAGGCATTCCAGCTGGACGGACGGAAAATCCGCTCCTCCTCCACATTGTGCATGCACACCGGAATCCGCAGCATAGCGCACAGGGTAATGAGGTCCGCTCCCACATGGCCGTATGAGATGGCCCCATGGTTCGCTCCCCACTGGTTCATCACACTGTAGGCATCTTGAAATGCGCCTTTCCCCGTAACCTTGGGAGTAAACCAGGTGCAGGGCCAGGTATAATCCGTCCGCTTCCAGAGGGCGTCCGACACCTCCTCAGGCAGAACCACGGTCCATCCTTCCGCAATCTGCATAACAGGTCCGATGCCCTTCACCAGATTCAGCCTTGCCATGGTCATGGGCATCTCCTGCCTTGTTTCAAATCTGGAGGAATAGCCGCCTCCTCTGAAATATCCCAGGTCTGCTTCGCACCACTTTGTGGCCTTTAAGCATCCCTCCATATCTTCCCTGGTCATCTCCCAGAAGGGCTTGATGGCCGGATTTCCGCCGCCGTCCCTGCTCTCGCCGCAGGCGTCCAGGCAGCAGGCGCCGGAATTGATCAGATGGATCAGGCCACCTGCTTCCTTCGCCTTTCCCTCGATCTCATATCCCGTTACCCGGCAGATGGAGTCGGCCGTCCAGCAGGTGCGCACATCGGCAAACATCTGGGCCCGGTTGGTGAGAAGCTTTAACAGCAGCATGGTAGCTCCGTTTAAGGTGTCGTTCTCCGTAGCCAGAATGTATGGCTCCCTTGGGCCGTTCCAGTCAAAGGACGTGTTTAAAATCGCCTCCGGGAAATCCGTATTGGGGTAAAAGTCCGTCCACTGGCGCTGTCCCTGAAATCCGGCGGCAATGGCGTTGTGCCCCCTTCTCTCCTCAGACCACTGCTCCTCGAAACCTGGATTTCCGCTCATCAGATCCTTGATAATCAGGGCGCATTTTACGGTAAAGCTCCAGTTTTCATCCTTCTGCTCCCTGGTGTGGCGGGCATACTCCGGATTTTTGTCCAGTCCCTCCTGACAGTTCTCTCTGACCCAGGCCATGGCCTTTTCGTATTCCTCGTGATCGTAGATGCCCTTTTCCATACGGCG
Source organism: uncultured Clostridium sp. (assembly GCA_900547035.1). Lineage (GTDB taxonomy): Bacteria > Bacillota > Clostridia > Lachnospirales > Lachnospiraceae > Enterocloster > Enterocloster excrementigallinarum. Next base: position 17,643 of record URFM01000026.1, on the reverse strand, counting down.
GATCACCTCCACCTCGTCCACAGACTCCACTCTCATTCCCAGATACTCCTCGAAGAAATCCGGGTCAATGGAGGATCCTGAGATTCCCATACAGGTGGAGCCGATCTGCAGATAGGATTTCCCCCGCATGGAGACAGCCGCCACCGCAGCCCGGGCAAATCGCAGAATTTTTTCTTTCACATCCTCCGGAATCCGGGGATCGTCCGCTTCCTGCACATCCCGTCCATAGATCCCGAAGGCCGGAAGGCCTTTCCTGGCGTGGGCTGCCAGAACCGATGCCAGGTATACCGCGCCCGGCCGCTCCGTAGCGTTGAGTCCCCACACCGCCTTAATGGTCATGGGATCCATGTCCATAGTCTCCGACCCATAGCACCAGCAGGGGCTTACGGACAGGGTAATATCCACCCCTTCTTTCTTAAACTGAGCCGCGCAGGCCGCGCTTTCCGCTACCCGTCCGATGGTGGTATCCGCGATCACGACCCGCACCGGCTCCCCGTCGCTGCAGCGGACATTTTCCCGGATCAGCTTGGCCGCCGCCTCTGCCATCCCCATGGTCTGTTTTTCCAGAGATCCTCTCACATTCAGAATCCCTTCTCTTGCATCAATCACCGGCCGTATTCCGATCACCGGATTTTCCCCTAATAATCTTCCCATATTGCCCTCTCCCTTCTGACATACCGTCCTGAACTGTTCCCATTATATAATGATTCCATCATTGAAATCGGCAATTTTTTCCTCATATATGGACATTTTTTGTCCTGATTGCTATACTAATAGGAAAATGAAGGGAAGATTTTTCCGGGAGGGAATTTTATGCGGGCTTTTCACGAAATCCGAACCTACGAAGATGAATTTATGGTGTGGCACAGCTCCTATTCCAACATCGCATATATGGCCCATTGGCATGAAGAAATCGAGCTGGCCTATGTCCGTTCCGGCACTTTTGAGGTCACAGTCAACAATCAGGCCGTCACTGCCCGCAAGGGGGACCTCATCTTCTGCGACAGCGGTGAAATACACTACAGCCATCCGGACCAGGTGGACAATTCTGTTGATTTTCTCATTTTTGACTGCCATATTTTAGGCCCCCGCTACCGTTCCAGTTTCTTTGTCTCTCCACTAATCAGCCGCAGGCAGCTGGAAGAGGCGGGCCTGACTGCATGCTGCCGCGATCTCTTTAATACCGTTATCACTGAGCTGGAGACCCGTATGGAGGGCTACCAGGAAATTATCCGCTGTACCCTGACCCGTTTCTGGCTTCTTCTCATGCGTTCCATTCCCCGCCAGGACCCCAAAACTGCTTTGGAGGGGCGGAGGCTTTTAGCCCTGGACTCTTTCCAAAAGCTTCTGGATTACATGGAAACTCATTACAATGAATCTTTTACCCTGGAGACCGGCGCCCGTTTTACTCATTTCAGCCCCAGCTATTTTTCCAGAACCTTTAAAAGTCTTATGGGAATTTCTTATGTATCCTGTCTGAATTTAATCCGCATCCGTCAGGCCTGCGATCGTTTGAGCCGCGGCTCCTCCTCTTTGAGCACTGCTTTAAGCTGCGGATTTACCAATATCCGAACCTTTAACCGCGTATTTAAGCAATATACCGGAATGACCCCTTCCCAATTCGCCGCTCTTCCGGACTGTTCCCATTTTTCCATCCGCTATCCCAAAACCGTAGACGGTTATTCCCGAATGGTCCGCAACGATTCTTCCATGATGATTCACTATGAAAAAAATAAAAGCCGGCCTCTGGAGGAAACCGATGTTCCCTCAGAGCCGGCTTAGCCGTCCTGAACCGTTACTTCCATGTTACGATTCTGTATTTGTTTCATTTTCCTCCAGGCGATCTACCAAATCAGCGCCCCGATAGAAGAAGTCCAGAATTTCTTTATAATCCTTTCCCTCCCTAGCCATTCCCTGAGCTCCGTTCTGGCTCATGCCCACTCCGTGGCCATAGCCGCCGCCATAAATCTGAAAACCGATGGAGCCATCCTCCGCCTTCTGGGTATGAATGGAAATAAATGCGCTGGGCAGGGTAGCGCTGCCCTCCAAATCCGTTCCGTCATTGCGGTGAATAACCAAGCTGGCATCTCCCAGCACTGAACGAATTTTGCTCTGGGTGCGTATCTGCGAGGTACCCTGACTGCCCTGAATCTGAATCTCCTGAGCAATACCTCCCGGCCCCCGCTGGGTCACCGTCATATTCTGCACCTGCCCCACTCCTTCAATCTTGCTGCTCAGCAGCTCTGCGCTGATCCAAGTGTTCCACCGGTACATGGGGAAACTGCTGTCATAGGAAGAGATGTTTTTATTTCGGATAAATTCATCAAAAGTTTCATTATCCGTCAAATCCAACGTCTCCCTGCGCTCCCGAAGCTCTACTGCCTCAAGATAAGGAAGCGCCGCCCCTGCGGCCCCCCAAACGCTGCCGTCCGTAGTATGGCCGCAGGAAGTAGAAAAATAGAAAGCCTCAATGGCATTTCCATCCCAGAACAGCATCTGACCATATGTAGCCGCCACCGCCTCATCGGTTTTGGAATTGGTATCCGTATTGTTGTAAACCTGGTAATTGGTACTGTCATCCACATGGGCGCCGTACTGGCTGTAGGCATTGCCCTGGATCTGGCGGTAGGCATAAGTTCTGGCACATACTGCCTGGGCTTTCAGAGCTTCCATTTCATAGGAAGGAGGCATCTCACTGGGAACCACCTTGGTCAGATAGTCTTCCAGATACAGGTCGTTGACCAGAACCAGTCCTTCCTCCTCTCTGCGGATCTCCAGACTGCCGTCATAAACCGGCGTTCCCTGGGAACGCTCTATAGAAGTGATGGTAATCGCATCGTTCTCCTCCGGCCGGATGATAATACCACTATATGTCAGGCGCTCATCTTCCGGTGTAATGGAGAAACCGGAATCTGCCTCCAGCTCTTCCTGATGCAGATTTCCGTCTGCATCTTCATACTCCAGTACTGCGGCGCCGTTTAACTTCAAATCCACCTGAGGATGAAAGCAGCTCTGAAATCCCGTGTCCATCAGCAGAACCCGGATGGTGCTGGCGTCAAATTCCCGTTCCACTAAGGCGGCGCAAAGCTTTCCGTCGGCGGCCGCGAATTCCTGAAGATCATACCCCACCAAAATATCCGAAAGATCCAGCAGCGCAAATCCTCCATAGAGCCGGTAAACCTGGAAATTAGGCGCCAGCTCCAGCCGCCCATAGCCCTCCAGCTCAATATATGTATCCGTTACCGCCAGTACCTTACCGTGAATCCGTTCCTTTTTCAAGGTAATTTTGGTAAGCTTTCCATCCCTCAGCTGAAGGTCCGCCAGATTGTTTTTCAGTTCATCCCCCGTACCCTGTCCTGCCTCCAGAGTAAACTCCCGGCTTTTGCTGCCCAGATAAGCCTGGAAGGAGCTTCCCTCTCCCTGAGCGATCCACACATTTTCATAGGCCGCATCCCGGCTTACCAGCTCCAACATGGCGATCATTTCTCCGTCTCTGGCCAAAAAACGGATCTGACAGTCCAGATAAGCATCCAGGGCCAAACCCTCAAATCCAAAATCTCCCTCTGTGGTATAAGCCGTCCAGCTGTCGGCTCCTTCCAGATTCGATGGGGTCCCATAAAGAACCGCGGTTATGTTCTGAATCTTACCCTCTGTATCCAGAATTCCGGCCATTTCCATGTACAGCTGCCACCACTGTTCCTGTGGATAAGGTTTATCCTGGTTGTTCTTTGTAGCGCCTACTCTGGTTCTCAGTTTCCGGTCCACCTTTTCCGCAATCTGTGCCGCCTCTCCATAGGTCAGCTGTCCCTGGGCCGCAGCCAGGGTAGGGGGCGTCAGTTCTTCTGTCAGATACCCTTCGTCATAGAGGTAATCCATGTATTTAACAAACCAGTTTCCCTGTTCCTTGACAGAAAAATGGGAGCCCTCTGACTCCTCTTCATAGGACTGGCACTGTTCTTTAGAAGCCGTCAAAAGCGCCGCGGCCTTAAAAGCCTGCGCTCTTGTGATCCCCTCCCCCTCTGGTTCCAAAACCACAATTACCACCATTAAGGCGACCACTACGGCTATAACCCCGGCCATCCATGCAATCATTTTATTCTTCATTGTTCCCTCGGATTTTTGCTCGTAACTGTGAGGGTACCGAACAGTAACCCTCTGCTTAAAGAAAAGCAGCGATTTCTCGCTGCTTTTTATCTTCTGTAACCCCAAAATGCCGTCTCTTACTTATTGACGCCTAGCAAAGCTAGGTGGGTTACCTCACTTAGACTTCTGCCTTCCACTCAAAAGGAGGCCTGACATCCGCCTAAAAATATTGGAATCCCGTATGTCATAATGTAGGTTCAAAATTGGTAAGAATATCGAACATTCCAGGACACTACAGACTTACATTTGGTATGGAGATATTATAGCGCAATCAATCTGTTTTTTCAAGCTGATTTTTGTGAACAATTCCTGTCTGCTCTGCCTGAAAAATCCAGGGCCAAGAGGGTTCATACCCCAAGGGCACCTGGTCTTCTTGTCCGGCCTGAACTATTTCTCCAAGTTATCCGGGCCGAAGCTCTCCGGCAGAAGTTCCCCTAATGTGTATTCCTTAAAATCCTCCTGCGTTTTAGCAATCAGAATCCTAAACTGGTCCGGCGCGGCAAACTCCCGCATCACCTGGCGGCAGACGCCGCAGGGCGCGCAGTACTGGAGTTCTCCCCCTTCCGGCCCGCCGCAGATGGCGATGGCCTCAAAGTCTCGTTTTCCATCATGAACCGCCTGAAAGATCGCCACCCGCTCCGCGCAGATCGTAGGAGTGTAGGATGCATTCTCAATATTGCCGCCCCGGTAAACAGTACCGTCCCTGCACAGAAGCGCCGCTCCTACCCGAAAATGGGAATAAGGCGTATAGGCTGTCTCCCTGGCTTTTAAAGCCTCCCCAATCAAAAACGACCAGTCTCTCATTTCCCGGACTCCATAATCTTCACCAGCCGGCTGGTACCCAGCCGGTCCGCTCCCAGCCGGATAAATTCCTCTGCATCCGCAAAAGAGCGGATTCCTCCGGCCGCTTTAATCTTTATTCCTGTTCCCACATGGGCCGCAAACAGGGCTACGTCCTCAAAGGTGGCCCCGGCTTTGGAAAATCCGGTAGAGGTTTTGATAAAGTCCGCCCCCGATTCCGTTACGATTTTGCACATGCGGATTTTCTCTTCTTCTGTCAGCAGGCAGGTCTCAATGATAACCTTCAAAATTTTTCCCTGGCAAGCCTGGCGCACCGCCCGGATTTCCTCCAGTACCTGCTCATCCTTGCCGTCCTTCAGCCATCCGATATTGATTACCATATCAATTTCATCGGCTCCGTTTTTCACTGCATCCTCAGTCTGGAATACTTTCACCGCCGTTGTCTCATAGCCGCATGGAAAGCCGATCACGGTGCAGATGGCCAACCGATTTCCTGTATATTCCTTCGCCTGTTTCACATAACCGGAAGGAATGCAGACGCTGGCCGTCTCATATTTCATTCCCTGATCGCAGATCACGCGAATCTGTTCCCATGTGGCCTCCGGCGCCAGAAGGGTATGGTCTACCTTTGCTAAAATTTCCTTTTTCTCCATAAGAATACTCTCCTTTACTTTAGATTAAAGCTGCAAATACGCCGTCCACATACCGCCTTAAGTCTTCCGGATTCAAGGTAACCTGAACCCCTCTCTGACCCGCGCTGACGGTAATGGCGTCATAGAGCTGAGCTGTTTCTTCTATATAAATAGGGAACTTCTTTTTCATTCCGATGGGGGAGCATCCGCCCCGGATATATCCCGTCAGGCCCAGCATATCCTTGACATGGATCATCTCCACTTTCTTCTCCCCTGCGGCCTTGGCCACTTTTTTTAAGTCCAGTTCCTCGTCTACGGGAATGCAGCAAACCAGATGGCCATTTTTATCTCCTTTCAATACCAAGGTCTTGTACATGGTATCATGGTCCACCCCCATCAGGTCCGCCGCGTGGCTTCCGGACAGATCGTTTTCATCTACCTCATAAGTTCCCGTCTCATAGGGAATCTTTGCCGCATCCAGAAGGCGCATCACATTTGTCTTAACCATTCCGCTCATTCCTCTGCCTCCTCTTTTGCCCGCTGTGCTTCTCTGGCCAGCTGTTCCAGTTCCTCCGGCTGCAGCTGCAGTTCTTCCTCCACTTCCGCCTTTATCTCCTCCCTCTGCTCCAGATTCATACTGGGAAGATCCTCAGTGGACCCAACTCCAAACCGCCGCAAAAATTCTTCCGTAGTGGCGAACAGCGCCGGGCGGCCCGGCGCATCCAGCCGTCCGGCCTCATAGACCAAATTGTACTCAATGAGACGATTCACCGCGTGGTCTGACTTTACGCCCCGGATTTTTTCAATCTCCAGCTTTGTCACCGGCTGCTTATAGGCGATAATAGAAAGGGTTTCCAGCATCACCTCCGTCAGCACCTGCTTTTTCGGCGCAGAAGCCACCTGAATCAGATTTTCATAATACTTGGATTTTGTACACATCTGGTAGCTGTCCTCCAGATGCAGAATCTGCATCCCGCAAGCCCCGCTTTCTTCATAGCGCCTGGACAGACGCTCCATTGCCTTCGCCGCAGTTTCCCGGCTCTGGCCAATGGCTGCAGCCAGCTGGGACAGTTCCACTGACCGGCCCATCGTAAAGAGCACCGCCTCCAGCACCGCTTCCTGCTCCCGCTCATCCTCCACCGGCTCTAATTCCCGGGGAACACGGGGCAAATTTTCCTTTTCCATCGCAATTCCATCCTTCTATCCTGTTTTGTAACTGTTCCGGCCGGCACATCTTCTTGTCCCTGTTTTCCTGTCGTCCTCAACTGTTACCCTGTTTTCGGAAGCCGCCCCTTATGTAGCCAGATCTCCAAGTTCCTCCAGATTCAGTTCCTCCTCCTGGCCCTCCTGTTCCCGCAGCTCAATGTCCATGTCCCCAAAAATTTCCTCTTGGCGAAGACCAATTTTGCCAATTTTCATCAGCTCCAGCACAGCCAGAAAAGTAACTACGATTTCCAGCTTGTCCCGCTGTCCGTCCAAAAGCTGAAAAAAGCTGAATCTGCGCCTTTCTCTGGCATACCTCAACACACCGGTAATCTTTTCTTCCAGACTGACCGGCTCTCTGCGGATGGTCCCAAAGCTGCTTCGGATCGGATCAATTTTATCCTCCCGGCGCTTCATTACCTGATTAAAAATGCGCTGAAGCCTGGCCAGAGTTAAGCCGTCCAGAAGCTGGTCTAAATCCAGAGGCGGTTTATATTTTTCCACCTCTGCCGGAACCGTAGGTTCCTTGTAGAGAAGGCGTTCCGCGCCGTCCTCCCTTCTGGCTAACTCCTGAGCCAGGGAACGGTAGGTCTTATACTCCAACAGACGCTGCACCAGCTCCGCTCTGGGATCAATCTCCTCCCCTTCCTCGTCCACCTCTTTAGGCAGCAGCATTTTTGCCTTAATATCCAAGAGGGTGGCGGCCATCACCAAAAAATCGCTGACCAGGTTTAAATCCTCGCGCTCCATGGCCCGCACATATTCCAGATACTGATTGGTAATCTCCGCAATTGGGATGTCATAAATATTAACCTTATTTTTCTCTATCAAATGGAGCAAAAGATCCAGAGGACCCTCAAAATGCTCCAGTTTGTATGAAATCTGTTCCATCATTCTATCATCTTATCATAAACCCCGGGAATCTTCCACCGAATTTTCAAACTTCCGTTTTCCCGGTGATGCAGAAGGCATTTACTCTCTCTTCAAATGAACCGCTACCAGCTGGGGAAGATTATTCAGACGGATATTAATGGAATGGGTCCCCATCCCTCTGCTGACGATCATCCGTCTCCCGTTTTTCTCAAATTCTCCGGCGCACCAGGGCAAAAAGAACTGATACTGGGGCGTCATCACACCCCCTAAAAGCGGCAGACGGATGGTCCCGCCGTGGAAATGTCCTGCCAGAGTCAGATCTGCCCCCCACCGGGCATAGGTATCGAAATAAAGGGGAGAATGGGCCAACAGAACTTGAAATCGTTTCTCATCCGCTTCTCCCAAACGTTTTGTTATATATCTCACGTCCATAGGCTCCGGTTTACGGAAAAATGCCTTTTGATAGAAACGCTGCGCCAAATCCAGCCCGCTGACAGCCACATCCTCATCCCAGAAAACAGTGTCGTTTTCCAGATAGCGGACCCCCCATTCTTTCAACTGATTTCTGTAGGCCTCGTACTTTCTTCCGTAGATTTCCCTCTCCCACTTCATCCGGCTTTCATGGTTGCCGTTTCCATAAAAAACCGGATACCGGGCCGCAAGCCTGCGGAGAAGAGACAGAGAAACACGCGTATCTCCTATGCCCTTGGTCACCATCAGATCCCCTCCTATGAAAACCGCATCCGGCTTTATTCCGGCAATCGCATCCAGAAGCTTCTCATTTTCCGGTCCAAAGGAATTGTCATGGAGATCCGAGAGGAACACAAAGGTTTTCTCCTTCTTGATTTTAGAGGAAGTAATCCAGGTTTCCTCCAGAGACAGGGTTTTCCTCTCATACTGAGAGCGCACCAGGCAGACAGCCACAGCCGTCAAGGCTCCCGCCCCAAGCCAAAATCCGGCGGTTCTGTTTTCCATTCCGATCATCCCGTCCTCCTTACGCTCTAGTGATAGAAAAAGCCCTGTTCAAACAGCTCAATGACTCCCAGAAGGCTCTCGCACTCCGCTGTCAGGCGTCTTTTTAATTCCGGCCCCGGAAAACTTAAATCCGGTACCATTACCGTCAGAAAGCCACCGGACAAACCGGCTTCCACTCCGTTAAAGCTGTCTTCCAGCACCAGACACTTCTCCGGCTTCTCTCCCAGCATCTTCGCTGCCAGAAGAAAAATCTCCGGATCCGGTTTTGCGTGGGAAACCATTTCTCCATATGTATATGTATCGAAAAAATGGTCGATTCCCGCTTCCCTCACATTTCTCTGAGTCCAGGACTGGCTGCTGGCCGTAGCCACTCCGGTTTTACAGCCGTGTTCCTTCAGGTAGATGAGCAGCTCCCGCAGCCCCTTCTTAATAGGAACGCCATGTTCCTCAATCTGACGATAAGAATAGGCCCTCTTCTCTTCCAAAAATTTCTCACAGGGGAAATCCGCTCCGAAGGCAGACTTCATCATCTCCATAGTCCTGGCCCGGTCGCTTCCCTTCAGGTAATCGAAGAACTCTTCCGTCACCTTAATACCGTATTTCTCTCCCACCGCGTTCCAGGCCTGAACGGAGAGCCGTTCCGTATCAAACATCAGGCCGTCCTGGTCAAATATAACTGCTTTCACTTGATAACTCATGTAGGGAATCCTTCCTGTTTTTTGTTACTGTGTCAGAAATATCATACCATAATCCCTCAAATTTGCAATGGAATTAACAAGCGCAAAAGAGGAAGCTTTTCGCTTCCTCTCCATGACGATTGATTAATTTGCCAGATGCCAGGGCGCCAGCTCCGCCCGGATAAACCATCCCTGGTCGTGGCTGCACACCGGACACTTCTGAGGCGCCTCGGTTCCGTAATGGATATGACCGCAGTTTAAACAAATCCACCCGGTCGATACATCGGAACGGTAAAGCTTCCCCTCTTCCAGCAAATCGGCCAGGTATTTGAATCGTTCCCCGTGAGTCTGTTCAATCTGGGCAATCATACGGAAGGAATTGGCCACCGCCGTAAACCCTTCCCGTTCCGCGATGTCCCCAAAATTTTTGTACACCTGGTCGTGTTCCTCAAATTCGTTGTGCATAGCCGCCCGAAGCTGGGCCAGGGTATTCTGCTCCAAATCTACCGGAAAACCCGCGTCGATCACAATGGTCTCCTTATCCAGAGCGGACAGATGCTTATAGAAAATTTCTCCATGCTCCTTTTCCTGGGACGCCGTGTACTTAAAAATCATCTCCACCGACGCCATCTTCTGCTGCTTTGCCAGCCCCGCTGCGAAGGTGTAGCGGTTTCTGGCCTGGCTTTCTCCTGCGAAGGCCCGCATCAGGTTCTTGGCTGTCTCACTTGCGCGAAAATCTGTCATTGTATCTTCCTCCTGTAACTTTGTTCCTTTAATTTCTTACATGGATACTGTTTCCAAAGAAGGGAGAAATTATGCGTGGAGATGAATATATCAAATTTCTGGATTTATATATACAACTGAAACTGTCATGCAAATCCAGTTGCCTCCCATCCCCCTTTATGATATACTAAGGTATATTTTACCGCCTCTGGCGGCTGGCCCCGACCGACCAATATTACCTACTATGAAGGGGGGATAAAAATGATAAAATATGACCGTTTGTGGAACACCCTGGCCCAGAAAGGAATGACCCAGTACCGGCTTATTAAAAGCTATGGCTTCAGTGCCGGTCAGATCGGGCGGCTGAAACGCAATATGCATGTATCCACCCACACGCTGGAAACCCTCTGTACTATTCTGGAGTGCAGAATTGAAGATATCGTAGAGTTCATTCCGGATGCCGCGAAGGAAGCGCCTCAGGAGTCTTCCTCTCCTCACACGGCAGAGGCTTCCTCTGTTTCAGACTCCTCCCAAGCTTCCGAAACCTCCGCTTCAGGATCTCAGCCGGACGACTCCGATAAAAAGACCGGGAAAAAAGCTTCTAAAGCAAAAAGCGAAAAAGCAGGAAAAGACAAAAAAAGCGGAAAATCGAAAAAAGGAAAAAACAGTAAGAAAAAATAGCGGTCCCCTAAAGGCCGCTATTTTGGTCTGTTTATGGAATAAATTTACGAAACCCACGCCCCGCTTTCGTCCACCTGGTAGCCGTCCGGCGTCGTCGTATTGGTCAGCATAGCTCCGCTGCTGCCCAGATAGAACCATTTATCATTGTCCTCCACCCAGACATTCTTCGCCATGGCTCCGGTAGAGTGGAAATAGTACCAGGAGCCGTCGGTAAAGTTTCTCCATCCGGTCGCCATATAGGCGTTGTCATCAAAATAATAATCTTCTCCTTCAATCTGCAGCCATTCCCCCGAAGCTTTCGCACCGTTGGACTTAACATAGTACCAGCCTGTTTCATCTTCCTTCCATCCGGTCTGAATGGAAGTCCCCGGACCAGACACAGAGGAGCTTGTACCAGAAGCCGTACCGGAAGAAGTTCCCGTCTGGGCGGCGGATCCCTGCTGCTTAACCAGCTCGAATCCGTAATCCAAAAGAGCCTTGGTGTCCGTGTAATGGGTGGAACTGCTCTTTAAAATCACCGCAATCAGCCGGACTCCGTCCTTCTCCACCGCCGTAACCAGGGTATTTCCCGCCTTGGAGGTATAACCGGTTTTTCCTCCGATGATTCCCGGATAATAATTGGAACTGTCGGGATTTAACATTTTGTGACCCATAGTAATCGTTCTTGCGCTGTTGTTTTTGGTAGCCGGCAATGTGTAGGATACCGTGGAGGCCACCTTCCGCACCGTATCATTCTGAAATGCCGCCTGAGCAATCAGGGCCATATCGTGAGCTGTCGTATAATGGTTGGGGTCATTCAGTCCATGGGGATTGTTAAAATGGGTGTTGGTACAGCCAAGGGAGGCGGCTTTCGCGTTCATCATGTCCGCAAAGGCCTGATTGCTGCCCGCCACATGCTCCGCCAGAGCGTTTCCTACCTCGTTGGCAGACTTTAACAGCAGCGCGTAAAGGCATTGCTCTACCGTCAGCTGATCCCCTTCGGTCAGATTCAAAGAAACTGCTCCTGCTTCCAGATTGGTGGTCGCGGTAGAGGAAAAGGTTACGGTATCGCTCAAATCGCAGTTCTCCGCCACCAGCAGGGCTGTCATCAGCTTGGTGATGCTGGCAGGATAATACTGGGTATCCCCATTCTTTATATACAAAAACTGGCCGGTAGTTGCGTTATACAGTGATGCCCCCTGGGCCGCTACCTCCGGCTCCTGAACCGTAACCGCAGACTGGACGGTTTCTTGGGACTGGGCGTTCTCCGACTGAGACGGTGAACTTCCCGACTGCACCTGGGACGCACGTTCCGAATCGGAAGACGAGGGACTTTCTGACTGCCCTCCGCCGCCGGAGGCCACCGGCCCCGTCTGTCCTGCCGGAGACTGGCTTGAGGCAGGCTGGTTGGAGGCAGACTGCCCGCCCTGTGCCTGGCTCTCCTCCAGAGGCACAATTACCACCGCCGTATCCGCCCAGGCCCAGCTGACGGAACCGGCTGCTAAAATCGCAGACAGCCCGAAGGCCGCCAATATCCTTGCCGCATTTCTCTTCATCATAAATACTCTCTCCCGGATGTTTCATTCATATGTGCAAATTCCTTTTTATTGTATCACATTCATCGCAACAGGGGCAGTGTATTTTCTGACAATAACCTTACAATTTTCGTAATAGTTCAGGACAGCCGCGCCTTCAGCGCTTCCAGTTCTTCCACATCCAGACAATTTGGCAATTCCCCGGTCCGGGCAATTTGAATACACCGGTCCACATCCGCCCAGCAAACGCTTTCCACTTCCTCCTCCTGAATCACAATCTTGGGTGTTTCTCCCGGAATGCGGTACAGATATACGGAAATAAACTCCCGGTCCCGGAAGGGTACCCCCTGATATTCCTGCCGGCTGTCCTCCCGAATTTCAAAAAAGAGCTCCAAATCCTGGGGCGAGGCCTGAATTCCCAGTTCCTCCTCCAGCTCTCTTACCGCAGCATCCAGACAGGTGCCTCCTGCTTTTACATGACCTGCGGCAGAACAGTCGTAGCAGCCCGGATAAGCCTCTTTGCCGGAACTTCTCTTCTGCAGAAGTACCTGCCATTTTCCCTCTTCGCTTTTCCGGGCCACCCAGATGTGGCTGGTCCGGTGGAAGTCTCCGTTTCGATGAACCAACGACCGTTCTCTGGCCATCCCTGTATCTTTTCCCTCCTCATTGAATACATCCAGAAGTTCCAGTTCCTTTCCCTCCAGGCTGGCGTAAATCAGACGGTCCCCCTCGTAACTCAGCTTCATGGAGAAAAATGGAGCATCCTCATTTAGCAGGCGGAAGAAAATTTTATCCCCCTCCCAAATATTCAGCTCCAGCACCTTCTCCTTGGGAATCCATTCCAATGTGCCTTCATTGCAGGCGGCCGGAACCCCTTCATAGCGGTCCGCTGTAAAAAGACACATATACTCTGTTCCCCATCCCTGGGACTGAAAGGTAATAATCCCCCGGAACCTCCAGGACAGAAGAGTTAAGCCCGTCTCCTCCTTCACTTCCCTCAAAAGACATTCCTCAGGGCTCTCCCCCGGCTCAAAATGGCCGCCCACGCCAATCCACTTGTGCTGGTTTACATCCTTTTTCTTTTTGACTCGGTGAAGCATCAGATATTTTCCATTCTGCTCAATATAGCAAAGCGTCGTCAGATTTCTCATGTTTTCTGTTCCTTTCCTAATATAGCAGTTCGGGACGCTCCTGAACTGTTACTCCTGAATTTTGACACTACCGCAAAAAGAGCCCGGCAGCGCCGGACTCTCCTGTCATTCTGAAGCTTTGATCACCCAGGACTTATTCGTCAACGGAATAGTTGGGCGCCTCCTTAGTAATATGAATATCGTGAGGATGGCTCTCTTTCAGGGAGGCGGCAGAAATCTTCATAAACCGTCCCGTTTCCTGAAGAGTGGGGATATCCTTGGCTCCGCAGTATCCCATACCGGCCCTTAAACCGCCCAGCAGCTGGAACACCGTATCTTCCACCATGCCCTTGTAAGCCACACGGCCCTCCACGCCTTCCGGAACCAGTTTCTTGGCATCGCTCTGGAAATACCGGTCTTTGCTTCCGTTCTCCATGGCGGCGATGGAACCCATGCCCCGATAAACCTTGTACTTACGTCCCTGGTACAGCTCGAAGGTTCCCGGGCTCTCATCACAGCCTGCGAAGATGCTTCCCATCATGCACACACTGCCTCCGGCAGCGATTGCCTTGGTCAAATCGCCGGAATATTTGATTCCGCCGTCAGCAATAATGGGAATCCCATATTCCTTCGCCACCTGATAGCAGTCCATTACAGCAGAAATCTGGGGAACGCCAATTCCCGCTACCACACGAGTAGTACAGATCGAACCAGGACCGATTCCTACCTTCACGGCATCCGCCCCTGCCTCAATCAGGGCCTTCGTGGCTTCGCCCGTAGCCACGTTTCCGGCAATCACCGGAAGCTCCGGATAAGCTTCCTTAATCATTTTCACACATCGGATGACATTGGCCGAATGCCCGTGAGCGGAGTCCAAAACAACTACATCCACCTTTGCCTTTACCAGAGCTTTCACGCGGTCCAGAACATTGGCCGTAATTCCTACGGCGGCGCCGCAGAGCAAGCGCCCCTGAGAGTCCTTTGCAGACAAAGGATATTTAATCTGCTTTTCAATGTCCTTAATGGTAATCAGGCCCTTTAAGTTGAAGTTCTCATCTACAATAGGAAGCTTTTCCACTTTTGCCTTGGAGAGAATGGCTTTGGCCTCCTTTAAGGTAACCCCTTCTCTGGCCGTTACCAGATTTTTGGAGGTCATACAATCCTTAATGGGACGGTTAAAGTCCTCTTCGAACTTCAAATCCCGGTTGGTAATAATACCTACCAGCTTCCGCCCTTCGGTGATGGGGACGCCGGAGATGCGGTACTTGGCCATCAGCTCGTTGGCATCCTTTAAAGTGTGCTCCGGAGATAAGTAGAAAGGATCGGTAATTACGCCGTTCTCCGAGCGCTTCACCCGGTCCACTTCTTCTGCCTGCTCCTCAATGGACATATTCTTGTGGATAATTCCGATTCCTCCCTGTCTCGCCATGGCAATGGCCATGCGGTGTTCCGTTACCGTGTCCATACCTGCGCTCATCAGAGGAATATTGAGCCGAATGGTCTTGGTCAGTTCGGTACTCAAATCCACCTCGTTGGGAATGACCTCAGAATAAGAGGGCACCAGCAGCACATCATCAAATGTAATTCCTTCACCGATAATTTTTCCCATGGAAAACTCCTCTCTTTGTTGATTAATGTTTGTTAGTATTTAATGTTAGCAAATTTTCCATAGCTTGTCAAAGGGTTCCACAGGGAATATTCATTCTATTTACTAATAGCTGACAGCCGCTTTCCTTATGAATCTTCCCTTTTGGTCCATTAAAATACCGGATCCGTTAATTTTCTCCCCGGATGACCTTGCGGGGGATATAGTTTCTCATAGAGCGTAAAATCCGGTCATTTGGCTCAAAAATCACCTTCACACAGTCCGCTCCCTGCTGGTAAATCAGGCTGTAGGTCTTCGCCCCTGTGCCGGAGGAGCAGTCCTTCACCTTCATGCCGCTTTTTTCATAATCCTTCAGCATGTAGGAATCCGAAGGCGCCACAATCTGAATTTCATCCTTCCTGCACTCCAGCACCTTCTTACGGCGGGATTTTGCCAGAATCCGGTCAATACTTAAATCGCCCTCCACAAACAAATACTCGTACTCCACACTCAAACCGGTGTGTACAAAATAAGCGGCTACGCCCACTGCGGCCAGCAGCACCAATCCCAACAGGGACACAAAAGCCGTGAGCAGCGCTATTACCAGAAGCACCGTAATCCCCGCCTTCGCCGGAAATGCGTAGGCCGGATCCTTGCGTTTCACAAGACACTCTGCATATGCGTCTTCGTTCATTTGTCATCCTCCTTTATTACCGCTGTTCTGAAATGCCTCCGCGGATTTATAAAAAGCCCGGAGAGCAGTTCGCTCCCGGGCTTTTGATCCATTGTGTATCCGTAACAGTTCCGGACGGCTTATCTTCTTGTCCGGCCAAAGGCCGATCAAGAATCATCGGATATTCATCCGATGTGAAAATGGGGGCAAAAGCATGCTTATAAGCAAGCTTAATGCCTGTTTTTGCCCTCATTTTCCCGCCGTCCTGAATTATTTTTAGTACATTCCGCCCATATCCGGGTTGCCTGCTGCGGCAGGAGCCGGCTCTTTAATATTAGCAACTACGGACTCGGTTGTCAACAGGGTGGAAGCTACGCTGGTAGCGTTCTGCAGGGCGCTTCTGGTAACCTTTGCGGGGTCCAGGATTCCGGCCTTCACCATGTCAACGTACTCTTCTTTGTATGCGTCAAATCCGGTTCCAACAGGAGACTCTTTTACCTTGTTCACGATTACGGAGCCTTCCAGTCCGGCGTTTGCAGCGATGTGGAACAGCGGAGCCTCCAGGGCCTTTAAGATCAGGCGGGCGCCGGTCTTCTCATCGCCCTCTTCCAGAGTATCTACAATTCCGGCAATCTTCTGAGCTGCGTGTACATAAGCGGAGCCGCCGCCTGCGATAATACCCTCTTCCACAGCCGCTCTGGTCGCGTTCAGGGCATCCTCCATACGCAGCTTTGCTTCCTTCATCTCAGTCTCAGTAGCTGCGCCTACACGGATAACTGCGACACCGCCGGCCAGCTTCGCCAGACGCTCCTGGAGCTTCTCGCGGTCGAAATCAGAGGTGGTCTCCTCGATCTGCTTGCGGATCTGGGCAACTCTTGCGGAAATCTGAGCCTTGTCGCCGCAGCCGTCCACGATGATGGTGTTCTCCTTCTGAACCTTAACGGACTTTGCGCGTCCCAGCTGATCCATGGTAGCATCCTTAAGATCCAGGCCAACTTCCTCGGAAATCACGGTACCGCCGGTCAGGATTGCGATATCCTGCAGCATCTCTTTTCTTCTGTCGCCATAGCCGGGAGCCTTAACCGCAACTACATTGAAGGTTCCTCTCAGCTTATTGACGATCAGGGTGGTCAGGGCCTCACCCTCAACATCCTCAGCGATGATTAACAGTCTTGCGCCGGTCTTAACGATCTGCTCCAGCAGAGGCAGAATCTCCTGGATATTGGAGATCTTCTTGTCAGTAATCAGAACGTATGGCTCATCCAGATTAGCCTCCATCTTATCCATATCGGTGCACATGTAAGCGGAAATATATCCTCTGTCGAACTGCATTCCTTCTACCAGATCCAGTTCGGTCTTCATGGTCTTGGACTCCTCGATGGTGATAACGCCGTCCTTGGAAACCTTCTCCATGGCGTCTGCTACCATCTCGCCAACCTCATCATCGGAAGCAGAGATTGCGGCAACTCTGGCGATCTGGGCTTTGCCGTTAATGGGCTCGCTCATCTCCTTGATGGCCTCAACGGCAGCGTCGGTGGCCTTCTTCATGCCCTTTCTCAGAACGATGGGATTCGCTCCTGCAGCCAGGTTCTTCATTCCCTCGTTTACCATAGCCTGAGCCAGTACGGTCGCGGTGGTGGTTCCGTCGCCGGCTACGTCGTTGGTCTTGGAAGCAACTTCCTTAATCAGCTGAGCGCCCATGTTCTCAAAGGGATCCTCCAGCTCGATTTCCTTTGCGATGGTCACGCCGTCGTTGGTGATTAAGGGAGCGCCGAAGGACTTATCCAGAACTACGTTTCTGCCTTTCGGTCCTAAGGTTACGCGGACAGTATCAGCCAGCTGATTTACGCCGGACTCCAATGCCTTGCGGGCATCTACGCCATATTTAATCTTCTTTGCCATGATTCATCAACCTCCAAAATTTTTGATTTTTTACTATTCATACTGTTCAGGACGGCTCACCTTCTTGTCCGGCCAGGGCCGGACAAGAAGCATCGGATGTCCATACCCCGGAGGGCACCTAGTCCGATGTG
>URFM01000025.1 GCA_900547035.1 uncultured Clostridium sp. | reverse complement strand
CGGAGAGCCATGTGGACCGCTCCATCACGGATCCGGAGGCCTTTGTGCGGACCAACGTGATGGGGACCACCACGCTGCTGGACGCCTGCCGGACCTATGGGATTAAGCGTTACCACCAGGTATCCACCGATGAGGTCTACGGGGATCTGCCCTTAGACCGGCCGGATTTGTTCTTTACGGAGGAGACGCCCCTTCACACCTCCAGCCCTTATTCCTCCTCCAAGGCCAGCGCGGACCTGTTTGTCCTGGCCTACCACAGGACCTACGGGCTGCCGGTGACGGTATCCCGCTGCTCCAACAACTACGGCCCCTACCATTTCCCGGAGAAGCTGATTCCCCTTATGATCAGCCGTGCCCTGGCGGATGAGGAGCTGCCGGTGTACGGGACAGGAGAGAATGTGCGGGACTGGCTTCATGTATCGGACCACTGCGAGGCCATCGACCTGGTGATCCATAAGGGAAGAGAGGGAGAGGTGTACAACATCGGAGGCCACAATGAGCGGACGAACCTGCAGGTGGTAAAGACCATCTTAAAGGCCTTAAATAAGCCGGAGAGCCTGATTCGTTTTGTGAAGGACCGCCCGGGCCACGATATGCGCTACGCCATCGACCCCACCAAGATCGAGACGGAGCTTGGCTGGAAGCCGAAGTACAACTTCGATACGGGAATCCAGCAGACGATCCAGTGGTATCTGGACAACCAGGAGTGGTGGAAGAATATTTTAAGCGGCGAGTACAGCAAGTATTTTGACAAGATGTATGGGGACAGGCTGTAAGGAAGACCGGGGACAGTTGATTGAGCTGCCCTTGCGGACAAGAGGAAAGGCGGTGGGGCTGCATGAAATATAAACTGATTGTGGATCATTACGGAAAAATAGAACATGCGGAAGTAGTAGTCGCTCCCCTTACCTTATTTGTGGGAGATAACAACAGCGGGAAAAGTTATCTGTTATCGTTGATTTGGGCTCTTAATGGAGGGGCATATAATCTGCCTCTCTTTGAGGGGCTGGAGACGCTGGAATTGCCGCAGCTGGATCAGGTCTGGAATAGAATTTGGCCGGTTTTCGATGGGAAAAAAGAGTCTGTCCAGATTCACTCATCTGAGCTGGTACCAATCCTGAATCTTATGCTGGATCGAAATAAGCAGAAAATCGCAGACAGTATTTTTAATTTTCAAGGTACGCCAATCGGAGGACTCTGCCTGGAACCATTAGAGGATATACAGATGACAATTTCTGTATTTCAAAGACCAGATAGTTCCCATGGTTCTATTGCAATGTGGGGAATTTATCCCGAACAAAAAAGCGCCTCCCTGTTTGTTTATCAGGAGAATGAAGCTGCGGCAGAGAATGGCCGATTAAAGATAAGCGTAATGAGAACGATTTTGCAATGGATGCTGAAGCAAAAGAGAACAAGGACCATTTATCTGCCGGCAGCCAGGACAGGTTTTGTACTTGCCAAAGATATCATCAATCAGGTGAGCCGTCAGACTGCCTATGATTTGCTTCCCGGAGAAGAAGCGGAAAGAGTTCAGCCCTTCCCCAAGCCGATTCTTGAGTTTTTGAACTCCCTGGAAAAGCTGTCATCCAATGCTAAAGTTGATACAAAGCGGGAACAGCTGGTAGGTTGGATGGAGAACCATATGGCTCAGGGCAGTATCCGGTATACGGAAGTCGGGGCCAAGGAAATCCAGTATGTACCGGAAGGGGCGGAGAAGGGGATTCCGATGCGCTCTTCTTCCGCTGTGATTACGGAGCTGGCTCCGCTTCTTTTGTTCCTGAAATATGAACGTTTTTTAGGGATGCTCTGCTATGAAGAACCGGAAACCTGTCTTCATCCTCAGCTGCAGCTGCAGATGGGCAGACTTTTGATCCGCTTGGTCAATCAGGGCACAGCAGTAGTAGCGACCACCCACAGCGATATCATTCTGCAGCATGTAAACAATATGATCAAGGCGTATGGATATCGAAACGATGAAAAGTTCCTTGGCGAAGCGCAGATTGACCAGGATGACTGTCTGAATATTCAGGATGTGGCGGTCTACCAGTTTACCAATCAGGGAAAAACGTCTGTTGTGGAAGAGCTGAAAGCCGGCAAAGACGGTTTCCCGGTTCCCACATTTTCAAATGCTCTGATGGATATTTTGGATCGGACAACAATGATTCAGGAATACAAATGATGTGGAGAGATGAGTGAATGCAGGCATATATAGAAGAAAAGCTGAGGTTGTTTGCTCCTGATAAATATCACTTTGTAAACGCTGGCGATTCGGTCCAATTAATCGAGAAGAGTAAGGACGGAAAAGCAAGCATTGACTGTACTTGTCAGGAGGAAACTGTGGTATTCCCCACGCCGGAGAAAAATGTGCTTCCGTATCTGGATGAAACCATAAAGGGGGCAAGAGCCTGCGCGGACAAATTCCTATTTACCGCAAACGAAGACGGATGGGATCTTCATGTGATAGAACTAAAGAAAACAATAGGCACAGATACCTTTGCCAAAAGCAAGAATCAGTTTCGCATGGGGATTTATAATGGCCGGGCTTTAGCTGGTTTTATGGGGATAAAGCTGAAAGAGATTCATCTTTATTCTGCATTTCGCAGCGACCAGATTCGAGCCATTTCACCAAGAAATCTGGCGGCGATGCGGGCACAGAAAAACTGGGAAATACAAAAAATAATAGAAGAGTGGAACGCGGATCGATGCACCCTGAGCATTGATTTGGAGGAGAAATCCTATATGCTGGGGAAAATAAAATTGGATGAATTGGGACAAGGGGAAATAGTGCTTTAAAGAAACGTGTAAAAGGAGGAGAACCCTAATGAAAGTTTTCGTAACAGGCGTAAAAGGCCAGCTGGGCTATGACGTGATGAACGAGCTGGCAAGGAGGGGCCTGGAGAGAATCGGCGTGGACGTGGAGGAGATGGATATCACCGATGCCGGGGCCTGTGAACGCGTTATAAAAGAGGCGGCTCCTGACGCAGTGATTCACTGCGCCGCATATACTGCAGTAGACGCGGCGGAGGATAACCGGGATTTATGCCATATGGTCAACGGAGAGGGCACGAAACACATTGCCAAAGTCTGCGGCGAGCTGGATATTCCCATGATGTATATCAGCACCGACTATGTGTTCAACGGACAGGGGGAGCGCCCCTGGGAGCCGGATGACCACAGGGAGCCTTTAAATGTCTACGGCCTGACCAAGTACGAGGGCGAGATTGCAGTGGAACAGCTCTTAAAAAAATATTTCATCGTGCGCATCGCCTGGGTGTTCGGGCTCAACGGCAAGAATTTTATCAAGACCATGCTTCGGCTGGGAAAGGAGCGGGGAGCGGTCAGCGTGGTGGACGACCAGATTGGTTCCCCCACCTATACCTACGATCTGGCAAGGCTTCTGGTGGATATGATTCAGACGGACCGATACGGGCGCTACCACGCCACCAACGAGGGCCTTTGCAGCTGGTATGAATTCGCCTGCGAGATTTTCCGCCAGGCGGGCATGGACGAGGTGAAGGTAACGCCGGTGGATTCCGCTTCCTATCCGGCCAAGGCAAAGCGGCCTTTTAACAGCCGGATGAGCAAGGAAAAGTTGACGGAAAACGGCTTTGAGCGGCTGCCTTCCTGGCAGGATGCACTGGGGCGATATCTGAAGGTTTTGAGTGAGGCGGAGTAACAGCTCCGCCTCCCCGCGGCGAAAAAAGAAGGAAGGATAGAAAAATAATGGGAAAATATTTCGGAACGGATGGATTTCGGGGCGAGGCCAATGTCAACCTGACGGTGGAGCACGCCTTTCAGGTGGGCCGTTTTTTGGGCTGGTATTACGGAGAGAAAAATAAACCGGAGCGCTGCCGGGTGGTCATCGGCAAGGATACCAGACGCAGCAGCTATATGTTTGAATATTCCCTGGTAGCGGGACTGACTGCCTCCGGAGCGGATGTGTATCTGCTTCATGTAACCACGACCCCCAGCGTATCTTATGTGGTG
Organism: uncultured Clostridium sp.; assembly: GCA_900547035.1. Classification (GTDB taxonomy): domain Bacteria; phylum Bacillota; class Clostridia; order Lachnospirales; family Lachnospiraceae; genus Enterocloster; species Enterocloster excrementigallinarum. Next base: position 41,631 of record URFM01000025.1, on the reverse strand, counting down.
CGGACGGAAGGATTCCATTGCGGAATCATGATTTCCGCCAGCCATAACCCCTTCTACGACAACGGTATTAAGGTAATCAATGAGAAAGGGGAGAAGCTGGAGGAGGACGTCATCGGCCAGATTGAGGACTATCTGGATGGAAAGAGCGGTCCCCTTCCCCTGGCGGTGAAGGAAAATATCGGAAGAACCGTGGATTTTGCCGCAGGCAGGAACCGTTACATCGGCTATCTGATTTCCATTGCCACCCGCTCTTTCAAGAATAAAAAGGTGGCTCTGGACTGCGCCAACGGAAGCGCTTCCGCCATTGCAAAGAATGTATTTGATGCCCTGGGAGCGGAAACCCATGTGATTCACAACGAACCCAACGGCCTGAACATCAATTTGAACTGCGGCTCTACCCACATTGAGGAACTGCAGAAATACGTGGTGGCGGAAGGCTGCGATGTGGGATTTGCCTACGACGGAGACGCGGACCGGTGCATCGCGGTAGATGAGATGGGCCGCATAATCGACGGAGACGCCATTCTGTATATCTGCGGAAAATACATGAAGGAGCAGGGCAGCCTGTTCCACAATACCATTGTTACTACGGTGATGTCCAATCTGGGGCTGTACAAGGCCCTGGAGAAAGAAGGAATTTCCTACGTGCAGACGGCGGTAGGCGACAAGTACGTCTATGAAAATATGGCGGCGACCGGCCACTGCCTGGGCGGCGAGCAGTCGGGACACATTATTTTCAGCAAGCACGCCACCACCGGCGACGGCATCCTCACCTCCCTGAAGGTGATGGAGGTCATGCTGGAGAAGAAGGAGTCTCTTTCCAAACTGGCGGCTCCCCTGGCGGTTTATCCCCAGGTACTGAAAAATGTGCGGGTGAAGGATAAGCAGGCGGCCCAGGACGACCCGGCTGTGCAGGAAGAGGCGAAAAAGGTAGCGGAGCGCCTGGGAAATGAAGGCAGAATCCTGCTGCGCCAGTCCGGAACGGAGCCTCTTGTGCGGGTGATGGTGGAAGCCAAGGACCTGGAAACCTGCCAGTCCTGTGTGGATCAGGTGGTGAAGGTGATTGAGCAGAGGGGACATCTGCTGTAGAACTGCGTGACGGATAAAATGGGTGGAAAGCTTTGGGAGGTGTATATTCCGGATGTATAGGGAAAGGGTTCCTTACTATCGCAAGTTGGAGCAGTTATTTGAAAGCAAACTTCTCGTTTACATTACAAGCGACCGACCTAATATGGCGGCTCAGATAGCGCCGGATGTAATAGAATATTTTATCGACCATTTAGACAAGATGAGATTATCCTGTGATAAGATTTCACTATTTTTGTATACTCGCGGGGGTAATACTTCTGCGGCAAGAAATATTGTGAATTTACTGCGCATGTACTGTGAAAATTTACAGGTAATTGTGCCCTATAAGGCTCACAGCGCGGGAACGATTATAAGCCTTGGTGCCAACGAAATTGTTATGACGAAGCAAGCCACATTAGGTCCCATTGATCCAAGTCTGCATACTCCATTAAATCCAAGGGTAGAGGGAAGCATATATCCTGTTAGCGTAGAAGCGGTAAAAGGCTATTTGGGATTTGCTAAAGACGAACTGGGCATAAGCGACACCGCTTCGTTGACCAGCATTTTTGAAAAATTGACGGATTTTGTGCATCCATTAGTGCTGGGCGAGGTATACCGTTCAAAGGCGCAGATTCAAATGATGGCGAAAAAACTGCTCCAAAATCAGGTTACTGACCCGGAAAAAATAAAAAGGATTATAGATTTTCTTTGCAGTGAATCTGGAAGCCATGATTATACGATTAACAGGAGAGAGGCCCGGAACGAGCTAGGTCTTAATATTCGTAACCCCAATGATGAAGAATATGAATTGATTAAGAAAATATATGACGATATCAACGATGAACTGCTTTTTAGCAAACCATTTTTACTTTCGGAAATAAATGGTTCTTACTCGGGACGGAGGTGCCTGCTGGAAAGCGTGATCGGCGGTTCGGATTATTTTTCGACAGAAGGCGTTGTGGTTAGAGGAACAACGCCGGATGGTCAGCCAGCAATACAGAATAAGGTGAACTTTGAAGGATGGCGGCATGATTTATCGTCCGACCAGTCAGAAATGACCGTAGGCGTTGGAGGGGAGGAAATCATATATGAAAGAGGTTCGGAATATAGGATATAATGCGGCAGAAACAACCGCATATGATGAATATAATTCCTATACAACTACAACATCAGCAATCCCTGCAAATACAGAAACGTATGTATATATCAATCAGAATGGAATCTCGGATATTACAGCAGATGAAGCGGGAAGATATTCTGTCTTTGAGATTGCCAATTGGTTCCTTCTAAAAGAAGAAATGACGCAAAAAAAGCTGCAGAAATTATGTTATTATGCTCAGGCATGGTGCTATGCGCTAAAAGGGTATCGGCTGGAAGATACGGATTTTCAGGCATGGGTTCATGGACCGGTTTCTCCGGCTCTTTGGGAACGATTTAAATCATTTGGATATGACCCGATCCGAATTAAGGGACATGTAAATATCAATCTTCAGGAGGAAGACCGCCGGTTATTGGAGGATGTATGGGACACCTATGGGGAGAATACCGGGAATGCACTGGAGGCATTAACCCATAGAGAGCTGCCATGGCTTGAGGCCCGGAAGGGCTATGAGCCGGATGAAAGATGTACGGTTGTTATTTCTCCAAACACCATGGCATCTTACTATAAATCAATTTATTGCGGGAATTGATTTATGGCGAAATTAACACAAAGGCAGAACAGAGAGGTGCCTTTTGAACTATGCTTTAAATATCCTTTGGAGAACGGATATACGTTCAAAGAATTAACACCTGAAAATGTTAAACAATTTCAAGCGTTTCTCAATAAAGTATCGCAGATGACGGTGACCCAGGTTGATCGGATGTATGCAAGAAAGCCTGATACAAGTGACAGTTATAAAGGAATGCAGGTTTACCATTACGAGGTGACAGAAGCGTTTCGAATTCATGTTGTAATTGAAGCAGGTTATTACAAAATTATCCGCTTAGACCCGAGGCACAAGGTCCATCGCAGTTGAGAAGATATGGCTCCCATAACTATTGGGAATATCGAGGAAAAAGCCTTTTTCTTGCCTGATGAAGGGCCCTGTGATATAATAAACATTACGCACCTGAGATGAGCAGGGATAAACCTGCCGGGAAATCCGGTCTCAGGTGCTGAAGAACTAAGTAAAGGAATGATGAAAGATGGGGCTGAACCATTAAAGGTAGTTCTGTTCATCGTCAGACATTACGGCGTAGTGGAGCGACTGCCCGTCCTGGGCTGAGGACGATCAAGAAAAGCAGAAGCGAAGATAAACTACATGGAGTCGTAACCGTCCGAGGGGCGGAAATATGAATGATGAATGGAGGAAAAGATATGTTAAATTATCAGAGATATAAGCGTGTTCCCGTTGTGGATTTTCCGGAGAGAACCTGGCCGGATCAGGAGATTCAGAAGGCTCCCATCTGGTGCAGCGTGGACTTGCGTGATGGAAACCAGGCGCTGGTAGAGCCCATGGTGGTGGAGGAGAAGGTTGAGATGTTCAATCTTCTGGTGAAACTGGGCTTTAAGGAGATCGAAGTGGGATTCCCTGCTGCCTCTCAGATTGAGTTTGACTTCCTCAGAACTCTTGTGGAGCGGAAGTTAATTCCTGACGACGTAACGGTTCAGGTACTGGTGCAGTGCCGGGAGCATTTGATTAAGAGGACTTTTGAGGCGCTGAAGGGCCTTCCAAAAGCCATTGTCCATATTTACAATTCCACCTCCACTCTCCAGAGGGATGTGGTATTTCATAAGGACAAAGAGGAGATTAAGGATATTGCCGTTGTGGGAACCAAGCTGGTGCAGCGCTACGCGGCGGAATGCGATACCAAGGTTATTCTGGAATACTCTCCGGAGAGCTTTACCGGTACGGAACTGGATTTCGCTCTTGATATCTGTACCGCGGTTCAGGAGACCTGGGGCGCTACCAAGGAGAATCCTATTATTCTCAACCTGCCCTCTACAGTGGAGATGACCACGCCTAATGTATACGCAGATCAGATCGAGTGGATGAATACCCACCTTAAAAACCGTGAGAGCATCATTCTGAGCGTACATCCGCACAACGACCGGGGTGAGGGCGTAGCTGCTACGGAACTGGCTCTTTTGGCGGGTGCGGACCGTGTGGAGGGAACCCTCTTTGGAAACGGCGAGCGCACCGGAAACGTGGATATTCTGACGATTGCTTACAATATGTTCTCTCAGGGAATCAATCCTGAGTTAAATATTGAAAATGTGCGGGAGATTGCGGAGGTTTACGAGCGCTGCACAAAGATGGAGATCCCCCCCAGACACCCTTATGCGGGCAAGCTGGTGTTTACGGCTTTTTCCGGCTCTCATCAGGATGCCATCAACAAGGGCATGCATGCCATGGAGGAGAGGAAGAATCCCTACTGGGAGGTTCCCTATCTGCCCATCGATCCGGCAGACATCGGCCGCAAGTACGAACCTGTGGTGCGAATCAACAGCCAGTCCGGAAAGGGCGGCGTAGCCTTTGTGATGGATACCTTCTACGGCTTCAGGCTGCCTAAGGGCATGCATAAGGAGTTCGCGGACGTCATTCAGAAGATTGCCGAGCAGCAGGGCGAGGTGGCACCCGAGCAGATTATGGACGAATTCCGCAAGAATTATCTGGACCGGAAGGAACCGCTGCATTTCCGCAGGTGCCGTATTACCGATACGGAGACAGGAGACGGCGAGTTTGCTACACTGGCCCATGTAACCTATACGGATCACGGTATTGAGAAAACCTTTGACGGTGTAGGAAACGGTCCCATTGACGCAATTCAGAGAGGTATGGAAGAGGCTCTGGGAATCCAGATCAAGGTTCTGGATTACAGTGAGCATGCGCTGACCGCCGGTTCCGGCGCTCAGGCGGCTTCCTATATTCATTTGATGGATCAGGCCACCGGTCGGGTGACCTACGGCGTAGGCGTCAGCTCCAATATTACCAGAGCATCCATCCGCGGTATTTTCAGCGCGGTGAACCGGCTGTTCTACTAAAAGCGTAAATTATGATTGAATGTCCTGGCGGCGGGTGAACAGCTGCCGGGACATCAAAACAATTTTCTGGCCTTCTGGCTGTTTTATTGGCAATTCAGCCGCTCCAATCGTTCGAATCAAATCGAATATTTCGGAGTTGAGTCTCTATTGAACAAAATAAAAGAATTTTATATAGATTTTGTTGAAAATTATGACAAAAAGCTGCTTTATAGCGTATAATATATATAAAGCAGAAATGTGTTTCAGGTACTTACAAAAGGAGAAAAAATGGTTTTAATTGAAGATTCGTTGAGTGTGGTATTGGTTGGCGACTGGAATAAACTTTATATTCAGCCGGATTGGATGGCACAACATATATTCGAGAAAAAAGAACTTGAAATTGGCGTAAATGGTCAGGGCTCTGAATTTTCAGTATTATACCGCGGAAATGGAATAATCGTTACGCCGGGTCAGGACAAGATGGTCTTTTCGGCAATCAATATGGATAGTGACACAATTGGTAATTTGTGCAAATGTTTAAATAACTTTATTGAAAAGGCATTTACAACTCAATTGTATGCATATGGACTTAATATTGATTTTATCGAGGACGGTGGAACAGTCTTTGCAGAGGTTTTAGATTCGATGGCTGATACGAATGCAATTATAGAGAGCGGATATGTCAGCGCAGACAAAAAGAAACATGTTGGACCAGGATTTGAACTCTATGTGCATCATAGGAAGCAGGGAACAGTTAAAAGAATTAAAAAAACACTATTTGCAGCAAACAGAGTCAGCGTTAGACCATGAATCAGCTGTTGGATTTATTTCTGATATTCATATAAAAAACAAATATGAAACAGTTATGGAAATTATCGAGGAAACGATTCAGACATCCAGCAGGAAGATACCCCCAGAAGAAAAAGCGATGCTATTAAAAATGATACGAAGCAGAAGTAAACTAAAAGCACTTATTACATAATTATTGTATATTTTAGGAAAGGATGGTGTTTATGAACTATTACGATTTGGCGATTGCCCGAAAATCGGTCCGCTCCTTTACGGCCAAGAAGATTTCCGACAAGACCCGCAGTGAGATTGAGGACTACGGGAACCGCTGCGAATGTCTGACGCCCGGGACTGCGGTGGAGTGGCGGTACTTTGAGGGGGACATTCTGGAACAGCTCTCCGGCTGCGCGGGCTATCACGGCTTTATGGTGGAAGCGCCTTACTACATGGTCCTGCTGACGGAGGAGAAGGAGCTGGCGCTGGAAAATGCCGGATTTGCAGGGGAGGACATGGTCCTGAAGCTGACCCAGCTGGGGCTTGGAAGCTGCTGGATTACCATTCTGGACGGAGGAAAGCTGAAAGAACAGCTGGGCATCATTTCGGACAAACGGCCGGCGGCTCTGATTGCTTACGGATATGAAAAAGCGGAGCTGGGGACTATGCGGATTGACATAAAGAGTCCTTCCGATATCCATATGAAGAAGCGGTCCGGTCTGATTGCTCCTAAGCTATATATTGAGGATGCGGTTTATGAGGGAAAATGGGGAACGCCCTCCCAGATTGACCTTTGGCCCAGAAACTCTAATCTCTACCGGGCGCTGATTGCGGCCTGCTGCGCGCCTACGGCCTTAAACCGCCAGCCCTTCCGCTTTATTATGGACGGCCATGAAATTTACCTGATTATTCTGGAGGACGAGATGACTACGGGGGAGAACGAGGCATTAAATACGGGAATTGTTATGCACCACTTTGCTATGGTTATGACCCGGCAGAGCGGCCTTCACGGTGCTTGGAATCTGAAACCGGAACAAAAGGATTTGGGGCTGCCGGAGGGAGCCCGGGTGGCGGGAAGCTTTGAAATCTGACGCTTTCCGGGGCCTTGACGGAACCGGCTTAAAATGGATTGCCATTCTTTCCATGACGCTGAACCATATGGGGATTGCCCTGGCGGAAGAGGGAAATCTCCATATGGCCTGGCTGGCGAACCAGGTGGGAAGACCGGCTTTTATTATTTTCAGTTTCCTTTTGACAGAGGGATTTATCCATACCAGGAGCAGGAGACGATACCTGCTCCGTCTGTTGTTTTTAGGAGCGGTTTCGGAAATACCCTATGACCTGGCACTTTGGGGCAGCGGGGTGTATGGGCTTCGGCAAAATGTATTCTGGACTTTGGCCATCGGCCTTGGTGTACTGTGGGCAGCCTCCATGGCATGGGGGAAAGGATGGTTTTGGGAAAATTTGGCATTGGCCTGGGCTGCCGTTTTGGGCAGTATAATTGCATGGATCCTGCGCACAGATTATGATGTCATGGGAGTATTGCTGATCGTCTGGTTTTTCTGGTCCAGGGACAGCCGGGGCAGACAGCTGGCGGGAGCGCTGGTAATTTTTCTGATGTTTGTCAGCCAGGAATTCTTTTTGGCCGCTTCCCTGTCCCTGGTCTTTATATGGATGTACAATGGACAGAGGGGGAGGAATCCGCATCCCATGTTTTTCTACTGGTTTTATCCGGTACATCTGGCAGTGCTGGCAGGAATCCGATTGATCATGTGAAAACAGAAGGGAAAACATTCGACAGAAAAAGGTCGGATGTTTTTTTATTTTACGCAAATTTGACAGAAAGAGCTAAAATAGAAAAATATTATCAAAATGGTATAAAAAGGGAATTAAAATGCTCGGAGACCGGCAAAAAGTCCCGGAAAATGGACATTCTTACCAAGAGGTGTACGAACAAAAAACCAAATTCCGTAAGATAAAAGTATTGAAAATATCAGGAGTACGTGTTAAAATTCATCTTGTAAATAAATGTGTTTTGGAAATTATGACTTGCTTTTAAGACATAATCGATATTATGTCTGATTGTTTACATCTCAGGTTTGGCTTTTGACTATCTGCCTCTGATGGCGGCGTATTTTATATATGCTGCTGCCAGAGGCAGACGCAAATCCGCTAAACCTCTGCCAGAGGGCGGGATGATTTCCGGAACCGCGCGGCAGCACAACACAGGGGACACCGAGATATGAGAGACATGAAAGAGGGAGTCAGTTATGGAAGGCTGGATTGATATTCATGCGCATATTCTTCCTCAGGTGGATGACGGAGCGGCAGATTGGGAGGACAGCGCTGGTCTGCTGGAAGCGGCGGCCCGGCAGGGCTTTGGACACATTATCGCGACTCCGCATTTTAACAGAAAATCTGGTTTGGATTTAATTTTGGAAAAGTATGAGAAACTGGAACTGTTGGAGAAAGAGCGGAATCCTGAGCCGGTGGGGATTAGTCTGGGGCAGGAAATCCTGTATTTCGAGGATATAACGGAATATTTGGATCAGGGAAAGGCTCTGACACTGGCGGGAAGCCGGTACGTGCTGGTGGAATTTATGCCGGAAGATTCCGCGGCTGTGATTCTCAGAGGGACCAGACGGCTTCTGGAAAGAGGATATCTGCCGGTGATCGCCCATGGGGAACGGTACCACAGCCTGTTTGAAAAGGGGCGGCTAAAAGAACTGATCCGGAGCGGAGGATACATACAGATTAATTATTCCAGCTTAGCGGGAAACATGCTCAGCCCGGTGACCCGCTGGTGCAGGAGACAGCTTTTGGAGGGAAATGTACATTTTCTGGCAACGGACATGCACAGGATGAATTACAGGCCTCCAAGAACAGAGGAGGTTCAGCACTGGATTGAAAAAAAGGGAGGAAAGGGCCTTTTGCATCAGCTGATGGTTTCCAATCCCAGCTGCATTCTTCAGGACAGACTGCTGGAACCTTAGTGAGAAGAAGAAACAAAGGAATGAAAATGCTATGGAAAAGACTTATGAAGCGAACAACGAAATCCAGATTGATTTGCTTGAGCTGCTGGAGGCGCTGCGCAGAAGAATCTGGCTGATCATTCTGGCCTTGGTCCTTGGCGCCGGCGCCGGAGTGCTTTACACCAAGGTGTTGATGACGCCTGTCTATACTTCTACGGCTATGGTGTATGTCTTATCAAAGGAAACAACCCTTACTTCTCTGGCGGATCTGCAGATCGGAAGCCAGCTGACCAACGACTATCGGGTAGTAGTGACCAGCCGGCCGGTGCTGGAGGAGGTAATCGACAATCTGCAGCTGGAAACGGATTATGTAGGACTGAGAGGGCAGCTGAGCCTGGAAAACCCGGCGGATACCCGTATCCTGTCCATCTCCGCTACAGATTCGGATCCTCAGCGGGCTAAGGCTATCGTGGATGAGGTGGCGGCCGTATCTTCTCAGTACATCGCGGACATTATGGAAATGGTTCCGCCCAAAATCATTGAAAACGGAGTGGTACCAATCGCTCCCTCGGCTCCCAGCGCCAGGAAAAACGGCATGCTTGCAGGGCTGCTTGCCGCTATGGCGGTCTGCGGTGTAATCTGCCTGAGGGTGATTCTCAATGATACCATCCGCACAGAGGACGATGTGGAGCGCTATCTTGGTCTTACGGTTTTGGCCTCCATTCCCAGGGAGGATGCGGAAACCGGAAAAGGAACCTATGAGAAATACGGTCATTATGGCCCTTATGGATCTCAGGAAGATTCCGCGGAGGCGGGAAAAAAGAGGGAAGACAGCGATGAGCTTCGGCAGCAGGCGGAAGCGGCAGCAGGAAAGGAACTTTCCTCGGAAGCGGGAGAGCATCCGGCAAACAATGTGAAACAGGATCATACGGTCAGAGAGCGCAAGAGCCGCAGAAGGCAGCCCCGCGCCGGAGAAGCGAGAGAGGAAGGGAGGGGAAAAGAATCATGATGGAATGCAGGAATCAGCAGCTGGTTCTGGAACAGATTGGGAACGACCATTATTTTTACAATGAAGCGATTAAAACACTGAGGACCAATATCCAGTTCTGCGGCAGCGGCATCCAGGCTGTGATGTTTACCAGTTCCCTGCCGGATGAAGGAAAGAGCGACACCACCTTTTCCCTGGCGCGGTCCTTTGGAAGCACTGGCAAGAGGGTGCTTCTCATCGATGCGGATATCCGCAAGTCGGTTGTGGCGGTTCGTCATGGAATCCGTGGGAAGGTCAATGGCCTCTCTCAGTACCTGAGCGGCCAGAAAACCATGGAAGAAATCATCTACCCTACCAATGTGGAGAACATGGATCTGGTGCTGGCGGGACCCTATTCTCCCAATCCTGCGGAACTTCTGGAGGACAAGCTGTTTGAGAATCTGATAGAGGAGGCCAGGAAACAGTACGATTACATATTGGTGGACACGCCTCCCATGGGAAATCTGATTGACGGAGCCATTGTGGCCAGCAAATGCGACGGAGCCGTGCTGGTGATTGAGAGCGGAGGCGTCAGCTACCGGCTGGTCCAGAAGGTGAAGAGCCAGCTGGAGCGCAGCGGCTGCCGGCTGCTGGGCGCGGTTCTCAGCAAGACGGGAGGAGAACGGTCCGGCAAGTATTATAACCGTTATTATAAGAAGTATTATGACAAGAAATACGAGAAATACAAAGAATACGAAGAAGCAAAGAGATAGATGGAAGGTTCTGGCAGGCGCCGGAGCGGTAATCCTTGGAGCGGCTTTCATCTGGTACAGCGCAGGCCTCTACCGGCAGCGGCAGCAGGCGGAAGCGGAGGCCAGGGCATGGAGGGAAGGCCAGGCTCAGGAGACTGCCGCACAGACAGGCAGCGAAGTTCTGGAATATGAGGGTAAGACCTACCGGAGAAATACCTACGTAAAAGCCATTCTTTGTATGGGAATCGACCGGACGGATACTCTGGAGGAGCCTCAGGTAGCCGGCTCCGGCGGACAGTCCGACGGAATTTTCCTGGTGGCCCAGGATACGGTGCGGAATCAGGTGAAAATACTGATGATCCCCAGAGACACCATGACGCTGATTACCCTGACAGATTTAAGCGGAAATGTACTGGGAAAGGATATCCAGCATCTGACTCTGGCCTACGCTTACGGCGACGGCAGGGAGCTGAGCTGTCAGTATATGTCTGAGGCGGTTTCCACGCTGCTGAACGGCCTTCCCATTGACGGTTACATGGCGGTAAGCGCCGGAGCCCTGCCTCTTCTGAACGACGGGGTGGGAGGAGTGACCGTGACCATTCAGGAAGAAGGGATGGAAGCGGCGGATCCATCCTTCGTGCCGGGGGCGCAGGTAACCCTTCAGGGAGAACTGGCGGAGAAATTTATCCGCTACCGGGATACCAGCCGTTCCCAGACCGCTCTGGAGCGCACAGAGAGGCACAAAGCCTACATTCAGGGGTTCGCGGAGGCGGCAAAGAGGCAGGCGGCCAGAGAGGAAAGGTTTGCGGAGCGGATGTTAAACGAGCTGCAGCCCTATATGGTGACCGACCTGGACAAGGGGGAATATATGGATCTGGCGCTGACTTTCCTGGAGAGCAGCCAGACACTGACGGAAGCGGATATGATCACTCTGCCGGGCGAGGCGGAGGAGACCAATCTCTACGATGTGTATTTCCCCGATTTGAATGAGATACTTCCCATTGTCCTGGAATTGTTTTACCGGGCAGAGGAGTAGATAGACAGTAATAATAAAGGTTGATAGAAAAGCGTATGCAGAAAGGAATGAAGGAAAATGAGAAAGAGAAAAGTATTGTTGGCAGGGGCGATGATTTCCGTATTGGCGATTTCTCAGGCGGCCTCTGTAATGGCGGCGAACAGTCCGGGAACCGGAATGGAGATCAGCGGCGGAGGCGGTGACAGCGACCGGGATCTGGGAGAGGCTCTCTCAGGCTATCAGGAGAGAATGGGGCTTACCGGAAGCGGCAGTACGACTGGTACCGGCGGTTCTCTTACTACCAGCACCAGCCCCAGAAACGATGTGGTGGCGGTTGAGACCGGACAGTCTGTAACGGGACAGGAAGGCAGCCCGACGGTAACCGTGGACAGCCGGGGACAGGCCGTGGTAGGAGATACCGCTCTGGAACTGGTTCAGGGAGACGGCGCTACCGTAGGACTGCCGGAAACGGTTGTGAATACCATTAATGGAATCAACAGCGGAAGCAGCCTGAATGAGACGGTGCCGGGAGTGGACCTGACAGGCTATAACGCCCTGACCGGAACCCACGCCATTATGACCAGAGAAATCGGAACTGACGTGGAGAAGCTGGGGAGCGCCCAAGTGCCGCTGTATGTTCCCAACCTGATTGACGGACTGGGAACGGTACAGGTACTTTACTTCAACAACCATACCGGAAGATGGGAGCTGATCACTCCCAGCCAGATTGACACGGCATCCAAGACCCTTTGGGTAACGATTCCTGGTTCCGGAACGCTGACAGTGGTGTACAGACGGTAAGGATAGACTGCGGCAGGCACGAAAGATGAGGATGAGATACTGCCTGTCCGGATCGTCTTACCGGGCAGGCAGTATTTTTGCAAGCGCCAGTGAGGAGAAAGATATCCGAGAGGAGAAAAAGAAAAATCATGTGTGGAATTGTAGGTTTTACGGGGAAACGGCAGGCGGCTCCCATTTTGCTGGAAGGGCTTTCCAGGCTGGAATACCGTGGATATGACTCCGCCGGACTGGCGGTCCGGGACGGAGAGAATCTGGCGGAAGTGGTAAAAGCTAAAGGAAGACTGAAAAATCTGGCAGAGAAGATTGACAATGGAAGGGCATTAGCCGGCACATGCGGCATCGGCCATACCCGCTGGGCCACCCACGGAGAGCCCAGCCAGACAAATGCCCATCCCCACGTAAGCGGCAACTGCAGCCGCTCCGGTTCCGGACCAGTGGAATCGGAAGTCGTTGGGGTCCACAACGGGATTATCGAAAATTACCAGGAGCTGAAAGCGAAGCTTTTAAAGCACGGCTACCGTTTCTATTCCGATACGGACACGGAAGTGGTGGTGAAGCTGGTTGACTATTATTATAAAAAATACAATTTGGGCCCGGTGGACGCCTTGGCGAAGACCATGGTGCGGGTCAGAGGTTCCTACGCTCTGTGCGTGATGTTTAAGGACTATCCCGGAGAAATCTGGGCGGCCCGGAAGGAAAGCCCCATGATTATCGGGCTGGCGGACGGGGAAACCTATGTGGCTTCCGACGTTCCGGCTATCCTGAAGTACACCAGGAACGTCTACTACATCGGCAATCTGGAGATGGCCAGACTGACGCCGGGGGAGGTCCATTTCTACAACCTGGACGGGGAAGAGATTGAAAAAGAGCTGACGGAAATCAAATGGGATGCGGAAGCTGCGGAAAAGGGCGGCTACGAGCATTTCATGATGAAGGAAATCCACGAGCAGCCCAGAGCGGCTCTGGATACCCTGAACTCCGTGGTAAAGAACGGGAACATTGACCTGTCGGAGATTCATCTGACGGACGAGGAAATCCGTTCTATCTCCCAGATTCAGTTTGTGGCCTGCGGCTCCGCCTACCATGTAGGGGTTGCGGCCCAGTACGTGATTGAGGATTTGGCAAAAATCCCCGTCCGGGTGGAGCTGGCGTCGGAGTTCCGCTACCGCAGACCCCTCCTGGACCCCAACGCCCTGGTGGTGGTCATCAGCCAGTCGGGGGAGACGGCTGACACTCTGGCGGCCCTGCGCCTTGCCAAGGAGAAAGGGGTACGGACCCTGGCTATCGTCAATGTGGTGGGAAGTTCCATTGCCCGGGAGGCGGACAATGTATTTTACACCCTGGCGGGGCCGGAAATCGCCGTGGCTACCACCAAGGCCTACAGCACCCAGCTGATTGCCTGCTATGCCCTGGCGGTGCAGTTCGCTCTGGTGCGGGAAGAAATCAGCAAAGAGCAGTACGCCGGGTATATCCAGGAGATGATGAGCCTGCCGGAGAAGATGGAGCGGGCCCTGGAGGACAAGGAGCGCATCCAGTGGTTTGCGGCCAAGTACGCAAACGCCAAGGACGCTTACCTGATTGGCAGGGGCATCGACTACGCCATCTGTCTGGAGGGCAGCCTGAAGATGAAGGAAATCTCCTACATCCACAGCGAGGCCTACGCGGCGGGAGAGTTAAAGCACGGCACCATCAGCCTGATTGAGGACGGGACCCTGGTCATCGGCGTGCTGACCCAGGAGGAGCTTTATGAGAAGACGTTGAGCAACCTGGTGGAGGTAAAGAGCCGGGGCGCCTATCTGATGGGGCTGACCAGTTACGGAAATTATGAGATTGAGGACACGGTGAACTTTACGGTGTACACGCCGAAGACGGACCCGCATTTTGCCACCAGTCTGGCGATCATCCCTTTGCAGCTTCTGGGGTATTACCTGAGCGTGGCCCGGGGACTGGATGTGGATAAGCCCAGGAATCTGGCAAAGAGCGTGACCGTGGAGTAGATGGAAAATGAGGGCAGGGGTGACAGAAACACCTGGGGGGGGACGGGAATCCTGTCATCGGGAGGAGCCAAGGGGAGTTCAGAGAGGAAGTGGGAGTATGAGTAAGGGATATTTGAGTGAGAAAAAGGCCGGCACAAGTGAATACGGCGGAGAACTCCGGCGGGGATGGATGCACAAGCAGATTATGGCGTTTTACCTGATGATTTATGACATAATCGCGGTAAACTTCTCCTACTTTATGGGGCTGTGGCTGCGCTTCGACCTGAGGTTCACGCAGATTCCAAGGGAATACCTGGACGCCTTTGTTCACTTTGCGCCGGTGTATACTTTGTTTACATTGTTTGTATTTGCCGGTCTGCATCTTTACAGAAGTATTTGGAAGTTTGCCAGCTTCAATGAACTGAACCGGATTCTGGCGGCTACGGTGCTGACGACCATTTTTCATGTAATCGGGATTACGGCCCTGGAGGGGCGGATGCCTGCCTCCTACTATATCTTCGGCCCGGTCATCCAGGTGATGCTGGTGACGGGAGTGCGTTTCGGCTATCGGTACATCACCCTGGAGCGGAGCAGGAGACAGAAGAATGGCCGCAAGACCCGGAACGCCATGATCATCGGAGCGGGAAACGCAGGACAGATTGTGCTGAGGGAGCTGCTGAATTCCAGCCATTCCGACGCCAGGCCGGTGTGCCTCATTGACGATAATCCGGAGAAATGGGGCAGGCTGCTGGAAGGAATTCCGGTGGTGGGCGGAAGGGACAATATCTTCCAGGCAGTGGAGAAATATGGGGTGGAGCAAATCCTGCTGGCCATTCCCACCGCTTCGGCCCAGACCAGACGGGATTTGCTGAACATCTGCAAGGAGACGGGCTGTGAGCTGAAAACGCTGCCGGGCATCTATCAGCTGACAAACGGCGAGGTTTCCCTTAGCAGGATGAAGCCGGTGGCGGTGGAGGACCTGCTGGGCCGAGACCCCATCAAGGTGAATATGGAGGAAATCCTCCAGCATCTGAAGGGCCAGACCATCCTGGTGACGGGGGGAGGCGGCTCCATCGGAAGCGAGCTGTGCCGCCAGATTGCGGGACATGAGCCGAAACGGCTGATTATCTTTGATATTTATGAAAACAACGCCTACGATATTGAGCAGGAATTGAGGAGAAAATATCCGGAGCTCCAGCTGGATGTGCTCATCGGCTCTGTGCGTGACAGCCGAAGGATTAACTGGGTGTTCGAGCACTACAAGCCGGATATCGTCTACCATGCGGCGGCCCACAAGCATGTGCCCCTGATGGAGACAAGCCCTAACGAGGCCATTAAGAACAATGTAATCGGTACATATAAGACGGCCTACGCGGCGCTGAAGAACGGGACCAAGCGGTTCGTACTCATCAGCACCGACAAGGCGGTGAACCCCACCAACATCATGGGAGCCAGCAAGCGGCTCTGCGAGATGGTCATCCAGAGTATGGACGCCATCAGCAAGGCGGGGCGGATGGATTTGCTGCCCTTCCTCCATGCCCATGCGGACAAGGTGATTGACGGACAGGTGGCCTTTGACCCCATGGACCATATGGCGGTGTACGACGGAGGAAAGAGCCGCTCCAGAAAGCGGGAATCCGTCCAGAATGGCGGACAGGACCCCATCCGCATTGGCAGCGTGAAGAATAAGGAACGGACCGGGACCCAGTTTGTGGCGGTCCGCTTCGGAAACGTGCTGGGGAGCAACGGCTCCGTGATTCCCCTGTTTAAGAAGCAGATAGAAGCAGGCGGCCCGGTGACGGTGACCCACCCGGATATCATCCGTTACTTTATGACCATCCCGGAGGCGGTGAGCCTGGTGCTGCAGGCGGGGACTTACGCCTGGGGTGGGGAAATCTTCGTGCTGGATATGGGAGAGCCGGTGAAGATTGATACCTTGGCAAGAAACCTCATTAAATTATCCGGATTCAAGCCGGATGAGGATATCAAGATTGTGTACACGGGACTCCGCCCCGGCGAGAAGCTCTTTGAGGAGAAGCTGATGGCCGAGGAAGGGATGAAGAAGACGGATAACGAGCTGATCCATATCGGAAAGCCCATTCCATTTGACGTGGAGAAATTTCTTAGACAGCTGGAGGAGCTGGCCATGGCTAGCTATGAGAACAGCGACCGGATCGTGGAGATGGTGGAGGAGATTGTGCCTACTTATCATCCGGCTGGGAAGAAGGTTGTGGGGATGGAGAAGCGGCAGAAAGATGAATTGGCCGGGGAGAAGATTGCGGCGGATGAGGCTGCTGCAACTGCGGTACTGGCGCCGGCTTCTTCGGAGTAATGGAAAAGTTTTATTTAGGATAGAAAAGCGCAATAAGGCAAGAGGGAATGAAAATGGGAACGACAAATGATTACCGGGCAGATTTAAGGTTTGCGGGAATTGAGCCCTTTGAGACAAAGGTCTGGCTCTCCTCTCCTACCATGCACGGAGAAGAGCAGAAATATGTGGATGAGGCAATCCGCACAAACTGGGTATCGACGGTTGGAGCAAATATCAACGAGGTGGAGAAGCAGACGGCGGAAAAAATAGGACGGAAGTATGCGGTAGCCTTATCTTCCGGAACTGCCGCCCTTCATCTGGCAGTGAAACTTTGCGGAGAAAAGCTCTACGGACAGCCAAGAGCGGGACATGGCACATTGGAAGGGAAAAAGGTATTTTGTTCCGATATGACCTTTGACGCTACGGTAAACCCGGTTGCCTATGAAGGTGGGGAAGCGGTATTCATTGACACGGAATATGACACCTGGAATATGGACCCCGCGGCTCTTGAAAAGGCATTTGAGATTTATCCGGAGGTTCGGCTGGTTGTAGTGGCTCACCTGTACGGAGTCCCGGGCAAAATCGATGAGATTAAGAGGATTTGTTCTCAGCACCATGCGCTGATTGTGGAAGATGCGGCAGAGTCTTTCGGCGCCTCTTATAAGGGGGTACAGACGGGAACCTTTGGAGATGTGAGTGTAATCAGCTATAACGGGAACAACCTCTTTGAGACGGAAGTGCAGAGAAATGAATTGTAATAAATAGACAAAAATGAGTGGATGAACAGGTGATTTTGAAGCTGATTTTTGTTTGGTTATTACAAAAATGAACGTCTCAAAGAGATGTTCTGCCGAGAGGTAGGATGTATAAGCGTATACGAGATGGGTTGAACCGTTAGATGAAAATAATAGAAGCATCTCTAAGAGACGAGTTCCGAGAGGGATGAGGGAGAACCTGTTTTGGTTGGAATTGTTGATGTTGTACAAGAGATGCGCTTGAAATTGGCGGATTAGAGGATATCTTTTGGATAGTTATTACAGAATTGAGCGACTCGAAGATGGGTTGAGCCAAGAAATATTGTAGATGGGCGTATAGAAGAGATGTTTGCCTCTGGATGGGTAGGATGTGCGCCTCGAATAGACCATTTCTGGGGGAAATGGCTGGACAGATGGGTGTCCACAGGGGGAGTTATGTAGCTTGTGTGCGAAAGTTATCTGCTCTGGATAGAGTGCAGAGATGAAAATTTAGAAATGTACACAGGGTGTGGATAGAATCACACCCATTCATGTCATAGAAAAGAATAGGTATTAATCAAAGGAGCAAAAGGCTATGTTTATCAAGGATGACAACATGAAACCATTTGATTCAAAAGTCTGGCTTTCTTCTCCCACAATGCATGGGGAAGAGTTGAAGTATATGACCGAGGCTTTTGAAACCAATTGGATGTTCACAGTAGGGGCAAATATAAATGAAGTAGAACACATGGCGGCGGAGAAAGTCGGCTGCAAATACGCCGTAGCATTATCTTCCGGAACCGCTTCTCTTCATCTTGCTATGAAGCTGGCAGGCGAGAGGTTGTATGGTCAGACAGATTTGGGAAAAGGTGCCTTGGCCGGGCATCGGGTGATAGCTGTATAATAGGGACAACCAAGAAAAAGCCTTGAATTTACAAGGGTTTTCGGCTCTAAGTCAGTCCCCGTTGTTTGAAATTTTCTGCGGAAACTGGAGTAGGTCAGAGAATCCGAGAGGTGAAGATGGCTTCTTGGATACTCATGAATTGAACCACAATCCAGAGTAGAAAATCTAATAAGGAGGAATTGACTTAGCTCACACGCCATATCTGGCGGTGGGCTATTTGTCGTTCATAAGATAATCAAAGTCTGTTTTCGGACAGATTGTTTCAATATAAATATAGAAAAGACAGACGTGCGCAGATGTATAGGCGCAGTGAAGAGGGGAACGAGAGATGTTTAATCCTGATAACAATTATGAGAAATTTGAGAATAAGGTCTGGCTGTCCTCACCTACCATGTATCCGGATTCCATGCGTTATGTGATGGAAGCTTATGAAACCAACTGGATGTCTACTGTGGGAGCGAACATCAACGAGGTGGAGAAGCAGATCTGCGAGAAAGTGGGTTGCAAGTATGCCGTTGCGCTTTCTGCTGGTACTGCCGCCCTGCATCTGGCTATGAAGCTGGCAGGTGAAAAGGTGTATGGTAAACCGGCTCCCGGAACAGGTGCGCTCGCAAACCGCTTTGTTGCGGCGAGCGATATGACTTTCGATGCCACGGTGAACCCTATTGTTTATGAGGGTGGCATCCCCGTGTTCATCGACACCGAGTACGATACTTGGAATATGGACCCGGTTGCGTTGGAAAAAGCCTTTGAGTTGTATCCTGAAATCAAAGTAGTCGTTGTGGCGCACCTCTACGGCACACCTGGAAAGATCGACGAAATCCGGGAGATTTGCAACCGACACGGTGCGGTGATCATCGAGGACGCTGCAGAATCCCTGGGTGCATCCTATAAGGGTGTTCAGACTGGTGTGTTCGGTACATACAATGCAATTTCCTTTAATGGAAACAAAATCATCACCGGTTCGTCCGGCGGTATGCTGCTGACTGACAGTAAGGAAGCGGCAGATAAGGTTCGCAAGTGGTCAACACAGTCCAGAGAACGAGCAGCATGGTATCAGCATGAAGAGCTTGGCTACAACTACCGCATGAGCAATGTGCTTGCTGGTGTTGTCCGGAATCAGATTCCCCATTTGGAGGAGCACATTGCCCAGAAAAAGGCAATCTATATGCGTTACAAGGAAGGCTTGAAAGACCTTCCGGTGCAGATGAATCCTTATGATGAGAAGAACAGTGAGCCGAACTTCTGGCTGAGCTGCATGATCATTGACAAAGACGCTATGTGCAAGCAGGTCAGAGGGGAACAGGAAGCCCTCTATGTTGGAGAACATGGCAAGAGTTGTCCTACCGAGATTCTGGAAGCTATCGCCAGCATCAATGCGGAAGGTCGTCCGATCTGGAAGCCTATGCACATGCAGCCGATTTATCGAATGAATCCGTTTTTGGTTCGTGATGGCAATGGCAGGGCCAGAACCAACGCTTACATTGACGGCGGTTGCCTGGATGTTGGTATGGACGTCTTTGAAAGAGGTTTGTGTCTGCCGAGTGATAACAAGATGACGGTGCAGCAGCAGGAGCAGATTATTGAAATTATTAAAAGTTGTTTTGAGTAAAAGAGGGAAAGAATATGAACAATCAGCATAAACCATACGGGCCATATGAGAAATATTTCAAGCGAGTGCTTGATGTGTTTTGTGGTCTTGCGGCGTTGCTTGTATTCTGGTGGCTTTATATTATCGTAGCGGTTTTAGTCAGAATAAAATTGGGTAGCCCGGTGTTGTTTAAGCAGGAACGTCCGGGGAAAAACGAGGAGATATTTAAACTATATAAATTCCGTACGATGACGGATGCACGAGACGAAAACGGAAATCTTTTGCCGGATGAGGTTCGCCTGACAAAATTTGGAAGAGCATTGAGGGCAACCAGTCTGGATGAATTGCCTGAAGTATTTAATATTTTGAAGGGCGAGATGAGCCTGGTGGGACCCCGCCCGCTGACGATACAATACTTGCCCTATTACAGCGAAGAAGAACGACACCGCCATGATGTCAGACCAGGGCTTAGTGGTTTAGCTCAGGTAAATGGTAGAAACTTTATTGATTGGGATCATCGGCTCGCATTTGACGTTCAATATGTAAAGAAAATAACATTTATTGGCGATTTGCGCATTATTCTTCAAACGGCTCTAAAGTTCGTAAAGAAAGAGGACATTGCCGTAGATACCAATAAAGTCGAACCTAATTTCGCTGAGGAAAGACGCTTAAAAATGCAAGTAAAGTAAGGGAGATATTTATGAACATTTTGATACTGAGTGCGGGAACTCGGAATAAAATTGTCCAGTATTTTGTAAAAACATTGAATGGAACCGGAAAAGTCATTGCGACAGATATGAGCAATTTAGCCCCCGCTATCTATGAAGCTGATAAACACTATATTGTTCCGAAGATGACTGCACCTGAGTATCTGGATGTGGTGTTGGATATTTGCAAGAAAGAAAAAATTACGGGTGTGCTTTCGCTGATTGACCCGGAGCTTTCCCTTCTGGCAGAAAATAGAGAAAAATTTGAAGCCATAGGTACGACTGTAATTGGTTCGTCTTATGCGCTTTGTGAAATGTCTTTGGACAAGTTCCAGATGTATAGATGGTTGGAAACACACGGATACCGGTGCGCCAAATCCTATATGGATAAGGAAGCTTTCTTTGCGGATGTTGACGCTGGGGTGATTACCTATCCTGTGTTTGTAAAACCGGCAAGAGGCAGTGCCAGCATCTCTATCTCCAAGGTTTATGACCGGGAGACGGTTGAATTGTTGTTTGCCCATGAGGATGGCCTGATGATTCAGGAGTTCCTGGATGGACAGGAAATCGGTGCGGATGTGTATATTGATATGGTGTCTCACGAAGTGGTATCCATCTTCACAAAGAAAAAGTTGAAAATGCGTGCCGGTGAGACAGATAAGGCAGTTTCTTTTAAGGATGAAAAGTTGTTCGCTCTGATTGAACGGTTTGTCAAGGATGCAGGCTACAATGGTCAGATCGACATCGACATTTTTGACGTGAATGACGAGTATTACATTTCTGAGGTCAATCCCCGCTTTGGCGGTGGGTATCCTCATGCATTTGAGAGCGGCGCAGATCATATGAAGCTTATCATTAATAATCTTGATGGAAAGGTGAATGAGTGTTCCATTGGAGAGTATAACGATGACATATATATGATGAAGTATAATGAGGTCATGTTTAAGAGGGGATAAGTGATGAATATTCTATTTCTTTCGATAGGAGACATACCGAGTATAAAACATAGAGAAATATATCCGGATTTAATGAGAGAGTTTATCAAAAATAATCATAACGTTTATGTGATCTGCTCCAGAGAGAAGCGAAATAATTTAGCCACCGAATTTGTAGAGGAAGATGGAGCAAAACTTGTTAAAGTAAAGATTGGGAACATTACAAAAACAAATTTAATTGAGAAAGGTGTATCAACTCTTCTTGTAAGTATTCAATATAAGTTAGCTATAAAAAAATTTTTCCCTGATGTACAGTTTGATTTGATCATGTACTCAACTCCTCCTATTACTTTAGTTGATTGTATTGAATATGTGAAGAAAAGGGATGACGCTAAAACATATTTGCTTTTAAAGGACATTTTTCCGCAAAATGCAGTGGATCTTGGTATGTTTACTCAAACAGGACTTAAATCTGCTATATATAAATATTTTAGAAATAAAGAGTCTAAGATATACAGAATATCTGATCATATTGGATGTATGAGTCAAGCTAACGTTGAATATGTGCTTAAGCATAATTCCGAATTGGATGAAAATATTGTTGAAGTATGTCCAAACAGTGTCGATGTTGTTGATATGAGTGTTGATGCAAAAACACGTGAGAACATTAGAAAAAAATATGATATTCCGACTAACAAAAAGATATTAATTTATGGAGGAAATCTTGGAAAACCTCAAGGAATTGATTTTTTGATAGAGTGCTTAAAAAGCCAATATAATAGGGATGATGTGTATTTTTTGATTGTCGGTGACGGTACTGAGTTCGGAAAACTCGAGAGTTATATGAAAGCTGAAAAGCCGATGAATGTAAAATTGATGAAAAGACTTCCAAAGGATGACTATGACACCATGGTAGCTGCATGTGATGTTGGAATGATTTTTCTGGATTATAGATTCACAATTCCTAATTTTCCATCACGACTTTTGGCATATATGCAAGCAAAAATCCCGGTATTGGCATGTACTGATCCTAATACAGATATTGGAAAGGTGATTACTGAAGGTGGCTTTGGTTGGTGGTGTGAGAGTAATTCTATTCAGGAATTTACGAAAATAGTAGATTGCATATGTTCAGCAGACCTTAAAGCCTTAGGAGATAATGCATATCGGGTATTGAATGAAAAGTATTCTGTTAGCGAGAGCTACAACACTATAGTAAACCATTTCTAATAAGAGCAGCGCTTGACGATAAACAGTATTGCAAAATAAAAGGAAGGTAAAAACAATGTCTTTGTATGAAAATTTAATTTCGGGAAAAGAGAAGCTTTCATTGATCGGTTTAGGCTATGTCGGAATGCCCCTTGCTGTCGCCTTTGCCGAGCACAACATTAAGGTGATCGGGTTTGACTTGAACAGCAAAAAAATCGAATTGTATAAATCCGGCATCGATCCTACACACGAAGTGGGGGACGAGGCAATCAAAGCATCGACAGTGGAGTTCACATGCGATGAGGCTAAGCTGAAAGAAGCAAAATTCCATATCGTAGCTGTACCGACGCCTGTCAATGTTGACCATACTCCTGACTTGGTTCCGGTAGAAGGTGCATCAACGATTGTGGGACGCAATCTGACCAAAGGCTCCGTTGTGGTATACGAATCTACAGTATATCCCGGTGTGACAGAAGATGTATGTGTTCCGATTCTGGAAAAAGAGTCCGGTTTAAAGTGTGGAGTTGATTTCAAAATCGGATATTCTCCGGAACGAATCAATCCCGGTGATAAGGTACATCGTTTGGAAACTATCAAAAAGATCGTTTCCGGTATGGATGAAGAGACTTGCGATATCATTTCCGATGTTTATAATATTGTCATTAAGGCTGGAACACATAAGGTCAGCAGTATCAAAACTGCAGAAGCCGTTAAAGTGGTGGAAAACAGTCAGAGAGACATTAACATTGCGTTTATGAATGAATTGGCAATGGTTTTCGACCGTATGGGAATTGATACTGCTGAAGTGGTTGACGGCATGAATACGAAATGGAATGCACTTGGTTTTCGTCCCGGCTTGGTCGGCGGTCATTGTATTGGTGTTGATCCCTACTATTTTACCTATGAAGCCGAAAAGCTTGGCTATCATAGCCAGATTATTCTGAACGGTCGTATTGTCAATGACGGCATGGGTGCCTTTGTTGCCGATGCAACGATTAAGCAGCTTGTACTTGCCGGCAAAGCGCCTCGCAACAGCAAGGTTGTTGTTTTGGGAATCACATTCAAGGAGAATTGCCCCGACACAAGAAATTCCAAGGTAAACGATGTTCTTAAAAAGTTGCAGGAATATGGTATTGAGCCGCTTGTTATTGACCCTGTGGCAAGTGCGGAAGATGCAGAGCGCGAATATGGAGTAAAACTGGTCAATTTTGACGATGTGCATGATGCAGATTGTGTCATCATGGCTGTTGCGCACAATGAATTCAAAGCAATGGGAATGGAAGGCATCGGCAAACTTTTTGGCAGCGCGGATGTGCACAACAAGGTGCTCATTGACGTAAAGAGCCTGTTTGATAAAAAAACAGTTGACCAGGTAGGTTATCGTTATTGGCGGCTGTGATCATACTGAAATAAATATAAGGAGCGGTAATGATAGAAAGAATCCGAATTTGTATTACGCAGGCTTTTATTAAAATATTCGGTAAGAATACCCGGATCAGTGACAGGCAATATAATCAGATACTTTATCGCCTGCGCACGGGAAAGAAAGCCAACCTGGATTGTCCCAAGACCTTTAACGAGCATATACTCGCACGGAAGGTTTTTATGAACGAGGATAATCTTACGCAGTATACTGATAAATATGAAGTCAGGTTTTATGTCGAAAAGACAATCGGGTCACAATTTCTGGTAAAAAATTTCGGTGTTTGGGAAAACCCGGAAGAAATACCTTTTGACAAGCTTCCGCAGCAGTATGTCTTGAAGGCAACGCATGGATCAGGATGGAATATCATCGTGCGCGACGGTCAGAAAGTAAATACAATGGAAATCGTTCAAAAACTGAAGGGCTTTCTGAAGGAAAATTATTACACATACGGTCGTGAAAAAAACTATCGTTTGATTCAGCCGCGAATTGTCTGTGAAGAATTCATTGAGGGCGTTTCCGGCAGAAGTATTATTGATTTCAAGGTTTTCTGCTTTGGCGGCTGCGCAAAATTTTATTCGGTTACATACTTTGAAAACGGAAAACAGCACTTCAATATCTTTGACCTGTCAGACGGATGCCTGGAGATAAGGGATCGGTATGAAAAGGTGAACTGCGCCTGTCTGCCCCCGAATATTGACGAGATCATCCATCTGGCACAGAAGCTTGCGAAGCCGTTCGACTTTGTCAGAGTTGATTTTTATATCGCAAAGCAGGGAATTTTCTTTTCTGAGCTTACATTCCATTCAGGCGGAGGGATACGCCCTATTAAGCCGATGGAATTTGATTATAAGTTGGGAAGGTATTTTGATACGATAGGGGGTTCATAAATGAGGCTGCTGCTACTTACACATTGCTTTTATCCATCTCAGAAAAGAGGCGGTCCCACTGTCAGTATGACGAATATGGCAAAGCTTGCTGCCGAATTTATGGATGTTTCGGTGGTGACAATCGGATATGATTCCGACGGAACCAAATATAAAGGGATTAATGAAGGGAAGAACTCCATTTTCGGATGTGATGTATACTATCTGCAAAACAATAGGATGGCAGACTTCTCTGAAATGATTCAAAACATAAATCCCGATGTGATATACATCAGCAGTTTGTTTAGCTGGCAATACTGTGTACCTGCTTTACGCATTGCAAAAAAGAAAAAAATCAGAACGATTCTTGCACCCAGAGGAGAGTTGATGCCTTCGGCATTCAGCATGAAGCATTCCCGAAAAAATATATATTTGAACTTTTTGAAATGCCTGGGATTATTTCGCAATATTGAGATTCACGCAACATCAAATGATGAGTACAATGAGGTAAAGAAGTATTTTCCTCATGCAATGATTTGCAATGTGCAGAATTTGCCTACGGTTTCTGCTCTTGTTTCCGAATATATTGAAAAGTCGGTGGGACAGCTTGAGGTTGCTTTTGTCGGCAGAATCCATCCAATCAAAAATTTGGATGTTGCCCTGAACATATTAAAGAATATTCACGGAAATGTCACCATGCATGTTTACGGTTCATGCGAAGTTCCGGAGTATTACGATAAGTGTAAGGAGATTGTAAATTCCTTACCGAATAACATTCAGGTTCGTTTTGAAGGAAATGTGCCGCATGACAGCATACCGCAGATTCTTTCAGGCTATCATGTCCTCCTGTCGCCAACGCAGAGCGAGAATTTCGGACAGGCTATCGTTGAAATGTTGATGCAGCATCGACCGGTCGTTATCAGTACAAATACACCATGGCGTGAATTAGCGCCCGATCATGCAGGTTATGATATTGCGCTGGATCAGTTGGAGGCGTTCGCTGAGGCAATCAATGGTTTTGTCGATATGAATGACGCAGAATTCAGAGAATGGTGTGATGGTGCAGGAGCATATATCTCAGAGAGATTGAAATTAGCCGAGCTTGCCGTACAGTATCGTAAAATGCTGGTAGGAGAATAAATCATGAAACTGCTTTATATAGGAACGGCCAGTGAAGGCCAGGAATATGAGCGGATTGTCAGAGAATCCAAGGTAAAACCGTCAGTTGCACCGCAGACATTTGAAACGGCGTTCTTGAACGGTGTGAAAGCAAGCGGAGTAACCGATGCTGAGTGCTTTGCCTTTCCCATGATCGCGTCTTTTCCAGGCAGTAAACTGCTGTATTGGCAGAAAAAGAAGCAAACACTGGAATGCGGTTTTTCTGTAACATGGATTCCGTCTATCAATCTGCCGGTTCTCAAGATGATCAGTCAGGCATTTTCTTCTAAAAAAATGATCAGCTCCTGGCTGAAGGAACAGGAAAACCCGGAGGATGCCTGCATATTGATCTATTCCATCTATGCGCCGATTGCAAAGAATATCCTTCGTTTTGGAAAGAAATACCATTGTAAAACAGTGGCGTTTGTTCCGGATCTTCCGGAACATATGTATGCTGCCAAGCGGGGATTGCAGGGGATCGGCGCAAGATACTACTATCACTTAGTCAAGAAGATTCAAACTGAGTTTGACGGATATATCTATCTGACGGAAGAAATGAAAAACAGAATTTCTTCTGAGAAGCCTTATATTGTTGTGGAGGGCTTGGTAGATGAGAGTCTGTTTGCTGCACCGACTAAGGTATCCGACTCCGATAACCTGCCGATCATTATGTATGCAGGTACACTGAGCAAAAGATATGGGATTGCCGAGCTTGTGGAAGCCTTTCGGAAAACGA
This sequence comes from uncultured Clostridium sp., assembly GCA_900547035.1. Taxonomy (GTDB): domain Bacteria; phylum Bacillota; class Clostridia; order Lachnospirales; family Lachnospiraceae; genus Enterocloster; species Enterocloster excrementigallinarum. The sequence goes on along the minus strand of URFM01000025.1, from coordinate 14,717 downwards.
ATCTCGATGCGCAATTGCATATTTATGGCTATGGTGATTTTGTGCCGGAATTGGAAAGAAACATTCAAGCGGATGCCCGCATTCATTATAAGGGCAGAGTCAGCAGAGAGGAAATTCTGGAAAGGGAGAGAGAAGCCGCATTGCTGGTGAATGTCAGGAATCCCAGGGATGAATTTACAGCATATTCCTTTCCGTCAAAAACAATTGAGTATATGTCATCGGGAACACCGCTGCTTACTTCTCGTTTGCCGGGAATCCCGCAGGAATATTTTGACTGCTGCTATTCTATTTCCGGGAATGATGTTGCCGAAATTAAATCTGCACTCGAAACGATTATGGGGTATTCGGATGAGGTTCGCCGGGACATGGGGCAGCGTGCAAGAGCTTACATACACGAGAATAAGACAGCACTCAAACAGGCAGAAAGAGTGCTGGATTTCATAGAACATATCGATGATTGATCAGAGCACAATATCGTTTTTTATGATCTGAACCGGAGAACGATGAATTTTTATATAGTGAAGGGAGAAGGACTGGTGGAAGATAAAAAACAAAAGTGGATTTGTATAGCGATAGGTCTTTTTCTCTGTTTTCCGTCGCTAAACTCTGCAATTGGCAGCATTATCAAGTTTTCTTTAGGTACTCAGTTTAAGTTGGGAACGTATGTCATTTATGCGATATACTATCTTGTGATGCTGTATGCGTTATATAAAAATATTCGTAGGATTTCGGTAAGCACCTTTGCAATCACAGTATTTATGATCATTTCATTTATGCTGTCCATTTCCCTGAATCCCATAACGCCATATGTTTGGACTTCTTTCGGCAACATCGTTGAGAATCCGATGTATTTGTTCCTGTTTTATGGATTTTTGGGATTGTACCTGGCGCAATATTTGAAAGATATGGACTTGCTTTGTTCTTATCTGGATAAATTCACTCTGGCAACGATTATGTTGGCACTGGTTCAATACATGATCGCGCTGCAAAGCGATCTACCTCCGCAGTATATGGTTTTCTCGTACAACCTTCTGTTCTCAACGGCGTATTTTACCTTGAGATGTATGTCAAACTTTGGCCTTAAAAGACTGTTTGGAACAGCAATCGGAGTTGGGCTGATACTGATTGCTGGATGCCGTGGCGCACTTGTTTGTTATTTGATCGCAATCCTTTTATATGTCATTTTTTCAGGTGGTGTTCTCAGGATCCAGAAGGCGGTATCGATTTTATTGCTGCTCCTTGCGATTGCTGGAATCAGTACTTTCTGGGATGAGATTTTAGGTATAGCGATAGAACTGCTTGAATCGATGAACATAGACAGCCGAACGCTCACAATGCTGTCAAATCAGTCCTTTTTTGATGACAGCGGGCGCTCTGCCATTCAGAAAACGATTATGGATAACATTGGCTTTTTGCCCAAAGGGCTCTATTATGATCGTATTGCGGCAAATGGCAGCTATGCACATAATTTGTTCCTGGAACTTGCGATACAATATGGCATTCTGCTCGGAGGACTGATTATAGTATGGTTGTGTTATCATGTGGTACAAAGTGTATTTGCGGTCAGCAAGAATCCGACTGCAAGAGTTGTTTTGTATAGCCTGATTGCAAGCGGACTTATGAGGCTGATGTTCTCCGGCAGTTATCTTTTGAACGAACCGGGTTTTTGGCTGCTTATCGGTTTGATGTTAAATTACTGTAATTCAGAATACGCAAAATCGAGCGAATGGTCAGGAGAAGTATGTTTCAAAAAATAAAAAGAGTGCTGAAATTGGCATATTATTGAAAAAAATATCACAAATTAGGGGTTCGATGGTCTGACGGAGTTGAATTAGGAGGATTTTCCACCACATTTGAGGGCTGCAACAGGCTGGGCCGCAATTCTTCGTTCACAGGCCGCCTCGGTGCAGCTATATGGGAGCTTATTGTAAAATCAACGCTGATATTGGCAGATATTGCTCGATTGCTTCGGAGGTATGCACAATCAGTGGGCGTCACCCTACATCCGATTGGGTCAGTACGTCACCTGTGTTTTATTCCAATGAATGTCAATGTGGAATGTCCTATGCTTCTGAAAAATTATTTGATGAGTCATCGAAAAAAACCATCATCGGAAATGATGTTTGGATTGGTGCCCGTGCAATAATTTTATCCGGAGTAAAGATTGGTGATGGTGCTATTATAGCTGCAGGTGCGGTTGTGACAAAAGATGTTGAGCCCTATACGATTGTGGGTGGTGTGCCGGCAAAACCGATACGAAAACGTTTCACAGATGAGCAAATTGATGCTTTAATTAATCTGAAATGGTGGGATAAGGATGATATGTGGATGAGAGAATATGCGGCTATGTTTAGCCATATAGAAGAATTGATCAAGGGAGGACACTATGAAAGTTTGTGATGTTGTATTAAATTCAATCTGGTATGATCCAAGGGTGAGAAAACAGATTATTGAATATAAAAATCAGGGCGTGGAGGTTAGCTGTGTAGGGTATCGCTGCAATAGGTTTGACGAGGAGCAGATCAAAAAGATTCCGGCCCCTGTAAGCATAGTATCTATTGATAAAAAATACGATGGTAAGCAAAAGGGAATCATCAGAAAGGTAATACGAGAAATAAAAAAGAAGCGTGTTGTCAAAGAAGCAATTATTGCCTGTGCACCGGATGTCATTCATGCAAATGATCTTAATGCGTTGATCCCTGCTTATGCAGCCAGCAGAAAATTGAAATGCAGACTGGTTTATGATTCTCACGAAATCAATACAGATAATTATACCGGAAAGAAAAACCGTTCTTTATGGGTTTATTATCATGCTATGGAGAGCCGACTGGTACATAAAGTAGATTTAATGGTATCGGTGAGTCATGCTGCGTCGGACTATTTTGCAAAGGAATATCATATTCAAAAACCCATGGTGATAACGAATTGTGCGCTTGCAAGCGAGAATGTATCGCAGCCTGCTGAAAAAAATGAGGGATTTGAGGTATTGAATCACGGCGGCTTTTACGCCGGAAGAGGATATGATCTGATGGTAGAGGCGGCACCGTTGCTGAAAGAGTATCCTGAGATCAGATTGGCACTGCGTGGTTTTGGCAGCATTGAAAATCAGCTGCACAAGCGCGCAGAGGATTTGAATGCGACGAATGTTGTTTTCTATCCAAAGGTGAAAGTAGAAGAGCTGATACCACTTGCTGCTGGTTCCATGGTAGGGGTTGCGATCACCGAGCCTGTCTGCCTGAATTTCAAGCTGTCTGTTTCCAACAAGCTGTTTGAATATGCGGCGGCGGGATTACCAGTAATCATGTCAGACATTCCGGAACACCGGTATTTGAATGAAAAATTCCAGTTTGGTCTGATTCTCCCTGACAATTCTCCTCAGTCGCTTGCTGATGCGGTGCTTCGGCTTTATCAGAATTCGGAACTGTATCAGCAGTTAGCGGAAAATTCGAAACGGATGTCTCAGGAATTGAACTGGGAAAATGAGTTTGCAAGGCTAATTCGTGCAGAAAGGGAAATTCTGAAAGGAAATAACCGATGATCAATGTCGATAATAATAGACAAATCAAAATTGGTGTACTGCTTTCATATTTTTTGATCATTCTGAATACTCTTTATGGTTTGTTTTTAACACCATATATGATTGGACAGTTGGGTACAAGCGAATATGGCGTTTATAAAACCATTTCATCATTCTCTTCTTCACTGATGGTACTTGACTTGGGTATTGGTAGTACTGTAATGCGATTTGTTGCAAAATATCGTGCAACAAGAGATGAAAAAAGCATTCCCAATTTTGTGGCAATGAGTTTGATTCAGGCGGCAGCATTGTCCGGTGTAATTCTCGCAATTGGAGCAGTTGTTTTCTTTTCAATTAAGCCCGTGTATTCAACAACATTTTCATCAGTAGAATTACAAAAAGCACAAATATTGTTTTGTATTTTATTGCTGAATATGGTTCTCCATGTTTTCGAAAATGTGATTAATGGAGTTATTACGGGGAGTAATAAATTTCAGTTTGGAAATGGAATTAAAGTTATCCGGCTTCTAATGCGTGTTTTCCTAATTGTAAGCCTTCTTGCGGTCTGCTCCAGTTCAATTGTGCTGGTGTTAATTGATTTAATGATGACGATGGTATCTATCATTGTAGAGATGGTCTATATTGCAAGAAAGCTACATATTAAGCCAAAGTATTCCCATTGGGATCGTGCGCTTTTTTTTGAGTCTGGAAAGTACACGATACTTATGTTCCTGACATCAATTGCTGCTCAAGTGAACAATAATCTTGACAATGTGATAATTGGAGCAATTACAGGTCCGGCTTTGGTAACAGTATACTCAATGGGACTTCTGATTTTTGGTATGTACGAAAATCTATCTACTTCCGTATCCGGAGTAATGCTGCCAACAGTAACGAACTTATTGGAAGAAGATGATAGTGACGTAAAAATCCAAAGATTAATTGTTAAAGTTGGGCGCATACAGTTCCTATTGCTAGGCGCTGCGGTTGTTGGTTTTGCATGTGTTGGTAAGGATTTTATTAATGCGTGGCTTGGAGCAGGGTATGAAGATGTATATGCTATTACCCTCATTCTTATGGTGCCTTCACTGTTTGAACTGTGCGTAAATGTTTGTCTCTCTATTTTAAGAGCCAGAAACAAGTTGGTCTTCAGAACTTGCATACTATTTGCATCTACGATACTTAATGCAATCGTAACGGTCTTAGCGGTAAAATTTTGGTCTTACATTGGTGCGGCATTTGGCACTGCGGCAAGTTTTATTATCGGCAGTTTGATTGTAATGAATATTTACTACTACAAAGAGCTGCACTTACCTATGTTGAAAATCTACAGAGGAATAACAAAAGGAATATGGCTTTGTCTTGCAATTGCTGGAGTTGCGCTGTTCCTTGTTTCACGGCGAATCAGTGGTGGCTGGGGAGAGTTGATTGTTAATATTATTATTTTCTGTATCATATACGGAGCTATGTTGATAGCCTTTGGACTATCGACAGAAGAAATAAACAGCATACCGTTTATCAAAAAAACGAAGAGAGTAGAAAAGGAGAAATAAGATTATGGTTAATGTAATTGGTTTGGGTTATATCGGCCTTCCGACTGCTTTAATGATGGCTTCCCATGGAGTGGAGGTAGTTGGAACAGATTACAACAAAGAACTTGTTGCAACATTAAATGCAGGAAAAACAACATTTAAAGAAGACGGCCTAGATGAGTTATTTCAAAATGCCGTGAGTGCAGGGGTGAAATTCACCACGGAGTATCAGATGACAGAAACCTATATTGTATCTGTTCCAACGCCATACGATAAATTCAGCAAAAAGGTTGATGCCTGCTATGTTGTTGCCGCAGTAAAAGATGTAATGAAAGTCTGCCCGAAAGGGGCTACCGTTGTAATTGAGTCCACGGTTTCTCCCGGAACCATAGATAAATTTGTTCGTCCGGTGATAGAGGAGAATGGTTTTGTCATTGGGAAGGATATCAATTTGGTTCATGCACCGGAACGTATTATCCCAGGCAACATGGTCTATGAGTTGTTGCACAACAACCGCACCATCGGAGCAGATGATAAATCAATCGGTGAGAAAATAAAGGCGTTGTATGCTTCATTCTGTCAAGGGGAGATTGTCGTTACCGATATTCGTACCGCAGAAATGACAAAAGTTGTAGAAAACACATTCCGTGCTGTTAATATCGCTTTTGCTAATGAATTGGCGCGAATTTGCAGACACGATAATATGGATGTTTATGAGATCATCAGAATCTGTAATATGCATCCTCGTGTAAATATCCTTCAACCGGGTCCTGGTGTTGGTGGACACTGCATTTCTGTGGATCCTTGGTTCCTTGTAGGCGACTATCCGAGCCTTGCTAAGGTTATTGATGAGTCGATGAAAACCAATGACTCTCAGCCTGATTTCGTATTAAATCGTATCTACGAGATTATGAAGGAAAAAGGCATGACGGATGTTAAGCGTGTCGGTCTTTATGGCCTTACATACAAAGAGAATGTAGATGATATGAGGGAGTCTCCCACATTACAGCTACTTGAATCTCAAGAAAGGCATCTTGCGACAGGATTGAAGGTTTATGATCCGTTTATTACAAAAGACGTGGTCGATAATCAATACCATAATTTGAACGAGTTTCTGTCTGATATTGATATGGTTGTCATCATGGTTAAGCATAACGAGATTAAGGATAATGTAGAGAAACTCAAAGATAAAGTGATTCTGGATTGCCATAATATTATAAAACTTCCTGGCGTATATCACATCTAATAAGCACAGATATTAAAGATACAAAGTAGTAATAAGCTGTAAGAGGATAATCAGATGAAAAAAGTGATGTTGGTCTTTGGCACGAGGCCGGAAGCAATCAAAATGTGCCCACTTGTGAATGAACTGAAAAAGCGTTCAGGTATAAAGACGGTAGTATGTGTCACAGCCCAACATCGTCAGATGTTGGATCAGGTACTGGAGACATTTAATGTTGTACCAGACTATGACCTAGACATTATGAAAGACCGGCAGACGCTTTTTGATATTACGACAAATATTCTGAACGGGATAAAGTCAGTACTCGAAGAAGTTAAGCCCGATGTGGTTCTGGTTCATGGTGATACGAGCACCACTTTTGTGACGTCCCTTGCCTGCTTCTATCTTCAAATACCAGTAGGGCATGTGGAAGCCGGACTTCGCACTTATAATATCTATTCTCCGTATCCAGAAGAGTTCAACAGACAGGCTGTGGGAATCATCAGCAAGTATAACTTTGCCCCCACACAGCTTGCTGCTGATCATCTTATTAAAGAAGGTAAGGATCCAGATAGTATCTACGTAACAGGAAACACAGTTATTGATGCGATGCAGCATACGGTGAAGGAGGATTATACTCATCCAGAGCTTGAATGGGTTGGGGACGGAAAACTGATCTTTATAACAGCCCACAGACGCGAAAACCTTGGCGAGCCTATGCATCATATGTTTCGTGCCATCCGGCGTGTTTTGGACGAGCATCCGGAGTGCAAGGCGGTTTATCCGATTCACATGAATCCGGTGGTGCGTCGGGCCGCAGAAGAAGAACTGGGTAGTTGTGCTCAGATTCATATTATTGAACCCATAGAGGTGTTCGACTGTCACAATTTTGAAGCTAGAAGTTTTCTATGTTTGACCGATTCAGGTGGAATTCAGGAGGAATGTCCGAGTTATGGAGTACCGGTTCTTGTGATGAGAGACACCACTGAACGTCCGGAAGGCGTGGATGCCGGGACGCTGCGACTCGTAGGGACGGATGAAGAAACAATCTACAGGACGTTTAAGCTGCTGCTTGAGAATAAAGAAGAATACGAAACAATGTCTCACGCTTGTAATCCTTATGGAGATGGCCATGCGTGTGAAAGAATAGCAGATATATTGGAAGGTAAAGATTACCAGCCTTGGGTGGCTGAATAGTGGAGGAGTCAATATCATGCATATCACACAAGCATTCAAAAACAAAACCTTAGTAATTACCGGAGGAACCGGCTCATTCGGTTCTACCGTTTTAAAACATTTCTTAACCACTGACATTGGCGAAATCCGCATTATCAGCCGTGATGAGAAAAAGCAGGACTGGATGCGGCATACGCTGCAGGCACAGTATCCGGACTATGCCGGAAAAGTTCAGTTCTATGTGGGAGACGTCCGCAACGTGGATTCTGTCCGGGATGTTATGTACGGAGCGAATTACGTGTTCCATGCTGCGGCGCTGAAGGAAGTGCCCTCATGCGAGTTCTTCCCGATGGAGGCGGTCAGAACGAACATCATAGGAACTGACAACGTAATTACTGCGGCTGTGGAAAACCATGTAGAGCGTGTGGTATTCCTATCCACCGACAAAGCGGCCTATCCCATCAATACCATGGGTATGACTAAGGCGGTTGGCGAAAAGGTAGTGCAGGCCAGGGCGCAGAAAGCTTTTGAGCGTGGTGGCACCGTTCTTGCCTGCACCCGCTACGGCAATGTGATGTGCAGCAGAGGCTCCGTTATTCCGCTTTTCATTGATCAGATTAAGCGAAAGGCTCCGATCACCATTACCGACCCGAACATGACCCGATTCCTTATGAATCTGGACGAAGCCGTGGACCTTGTGGCCTTTGCTTTCGAACACGCCGAGCCAGGCGACCTGTTTGTACAGAAAGCAGATGCAAGCACAATCGGTGATCTCGCAAAAGGGGTTATGAAGGTATTCGGAGAAACCGAGTGTAAAATCATTGGTTCCCGCCATGGTGAGAAATTGTACGAGACGCTGGTAACAAGGGAAGAAATGCTGCGGTCTGTGGACATGGGCCATTATTATCGTATCGCTCCGGATGCCAGGGGCTTGAACTATGACAAGTTCTATGTGCAAGGTACTGTAACCACAGAGGGCGATGAGGCGTATACTTCGCATAATACGAATCGTCTGGATGTGGATGGCGTGGTGAAGAAGATCATGGAAACAGACTATGTGAAGGAAGAGGTGGAAGGAAGGCCACATAGCGTGGAGGCGTAGAATAGCGCTACTGTGGGAGGTGATGTGACACTCACAGATGCTCACACAGACTGTTTCACATAATTACTGACATAAATCTGTGATAAACACATCAAAACAATAACACAAACAATATGGAGGAATACATCGAAATGAATAAAAAATGGAAAAATTCATTCGGCTTAATCTTGATTGTATGTATATTCTCCCTCGCACTGAATGGCTACATGGCTGTATGGGGGGGGTATATTGACAAGGCATTAGCTAAGGTAGGATTAAAAGAATACGAACCGCCAACTGATTGGACACTTGTATCATGGAAGAGCAGTTTGGAAGCCATGGATTATGACGCTGACATTGTGTTCTTTGGCGATAGTATTACACGCGGTGGCCAGTGGGCAGAAGCATTTCCGGATAAAGCAATTGTAAATCTTGGAAGAAGCGGGGATAGTCTCAGTGGAATGATAAACCGTGTGGATATGATTGCAAGTGTAACACCAGAAAAGGTATTTGTACTCGGCGGAATTAATTCATTAACAGACAAGAATAGTGAAGAGTGTATTGAACAGTACCGAGAGTTGATTGAAACTGTTAAGGAGACAGTGCCGAATGCAGAGCTTTATGTGCAGTCTGTATTACCAGTAACCGTGGATTATCAGAAGAACACCGCTAGTAATGAATCCATTGTAAATTTTAATGCAGAGATTGAGAAACTGGCGGACGAATTTGGGATTACTTATATAAACATATTTGATTTGTATGCAGTAGATGGGGCGCTTGCTCCTGAGTTGACAAAAGAGGGGATCCACTTAGTGACAGAGGCATACGATCGGTGGTATGATGAAATCAGACCGTACGTTGAAGAATAGAGTGCTAGATAAGGATATATCGCAGAACAATAAAGTATGGTGTGGAGATGATTCATAAACACACCAAGAGAATATAATCGGAGAAATTATAACGAATGTAATATAAATAACCACAAGAAACATAGCGAGGTGCCCAAGTTTATGAACATCTTAGTAACCGGCGCAAAGGGCATGGTAGGAACCGCCCTGGTAGCCAATCTGAAAAATATTAAAGAAAATAAAAACCGGACAAGGCCAAACATACAGATCAATGAGATCTACGAATACGATCTGGATTCAACCCCGGAACAGTTAGACGCTTACTGCCGGTCAGCGGACTTCGTATTCAATCTGGCAGGCGTGAACCGCCCGGAAAATCCGGAGGATTTCATGAAGGGAAACTTCGGCTTTGCCAGCACGCTTCTGGACACCTTGAAGAAGTACAATAACAAGGCCGCCATCATGCTGTCCTCTTCCATCCAGGCCACTTTATCCGGCCGTTTCGGCGACTCGGAGTACGGGCGCTCTAAGAAAGCCGGAGAGGAGCTGTTCTTCTCCTATGCCAAGGAAACCGGAGCAAAGGTCGCGGTTTACCGCTTCCCGAACCTGATGGGGCATTCCAGGCCGAAGTACAACAGCGCTGTCAGCACCTTCTGCTGGGCTGTGGCCAACGATGAACCTTTCACTGTGAACGACAGGAGTACCGAACTGGAGCTACTCTATATTGACGATCTGGTGGAAGGCATGTTCGATCTATTGGAAGGAAAGGAAATTCACTGTGAATTTGACGGCGTGGATACGGTCATAGATCCAAAGGGACGCTACTGCTGTGTGCCGGTTACCCATAAAGTAACTCTGGGTGAGATTGTCGATTTGCTAGAATCTTTTAAACAGCAGCCGTCCACCCTGATGATGCCGAAGATGCCGGAAGGCTCTTTCGCGAAGAAGCTGTACAGTTTGTATCTGACGTATCTTCCGGCGGAGAAGTTTAAATATCCGCTGAAAATGAATGTGGACGACAGAGGTTCTTTCACGGAGCTGGTACACACAGCCGATTGTGGACAGGTGAGCATCAACATCAGCAAGCCGGGAATCACCAAAGGCCAGCACTGGCATAATTCCAAGTGGGAGCTGTTTATCGTGGTAGCTGGTCATGGTCTGATTCAGGAACGGAATATCCATACAGGCGAGACGGTAGAGTTTGAAGTATCCGGAGACAAGATCGAGGCTGTTCACATGATACCGGGATGGACGCATAACATCATCAACCTGAGTGAAACAGAGAATCTGGTAACAGTCATGACCTGCAATGAGATCTTCAACCCGGAGCGGCCGGATACATTCTTTGAGCCGGTATAAGTATTAACTCAAAAGAACGGAGCGTAAGAAACGATGAGCGAAATCAGAACAGACTATTCCAATATTCATTTTAAAGACAACGGGAAGCTGAAGCTTCTCATTATCGTCGGTACCCGTCCGGAGATTATCCGGCTGGCGGCGGTGATCAATAAGTGCCGTAAATATTTCGATGTAGTGCTTGCCCATACCGGCCAGAACTACGATTATACCCTGAATGGGATATTCTTCGAAAACCTGAAAATTGACAATCCGGAGGTCTATATGGACGCGGTAGGGGACGATCTCGGCGCGACGGTGGGGAATATTATCAACTGTTCTTATAAACTGATGAATCAGATCCGGCCGGACGCGCTGCTGATCCTGGGAGATACCAACAGCTGTCTGTCCGCCATTGCGGCAAAGCGCCTGCATATTCCGATTTTCCATATGGAAGCTGGGAACCGCTGCAAGGACGAGTGCCTGCCGGAGGAGACAAACCGTCGGATTGTGGATATTATTTCCGATGTGAACCTGGCGTATTCCGAGCATGCCAGAAAATATCTTCATGAGTGCGGACTGCCAAAGGAAAGAGTGTATGTAACGGGCAGCCCTATGGCAGAGGTGCTGCACCAGAACCTTGCTGAGATTGAAAAGTCGGATATTCTGGAAAAACTGGGACTGGAACCGCAAAAATATATTTTGCTTTCCGCTCATCGGGAAGAAAACATTGACACGGAAAAGAATTTCCTGAGCCTGTTCACAGCAATCAATAAGATGGCGGAAAAGTATGATATGCCGATTTTGTATTCCTGCCATCCAAGAAGCCGGAAACGCCTGGCCGCTTCCGGATTTGAACTGGATCGGCGCGTGATCCAGCATGAACCTCTGGGATTCCATGACTACAACCATCTGCAGATGAACGCTTTTGCGGTAGTATCCGATTCCGGCACGCTTCCGGAGGAGAGCAGCTTCTTTACTTCTGTGGGGCATCCCTTCCCGGCGGTATGTATCCGGACAAGCACCGAGCGCCCTGAGGCGCTGGACAAGGCCTGCTTTATCCTTGCCGGTATTGATGAAGCGAGTCTGCTGCAGGCGGTGGATACTGCGGTTACGATGAACCAGGAAGGGGATTATGGGATTCCGGTGCCGGATTATGTGGAGGAGAATGTAAGCACAAAGGTGGTAAAGATCATCCAGAGCTATACTGGGGTTGTGAATAAGATGGTGTGGAGGAAATTTTGAAACTATTTTAGCCGGATGAAAAATCCGGCTTTTCTTTAACAATATAATTTAGATTGAAATGTAAATATCAATTTTGATAGGAGTGTGCGATGACTTATGTCCAGACCAAAGAAGAAACCAAATTATAATCCACACCAGATCATGCAAGCGTTCATGGACGCGATAGCTGATGCCTTTGGTTCCTATGATGACAGAGATGATGACACAGCTCCCGGCCTGAACGCCGTGGCCGACGAGTTTGGAATCACATCTTTGAAGGCCAGGAAGCTGTTGATCACGGCAGGGGTGTACTCCACGGCATTATCCCGCCAGATAGCAAAGCTTTATTCCAATGGCGCTAAGATTGAGCAGATAATGAAAATCACGGAATTGAGCCGGGCCTCTGTTCACTCCTACCTGCCTTACATGAAGATTCCGTACAATCTAGCCGAGCTGTCGGCCAATGCGGAGCGGATACGTTTATACCGTAAGAGGCGGGCTGCCTGTATGGAGTTTTGTGACAGAATAAAGCAGACGGAGATGACAAAAATCGAGCAGGAAGAAGCACTGTGGGAGCTGATGAGCCGGCTAGCCGGCTGTGTGTTCCTCACAGCGAAGGGACTGAAGTTTACCTATAAGATTCGTGGCGGCGAGATGTTTGTGAACCGGAAGTCCAAATCCATTACACAGGCTGCAGTATTTATGGCTTATAATAGAGCAGTGGAGCTGATGAAGGAGACCGGTACCGTATCCGGTCCGAAACAGCTGGGAACCTTTGGGGCAAGTTACCTGTATCCTGTGTTTGTGAGGATCGGGGTGATCAGCAAATTGACAGATATAAATCAGCCGGAGGAAGGAAATGAGCCCATTTCAGATTTGGACAACACATAACAGACCATGGTCAGTTCGGGAGATTATCGTTTTCCTGATCATTTTGTCAGTCTGCTCCTTTTTTATCTTTCGGGCTGTGCGCAGGAAACGGTTAAAACTCCAGCAGGGCGCGGCGGTATTGGCTCTGATTCTCTTCCTCGGAGTCGTTTTTGCTTCCACAGTGTTTACCAGGACACCGACCGTTCGGCGCTATGAACTAATTCCATTCTGGTCATGGTATGAGGTGATGGTGAACCACAGCCAGGGCCTGCTGATCGAAAATCTTTTAAATATGATTCTATTGCTCCCGGTAGGGATCTTACTGCCGATGATTCTGGACAGCCGGCTTCGGCCTTCCATGGTGTTCCTGATTGGGATGGTTATCTCAGCAGCCATCGAACTAAGCCAGCTGATTTTTCAGCGCGGACTTTTTGAGTGGGACGACATGCTCCATATGAATATTCTGCGGTGGCGGAGCCACCCAATCTCCTGGAATAGAGCCATGGAATCCGTTATCGAGAGCCACTCGTCCGATGGTGGGAGCCATGACCCGTGTCGTGGCTCCCAGTAGGATGATTTAGTTTTTGATCATCCTTTTCCTTTGCCGCATTGAAACATCCCCGTCAATCCGCATGGTATAGGTAGATGGGATGATACGGTCAAGGATGGAATCGGCAAGGGCACTGCCTCCTAATCTTTCATGCCAGCCTTCCGGCATGAACTGGGAACAGAAGATGGTGGAGACCTGGCCGCAGCGGTATTCCATCAGTTCCAACAGATCCCTTTGCTCCTGCTCGGAAGCAGGGATCAAAAGGAATTCATCAAGAATCACAAGTGGAAGCTTTTGAAACTGCTTCATCACTTGATGATATTTTCCCTGTATCCTCGCTGCTTCCAGTTCGCTGAACAGTTCCGGCAGGCGGATATATCGGGTCTTATATCCGGATTGGCAGGCGTTGACTCCCAGTGCATTAGCAATAAAGCTTTTGCCGGTACCTGTAGCCCCGATCAGGATGACATTCAGCCCTTGGCGGATGTAGTCATTATCCGCCAGGCTCTCCAGAAGATCCCGGTTCAGGTGCCGGTCCGGCAGATAATCAATGTTTCCAAGAAATGCAGATGAGTCAGAGAACTTCGCGTTCTTGATCAATCTTTTGATATTGTTATTATGCCGGGAATCGTATTCCGCATCAACCAACAGCATGAGACGTTCATGGAAGGACATGGAGCCGTATTCAGCTTCCTGGTCGATCTGTTTTTCATAAGCTTCCGCAAAGGCAGGCAGCCTCATGGACTTTAACTTTTTCACCGTATCATTTTTCATGGCTGCCACCTCCGTAATAAGAAGCTCCACGGACCAGGGCATAGCTTTCGTCATGGATAGCCTCAGAGGATTGGTTTGATGGGCCAGCAGCCTTGTCATTGCCGGATTCCAGGATCAGGCGGATATTCTTATAACGCGGGCTGGGGATCCGCTCCAAAGCTGCTTTGCAGGCATGTTCCAATCTTTCCGGAGTATATTTATCAGCCAGTTTCAGGAGAGACAGGCAACCCTTATAAGCCTGCTCTTCGATCCGGTAGGAATCAAAGATCCCCTGGATCACCTGATGGGTTGACTCACCGATACCAGATGCCCACTTAAGGAACCTTGCCTTATCCCATTCACTGTACAGCTGATGGTTGACAGGCATGTGCTCCGGGATCGTGGAATACTGCCCGCGGCGTCCATAAAGACGTTTGTGGCTGCAGATCCGATTCCCTTTGTAATAAACCTCAATGCTGCTCTTGGTGTACCGGACATCCACTTTCTTGCGCACATACTCATAAGGGACCGAATAGTTCTGAAAATCTATGGCAATGTGAAATGAAAAGTCAGGTAAAATGTAAAGCTTTTTACCAAAGCTCCATATTT
>URFM01000024.1 GCA_900547035.1 uncultured Clostridium sp. | reverse complement strand
TTCCTGTGTTGCATTGCAAATCGTATTTAAAACACTACTATCATAACCCTTTTTTGAAATTTTTTCAACTAATTCTTTAAATTTGTTGTAATTAAATGTCGTTTGGGATACGATACAAACCTTTTGCCCCGTTGGAAGGCGCAAATTTTCCAATTGTGTCCCGTTTTCTATCACAATTGTATCCCCATTTCCCCATCCGCGGATTCCTTCCACTTCGGGATGGCTGGGATTTCCAATGATAATAACCGTCTCCCCTGCTTTCGAATGCTCCTCCACAATCCGATGAATCTTCTTGACAAAAGGGCAGGTGGCGTCCACAATCCGTATCTTTCGTTCCTTCAGCAGCTCATAAATCTCTTTGCTTACTCCATGGGAGCGGATAATCACCGTACCTGTCCCTTCGGGAAGGGCCATCAGATCTTCCGGCGTATTCAGGACCTGTACGCCCCTCTCCTCCAAATCCCGGACCACCTCTTCATTGTGGATAATCGGACCGTAGGTATAGATGGGGCCTCCGGTTTCCCCTTCCTTTTGAAGCTGAATCTGTTTATAAACCTCATTGACCGCCCGCTCCACGCCAAAGCAGAAACCGGCGGTTTTAGCCACAATGACTTCCCGCTTTTCTGAACTCTGTTTCATCACGCCTCCCTTAAACCTTTGTTCTCAGCTTCCCGGATAATGGCGTCGATAACCTCCTGGATGGTCATGGCGGAGCTGTCAATCAAAACAGCGTCTGCCGCCTGGCGAAGCGGCGAATGTTCCCGGTTCATATCCTGCTCGTCTCTGGCCCGGATGTCCTTCTCAATCTCCTCCAGGCTGCAGTCGATTCCCTTTCCCTGAAGCTCTTTAAAACGCCGCAGGGCCCGTACCTGAACGGAGGCGGTGAGGTATATTTTGACCGGTGCGTCGGGAAGTACGCAGGTACCGATATCACGGCCGTCCATAATCACGTTTTCCCGGGCGGCCAGTTCCTGCTGCAGCTGGACCAGTTTCTCCCGGACCGGCATATAGACGGAAGTGGCGGAAGCCATATTTCCCACCTCCTCGGTCCGAATCAGGCCAGTGACGTTCTCACCGTTTAAGATGACCTGCTGGGCGCCGTCCTCGTAGGCCAGGGAAATCTGTGCCTGCCTGCATTCCTCTTCTACCGCCTTCTGATTTTTCGGGTCCAGGCCCCGTCGAAGAAGAAATAAAGCCATGGCCCGGTACATGGCTCCGGTATCTACATAGATGAACCCCAGACGCCTTGCCACCTCTTTGGCAATGGTGCTTTTTCCCGCTCCGGCGGGACCGTCAATAGCAATGTTAAAATGTTTCATATTTTTAAAATCTCCTGTTTTGCCGCGCTTATTCTTTTTACAAGGCGAAAGCGGCACTTCCTTTATTATATCGGAATCGGTAGGAATACGCAATTATATTTTAGATCAATAACAAAAAGGGGTTTTAAGATTTGCCAATTTGATATATACTGTAGTTCAGGCTTTTTAAGGCCAAGTACCATAGGACGAAAGGATTATCCAATACAATGTCTTTTTTCAATAATCTCGGTCAGGGAATTGTTTCTCTGATTGAAGCCATGTATAATCTTCTATGGGGAGATTTGATTTCGATTCCTCTTCCGGGCGGAAGCAGCTTAGGACTTTCTATTCTGGTAATAATTTTGATTCCCTCCGGGATTTATTTCACCATCCGGACCCGTTTTCTCCCCTTCCGGCTGTTTCCGGAAATGCTGCGGGTTACGGCGGAAAACAGAAGCTCCGGCGGCCAGGCCGGCTCCATCTCCGGAGTCCAGGCTCTGATTGTGTCCACAGCCACTAGGGTGGGAATGGGGAATCTGGTAGGCGTAGTGGCCGCTATTTCCGCCGGAGGTGCGGGGGCGGTGTTTTGGATGTGGCTCATTGCCCTCTTAGGTTCCTCCACCGCCTTTATCGAGGCTACCCTGGCCCAGCTGTATAAGGAAAAAGACCCTCTCTATGGGGGATACCGGGGCGGCCCGGCCTACTATCTCCATCAACTGTTTGCCGGAAAGAAGGGTCCGGGAAAGCGCTCTGCCATCGCGTCCCTGTTTGCCCTCTCCGGCCTCATCTGCTGGTGCGGCATCAGTCAGGTCATCGGAAATTCCGTCTCCTCCGCCTTCCGGAACGCCTTTCACATCCCGCCGCTTTACACCACTGTGGCGCTGGTGGCTCTGGCTGCAATCATTGTCCTGCGCAAGCATGCTACGGTAAAGGTGCTGGATCTTATGGTCCCGGTGATGGCGGCCCTCTATTTCGTTATTACGCTGTATATTATCATAAGAAATGCAGGAATGCTGCCCCAGGTCTTCGCCCGAATCTTTGAGGAGGCCTTTGGTTTGCGCCAGGCAGTCAGCGGAGGAATCGGAGCAGTCATCATGAACGGCGCCAAGCGGGGCCTGTTTTCCAATGAAGCGGGCAGCGGTTCCGCCCCCTGCGCCGCCGCTGCCGCCGACGTCAGCCATCCGGTGAAGGCCGGCCTCCTTCAGTCCCTGGGCGTCTTTATCGATACCCTGGTCATCTGCAGCTGCACCGCATTTATCATGCTGCTGACCCCCGCCGGTCAGCTGGAGGGTATGGAAGGCATGGATCTTCTTCAGGAAGCCATGAATTATCACTTCGGATCCTTCGGCGCCGTGTTTATTGCCGTGATTCTCTGGCTGTTCAGTTTTTCAACCTTTATCGGCATCCTGTTCTACGCCAGATCCAATATCGCCTATCTGTTTGGGGACAACTGGCTGTCCCAGACTTTGTATAAAATTCTGGCGCTGATTATGCTGTTCATCGGAGGACTGGCAGCCTATACCTTCGTCTGGGATCTGGGAGATTTAGGGGTAGGGCTGATGACGATCTTCAATATGATTGCCCTCTTCCCTATGGCCGGAGAGGCACTGGAAGCCCTGAAAGATTATGATCAAAAGAAGAAAAACGTTTAAGGAGCGTATGAAAAGCTTATGGATACCTTGCGGAAATTTATCAGATACTATAAACCTTATCAGGCGGTGTTCTATCTGGATCTGATATGTGCCGCTGCAATCAGCTTAGTGGACCTGGCTTATCCTCAGATTCTCAGGACCTTAACCAGGACTCTTTTCACTGGCAGTAGCCAGGCCATATTGAGCGCCCTTCCGCTCATCGGAGCCGGGATGTTTGCCATGTATGTGATTCAGTCTCTGTGCAAATACTATGTCAGCTACCAGGGCCACATGATGGGCGCCCACATGGAGCGGGATATGCGCCAGCAGCTTTTCGACCATTATGAAAAGCTGTCCTTCTCCTACTACGATAACAATAATTCCGGTCAGATGATGAGCAAGCTGGTTTCCGATCTGTTCGACATTGCGGAATTCGCTCATCACGGGCCGGAGAATCTGTTTATCTCCTTGATTAAAATCATCGGCTCCTTCATTTTCCTGTTTTTGATCAACTGGAGACTGGCGGTGCCGCTGATGATTCTGGTACTGTTTATGATTGTATTCTCTGCCCGCCAGAACAAGCGGATGCAGGCCACCTTTATGGACAACCGCCGGAAAATCGGTGATGTAAACGCCAGCCTTCAGGATACTCTGGCCGGAATCCGTGTGGTCCAGTCTTTTGCCAACGAAGATGTGGAACAGAGGAAATTCCGCAAAAGCAACGAGGGATTTTTACAGTCCAAGGACAACAACTATCGCTGCATGGGGACCTTTATGGGAAGCAATCTGTTCTTTCAGGGGATGATGTATCTGGTAACGGTGGTCTACGGCGGCTGGCTCATCGCTCACGGACAAATGGCGGTGGAAGATTTGGCTATGTACGCTTTATACATCGGCATTTTCATCAGCCCCATTCAGATCCTGGTGGAGCTGGCGGAAATGATGCAGAAGGGGCTTTCCGGCTTCAAGCGCTTCGAGGCTATGATGGAGACGGAGCCCCAGATCGTGGACGCGCCGGATGCAGTGGATCTGACAGATGTAAAGGGACATGTCACCTACGAGGATGTCAGCTTCCAGTACAACGATGAAGAAGAAGTGCTGCGCCATGTATCCTTTGATATTCCCGCGGGGCGTTCCGTTGCTCTGGTAGGTCCTTCCGGCGGCGGAAAAACCACCATCTGCTCTCTCCTGCCCCGTTTTTACGATGTGACCGGCGGAAGAGTCCTCATCGATGGGAAGGACGTCAGCAGGGTGACCTTGAAAAGCCTGCGGACCATGATTGGAATTGTTCAGCAGGATGTATACCTGTTCTGCGGAACGGTGAAGGAAAATATCGGTTACGGAAAACCTGGGGCTTCTATGGAGGAAATTATCGAGGCGGCCAAAAAAGCCAATATCCACGACTTTATTATGAGCCTTCCCGATGGCTACGACACCTTTGTGGGCGAGCGGGGAACCAGACTGTCCGGAGGACAGAAGCAGCGGATTTCCATTGCTAGGGTATTCCTGAAGAATCCGCCCATTCTGATTTTGGACGAGGCCACTTCCGCCCTGGACAACGAGAGCGAGCGCCATATCCAGATGAGCCTGGAAAAGCTGTCCAAGGACAGGACCACTATCACCATTGCCCACCGCCTTTCCACGATCCGAAACGCCGATGAAATCATCGTCATCAACAATGAAGGCATTGCGGAACGGGGAACGCACCGGGAGCTGATGGAACAGGGCGGGATTTACGCCCACTATTATCAGATGCAGTTTGAAGGACTGGAAACCACATAATATGGAAGGAATATTGGAGGAAATATTTAAGAAATGAATGAGAAAAACTATGAAATCCGCAGAGAAAAGGTTCAGGATTACCGGCAGACGGAGGAACTGACAAGAGAGGCGTTCTGGAATGTGTACCGTCCAGGCTGTTATGAGCATTATCTGCTTCACTGCTTTCGGGAGCGGGAGGAATTTGTCCCGGAGCTGGACCTGGTGATGGAGATAGACGGCAAAATTATGGGACATATTATGTACACACGGGCCTGGATTCAGGCGGACGACGGCAGGAGAATTCCCGTCCTCACCTTCGGCCCGGTCAGCATCCATCCCAATTATCAGCGCAGGGGATATGGAAAAGCCCTGGTGGACGAATCCCTAGAACTGGCAAAAAAACTTGGAGCAAAGGCTGTCTGCATCGAGGGGAATCCGACTTTTTATGAAAAATCCGGTTTCGTGAACGCAAGGTCCATGGGAATTTACCCCGATGGACAGCCCAGGGAGCAGGACGCCCCTTATTTTCTGGTCAAGGAGCTGTGTCCCGGCTTTTTAGGAACCTTTACCGGTGTCTATGAGACGCCGGAGGGATATTTTGTAAAGGATGAGGACGTGGAAGCCTTCGATTCCACCTTTCCGGTCAAAGAGAAGTAAATCGCGGGGCATTTCAGCCCAAATTCCCCTGGCAATGGGGACAGTATGTACTGCTCCGCCCTCCGATTACCATACGGCGGAATGCCGTTTGGCAAACCGGACAAGGCTTCCCCTCATGGCCGTAGGCCTGTAAAAAGGGCGTGTTGCGGTAATCCTGTCCCTTTGTTTCCAAATATTCTTCCGGGGACATTTCATCCTTTTGGATAAAATATGAGAGCCGCTCCGGGATAACCTCCGCAAGGCGTTCCCATTCCTCTTTTGTCAGGCTGTCTGCCGGCCGCGCCGGGTAAATTCCGGCTGTAAATAAGATTTCATCGGAATAGATATTCCCAATTCCGGCAATCACTCTCTGCTCCATCAGACATTCTTTAACTGCTTTCTTCCGTTTTTCCAGTTTAGCAGACAGATATTCTGCGGTAAAATCCGCATCAAAAGGCTCTTTTCCCAGCTTTTCAACGCCGCTGTATGGATCCGCTTCCCCTTCTCCGAGCAGCCATAAGCGCCCGAAACGGCGCGTATCTGAAAAACGCAGTTCCCTGTCTCCGTTCAGTCGGAAAATAACGTGCGTATGCTTTTCCTCCGGATCGTCCGCCGGTGCTGCCAGGAGACACCCGGTCATGCGCAGATGGATGATAATCCTGTCGCTGCTTTTTAGCCGGATGATAAGGAATTTCCCCCGGCGCTCTACGCGGTCAAAGACCTGCCCTTTGAGACGGCTGCAAAATCCATCGGCGTCAGGGTGCGCGATGACTTCCGGACGGCTGACCGCAACCCGCTCAATCCCAACCCCCTGTATCTGTGGTTCAATGATTCGTCTGATTGTTTCTATCTCCGGCAATTCCGGCATGTCCCGCACCGCCTTTCCTGTCTGACTTTTTTATCTGCTCGTGGCAAAAATACTTGAACTGTTCCTTTAGATAATATCCGGTCAAACTGTCCGGACAGGACGCAATCTCCTCCGGCCGTCCCGCCGCCACAATCCGGCCGCCCTCATTTCCGCCTCCCGGCCCCATATCGATGATGTAATCGGCATTTTTGATAACGTCCAAATCGTGTTCAATGACAATGACCGTAGCGCCGTTGTCAATCAGGGTCCGGAACACCTCAAGAAGGGTTTTCACATCCAGGGGATGGAGGCCGATGGTCGGCTCGTCAAAGACGAAAACCGAGTCCTCCTGGCCTTTTCCCATCTCGCTGGCCAGCTTCAGCCGCTGGGCCTCCCCGCCGGACAAGCCGGGCGTTTCCTCCCCCAGCCTAAGATATCCCAGGCCAAGGCTTTGCAGGACCCTCAGTCTCTGGGAAACTACCTTCAGCTCCCCACATGCCTCCAGCGCCTGATTGACGTCCATAGCCATCAGCTCCGGCAGGGAATAGGCTTTGTCGGATTTCGTAAGATAATGGATTCCATCCGCTTCTGTTCCGTAGCGAGAGCCCCTGCATTCCGGACAGGGAATCTGCACGTCCGGCAGAAACTGCACATCCAGGCTGATAACGCCGGTTCCATCGCAGACCGGACAGCGGAGTTTTCCCGTGTTGTAGGAAAAATCGCCTGCCTTAACGCCTGCCGCCTTCGCTTCCGGTGTTTTGGCGTATATTTTCCGCAGCTCGTCGTGGACATTGGCGTAGGTGGCCACGGTGGAGCGCACGTTGATTCCGATTGGCGTGGCGTCAATCAGCTTTACATGGCGTATGCCGTCCGCCTCCACTGCCTTTACATGGGCGGGCAGCTTCTGACCCGATGTGAGGGCTTCCAGTCCGGGCACCAGGCTCTCCAAAATCAATGTGGTCTTCCCGGAGCCGGATACGCCGGTAACGACGGTCATCCGCCCCTTTGGAATATCCACATCCAGGGACTTTACCGTGTGAATCTCTTCGGTAGCCAGATGAATCCTTCCCTCTTGAAACAGCTGGTCCGGGCCGTAGGACTTTTTCATTGCAATCTGCTCTCTTCCGGACAAGTAAGGTCCCATAAGGGAATGGGGATTTTCCTCGATTTCGGAAATCGTTCCCTGGGCGATGACCTGCCCTCCCCCGGCTCCCGCCCCAGGTCCCATTTCAATCAGCCAGTCGGCTTTGGATAGAATCTGGGTATCATGATCCACCAAAAGAACCGAATTTCCATCGGCAATCAGGTCTTCCATCACCCGGAAGAGCCCCTGGATATTGGAAGGATGAAGGCCGATGGACGGCTCGTCCAGTACGTAGAGAACGCCGGTGGTGCGGTTTCGCACCGCCCTGGCCAACTGCATGCGCTGGCGCTCCCCGGTAGAGAGCGTGGAGGCCGCCCGGTCCAGGGAGAGGTATCCCAGGCCCAGCTCCAACAGCCGTTTGGCTACATCCTGAAAGGACTGGCAGATGCTCTCCGCCATTGGCCTCATTTCCTTCGGCAGGGAGGCGGGAACGCCCTGAACCCATAAAACCAGCTCCGAGAGCGTCATTTTGCAGGCCTCGTCCAGGGAAATTCCCCTCAGCTTCGGAGCCCGCGCCCGGGCAGATAAACGGCTGCCGCCGCAGTCAGGGCAGATATCCTCCTTCAGGAATTTTTCTACCCGCTTCATTCCCTTCTCGTCCTTCACTTTGGACAGGGCGTTCTCCACGGTGTAGACGGCATTATAGTAAGTAAAATCCAGCTCCGCCGCCTGATTGCTGTTCTTGGCATGATATAAGATATGCTTCTTTTCCGCCGGACCGTGGAACACAATCTCCCGCTCCCTCGGGGTCAGCTGGCAAAAGGGTACGTCGGTACGGACTCCCATCTCCCGGCACACATCGGTCATCAGGGACCACATCAGGGAATTCCAGGGGGCCACCGCCCCCTCATCGATGGTCAGGGACTCATCGGGAACCAGGGTAGATTCATCTACCGCCCGGACAATCCCCGTACCGCCGCAGGTAGGGCAGGCGCCCTGGCTGTTGAAGGCCAGCTCCTCTGCGGACGGCGCGTAAAAATGGGCGCCGCATTCCGGGCAGACCAGCTCCTGCCCCGCCGCCACTGCGAGGGTGGGCTTCTGCTCATGGCCGTTGGGACAGCGGTGGTTTGCCAGTCTGGAGTACATCAGGCGCAGGCTGTTGAGCAGCTCCGTCCCGGTTCCAAAGGTGCTCCGAATGCCCGGTACTCCCGGCCGCTGATGGAGGGCCAGGGCGGCAGGTACATACAGCACCTGGTCCACTTGAGCCTTGGCTGCCTGGGTCATCCTCCGTCTCGTGTAGGTGGACAGGGCCTCCAGGTAACGGCGGGAGCCCTCTGCATACAGAACGCCTAAGGCCAGAGAGGATTTTCCCGAGCCGGACACGCCGGCTACAGCGGTTATCTTGTTTAAGGGAACGTCCACATCCACATTTTTCAGATTATGCACTCTCGCGCCGCGGACTTTAATTTTGTCGATCATATTGGTCACCTGATTTCATTCTGATTTTTCTGCCCCTCTAATAGGAGGCGGCGGGACGGGCTAACTTTCCGGAAAAAACGGCTTCACAGTCCGGTCCCAGGTAAATATCGTAATCCGCATACTCCCCGTATGCCTCTTTCAGTGCCTCTTCCATGGCGCCCAGGCTGTTTTCCAGATGGGTCTGCTGCGAATCCGTCAGTTTCTCAACCCGGTAGTCATAGGCCAGCACACGGATATAAAAATCGTAAAGCTCCGTTTCCAGATAAGCTTTTGCATCCGCGCCGCCAGCCGTAAACCAGGACTCTTTCAGCAGCTGGCCATACATCTGGGGAGGCGGATTTCCGCCCCGATAGGAAATAGACACATCCAAGCACTGAGCCTCCGGTTCCGGAAGAATGGACGAAAGGATTTCTTCCCTGACCCCTTCCCCTGCCGCCTTCGTGGACAGGTCCATCAGTTCCAGGGTAAACGCCTCCTTCGCGGAATATCGGTCAGAACTGAGAAGCCAGTGCTGGTCGTGGTTGATCCGCATGGTGTGGTCGCTGATGGTCCAAATCTCCTGCTGTCCATTTGCATCGGTATAGAGAATATCCCATTCCGTAAATTTCCCCGGGCGCTCTCTGGGATATCCTCTGCTGCTGTAGGACCGGTGATAGACCTGGTAGATGATGCTCTCCTTTTCCTCGTAAGAAATCTGCTCCCAATTTCCCTTCCCGAAAAAATCATCCAGCTGCGCATGAAAACGCAGCGGCCACATCCGGAAATAGCAGAATAAAAAGAAAATCCCGCAAATCAGCAGAAGCAGGACCGCCGCCCCGCTCAGTTTTTTCAGCCTCCCCATTTTCCCCTCCCTGTACGTTCATATTCCATTTATTAGTGTAGGAAAAAAATCCGGTAATTTCAATAGTTTTATTCAGCAAAAAAGGATAGGGGATTGTTTCCAATCACCCCACCCCTCATCTATGGAGATATTATATTATGTTAATTCTCAGCCTTCAATGGCAATATACTTTTTATTGTCTTCTACCGCAGGCTTCTCTTCCTTCTTGGGAACGGTCAGCGTCAAAGCGCCGTTTTCAAATTTTGCTTTAATCTCGTCCTGGGTAACACCGCCGCCCACATAGAAGCTTCTGCTGCAGGAGCCGCTGTAGCGCTCTCTGCGGATATAACGTCCGTTGTTGTCCTTCTCGTCCTTGTTGGAATTGGAGGTTGCGCTGATGGTCAAATATCCGTCCTTCAGCTCTGCCTTTACGTCTTCCTTCTTCACACCCGGGAGATTCATGGTTATCTCATATCCCTGGTCGGTATCTTTAATATCGGTCTTCATCAAATCCGTGGAACCGGCTCTGTAACCGTAATCATAAAATGAATCATTGAAAAAATCATCCAATAAGTTTTCTCCAAAAATACTAGGCATCAACATAAGTCATCTCTCCTTTACTCATTCAACATTGTTACCTTGATTTCTGGAACCGGGTGGGGGGACTTGGAAGTTCGTCTTCTTTTTCCCTCTTCCTTTGTTCTGACTACGTTATAGCACCATTTCCGCATAAATCGATAAATAATACTACTGTTTCGATCTCCATAACCTTGCCTCTTCAAGAAGGTTTCCGATTAGCTGCTGTTTTCCCTCTGTGTACCGTCTGCGTTCTTCTGAAAACTGAACGGATAACTTTTGTTTTAAATCATCATATATCATAGCCTTATGGGGAAAAGAAGCCATTTTCTCTTAGCAATTCAACATATGGCTTAATATCATTCAAATCACAAACCCCCACCGCAATATCAATAATGGGTTTTGCATGAATTGAAGGAATAGCCGTACTTCCAATATGCTGAATGTCAATGGCAGTATTACCGAAAAAGTGTTTTAATTCCTTAATGGTTCTATCAGCTTCTTTATGCCATTCATCTTGGTGAGCTATCAACTTTACAGTACCTCTTTTTACACCTAACTCTTTCACCAGATATCCTCCTCATGTAGGCCGCGCTGAACTCAAAATAGCAGAGAAAAACCGGACTGTCTCTGCCGCTTTTGCCTCACTTTTGACAGCATCCGCTCGTAGGCAAAAATCATGATGCCCAAAATAATCAGAAGGTAAAACGGGAACAGCGCCGCCGTAATGTGGTTGGCAATCACTCCGAACAAAGGCGGCATCAGGCAGGTTCCCACATAGGCAAATGCCATCTGAACCCCAATCATGGCCTGAGATTTATCTGCCCCAAAGCTGGCCGGGGTGGAATGAATGATGGAAGGGTACACCGGAGCGCAGCCCAGGCCGATGAGCAGCAGCCCTATACGGGAGGTTCCAAGCCCAAAGGGCATGAGAAGCGTCAGGATTCCAAGCAGTATGATTGCCTGTCCCAAGCGAATCATTTGGGTATCCCCAAGCTTTATCGTCAGAAATCCGCTGAAAAACCGACCGGCCGTAATTCCTACAAAAAACAGACTTGCAAATCCGGCCGCCTGCTCCGGCGTGATTCCCTTCTGCAGTACCAGATAACTGCTGACCCAAAGGTTGGCCGTCTGCTCCAGGGCGCAGTAGCAAAAAAATGTCACCATCACTTCTTTCGCCCCCGGTATGCGCAGGATTTCTCCAAGAGAAAGAGCCTTTGCCGTCGTTTCTCTCTGCTCCCCTTCATCGGAGTTTCCATTTTTCCATTGGGACAAACTGAGAAATAGAAACGCCGTCAGCAAAATCTGAATAACGGCGATGATGCGGTATCCCATGCTCCAGCCATATACCCCCGTCAGGGCATATCCCATAATATAGGGCCCAAGGGATGCACCGACCCCCCACATGCAGTGGAGCCAGCTCATATGACGGCTGGCATAGTGGAGAGCCACATAATTATTCAGGGAAGCATCCACGCTCCCTGCTCCAAGCCCATAGGGAATCGCCCACAGGCACAGGGCCGGGAAAGAACGGCTGATGGAAAAGCCGAACAGGGCCGCCGCCGTCATCAGAACGCTGACCGCTGTGATCTTTCCGGTGCCGAACCTCTTGGTCAGGCGGTCACTCTGAAGGCTGGAAATGATGGTTCCCAGAGAAATAATCATAAAGACAATTCCGGAACTGGAAACCGGAACGGAGAAATCCTGGTACATGGAAGGCCATGCGGAACCCAAAAGGGAATCCGGCAGTCCAAGGCTGATAAACGCCAGATAAATAATCAATAAAAGCATCTGAAACATCCATATATCCTCCTGCATTTTCTACATCAAAAGAATACCGTCAAATATCTCTTGATGCAAGACTTATTCAGACATATAATATAACAAAAGCGACTTTTTGGGGGAGATAAGAACGTATATGGCACTACAGAGATGTGGGATTACCGTTGATAAGACGTCAAAAGAACTTCAGGCTCACGGCACCGCCGATTTCCCCTGCGGGGGATATGATTCCATCTACCGGGAAGAATGGGGAGAAGCCGTATCCTGGCACTGGCACGAAGAGATGGAAATGGTCTTTATCCAGGAGGGGACTCTCACCTTAAAAATTCCTTCCAGATCTTTCTGCCTGAAAGAGGGGGATTTTGCGGTCATCAACTCCAATACCCTTCATTTCGGCGCCCCTGTTGGCAGTTGTGTGATTCACTCTCTGGTCTTTCAACCCAAACTGATTTTCGGGGAGTCTGATTCTGTTTTTTCAAAAAAATACCTGCAGCCGCTGCTCTCCTGCCCTTCCTTTTCAGGCTGTGTTGTGACAGGCGGACAGGGCCAAGAGGCCTCCCGGTGGTTTAAGGAGGCCTTTCACGCCTTACAAACGGAACCCTTTGGTTTTGAGTTTATTGTGCGGGAAAACTTGTCCCGCATCTGCCTGCTGTTATACCATTATTTTGAGAAACAGCTGAACTGGAATGCGGGAAAAGAAAATCTGGACAACCAGCGGATCCGGTCCATGCTTACCTTTATCCACCAGCATTTTTCCGAAGATATTACGCTGATGGATATTGCAGGTACGGTGGGAATCGGAGACCGGGAATGCCTTCGCTGCTTTCAAAAGACCATTCAGACTTCTCCTATTCAGTATCTGCTGAAATACCGGATTATGCGGGGAGCTGAAATGCTGCTGGACATGCCCTCAAGGGCCGTATCGGATATCGCTGCCTTCTGCGGCTTCGACAGCCCCAGCAACTTCACGAAAATGTTTAAACGCTTTTATCACTGCACGCCCCGGGAATACCGGAAAGGGTGTGAACCTCTTTCATCTTAGGGTATGGGCTAGTAATTAATTCCCGATACCGCCAGCTTTCCGTCCCGGACGGAAAAGATAATATTGGCCTTGCCTCCGTCTGACAATACGAAACCAGCCATGCTTGGGGAAAGCTGCTCCAGGTCGGCTGCCGAAACAGAATCCATCAGTCCCTGGGTGAAAACCTGATCCGCTCCAAGGGCCAGGAACTCCTCGCGGCTGTTGACAGAGGTTCCTCCATTCAGACCAACATACAACGGGAACGCCGTCAGGTCCGCCAGCTGCTCCAAATCCTTTTGCGCTACAGCATCCTGAACCTTTTGACCAAACTCTGCTGCCGCGGCACTGTCAACCGCAAAATTATCCTCGTAACCGGAGGCAGCGCTTCCCTGGGAAGAGCTGTTTCCCGATTCCGTTTTTTCCTCCTGGGCTGATTCAATTTTTATAGTTTCTTGCGTTTCCGCCTCAGATGACGCGGCCTGGGTTTCCTTCTCCTCTGTTTCCTCCGTTTCCTGAGACTGGACAGGAGCCATTGTTGCCGTTTCCTGAGCCTCAGTTTCCTGAACGGTTGTCTCCTGGACGGATCCCTGTCCGCATCCGGTCATAATCAATCCTGCTGCGATTGCTGCAATCCATACATTCCGCTTTTTCATTGCGTTTTCCTCTTTTCTGTTATAATTTTTATGCCCTACCAAAGTACACCACTTTCGTCGGGCGTAAATGTTTTAGATGTAGTCAGCATGCTGCCGTCCTGCTGAAGATAGTAGGTCTTTCCGTCCAACTGCAGAAATCCCACTTTCATAATTTTGGTTTCCGGATCAAGATAATACCATTTTCCTTTATCCTGGATCCATCCCTCCGCTTTTGTACCGTCTTCCCGATCATACGTCCACACTGCATCGGATGTGCCGGCCGTACCCGATTCCAGGGACCAGCCAGCTTGTTTCCCTTCCTGTTCGGATCCATAGGGAGGAAACATCATAATCTTTTGAGCGTTTCCGGAGTTATCCGCCCAGATCAAGCACCAGGAACCTTCGTAAATCGAGGAGGGATACAACATATTTCTTGTCAGATAAGGAAATACCTGACATTGATCGGAGACCTGATAAACACTGCCGTCAGAAGCAGTTAATTCATATCCACCGTTTTTTCGAACATAGGATTCCGTCCGGATGTAAGAAGGCGCGGCCCCAGCCTCCGGAATATTTGTCAAAATCATCAGCCCAGTAGTCTGAGGGGGAATACTTGCAGTTACTGCTCCTCCGCCGTAGGCGCATATAGCTGCTCCTTGATTGATATTTTCTGCCGATACCGGCATTCCGCTTGAACTGTCCAAAATTTTTGTTTCCTCAGAAATATGCAGAATATATTCCCCCGGATAACTTCCGGATAACTGCTGGCTGACCGTAAGCGTATCCTCCGTTTTTTCCACAACCGTCCCCATAATTTTTACTGGAGCCAGCTGATCGATCTGCGCTGCCGCCGCCGACAGCGCTGTGGCCAATGTCATTACTACCGCAGTGATACTAAATAGTATCTCCTGATATTTTTTCATTTTATCCACCTCATTCTATATTATCTCTCCTACCGCAGGCTGAAAGCTAATTGTCAGAATATCTGCCATTTGATTCATACTGACAGCAACTCCATTTGCGTTCCACCTTCGATTTCTGCTTCCTCCTTCAGAAATCCCCTCATCATAGGACGGTTTCACTCCCATAAAATCCGTAACCCTCTGGGCCCATTGGTCCGCTTCTTCCTGAGTAACGGAGCGCTCACCGCTGACAATCCATAATGAGACCGATTCTACCGTTTGCTCATTCCCACAGGTTGAAAAAACTTTGCATGGACTTCCAAAGAGGGAAACCTGATAATTTCTGCCAATGTAAAATGAATGATCCTCCGTCCAGTTTTCCTCGCCTCCACCGAGAAGATTTGCTGTATCGCTATCCTTTTTTCCCAGAAGAGCGGATAGTTCATTAAACCCCACTTTTTCAGTTTCAGATGATTTTCCTGCTTTCTGAATCTCAAATTCCTGTTGCCCCTCGCTTCCCGGAGCAATTTCATATTTATCAAACACAATAACCGGATTTCCGTTCTCCTTTAAATAAAATGGAGTATTCTCATCGATGCCTTCAAATCCCTCAAAATATACGGAACCGCTGTCTGCTCGTTCTTTCATCTGCCGGCGAATTTCTTCATCGGCAATCTGCTTATAATCCGCTCCCAGCACATCTTCCAATGTAAAAAGTTTTCCATTTTCCAGATCCAGGTTATAGTACCGTGTTTCACTGTAAGCGGTGGTCCAGCTCTCTGTTCCCATAATAGCTAGAGAAAGGTATTGGTCCGTCTGGGCTTTTACCTCATACCAGACGGAAATTTGAATGTTGTGTCTGGCCCATTCCTCCTCAGTTCCGCCTGTTTCCAGGAAAGCCTTTCGGTATTCCTCTGCTCTTGTTCTGGCCTCCTGGGCATACTGTTCACAAAGCTTCAGAATTTCCTGATTGACAGACTGGGCTAATCCCTTCATATCTGTTTCAATCATTTCAATTGTAGGGATCTCTACAGAAATTTTAAGATCCTCATCGGAAGTTTCATAGGAGCGGAAAGTCAAAACCCTTGCCACCGCACCGATGACCGGAAGCTCTCCCACGCTTTCAGCGAAAGCCGTACTTGTATTCAGCGCTGTGGTAAACACAACAGCTGCGGCGGCCGCAGCAGCAGCTATATTTTTGACCCTTCTGCGGGAAAGCCGGCCTTTCCAGCGCCTTTTGTCCGCCCGGGCAATCTCCTCTGAGATCCTAACAGACAGCTCCTCCGGAATCTCTATTTCCTCATACCGTTTTTTTGCGTTTTGCAGCGTGTTCATAAGTCCACCTCCGGAACATTCACTTTCAGCCATTTCAGCCCTCGATAAAGTTTCGCTTTTACCGTGCTCAGATTCATTTCCATAATCTGTGCAATTTCTTTTAAGGGCAGTTCTTCAAAAAATCTCAGTTTAATTATCATCTGGGTATCCGGTTCCAGTCGGCCAATGGAATCATATAGATCGTCCCATCTTTCAAATCCTTGTTCCTCATAAGATGCCTCTTCCAGATTCTCATCTTCCGTAAAAGTCTGCTTTCGGTTTCTTAAAATCATCAGACACTCATTAACCAAAATCCGATAGAACCAAGTTCGGATAGCCTCTTGGCTGCGGAGTGTCTGATAATGCTCCAGCGCACTGCACACCGCATTTTGCACCACATCCAGGGCGTCCTCCCGGTTTCGTACATAGCTGTAAGCCAGACGATAAAATTTATTTTGATTTTCTATAATATAAGCTGTAATTTTGGGGTACATATCTTGTTTCATCCTGATTTCCTCTCTCAGCGCTGTATGATTCGATCTACTTTATAGATGATTCCGCAAGGGGAAAAGTTGCAGCATTGCACACTTTTTTATAATTATAATACAAGCATGACTTTAGAACGCGCCAAATACCTATTGACAAAAAATTTTTTCATATATTATAATACTTGTAACAGTCCCGGAGGCCAAGAAAATGAGCTGTCCTGAACTATTACTAATATTTTAAATGTACACGAAGTGCAGACATCCGGCAGAAGCCGTTTTACCAAAAAAATCGACAACTTTAATCAAAGAGTTTACCCGCAGCCACGCAGGCTGCATAGTTTGTCAGCAGACAGGCTATGCAGCCTGTTTTGTTACGAATACTTGCGGGAAACAGACTGGAGCAGCTATGGAATACATCAAAGAAAAAATCGTTCATTATTGGTCCAAAAGAGTCGAAAACTTTTCCAATCTGCGGATTCAGGAACTGGAAGGCGAAAAGCATCTCCTCTGGCTGTCCGAACTGAAGCGCTACCTTCCGGACAGAACGGGGCTGAAAATTTTGGATATCGGTACGGGAACCGGCTTTCTGGCCTTTCTGCTGGCGGCTGAGGGCCATCATCTTACGGGCATCGACCTGACAGAGGATATGATTCAGGAAGCAAAGCGCCTCTCCCGCGTGCTGGAGCTTCCCGCCCAGTTCTATGTGATGGACGGGGAAAATCCGGATTTTCCGGACGGCTCCTTTGACGCCGTCATTACCCGGAACCTGACCTGGAGCCTGCCCCACCTGGCCCAGGCCTACGCCCAATGGCGCAAACTTTTAAAACCTCAGGGCGTCCTGATTAACTTCGACGCCGACTACTGCCGGGAGCAGCCGCCCGAGAACCTGCCCAAGGACCACGCCCACAAGGATTTGAGTTTCTCCATGCTTCAGGAGTATGAATCCATCAAGGACATCATCCGCCCGACCCAGAAGCCCAGGCCCCTGTGGGACCGGGAACTGCTGGAAAAGGCAGGCTATCAGAATATCTCCGTTGACACCGGCGTGTGGAAACGAATTTACGGCCAGGCGGACCAGTTTTACAATCCAACGCCCATTTTTACCATAACAGCAACCGCATAAGGGGGAAACAGCCATGAGCACTTACGCACAGGAAAATATCACTTACTGGACCAGGAGAGCGCCCAGCTATTCCGACGTCAATCAGGAAGAACTGGGCGGCAGCCAGCACAGCGTCTGGAGCCGCGTCATCGACCAGCGGATTCAGTCCCATTTCGGGAACCGGAGCAGAGACCAGATTCGTCTGCTGGATGTGGGAACGGGCCCCGGATTTTTTGCTATTATCCTGGCGGAACTGGGTTATCAGGTAACCGCGGTGGACTACACCGAGGCCATGCTGAATCAAGCCAGGAAAAACGCCGGTCCTCTGGCTTCCATCATCGATTTTCGGAGAATGGACGCGGAGCAGCTGACCTTTCCCGACGGCGCTTTTGACGTCATCGTTTCCCGGAATCTCACCTGGAATCTGCCTTCTCCCGCCAAGGCCTACTCCCAGTGGACCAGGGTTTTAAAAGAGAACGGTCTGCTGTTAAATTTCGACGCCAACTGGTACCGTTATCTGTTTAACGCCCAGGCCAATGCCCTCCACCTGGAGGACCGGAAAAATGTGCGGGAGAACAACGCGGCGGACGACACCGCGGGTACGGACGTAGACGCCATGGAAGCCATTGCGCGCCAGGCTCCTCTGTCGGCCAGACGCCGTCCCGCCTGGGATATCCATGTCCTCCACGGCCTTGGCATGTCCGTTTTTGCCGATCCGGAAATCTGGAAGCAGGTGTGGACGGAAAATGAACGGATCAACAACGCCTCCACCCCCATGTTCCTGGTCCACGCAGTGAAAGCGTCCTGAGAAAATCCTGAGAAAAGATGTACGGTTTATGAAAAACTATGTAATAAAACGCCTCCTTCAGCTGATTCCCATTCTTTTCGTCATCACCTTCCTCTCCTTCGCCATGATGCGCCTGGCAGGCAGTGATGCGGTGCTCCAGCGGATGGAGAACACCGGCATGGCCCTTTCCCAGGAAGTAATTGACAGCGCAAGAGCCCAGCTGGGTCTGGACAAGCCCTTTTTAACACAGTATTTTGTATGGCTTGGAA
Organism: uncultured Clostridium sp.; assembly: GCA_900547035.1. Lineage (GTDB taxonomy): Bacteria > Bacillota > Clostridia > Lachnospirales > Lachnospiraceae > Enterocloster > Enterocloster excrementigallinarum. Next base: position 28,649 of record URFM01000024.1, on the reverse strand, counting down.
ATCTGCTCCACGGGGATATGGGAACCAGCTATATTTCCGGCCGGCCGGTACTTTCCACCTTCCTTTCCAAGCTTCCGGCCACGCTGTTCCTCACCGCCCTCTCCATCCTTCTGACGGCAGTCGTTTCCATCCCTCTGGGGGTGCTGGCGGCGGTGAAACAGAACCGGTTGACAGACTGCCTGATTCGTCTGGGAAGTTTTCTCGGAAACAGCATGCCTAACTTTTTTGTGGCCCTGCTTTTGATGTACGTTTTTTCCATCCGTTTGAAGCTGTTTCCCGTTCTCTCCAACTCCGTAAGCCTTCGGGGGGCCATTCTTCCCGCCCTCACCCTGGCCATCGCCATGAGCGCAAAATATCTGCGCCAGGTACGGGCCGCGGTGCTGGATGAACTGGAAAAAGACTATGTGGCAGGGGCAAGGGCAAGGGGAGTTCCATTTTCCGTCACCTTGACAAAGAGCGTTCTGCGGTCCTGTCTGGTGACTATCATCACCCTGCTGGCTATGTCCATTGGAAGTCTTCTTGGCGGCACGGCTATTGTGGAATCCATCTTCATGTGGGACGGGGTGGGAAAGCTGGCGGTGGACGCCATCAACATGAGGGACTATCCCATGATTCAGGCCTACGTTATGTGGATGGCCATTATCTACGTGTGCGTCAACCTGATTACGGATTTGTCCTACCACGCCCTGGACCCCCGGATTTCCCTTGGAGGTGAAAAAAAATGATCGAAACAAAAGCGGTATCCATCCGTCGGCAGAAAAGGAAAAAGCGCCGCTCCCGGCTGAGGCTGGGCATCCTCATTTTTCTTGCCCTTCTGCTTTTGCTAACCGCCGGATTCGCCCGGCAGCTCTGCCCCTTTGACCCTAACGCCCAGATTTTCGACCCGCTCCTGCCTCCGGATCCCGGCCATCTGTGCGGAACGGACCGCTATGGCCGGGACCTTTTTTCAAGAATCTTAATTGGCCTGAGGACCAGCGTGTTTTCCACCCTGGCGCTGGTGGCAATCATCACCATCACCGGCACCGCCCTGGGTGTTGCCTGCGGTTTCCTGGGAGGCTTCGCGGACTCCCTCATCATGCGGATTTCCGACATCTGCCTGGCTTTTCCCGGACTGGTATTTGCCCTGGCTATTGCCGCCCTGTTAAACGGCGGACTTCAAAACGCGGTCCTCTCCCTGGCGGTCATCAGCTGGCCCAGATACGCCCGCATTGCCCGCAGCCAGACCCTGGCCGTCCGGCAGACGGATTACATCAAAGCTGCCCTTTTAGCCGGGGACACCGGAGTTCAGATTATATTCCGGCACATCCTTCCCAATATCCTGGGGCCCATATTGGTGACGGCCACCCTGGACATCGGGACCATGATGATGGAGCTGGCTGGCCTGTCCTTTTTAGGACTGGGAGCTCAGCCGCCCACGGCGGAGCTTGGCAATATGATGAGCGGAGGGCGGAGCATGCTCCAGATTTATCCCTGGGTGGTTTTAAGTCCCGGCCTCGCTATCCTGACCGCGGTTGTGATTTTTAATCTTCTGGGAGACGGCCTGCGGGACTATCTGGACCCTCGGAACAGTTTTAAATCCCCGAGTATTTTGTAACTATTCCCGCCGTCCTGAACTGTTTATTTTGAAATAAGGAGCTGTAAATAATATGACACTTCAAAAGAAATTATCCGCCCTGGCCCTTGCCCTGTGCATCGGAGCGGGCATTGTTTCCGGCTGTTCTTCCGGCCAGGATACCTCCCCGCGGGAAGAGGAAGGGACCGTTTTTATCTTAGGCGACACCACCTTTAATTCGGAAAATGAGGAACCGGATGTGAATCCCCACAACGCTTATTCCGGCTGGGCCTGTATCCGCTACGGAATCGGCGAAACCCTTTTCCGCTACTCCGATTCCATGGAAATCGAGCCCTGGCTGGCAACAGACTATGAGCGGACCGACGACCTGACCTGGAACATCACCCTCCGGGAGGGCGTTCATTTTTCCAGCGGACGGCTTATGGACGCACAGGCGGTGAAGGAGTGTCTGGAACATTTAATCCAGGTCCATGACCGGGCCAGAGGGGATTTGAACATCGATACCATCACGGCCAACGGGCAGAACCTGACCATCAAGACCGCGAAGCCCAGGCCGACCCTTTTTAACTATCTGTGCGACCCCTACGGCTGCATCATCGACATGGATGCCGGAATCAGCGACGAGGGCATCGTATCCGGCACCGGTCCTTACAAGGCCCGGTCCCTCATCTCCGGCGAAGAGCTGAACCTGGTCCGAAACGAGGATTACTGGAACGGTACGCCGGGTTTTGACCGGATTCAGGTCCTGACCATATCCGACGGCGATACCCTGACCATGGCCCTCCAGGCCGGGGAGATTGATGCCGCCTACGGCATGCCCTATGCCAGCTATCCGCTGTTCCAAAACGACGGCTACGCCTTTTCCAGCTGTCCCACCAGCCGGGCATTTTTCCTGCATATGAACTTTGAAAGTGAAATCACCCGGGACCCGACGGTCCGCAGGGCCATCGCCATGGGAATCGACAAGGAAGGCTTTGTCAACCGGCTGCTGGATGGAAACGGTTATCCGGCCCAGGGTCCCTTCCCGGATACCTTCTCCTTTGGAGGAGAGGCAGTACGGGGCCGGGATTATGACCCCGACGAGGCAAAGAAGATTTTGGAAGATGCCGGCTGGGTGGATACGGACCAGGACGGCATCCGGGAAAAGGACGGCAAGCCTCTCACCATCCGCTGGCTCACCTATCCCAGCCGCCAGGAGCTTCCCCTGCTGGCGGAGGCCGCCCAGGCATCCTTAAAGGAAATCGGGATTGACGTGACCATCAACAGCACGGCGGACCACAACCGCATCCGGACGGATGCCGGCGCCTGGGACGTCTATGCCAGCGCCATGGTAACCGCTCCCACCGGGGACCCGGAATACTTTTTTGCCTCCCACTGCCTGGACAGCTCCACGGTCAACAACGGGCACTATCACAGCGACCAACTGGAAGAGCTGGCCTCAGAGCTGTCCCGCACCTTTGATACGGACCAGAGGGCCAAACTGGCGGTCCGGATGCAGCAGGTGATACTGGAGGACGACGCCTTTGTATTCTGCTCTTATCTGCAGATGAGCATGATTTCCAAGTCCTCCGTCACAGGCCTTGCGGCCCATCCCTGCGATTTCTATGAAATCACGGCCGAGCTGGCCCCTGCTCAGCAGTCAGAATAGAAAAGGAGAACCGCCTATGGAAGAACTGCTGACCTACCAGTCGGTGGAAATCTGCTTTAACGGAGAAACCGTCATCCGGGACGTCAGCTTCGCCCTGCACCCGGGGGAAATCCTCTGCATCGCCGGGGAATCCGGCAGCGGAAAGAGTTCTCTGTTAAAAGCGGCTCTGGGACTTTTGGGAAATGAGGGCCTGGTGACAAAGGGGGATATCTGGTTTCAGGGCCTGGATTTGCCGGATTTGAAGGAGCGGGAATTCCGGCCCATCCGCGGGGCCAAAATCGGGATGATTTTCCAGGACCCCGCCGCCTCCTTCTGTCCGCTCCGGACCATTGGAAGCCAGATTTTTGAAAGCCTGAGGGCCCACCGGAAGGTCAGCCGTCCGGAGGCCAGACAGGAGTCGCTTGAACTTTTTCACAAGATGGGCTTTTCGGACGGGGAACGAATTTGGAACAGCTATCCCTTTGAACTTTCCGGCGGCATGAACCAGCGTGTGGCTATCGCCTCCGCCATGCTGATGAAACCGCTGGTGCTGCTGGCGGACGAGCCCACCAGCGCTCTGGACGCCGGGATTCAGAAGCAGGTGGCAACAGAGCTGATGAGCCTGCGGGAAATGTTCGGAACCGCCATTCTTTTTGTGACCCACGACATGGGCGTAGTCTCCGCCATAGCGGACACCCTGCTGGTGTTAAAGGATGGAGAAATGATGGAATATGGAAGCGCAAAACAGATTCTGCAGCGGCCGCAGAATCCCTACACCAGGGAGCTGCTGGCCGCGGTGCCGAAACTTCGGAGGGTGTAGATGGAACCGATTTTGGAAGTTCGCGATTTGACAAAAATATTTTCCGGACAGGAGCAGGATTTCGCCGCTCTGAACGGAGTCAGCTTCTGCCTTTATCCGGGGGAGACCCTGGGGATTGTAGGGGAGTCCGGCTCAGGAAAAAGCACTCTGGCCAGGGTCATCTGCCGGCTGACGGAGGCCTCCGGCGGCCAGATTCTGCTGGAGGGAAAAGACTTGTCCGAGGCCAGGGGAAGAGAGCTTCGGGAAGTTTACCGGAAGCTCCAGATGGTCTTTCAGTCTCCCGCCGGCTCCTTTGACCCCCGCCGGACCATCGGCTTTAGCGTTGGCGAGGGACTTCTCAATCAGGGCTTTTCCCGGTCCCAGGCCTGGAAACGAAGTGCCGAGCTGCTAAAGCAGTGCGGCCTTCCGGCGGAAACCGGCAGACAGTATCCCCATCAGCTCAGCGGCGGCCAGTGCCAGAGAGCCGCCATCGCCAGGGCCCTGGCCCTCTCCCCCCGCATCCTCATCTGCGACGAGGCCACCAGTGCTCTGGACGTCACGGTGCAGAAACAGATTATGGAGCTGTTGGAACATTTGAAAGAATCCCGTTCTCTCTCCTACCTGTTCATCAGCCATAATCTGGCCCTGGTCCAGTCTTTCTGCGACCGAATCCTGGTCATGCACGAGGGAAGAATCGTAGAAGAAGGGGAAACGGACCAGATCATCCGTTTCCCCCAATCAGAATATACCAGATATTTAATTGAATCCGTCCTGTAAGGCTAACGGCGCAGCACCAGATGCTGGGGAAGCCCGTTGACCATAAAGGGCTGATAATCTCCCTGAATCAGGGGTTCCACATAGTTGATGAAGTCCTGGGTTACATAGCTTCCGTCCCGGGTCACCCAGTTCCTGGGAACCAGTTTCTCGTTGTTGGCTATCTTGTGTACGTCATAGATTCCCGCCGCACTCATGTAGGGGTCGTCGGATACACGGTCGATGACCACCATTTTTCCCGTATCTCCCTCATCCGCCGCTTTCACGGCAGCGCCTCCTACCATAAAGGCCTCGTTGATATCCACCCGGGAGGCCATGTGGGACGCGCTTCTCTGGAGGGTGGACAGTTCCACCGCCCTGGTCTTATGTCCCGTTTTGTCCGCCAGGTAAGCCGCCAGATAGGCCGCCGTCCCGGCCAGCTGCGCGTGTCCGAAGGCATCCACATAATCGCTTCCCCCGGACAGCTGGCAGACATAGGTGCCGTCCGGCGTCTTGATTCCTTCGGAGACCGCCACCACGATGGAGGACTTCTTCTTTAAAAGGTCCGTACACTTCTTCAAAAACTTCTCAATGTCAAAGGGAACCTCCGGCAGATAAATCAAATCAGGCCCGCAGCATTCCTCTGTTTTCGCCAGGGCCGTGGCTCCCGTCAGCCATCCCGCATTGCGTCCCATAATCTCCATAATGGTAATCATCTTCCGCTTGTAGGAAAGCCCCATGGCGTCCCGAATCACCTCCTTGGTGGAGGTGGCGATGTACTTGGCCGCGCTGCCAAATCCCGGGGTGTGGTCTGTTAAAGCCAAATCATTGTCAATGGTCTTGGGAACCCCTAAAAACTTCTGGGAATGGCCCTTCACAATGGCGTAGTCCGACAGCTTCTTGATGGTATCCATGGAATCGTTTCCGCCGATATAGATAAAGGCCTCAATCTGCAGCTTATCCAGAATGGAAAAAATCTTCTCGTAAATCTCCGGATTTTCGTGGATGTCCGGCAGCTTGTAGCGGCAGGAGCCCAGAAAGGCCGACGGCGTCCGCTTCAGCAGCTCGATGTCCATATCCGAATGAATCTGGGTGGACAAATCCACATACATCTCATCCAGGAATCCCTCGATGCCGTGGAGCATCCCGTAAACCTTGTGAAATCCCCTCTCTTTCGCAGTCTTGTAAACTCCCGCCAGACTGGAATTGATAACCGCCGTTGGTCCTCCCGACTGTCCTACAATGATATTCCGCTTTTTTGCCATAGGTGTACCCCTTTCCTTTTAAACGTAACAGTTCAGGACGGCGGAAAACAGGTGCAAAAACAGGCGTTAAGCTCGCTTATAAGCGTGTTTTTGCACCTGTTTTCACATCGGACAGCGTGCCCCTTAGGGTATGGACATCCGATGCTTCTTGTCCGGCCTTTGGCCGGGCAAGAAGATGTGCCGTCCTGAACAGTTACAAATAATCAAAAATCTGCCGCAAAAGGCTCTTTTGTCTATCATTGTACTATAAAATTCCGTTTTTTTCCACAAAAATTCACAGAAATTTCCGTTTTTTTATGACAGTTTGGCTCCGCGCTGGGGTTGCTCGCGGCCGCGCACCTCTATTCTCCTACGGAACCGATATAATTGACTCCGTCCTGGTCCACAACCCTTTGTCCATAGAAGGCATCCGCCTCCCCATCGTACACATACTCCGTCACCTGATACCTGGCGCTCCGAATGTCCCGGATAGCGATATGGAGCCGGTTTTCCAGGTCCATCCATACGTCTCCCGCAGGAACCCCAAGCTGCACGGTGTCCTCAAACAGGGTGTAGGCGCCGTCCCCCTTCTCCGACCGAATCAGAAAAGCGCACCGGTCGTCCAGGGCCAGGCTGCCGTCAATCACCAGTTCAGCCTGGACGTAGAGACAGAGCTGCCACTCCTCATTATCAAAGGAAAAGGGGCAGGAACTGTAAAGGGTCATGTTCTCCGGCGGCACATTTTCCTCCCGCCGGACGGCAAGCTCCGGAATCTCCTGTACTTCCTGGGATGTCTTACCGGATTCGGCCGCCGTGAGACCGGTTTCCTGATTCACAGAAGTTTCCTGAGCCACATAGACCGTCCGCTCTCCTTCCCCGCAGCCTCCAAGAGACAGCGCAAACATCAGACCAAGCACCGCAGTCCCATACTTTCTCATTCTCACTCCTCCAATCCTGAAAAAACCGTCTGTTTTAATACTTAAAGTATACCACAGACGGCTTTTCAGGACCTTACGTAAGCATTAGGATTTCATTAAAAGATTCCTCATTTTTGCCGGGTATGATATAATAGTCTGGCGCGGGCTATACCTCCCGCTAAAAATAAGACACCTCAGGAGAAACCACATGAACACACTGGAACGGCACCCCATGATTCTCATTGTCATCGGAATCATGGGCATCTCACTGTCCTCTATTTTTGTAAAATACGCACAGTCTCCATCGGTAGTCACCGCAGCCTACCGCTTACTGTGGACCATAATCCTCATGACCCCCGCCGTCATCTGCTCAAAAAAATACCGCCAGGAGCTTTTGGAAACCAGTCCGAAGCTGGTTTTGCTGTGCATCCTCAGCGGCATTTTTCTCGCTCTGCATTTCACTCTCTGGTTTGAATCCTTAAACCACACCTCCGTGGCCAGTTCCACCACCATTGTATGTACCGAGGTCATCTGGGTGGCCCTGGGCTGGCGGCTGTTCCTCAAGGGACGGCTGTCCGGGAAGGCTTGCGGGGCCATTGCCGTTACCCTGGCCGGCAGCATGCTCATCGCCTTTTCTGACTCCTCCGGCCAGGGGAACCATCTCTACGGGGATTTCCTTGCCCTTCTGGCTGCTATCGCGGTGGCGGTCTACACCCTGATTGGAAGAATCGCCCGTGCCACGGCTTCCACCACCGTTTATACCTACCTGGTGTACGGGGCCTGCGCCGTCACTCTCGTTATCATGACGCTGACTCAGGGCCTGTCCCTGACCGGATACGGCTCCAGCGGAATCGTGGTGGGGTTTCTTCTGGCGGTCTTTTCCACCATCCTGGGCCACAGCATCTTCAGCTGGTGCCTGAAGTTTTTATCCCCCGCCTTTGTTTCCGCCTCCAAGCTGTGCGAGCCGGCGGTAGCCGCCGTTTTTGCCGCTTTCCTGTTCCATGAGATTCCAAAGCCGCTGCAGATTCTGGGCGGCCTGGTGATTATCGCGGGAGTAATCGCTTATTCGCGGGTGGAGCAGGGGCAAGAGAAAGAATAAACGAGGAAGAATAAAAGGAGGAATTTTTTATGATAAAATCAATCCCCATCTCTCAACTGTCTGATTTTCGCGTCGGACACGCCCAGGATATGGTTCACGCCACGGGCTGCACGGCCATCTTATGTCCCAAGGGAGCTTGGGCCGGCGTAGACGTCCGGGGCGGCAGCCCCGCATCCCGGGAAACAGAGCTGCTGCGTCCGGAAAATACCGTTCAGCAGATTCACTGCGTCATGCTTTCCGGAGGCAGCGCCTACGGCCTGGAAGCAGGCGACGGGGCTATGGCATTCCTGGAAGAACGGGGAATCGGCTTTGATGTGGGAATCGGAAAAGTCCCCATTGTCTGCGGCGCTTCTCTGTTTGACTTAGAGCTGGTAAGCGCCAAACACCGTCCGGACAAAAAGATGGGATACGAGGCCTGCGAAAATGCCTGGAGCGGTATGGAACCTTTGGAAGGGAATGTGGGCGCCGGCACAGGAGCCGCCGTTGGAAAATTTTGTCAGACGGAGCGCATGATGAAATGCGGCATCGGCATCTGGGCGAGACAGATTGGAGAGGTCCGGTGCGGAGCCATTGTGGCAGTGAATGCCCTGGGAGACGTCATCGACTACGATTCAGGGAAAATCCTGGCCGGGCTGCTGACTCCCGACCATAGCGGCTTTGCTGATACCAAGCGCTGCATGTACGAGGAGCTTCAGAACAGCCGAAACCTCTGGAGCGGCAATACCACCATCGGCTGCGTCATCACCAACGCCCGGCTGGATAAAAGCCAGTGCCGCAAAGCGGCCGTCATCGCTCACGACGGGTATGCTCAGACCATCCGGCCCGCTCACTGCAGCGTAGATGGGGATACCCTTTTTGTCATGGCCTCCGGACAGGTGGAAGTAGCGCCGGATTCCTTTTACGCGATGGCTTCCGAGGCGGTGGCCCGGGCGGTCAACCGGGCGGCCCTGTGCGCGGCTCCCGCTTATGGACTGAAAGCGGCGGCGGATTTTCTGTAATCCGCCGCTTTCCTGGTACCAGTATGTCCTCCCATAATATTTAACATGGAGACGCCGCTTACACAGAAAACAAATCTGCGTGGGAACCTGTCCGTGAAGCGGTTAATATTAGCTGTCCTTTATCCACTGCATAGATTAAGAGCCAGTCAGGCATAATAAGGCATTCCCGAAATCCTATATAGTTTCCAACCAAAGCATGGTCCCGATGTTTCTCAGCGAGAAGCTGTTCAGCAAGCAACTGGTCGATAATATCCTCCAGTCGTTTCATATCATATCCGCGTCTTTTGACCCGCTTGTAATCTTTGCGAAACTGTCCGGTAGTAATTAATTTCAGCATTCCTCACCGTCCATTTCCGCATCAAGCTCTCTAAACAAATCCCCGGCAGAGCGATAGGTTTTTACAGATGTTTGACCATTCATAATTGTCCGCGCTTCCTGCATAGCCGCTTCTGTTTCCGTATTATAACGCGGTTGTTTCATATCAAAAGGAAGGCCGCCTTCCATAATGGATTTACGAAGAAATATATTAATAGCATCCGTAATCGTAATTCCAAAGCTGGAAAACAACTCTTCCGCAAGTTTTTTTGTCTGTGGGTCAATACGTACATTTATATTTGCTGTTTTTGCCATATGATTCACCCCCTTATGTTTTTCATCCTTATTATACCGTTTTGTATTTGCAACGTCAATACATTGTAAAACATTTCAAGTTCGTTAAATACCCCCAAATATTTTTTCTGACTGTCATTCCATAATCACCTCCGCCGCCCCCTCCGGACTGAGCCGCGAAACGTCAATCTTCACCGTATCCAGCCCTTCATACCGTCCCAGCCGCTCCAGACTCCGCTCCAAAACATCCGGCTGGCGGATTCCCTTTTCTATATCCGGTCCCAGCCGTTCTTCCAGCGCCTTCTGGCTGCAGACCAGGGAAATATTTTTTACATCACATCCGGATAAGTCCAGACCTGAGAGAATCCTGGAAATCGTCTCCTGCTGGTCCATGACCCAGCAGAAAATGATATTTTCGTAGGCGGAGCAATGGAGAAAGCCATTTAACAGAAAGCAGATATTCTTTAGTACCATCTCCTTCGTCTCCTCCGTCACCACAAAGGGATCCCCATCCCAGCACCAGTCCCCGTCCAGAAGGACCGCCCTGTCCAGCTTCTTTTTCAGGATTTGGCTGACGGTAGTCTTTCCAACGCCCATAGCGCCGCCGATGAGATAGAGTTTTTTCCTGAGGCCCGCCTTTTCTCCTTGCGCCGCTCCTCTCTTATCCGCTCCTCCCCTATTCGCGCCTCTTTTATCCGCCCGGATAAAAGGCGGTTCTACTTTAAGTTCTGTCAAAAGGCCGTATTTTTCCGGATGCCGGTAGGCATTCCCATGGACCTCCTGTCCCCGGTAGGTCCTAAGCTGGTCCAAATCCAGGGCGGCCACATAAATCCCTTCATCTTCACCCGCCTGAAGGATACAGGTATCCCGTGAGCCCTCCATCTGCGGAAGATATGCCACACCGTCAAAAACACTGGAACCTCCGTTGCAGTCCGGCACGGAAGCCGGGTAATTGCAGGTGGCAATGGCCGTCATATTTTCAAAGGCCCTGGCCCGAAGCTGGGACAGGCGGTTGATTTCCATGGGGCAGGCATTGGGGACCAGAATCAGCTCCGCCCCCTTTAACATCAGGATTCTGGCGCTTTCCGGAAATTCCCTGTCGTAGCAAATCATCGCCCCAACTTTTACCGGTCCCTTAGCCGTATCCAGGACCGCCGTCTCAAAATCCTCCCCCGGCGTCAGATACCGCTCCTCTCCGAAATCGCAGGTATGGACCTTGGCGTAGGTCAGTCTTTTCTCCCCAAAACGGTCAAAAAGCACCAGACTGTTGCGCGGGCCGCCCTCCCAGGCTTCCAGAAATGTGACGCAGATTGCCAGTTCCAGCTCCTTCGCCAGCTTTCCAAAGGCGCGGATAAACCCATCATCTGCCGGAATGGCTCCGGCTTTCCATTGTTCCGGGGGACAGTCATAAATCCGGTAGCCGTTGCTCCACATTTCGGGAAACAGGGCAATGTCCGCCCCCTGCTTCTTTGCTTCCCGGCAGGCCCGGATTCCTTTTTCCAAGTTTTCTCTCAGACTGCCGCCTGGTGCAATCTGAAGAAGGGCAATCTTAAGATTCATTGACTTCTGCCACCTCCGCCTCGATTCCTATATTGGATAGAAAGCTTTGGAGTTCCCCCGCCGAATCCAGGGGGAGCTCCTCCAGCAGTACAAACATGCCGGTGGCTTCTACCGTATCGTCCTCACCGGCAATAAAGGTCACCGCCGCCGGAGCGGCGTCCTCAAAGGTGTACAGATAGATAACGTCTTCGGAAGCCGCGCTGTTTTGAAAGGTTTTTCCGGCCATACAGGCATTTGCCGCCGCAAGGCTTTCCACCCCGCTCATGCCGTTGAGCTGAGACGGAACGGCACCGATGACCCGCTTATTTAAAAATATCCGCAGCTCTTCCGACAGTTCCTCCTGGCTGCCGATACCGGCTGCGGAGAGAATCGAATCGCCGTCCGTCTGTATCTGGTACACCGCTTTTGGAGCGACATAGTCTCCCTGCCCCATCTCCAGAATCTTGTCCTGGAGTTCGGGACTTCCGCTTATAAAACCGGCATATTCCTCCGACTGGCTCATCTCCTGCAGCAGCCGGATAACGTCCATCCCCTGGGCGTACAGGGAAACTTCTTCCGCATTTTCCCCTTCGCCATTACAGCCCCACAAACAGCCTGCCAAGGCAGCTGACAGCATGACTGCCATTCCTTTTCTCATCTTCTCTCCTCCTCCCGATTGATTATGTGGATTTCTCTTCTTGAAAAAGCGGATAAAGTCTTGCCAGAATCCCCCTCCGTTATTTCTACAGCTCCACCAGCACTTTACCGGGGCGTACGGTCCAGAAAATCCGGCTCATTTCCAAGGGAAATGGTCAGTGGTTCTCTCCGGTTTAAAAGAGCGCCAAGTTCCAGGCACTGCACCCGCCAGTTCTCGTAGGTAGTCCAGTAGGCTTTTAAAGACTCCGCGCAGTAAATAGAAGTATACACCGTGTAATCAAAGGGAACTACCGTCCGGTCCAGCTCCGTTACGTGGCTCTGATGGCTCACCTTGACCATCCCCAGAGGGAATGCTGCGCTCCTAAACAGGTGGAGCATCCGGCTGACCCCCTCCTCCTCATTGCGCCCTTTGGAGGCGTATTTTTTCATAAAAGCCAGACGCACAAAGCGGGATGGCGAACTCCAGTCTCCCGGCAGTCCCTGAAAGCCGCTTCCGGAAAAGCACTGGTCCAGCGTCTCTCCATCCAGCTCCACCGTAGGATAATCTCTATCCCTGAGGCCCGCATAATTTAACAGATTCAGCCGATGCCAGCCATAACCGGGGCTGTTGGTCATAACTCCCAGGGTATCCCGGTAAATATGAAGGCCATCCCGGTCCGGTTCCACCACAATGGTCTCTCCGGATGCGTCATGTAAGGACCAGTGCAGCGGCGGCACAGTGCCAAAGAACGGAATATCCACCAGCTTGATTTTATTCCGAAGCCAGAGGACCGCTTCTTCTACGCTGGCGCACTGGGCCAGAAGGTGATAAACCAGAAAGGGAGGCTGCAGGGAATGTTCATCCGGGCAGGAAACCTTCTCATAGCTGGCAAATCCGCGGTAATACAGCTGCCCTCCCATCAGTCCCTTTTCATTCATCCCCTCATAGAGGACCGGGGTAGGCTCCATCAGAATCCCAACTCCCGCGCAGGCGTATGCCGCAGTGTGCGGGGCCGGCATTTTCTCATCCGAAACAACGCCCTGATACTTTAATCCCCGGGGCAGAAAAGTCATCCCCGTCCCCTCGGCTAACCGGTCAAAATCATAATTGCGCCCCCAGAGATGCTTCTGGTCCAGGGTCGTCCAGGAAACCGCGCTGCAGGCGGCCTCCAGCCCCAGAGTGCCCGTTCTGTTCTGCATCATAAAAATCTCTCCTTCCATACTTGTTTGAGGCGTTAAAGGTCCTTCAAAATCTCTTTGCGTTTTGACTCATACTCCTCTTTCGTAATGATACCCTCTTCATAAAGTTTCTTTGCGGCTTTTAAGCGATTTTCTATATCTTCCTGGTCATTTTCATCTACAATAATCTCATGGGTGCTGATTCCCTTTTGAGAAAACGCGTTCACAGCATTCGTCACCGTGATAATCACTGCCATCAGCGTCCAAAATATTCCAAATAACCCAAAGGAAGGAATAACAACGAACAGGCCAATGAGGCAGAACAAAACGCCAACGCATAATCCGGCCATGGACTGCCCTTTCCCCGGTTTCACCCTTATCTTTCTGGACATATCTCCTCCTCCAATCGCTGAATCTATCTCTGTCGTGTATCTGCGGCAAAACTTATTCTTCCCTTAAATTGTATCATATTCCGCTTCCGGCCGGTACTACTTATGTCTTACATTTCTTTTAATATATAGTTCTCAACTTAGCGGACAAGTGATATAATAAGTTTCATTGAATTGGTCAGGGCATAGTCCCTGAAAATCATCTCCAGGAGGAGACAAAATGAACAATAAAAACCAACTGCTCCGCATTGCCTCAATCCTGATGATTGTGTGCGCGGCAGCCGCCATTTTGATTGCTGCAGTCAATACCGGCCTGTCGCTGAGTTCCGTCGCAAACATGAGCGCGGAAGAACAAGCCGCTGTGGAGGCGCAGCTGAGCGAAGGCGGTCTCACCATGGACCAGGCCATGATGGCCCTGTCAGGGGTTGCGTATGTAGGACTGGGAATGACGGTCATCTTTAACGCGGTAAAAATCATTGTCGGCATCGTGGGGCTCCGAAAAGCAGACAGCGCATCCACCTACTTTTTCGTCTGGGGAATCATCCTGCTGATTTTCGGCGTACTCAGTCTCTCCGGCGGAATCAACCTGATGAGCGTCTGCAACCTTTTAGGAGGAATTGCGGCTCCTGTCCTGTTCATTGTGGGCGGCAGTCAAAATAAGAAAATGAATCCGCAGGGATGAAATCCAACATGAAGGTCATTGATTTAACACATACCATTACGGAACATATGCCGGTATATCCCGGCACGGAGCCGCCGAAGTTCCGGCCCGCCAATACATATGAAAAGGACGGATTCAAGGAAACGAAGATTTCCATGTTCTCACATACCGGAACGCACGCGGACCCTCCCGCCCATCTGTTCCCGGAACGCACCACCCTGGACCAGTTCCCCCCGGAGCAGTTGGGCATCGGCTTTGATGTAATCGGTCTTGACCCCATTGCCGATGTGAACCTGACAAGACACAAAAAACTTTTCCTGAAAAATGATATCATCAACCTGGAAAATCTTTGCAATCTTGAACAATGCGGAAAGGACCTGTTCTGGTTCAGCTGTTTTCCGCTGAAAACAGACCACAGCGACGGTTCCCCTGTAAGAGCGGTTGCATGGTTTGAATAGCGGAGGATTTCCATCCGCTTTTATAAAGACACTTATAATGGAGGAAGGCGAAATTATGAAAAAGAAATTTTTAGCTGTCGTTTTATCCCTGTGCATGCCGTTTTCCATGACTGTTTCCGCCCAGACTGCCAAAAATGCCGCAGACGAAACCGCGCGTGAGGTTGTCATCTACCATACAAACGACACCCACGGTTATCTCAGCGGAGACGGCGAAAGCATTGTGGGCATTGATATGGCGGCGGGACTGAAGGAAAGCACTCCGAATTCCATCCTGGTGGACGCCGGGGACGCCACCCAGGGACTTCCCCTTGCTTCCCTGACCAAGGGAGCCGACATCATCCGGCTGATGAATATGGCCGGCTACGATTTAATGACCGCAGGCAACCATGAATTCGACTTTGGAACGGAACAGTTTTTAAGTAATGCCCGGCTGGCCGATTTTCCTATCCTGGCAGCCAACATTTACCGGGACGGCAGTCCTCTTCTGCAGAACATACCAGAAGGCAATACTGGCTGCCATACGGTAATCGAGCGGAACGGAATGAAAATCGGGTTCTTCGGCCTGACTACCTCGGATACCGCCAGTTCCACCAATCCATCGGGAATCACCGATCTGGAATTTGAGGACGAGGTGTAAACGGCAAAAAAAGAAATCGACCACCTGGAGCAGGAGGATGTGGACGCCATCGTTGCCGTCTGCCACATGGGAAATACAGATGCCTCCTGCACCAGCATAGAGTTGGCGGAGGCCATGACCGGAGAATACCAAGATAAAATAGATGCCATCATCGACGGACACAGCCATACGGTGGAAAATGAAGAAACCAATGGCGTTTTAATCGTTCAGACCGGTTCCGGCATGACCGGCATCGGAAAGCTGACGCTGACGGTCAGCGGCGATGACGTATCCGTCTCGGAAGAACTTCTTGGCCCGGCCGATCTGGCCAATATCCCCTCCGTTGCGACAGTAGCGGAACAAATCTCCCAAATCGAGTCCTCACAGTCAGAGCTTTTGACGGAAATCGTCGGCAGCACTCCTACCACCCTCTGGGCGGGACAAGTCGGTGTCGTGGCGGTAACCCGTCTGGTTGAGACGAACTACGGAGATTTTACCGCGGACGCCTTTAAGAGTGCAGCCGAAACTTATTTACAGACCCTGGGAACTGATACGGACCTTCCGGTAATCGCGGTAGAAAACGGCGGCGGCATACGCGCCATGGCTCCAAACGGCGAAATCACTATGGGAGACCTGATTTCCGCATTCCCATTCTCCAATACCATTTACCTGAAGAAGGTTACACCGTCAATTCTCTATGAAGTAATGGAAGTATCCGGCTCAACTTTGGACGGACAGGATAAAGAAACCGGCATGCTGCTGCAGCAGACCAATTCCGGCGGATTTCTCCAGATTTCCGGGTTTACAGTTGTTTATAATCCTGACGGGGAGGCCGGAAATCGTGTGACCTCTATTACCCTTGACGGTCAGACTGAGCCACTGGACCGGGAAGACGCCGCTACGGAAATTATCATGGCCAGCAATAATTACATTATGAGCGGCGGAAATGACTATACCATGCTGGGCGAGCTGCCTAAGTACGGGGAGGCCGGCGGCGAGCTGGAAACCGTACGAACCTATCTGGAAAGCTGCATAAAGGACGGGCTGCTGGAGGGATATGCAGGAATCGGAAACCGGATTCAGATGAGAGGCGACGGCTATGAACCAAAGGATTACACCGCTTCCATTCTCATTACCGATGAAGCCGGAGAGCCTCTTGGCGGTCAGGAGCTGTCCTATCGGATAGACGGCGGTGAGCGCCAGAACGGTACGACCGATGAAAATGGAATACTGCGGATCACTCTTTCCGACGGTGCCCATGGCGTTCGACTGGCGGATACGCAGCAGGAAATCTATATTGACAACTATCCCGGATTCGGCATCACTGTAGACGAGTATCGGGAACAGCCCTCCTTAACCTTCCTGGCAGACGGAAGCTGTGCTCCGGTTGACGGCGAACAGACCGAGGAGAACGCTTCCGCTGAAATCACCACAGAAGAATCCACCGGGGAAACGGCCGAAAGCCCTGAGCCGGCGGCAAAAACAGGAGAAAACCTTCCTGTGGTTCCAATAGCCGTTGTCGTCATCCTTGCGGCGGCGACAGCCGTTATTTGGAGAAAACGTCAGAACCAGAAGTAAAATTGCAGAATGTCCCGCTGGAAGGCACTCAACCAGCGGGACATTTCTCATGCGTACTTTTTGTGGGGAAGTGATATCTCCCCCTCCATTCTGTTAAATTTACCATATATTCGGCATACTTTCCTGATACATTCCGTCCCCCTCCTCAATGCCGTAGAGGCTGCGGAACTCCGGCTGCGCCGACAGGACCGCGTTGATCCGTATTTTCGCAGGAGAATGCGTATCTATGGCAATCAGCATAGCAGAATACTCCTCCCGCTCCTTTGAGGCCCAGATATTCGCGTAGGACTCATAAACTTTTTTCAGGTCATATCCCTCGGAGCCCGCGATTTCCGTCACACAGGAAACGCCTCCCAAATCCGCTATGTTTTCTGTCACGGTCTGCTGGCCGTTTACCGTTCTTCCATTTACTTCCATGCCATCGTAATAGGAAATTACATTCCCGGCCAGTTCCTGGAAACGTTCCTTGTCCTCAGCAGTCCACCAATCCCTCAAATTTCCATTCTCATCAAACTGCGAACCGCTTGTATCAAAGGCATGGGTAATCTCGTGTCCGATGACAGTACCGATTCCCCCCAGATTCTCCTCCGGGGAAGCTTCCGGATTGTAGAAGGGGTCCTGCAGGATGCCCGCCAGTATCGTAATGCTGTTGGTCTGAGAATCATAATATGCGTTTACCGTCTGAGGCGTATCCGGCCACAAGGTCCGGTCCGTCGGCTCATCTTTTGTGGCAAAGTCGTAATCCACTGAGGCTTTTGCGGCCTTTAAATAGTTTTCAATATAAGTCCCTCCGTCCTCCGGGGCGTCCAGAACCAGTTCATATCTGTCCTGAGGCCAGGTATCCGGATGACCTACCCGCACATTCAGCTTGTCCAGCTTATTCTTCGCTTCCTCCTTTGTGGCCTCGCTCATCCACTCCAGTCCGTCGATGCGCCGGCGGAAGGTTTCCTTAACCTGGTCGATCATCCGGGTCACATCAGCGGTTGTTTCTTCCGGATAATATTGTTGGCAGTACATTTTTCCACATTCAAATCCCAGCAGTCCCTGAATCTGGTCCATCAGCCGTTCTTCAAAAGGACTGCTCTCCTCTGTGCCGGAAACCGTCATATTGTACTCGAGCACCGCCTGATTGCTTTCCATATCAATATAGGAACCCAGGTCCTTGTGGGCGCACAGCTTCACATACTCCTTCAGGACAGGAAGATTTTCCTCCGTAAGAAAAGTCCCCAGCAGCTTTGCTTTTTCAATCTCCGTAACAATTACAGGTTCTTCAAGGCCGACCCCGAAAATCTCCGCTACCATTTCCGAGGAAATATTTCCGGAAAACAGCTCTTCCAGCTGAGAAACCGTGTAAACGTTGTAGGTCTTTTCCGGGTCATAAAGTTCGGACTGGGACAGGGATTTTTCCGCAAGGGAGCGCATAAGGTTTACGGTATCCTCTGCAGCCTTCCGGGCCTCATCCTGAGAATATCCCTCAATCTCTCCGAGTTTTCTCAAAAGCTCCTCAAAAGCAGAAACCGCCGCCTGGTTAGTTTCATCTTCCGAAAACCAGATTTCCTTGCTCAGTCCCGTATCTCCCGCATCTACGCTCAGGGTCTTGACCGAGGAGTCTTCATAATCGGCGCCTACAGACATTCCGAAAATCGAATAAAGACCGTAATTCCGGCAAAATTCCATGCAGATGCGGGTAAGCTCCTCTACGCTTCCTGCCTCATCCACCTGGGTCAAAAACGCCGAAACCGTTTCTCCAAATCCCCCTGCGTTCCGGCTGTCCTCATCCATACCCGTTAAATACAGTGCCCGGACGTTGCTTTCATCGCTGCCCTTTAACAAATCGTCCTTCTCTGACGTTTCCCGGATTATTTCCGCAATGCGCTCATTTACCCGGTCCTGGAGGATGCTGAACCAGTTTTTCATGCTTTCATCTGGTTCAATCTCCCAGCTGTCAATCAGCTCCCCGTTGACCGCTTCGTAATAATCATCCTTTTCCGAAACAACCGTGCTCTGAGACGGCTCAGTCTGGGAGACCGCCGATGTTTCCGCGCCGGATTCCGTCTGTCCATCCGGACTGCTTTCTCCATTGCAGCCTGTAATCAGAATGGAAAGCAAGATGATAAGGGAAAGAACAGCCGCTGCCATTCTTTGATAACTGTGATACTGTTTCTGTTGATTTTTCATGATTGTCTTCCTCCTGTCAAAATCTCTGTTTTTATCTGATTTCCCGCTCTGCCGAAACGACTTCCCCCTCCTTCATGCACGGATATTGATTCATCCAAAACCCTCTTACCTCTGAATATCCACGGAAAGAATACAATACCTGTTTATAATCATGAGAATAATGTTCTGTAAAACCCAGCTGGAAATCCTGTTCCAGTTTTGATTGATTCCATCGGATGATTTCATCCCCAGAATTTTTCTATGACCCCCAATAACCTGACAGATACCGCAGCCCCGTTTGTTCCAAAAACTCAAAAAAATCTTCCATAAAATCAGGATAATGATTCTCTCGTTCAAATTCCAGTGATAAATTAAAATATGCCGGCATCCTCTCCGCCTCCCTCGCCCATCCAAATTTTGTGTCTCAAACTCCTCTGAATTCCTCCACCGCATACAGTGGAAGGTTCACAAGCCCATCTTCTTTTTTGCAATCCGGAAATTTCGGCCTTGGGAGCCTGACATCGCAAGAGTAGTATACCATGGCGCAGCATAAATTGCGACGAAAAAGTGTATTATAGGAACACTTTTTGCATCGAAAAAATGGCAGAAGGAAGGCAAAAGGGCTGCTGCCGAATCCATCCCGGCACAGCCCTTCCTGTTCCTCAAATCTCCTGTTTTACACGCCCTCCGGCCAAGTTAAGCGGCTGCTACCCAAGAGCAACCATGCTGAACACCAGCACGAACAGAGCGATGGTTTCGCAAAGACCCACAACGGTAATGTACTGAGCAAAGCCCTTTCCTGTTTCAGCCATGGCATCCGCGCCTGCCGCTCCGGCTTTTCCCTGAATCACCGCTGAGCAAGCGATTGCCAAGCCGGCGCCAAGCCCCAGGAAAAGCTTCAGCGTCGGGTCCGCAGCTGAGCCCTGCATGGTCTGCATCAGAAGGAAGCCATAAATTGTCTGTGTCAGAGGCGCGCCCGCAAAGGAAGTGAGAATGAAGGGAGCTGCCTTGTTGCTCATATAACACTTCTTCCATGCGCCGATACAGGTGGTTCCCGCGATTACGACGCCAATACAAGAACCGATGGCCGCAATACTCATACACAATCCAGTTCCAATTAATCCGATATCCATAGCAAAATCTCCTTTGATTTTTAATTTTTCTCTTCAAATGGTTCATATTTATGGCCGCTCCACGACAGGCCGATATGGTTGGAAAACTCCAGGGTATTCAGCCGGATGCCGTGAACGATGACAGACAATACGTTCAAAATCATATTCAGCCCATGGCCGAATACCAGCACGACCACGGCAAATATAATAAAGACAAAATGTCCCAGCAGCGGGCTGACCATATCGTTGATCGTCGCGGAGATTGCCGCTCCGGCCAGTCCCACCGCCCAAAGGCGGATATAAGAAACGATGTCGGAAAATACATTGACAACGCCTAACAGCATGGAAACAATATCCTTTACGCTGTCCAGGACGGACTGCAAAATGCTTGTCTCATAGTTCCCGAAAATAAAATTCACCGCGAACCCGATGATGACAAAAGCAACCGCTATCGTACCCACCGGAATCCCCGACACCACAAGGTCCAGGCCAAATACCGCGCTGTTCACCACCAGCGAAAGAACCACATAAAACATTCCCAGCAGCTCCAGGATGGAACCAATATCTCCAAGCATTTTTAAGGAGCCAAGGTTTGCTTTTGCCCCGCTTGCATGCGCGATCAGCAGCTGCACCAGCGCGATCACAAACATCAGGATCTGTACATTCTGGCTTGTGGTAAGGCCTGCCTGCCCGCCTGTCCAGAACGGATACCAGACCTTATCCGAATATACATTGGAAATCACCGGCACGGACATGCTCTTAAGCCACCCCGGCAGCGCCTCCGGCGCCAGGCCGAACCAGGAGCAGGTAATGGTTCCCCAAACAACGGTCATTGCGCCAAACAGAAGGAGCAGCCACGCGATGGGGGCGATCGCCTTTTTCTCTTTACGGCTCTTAAGCATCATAGCAGCCGATATGCCGCAGATCAGCAGGCCGTACCCGCCGTCTCCAAAAATGATCCCAACAAATATTGTGATAAAGACCAGGAACCATCCGGAAATATCCGGCTCAAAATACCCCGGCATACTTCCAAGGAAATCCGTCACAGGATATACAAGGCTGACAAACTTATTATTCTGCAGCTTAGTGGGCGCATCGTCTTCTTCCGTCGGGTCTTCCGCCAAAAGCCCCCATGCATTTTCCCTGGCCATGGCCTGAAGCTTGCCTAAATCCTCCGCCGGAAGGAAACCGACGAGATAAGCCACCGTAACCCTTCCGGAAGCGTCTTCCGAGAGATCTTCTTCTCCCATTCCGCTGGCATAGGTTTCAAACTGGAATTCCTTTTTTAACGCCTCGATGGCCCGTTCCAGGCTGGCCCCATAAGCCGCCAGAGAAGCCAGCTCTTCCTTTATGCTTTTCAGCCGTTTTTCAGCATCTTCCAATTTCTTTCGGATTTCTCCTGTTGATACGCTGGGAAGCTTAAACCGGCTGCCCTCCAGAGCGGCCCGATCTTCCTCATTGATGGTTGCATCCGAAAGAAGAAGAAAACGCACCACATTCTTTGTGCGCTCCAGCACAATCCTTCGGACCGTATCCCCCAGTTTGTCATATGCGGAAGGACTCATTTCATGGAGAGAAAGGGCAATTCCCTTTTCGGCCAAAACCGCAATCTCCCCAGGGTCGATCTCTCCCCAGGCTTTGATCCGCTCCATCTCAGTCCCGTAGACGGAAATATCCTCATAGCATTTCTTTTGCTCTTCCTGGAGGGAATCAATTCTTCCGGCGATGGAAAGGGCCTCTTTCGTGTCCGCTTCTTTCGCAGCCATACCCTTAACCGCCTGATCCGCAACCGCGAACAGTCCCTTTTCCAAAAAAGCGATCTGCTCCTTCAGTTCCAAAAGGCGCGGCCCTTTTCCCTCTTTAATTTCAATGTGCAAAAGCCCGAGCTTACGAAGTTTTTTCAATGCATTTTTTCTCTCGCCGTCAAGTACGATGAGAGAGACTTTTTTCATCGGCACAATCATGGGACCGCAACCTCCCTTCCGGCGGCAGCTTCATTCGCCTGCGCTATCTTCTTTTTAGAAATTTTAGAACGGACGACTGCGCTGACCTGCTGGTCTGCCATATAAATTGAAATCTTTCTGATATTTTCCTTCGTCTCCGGAATCTTCACCTTTTCAAAGAGGTTGACCCTCTGGGATGTGGTAAGTAATTCTTTTTGCAAAAGCCGGACCTGTTCCTCCAGCACTTCTGCTTCCAAGTCGAGTTCCATGGCCTTTTCCATATGGTTGGCCGCCAAATCGACCCACAGAGGCGTTTCATACAAATCGTAATCCCCTCTGGAAAAATCCGCCCCTTCGTACGTCGGAATCGTAACGCCCGCAATATTCCCGGTTCCTTTCCGGATATTCGAGACGGTAATGATTCCTTCCGGAAACACGTCTTCTTCGCTGAAGACAGCAATCCACTCTTCAAATTCCTTTTCAAGTTCTGTTTTCTGCTGCCTTACGGCTTTCGCGTTTGCTTCAATGGCGCGGATTTCGGACTGCAGCTGCTGTTTCTTGAGGGTCAGGGTAGGCAAATATCGCTGGTACATTTTTAACGCATCTTTCTGTACCTTTAATTCATTTTTAGTCAATTTAATTTTTGCCAAGGTTCCTGCCCCTCCTTATCGTTCAGGCCAGAATTCTTCAATCAGCTCTGATTTCATGCCCGTTTCATCCTTCTCAAAACAATCCGCAAGGATCTGCCACCCCAAATCCAGCGCATCTTCCAGGGAAAGGTTTACGGAAAGGCTCATCAGCTTCTCCTCAAACAATGTTCCATATTTGAGAAGCTTTTCATCCCAACGGTTCATGACAAAGCCCATGTTCTTCTTCTCAACCGTATCTTTGTAGGAAGAATACAGGCGAATCATGGCGTCCATCAGGGCGCGGTGGTCTTTTCTTG
This sequence comes from uncultured Clostridium sp., assembly GCA_900547035.1. GTDB lineage: Bacteria > Bacillota > Clostridia > Lachnospirales > Lachnospiraceae > Enterocloster > Enterocloster excrementigallinarum. Next base: position 5,816 of record URFM01000024.1, on the reverse strand, counting down.
TCTTGCCGTTTACATTCTGTTTCAGACGGGACAGAGAGCCGAAGGGTTCGATCCGTCCGCCCTTTAAATAGTACTGGCCTTCCGTAATGTAGCCCGTGTTGTCCGGAACCGGGTGGGTCACATCGTCGCCCGGCATGGTAGTCACGGCCAGAATCGTTACAGAACCGGAATTGTCAAAGTCAACGGCCTTTTCATAACGGGCTGCCAGCTGGGAATACAAATCTCCCGGATATCCTCGGTTGGAGGGCACCTGTTCCTGCGTAATAGCGATTTCCTTCATGGCATCGGCGTAGTTGGTCATGTCGGTCAGAAGCACCAGAACATCCTTATCCTGCAGCGCGAACTGCTCCGCAACCGCCAGGGCCATATCCGGAATCTTCATGCATTCTACGGTAGGGTCGGCAGCCGTGTGGATAAACATGACCGTCCTGCTTAAAGCGCCGCCCTGGGAAAGGGTTTCCCGGAAATAGAGATAGTCGTCATATTTTAATCCCATTCCGCCGAGAATGATGACGTCCGCCTCCGCCTGCATGGCAATGCGGGCCAACAGTTCATTGTAAGGTTCTCCAGAAATGGAGAAAATCGGAAGCTTCTGGGAAACAACCAGGGTGTTAAACATATCAATCATGGGAATGTTGGTACGCATCATACGGTTGGCAAGAATACGCTTCGTAGGATTTACGGAAGGGCCGCCAATGGGCTTCATATTTTCTGTCAGGGCCGGTCCCTTGTCCATGGGTTCGCCGGAGCCGTTGAATACCCGCCCAAAGAGATCCTCGCTGAAGGATACCTGCATCTCATGCCCCAGGAAACGCACTTCATCCCCTGTGGACACTCCCTTGCCGCCAGCAAATACCTGCAGGGAAACCAGGTCCCCATCAATTTTATTTACCTCCGCAAGGGATTTGCCAAAACGTGTGCTGACCGTGGCCAGCTCGTTGTTCCGGATTCCTTTGGCGCGGACCGTAATCACGTTTCCGGTAATGGATTCGATCCGGTTATATACTTTATTCATCCTTACTCACCGCCTTTGCATAATGCTTCTGCTTCGTAGCCGCACCTTCCGCAGCCTTCTTCGTACTGCCGGTCGATTTCCGATTCCCTAGTCTTAAAAGCCTCGCTCATAAATTCCGTATAATTCCAGTCAATAAATTTCTGGCGCATACGGTTAAAGAAACCGCGGGCCTCATCCTTATCCTTCAGCGCGTATTCCGATCCGAGAACCCGTATCAATTTATCGATTACATAGCGCTGACGCTCTGCCCCGCAGTTTGCCTCAATCAAGTCAAAGGAATTCTGCTGGAGATAAACCGCATCCAACATTTCTTCTTTGAGGTAAACAATGAAATCTTCCAGGCTCGTGCCTTCCTCTCCCACTACCTTCATCATGGAGCCAATGTCGTTTCCATGAAGCAGAATATTCCGCAAAAACGCCATCTTCTCAGCCGCGACCACTCCCTGATACTTGGACCATGAAATCAGCGGGTCAATAGCCGGGTACTTACGGGCATCCGAACGTTCCCTGGACAGTCCGTGGAAAGCACCTACTACCTTCAATGTCGCCTGGGTCACCGGCTCGTCGAAATTGCCGCCGGCGGGAGAAACCGTACCGCCGATGGTTACGGAGCCTCTGGAGCCGTCCGGAAGGCGTACATAGCCGGCTCTCTCATAAAATGCCGCAATATAGGATTCCAGATAGGCCGGGAACGCCTCTTCTCCCGGAATCTCCTCCAGGCGTCCCGACATTTCCCGAAGAGCCTGGGCCCAGCGGGAAGTAGAATCTGCCAGAAGCAGTACATGCAGTCCCATCTGGCGGTAATATTCCGCCAACGTCACAGAAGTATAAACAGAAGCCTCGCGGCTGGCAACGGGCATGGAGGACGTATTGCAGATGATAATAGTGCGCTCCATCAGGGAACGGCCCGTCTTGGGGTCCACCAGTTCCGGGAACTCCGTCAGCGTTTCCACCACTTCTCCGGCGCGTTCTCCGCAGGCAGCGATGATAACGATATCCACGTCCGCGTATTTTGAGGTTGTGTGCTGCAATACCGTCTTGCCTGCGCCAAAAGGTCCAGGAATACAATAAGTCCCTCCCTTTGCCACAGGGAAAAAGGAATCAATCAGGCGGACCTTTGTTTCCATTGTTTCTGCAGGTGCCAAACGTTCACTGTAACAGGTAACAGCACGTTTCACCGGCCATTTGAAAGACATGGTAAGCGGAATCTCATTGCCCCTGTCATCCGCAATCACCGCAATCGTTTCTTTAATGGTATATGTTCCCTTTTGCGCCACGGATTTTACCGTGTAATTCCCCAGCAGGTAAAATGGAACAAGGATTTTGTGAATAAAGGAACCCTCCGGCACTGTCCCTACATATTCTCCTGCTTTCACAACGTCGCCCGGTTTCGCAGTCGGGGTAAATTCCCATTTCTTTTGGTCATCCAGCGCGTTTGTATAAATTCCCCGTTCCAGGAACCATCCCGCCTGCTTGGCCAAAAGCGGCAAGGGATTTTGCAGTCCATCGTAAATCTGGCCCAAAAGGCCCGGTCCCAGCTCCGCCGTCAGCATGTCCCCGGTGAACGTCACTTCATCACCGCACTGAATGCCGTTTGTCATCTCGTAAACCTGTATCTGGGCAATCGTCCCCCGGATACGGATAACTTCGCTTTTGAGAGAGGTGTTCCCAACTTTTACATAGCAAATCTCATTCATCGAGACGTTGCCTTCAAACTGGACGGATACCATATTTCCGTTCACACCTACCACTCGCCCTGTGTTTTGATTGTTTCCGGTCATTCTTTAACCTCCTGATCGCCCCCATACATAATTGAGCCGTAAATTTTTCGATATGCGTTTTGCCCCTTACTTTTATCAAATTGCTGGATCCTTAAAATGAGCTTCAGCTTCAGCGCATAATAAAACAACATCGTTTCGCTAAAAGGATCCGCAGGGCGCAGCGTTTCCAAAAAATCCAGGCGGACGCGGGTTAAATACCGCTCTGCCTCCAGAGGATCCCCCATTTCCACCGCCTGACGTACCGTCCGAAGCAGTTCCTCGGGAAACTCTCCTGTTTTACCTTCAAATGGCTTTTTCATCTTCTCCGCCCGGGCGCCTGCAAGTGCCAGACGAAAATTTCTTTCCCACTGGTACCACTTGTCAATAAAGGAATATCCCGTTTTTTGATTCTGTCTTTTGGGAACAAGGGTCAGCCCGTTTAAGGCGTTCCATGCCTTTTTCCCCAAATTGGTTTTGCAGAGTTCATAAAATCGTTCTTCCGTAATGGGCAGCGCTGTTGTTTCACTGGCAATCTCCAAAGAGGGCAGTTGTGCAATCAGATAGTATTGATTCATACATTCTCAGCCTCTTTCATCAATGATATCAGTTTGGGAGTCAGATACGCGCTCAACAGCTCGGTAACCGCTTCTGCCGAATAGTCATAATATGCCTGTCCATCCTGGACCGAAATCCGGAACCCTCCTTCAAACTTATCACTTGCTTTCAAGGTGACCCCCGTACACATCCGTTCTTTCAGTCCAGCAAGCATCCCCGCCTCAATGGAAGCCAGCTCTTTGCTTCCGATTAAGACGGAAATGTCCTCCGCTTCCGTATCCTTTGTCCAGTTTTCCACCGCCGTGAGAATCAGCTGCGAAAGAGAATCGGAAGATAACGCTTCTTTCACGTTGTCCCCTACAATGGCGTTAAGCTCCTTCGCAACACTTTCCCGGAACGAAATCAAAAGGTTTCTTCCGGCCTGGCGGAGGGAATCTTCACCTGCGCGTACAAACCGCTCATTCTGCGCTTTGGCTTCCTGCATCGTCTTCTCAGCTTCCGCCTTCGCGTCGGAAATGATTTTTTCAGCCTCCGCTTTTGCTGATTCTAATATGGAAGCAGCTTCTGCTTCAGCGGCCTTTACGCCATCAGTTTTAATCTGATCAATGAGTTCCTGCAGTTGGATTTCCATTTACGTCATCTCCTTTCCCATCCATCCCCTGTTGTTTTGAAAGCAGGGTTTTGGATATCCCGGAGTTTTGTCGGCTCCGGACAGACGAGATAGACAATTTATAGTAATTGTCTATACACATCTCTTCTTTTTTTGTATACTTTGTACAACACAGCTCCATTATACTTCTTTTACGAAATCTTGGCAACAAGAATTTTCAAAAAATTCAGCCGGATTGGCGTAAAAAACTTCAATATGGTTTCCATGTCCGCGAAATTTTTTCAGCCTAGTTCTTATTTTTCACCGGTCAATGAAAAATTATCAATAAAAATAGAAGAATCCCTCTTACAGAGATTCCTCTATTTTTAATTGTCCCTTATCTTCAACTACAATCAGAGAAAACAACTGCGGATTATCTACCTGATCTTTTTCTTTTATATCAAAAGTCGTTTCAACAAAACTCTCCGATGTCTTAATTTTCATATAGAACTCGGTTGTATCTGTATACCCAACCCAGAACGACGCCACATTTTCATCATCTTCTTTGAAATCTATATCTTCCAATACCGTATCATCCGCATCTACAATACCAAATTTCAGATTTTCAAACCGTTGTTCTGTCCTTGTATATTTCAGATAAACTGACCATCCTTCACGGTCAATCTGATCACCTTTCACGGAGATTCAGATCACTGATCTCGGAGAGGTATAGTCGGTGATCAAAGTCATTCTTATAATGATAATGGCACACATTTGTGTGACTATCATTTAAGGAGGACGATGATCATGGTAGATTATCGCGAAATCCTGAGGCTCCAGAGCCTTGGGCACAACATCACACAGATCGCCGGATCGCTGCACAGCTCCCGCAACACCGTAAGAGAAGTAGAACGCCTTGCGGATGAGAAAGGGATCCGGTGGCCGCTTGGAGAGGAGGTGACCAATCTACAGCTTTATATCCTGCTTTATCCGGAACGGCAGGAAAAAGCAAAAGTTTATCTGGAACCGGACTGTGCCTGGATCCACCGTGAGCTGGCGAAAAAAGGAGTGAACCTGACACTGCTTTGGAAAGAATATCAGGTCAATTGTTCCAATGCAGGGCGCGTCCCATACCAGTATACACAGTTTTGTGACATTTACCGGGCATGGGCCAGAAAATCCAAAGCCACTATGAGGATCCATCATAAACCCGGAGAGGCCATGGAAGTGGACTGGGCCGGCGGGACACTGCCGATCCAAGATCCTGTTACTGGTGAAACAATTCCCGCGTACCTGTTTGTAGGGGTACTTCCCTGCAGCTGCTATGTTTATGCGGAACTCTGCAAGGACATGAAGTCTGAAAACTGGCTGCTCTGCCATGTACATGCCTATGAGTATTTCGGCGGCGTCCCCAGGATGACGATCCCGGACAATCTCCGCACCGGCGTGTTGAAAAACACCCGTATGGAAACGGTTCTTAACCGCAGCTATTCAGAACTCGCAGACCACTATGGCACCGCAATCGTCCCTGCTCGTGTTCGCCGTCCGCAGGACAAGAGCCATGCTGAAGGCAGTGTCTCCTATGCCTCTACATGGATCCTGGCAGCATTGAGGAACGAAACCTTCTTCTCTCTGGCGGATGCCAAAGAGGCTGTTGCCGAAAAGCTGGAAGAACTTAATGGTTATGCCTTTAAAAAACGGGAAGGGAACCGCCGCGATGCTTATATCCATGAGGAGAAAAATTTCATGCAGCCGCTCCCTGCCAATCCCTATGAACCGTCTCTCTGGTCGGATCAGACAGTTCTTCTTGATTATCACATCTAATGTTAAGCTTAACATTAGATGTGAAATGAAAAGTCAGGTAAAATGTAAAGCTTTTTACCAAAGCTCCATATTT
>URFM01000023.1 GCA_900547035.1 uncultured Clostridium sp. | reverse complement strand
AGCTTCGGGTCCCCTGATTACTACAATCAACGATTTGATGGCAGTGGTAATTTACTATGGATTGGCTTGGATACTTTTAATTCGGGTGCTGGGACTCTAAAAAGTAAAGGGGAGGAATTTTATGACAGCGTCTCTCGATCCGGCTTTTCTATTGGACGATTTTTATTGTTTTGGAGAGAACAGGGACGAATTTGAGGCTTTGCTTCGGGCTATTGACGGTCAGACAGTTCATATAAGAGAAAGCAGTCTGACTGATTTTAGGCTGGCATATTTGGAAGACGGGGGAGGAGAATGCTGCCCGGAGGGATACCTCTTTGAATCCGGACAACCTTTTCAAAAGAAAACGGATGGAAGCGGAGAGACACTCTGCCTTCCTTTAAGACAGCAAATTCGGGATGCTTCATGGCCGGATTGCAGGGGAGGCGCCGGATTGTTTGCCGAGGCGTTGAAGGGAAACCGAACGCTGCTGCTTGAGAGGAAAAACGGGGCGCTTCTGTTTGTTTCGGATTTTGCCTTTACGACTCTGGCGCAGCGTCTGGGGATGACGGCAGGGCCTTTACAAGAGGCGACCCTGGAACGAAATCTGTTTCTTGCCCGAAAGATGGCAAAAGTTCGGGAGTGTACCCTGGTCATCCGCCAGGTAGAAAAGGAGGGCATAAAGCTGCATAAAATTTTCGCCTTTCTGGGCGGAAAATATCGGGAAATGAAGCTGTTTGGACTTTGTGAACTTTATGGGGAGCTTTCGGAACACTTTGCAGGCCGGCTGAATCTGGGGCCTATGGAATGTAGGTTTTGGGAGATATGCCATGAGCGGGTTTCCATTCATTTTGAATTTCCGGATTATGGAAATGAACTTTGCCGGCGTGAAGGATGGAGCCGTCCGCTTATGCCCTGTCTGGAGTTTGTAACCTCCGATATAGGGGAAAGCTCCTTTCATGTCCGGACTTATTGGCGGACAGAGGAGGGCTCCATTGTACCCGGAAGGGAGTATTCCAGAAGACACAGAGGAGACTCGCTGAAAGCTTTGGACCAGATGGAAGAAGAAATTCTGACTATGGTACAAGGAGAATTCACCTTGTTTCCAAAGCGGCTGAAGGAATTGAAGCTGGTCCGGATTACCCCGATGGATTTTGAACCAGGTTCAAAACGGCTGCGCCAGAAAAATGCCAGGTGCGTCAGCCGCGCTTTCTGGCATATCTTAAAATCGATCGGTGCCGCGAAGGCGATCGGCAAGAAGAGGGAGATGGCTTTAAAGGAATATCTGGACAGCGGGCAGATTCAGGACGACAAGATTTATACTGCCTATGATATCGTAATGGAGGTATTCCGTCTCCCGGAAATGCTGAATGCATATTTGGGCCGTCAGGAGGGAAGCATGGTTCCCATGAGCGCGGAAACGATCCGGAAATTTCGCAGAGAATCCATTGCGAAGGCGGCTTACGCAGACTTTTCACAAATATGACGCGGGATTGCTTTGGACCGAGTTTTTTCGAAATTCTTACGACGAAACGATAATAGTAAAACAGGAGGAGAGAATATGATCGTTAGAAATGGCTATGTGCTGGACCCGGAAAGTGGGAAGGAAGGCAAGATGGATATCCGAATCCGGGACGGAGTAATCTGTGAGATCGGACCGGGCCTGGCTGCCGAAGGAGAGGAGATTGTGGATGCGGACGGACTGATGGTAGGTCCGGGGCTAATTGACGGTCATGTGCATTTTCGCGATCCTGGTCTGACTTACAAGGAGGATATTGAAACCGGGGCGGCCGCAGCCGCAGCCGGCGGATTTACCACAGTGATTTGCATGGCCAACACAAAGCCACCGGTGGACACGCCGGACACCTTGTCTTATGTGCTGCAGAAGGGGGAGGCGACCGGGATTCGGGTAATGTCCTGCGCGGCTATCACGAAGGGGATGGAAGGCAGGGAGCTGACAGATATGGATGGACTGGCTGCGGCTGGAGCAGTTGGCTTTACGGACGATGGAAAGCCTATTCTGGACGAAATGCTGGCGGCGGCAGCTATGAAAAAGGGGAAAAAGCTGGGACTGCCTTTAAGCTTTCACGAAGAGGATCCCGCTTTTATCTCCAACAATGGAATTAACGCGGGAGAGACGGCGAAGATTCTGGGAATTGAGGGTTCTCCCGCCGTGGCGGAAGATGTGATGGTGGCCAGAGACTGCATGCTGGCTCTTTATACAGGGGCCAGAATCAATGTACAGCATATCAGCTCTGCCCATGCCGTAGCTCTGGTAAGGGCCGCCAAGGAGATGGGGGCCGATGTATGGGCGGAAGCAACGCCCCATCATTTTACCTTGACGGAGGAAGCGGTATTGAAATACGGTACGTTGGCGAAGATGAATCCGCCCCTTCGGACGCAAGCAGACCGGCAGGCGATTATTCAGGGCTTAAAGGACGGCACCATCGACATGGTTGCTACAGACCACGCGCCCCACAGCCGGGAGGAAAAAAATCAGCCACTCACGAAGGCACCCAGCGGAATCATTGGATTGGAAACCTCCCTGGCGCTTGGCATCACCCAGCTGGTCCATGGGGGACATTTGACTATGATGGAGCTGATGGAGAAGATGAGTCTGAATACGGCCAAAATGTATGGATTGGAATTGGGGAGAATTGCGGTTGGAAAGCCGGCGGATCTGGTGATTTTCGATGAAAATGAAAGCTGGAAGCCGGAGCGTTTCGCATCCAAATCAGATAACTCGCCCTTTGCCGGCATGGAGCTGACGGGAAAGGTAAAGTATACAATCTGTAAAGGAAAAATCGTTTATCAGGACGCCGTCCGGTGAGTTCGTATTTCCCGGCAGAGAAGATGAAATAAAAATCCGCCTGCCAGAACTCCGGTAAGATAGACCAGATTCCCGGCAGCGACGCCGATTTCCAGGGCGATCTGGTGAAATACAATCTGCCCGTTGGGATAGTAGGGACTGATATAAAACATGTCTGCATTGCCGTAGGGATGGGATCCTATATTGATGGCAGTAGCAATGACACAGCAGACGAGAAACAAGGGGACGGTTCTGAAAAAGTCCCGGATTTCCTTTCCGGCTCTGCCCCGAAGGGCGCAGTAAAGTCCCAGGAAAATCAGCATGAAATGCCATAAAAACCCGTGAAGGGTCAGAGTCCAGTAAGGATGCATCAGACCCGAGGGTTCCAGGAGAGCCATAACGCCGCCTAAGAGCCCGAAGTCCTGAAGAAAGGTGTAAACGGCCAGACGGAGGGACTGGAGGCCGGAAAAGGACAGAAGAGGCAGAAGAAGGCATAAATACATGGGGATGCTGCAGAGCTGGAAGGGGAAATACCACCAGTCGTAGCGGCCGCCGTTTACGATTTCATATAAAAACAGCTGCTTATAGATCTCGCTGATGGCGAGAAGGAGACCACAGAAAAAGAGAAGAGGGTCCCATGAAGCAGCTGTTTTTCTTTTGCCGGCCATTTTTCCTTTCCGGGAGTCCGCGGCGGCGCAGGCGGCAAGGATGGAAAGGGGAATTCCTGCCAGCAGCAGGCAGAGGTGAAAGGGGGAGTAGGGAGCGGGGGGATCCATAGGCCACGCCGTTGCCTGAAGAATCCGCGTGATGATATGTTCCATAAATCCTGCACCTCCTGTTTTTGCCGCCATTGTTCCGCTGTCCCGAATGGTTATTTCTTAAAATATAGCACACTCTCCTGAGCAAGACAAGGGAGACCCTTAAACGGGGATTCTCCGAAGAGCCTTTTTGGAGAATAAAACCTGAGCCCCGGGATATCCTAGCTAATGCAGTAACTGTTCAGGACATCCTTTTTCCGCCGTCCTGAACTGTTATTAAATATGCAGGATACCATCGAGGAAAGGCGGTATAAAAGTTTATGGGAATTATTATTGCGTTGATTTCCGGAGCCCTGATGAGCATTCAGGGGGTTTTTAACACAAAAGTGACAGAACAGAGCAGTATGTGGGTGGCGGCGGGCTGGGTCCAGTTCAGCGCCTTTTTGACCTGCGTGGGAATCTGGCTTTTTACAGGCCGGCAGCCGGTGGGGGATTTGCTGCAGGTGACGCCGAAATATGTGCTTTTGGGGGGCGTGATCGGAGCCCTGATTACCTACACGGTTGTGAAAAGCATGAGCGGGCTGGGACCGGCCCAGGCGGCGCTGCTGATTGTGGTATCCCAGATCGTAGTGGCCTATTGTATCGAGCTGTTCGGCCTTTTCGGAGTGGAAAAAGCGGATTTTCAGTGGCGCAAGCTTATCGGTGCCCTGGTAGCAGTGGCAGGAATCGTCATTTTTCGCAAATAGAACGGGATTTTCGGGGTATATTTTCTGTAAATAACCCTTGTATTTGCGCAAGGATTCCGATAGAATATGATTATCAGGCCAAGATGGCTTCCTTTCGGAAAAGGAGAGAGAGCCATTGAAAATGAATCTGAAGCTGCTGAAAAGGCTGAAAATGGGAGCTGTAATTCTGGCGGTGACTGCCGCCGGAATTTGTTATAGCTGCGGACCCCTCAGCGGGGAAAAACAGGAGATTATATTGGAAACTCCGGCTGAGTCCGAGGAAGCAGAGGCAGGGGAAAAAGAAATGTCTTCTGCAGAGAACTTTTCCCGGGAGACCGCCCCTTCTACCGAGGCTTCCTGCTTTGTCCATGTGTGCGGGCAGGTGAATGCGCCGGGCGTCTATGAGCTTGAAGCGGGAAGCAGGATCTATCAGGCAGTGGAGATGGCAGGTGGATTTAGCGCCGATGCCGCTGTTTGGTATTTGAACCTGGCCCAGGAGATCACCGACGGGATGAAGATTCAGGTTCCCAACCTCCAGGAAGCAAAGGAGTGGGCAAGAACGGGATCTCCTCAGGAAAGTATGCCGCAGGGAGATTCTCAGGAAGCAAAGGTGAATCTGAATACTGCAGGAAAAGAACAGCTGATGACCCTGACGGGAATCGGTGAGTCCCGGGCAGAGGATATCATCCGCTATCGGCAGGAGCACGGCCCCTTTGAACGGATTGAGGACATTATGAATGTGTCCGGCATCAAGGAGGGAGCTTTTCAGAAGATTAAGGATTCGATTACGGTATAAGCATACCGGCCGGAAACTCCGGGCGCCAGCAGACGCCCGGCGTTTCTGTGAATAAAAGCCTGATGGAATCTGATGCATATAAAACAAATTGAAAAGCCGGGTATGGCTTTGAGTGATAGAACAGGGGAACGATATGCCGAGAGTTTTAGTGGTAGATGATGAAAAGCTGATTGTGAAGGGAATCCGTTTCAGTCTAGAGCAGGACGGGATGGAGGTTGACTGCGCCTATGACGGCGAAGAGGCCATTGAACTGGCCAAAAAGACCGAATATGATATGGTCCTGCTGGATGTGATGCTGCCGAAGTTTGACGGCTACGAGGTTTGCCAGGCCATCCGAGAATTTTCCGATATGCCCATTATCATGCTGACGGCCAAGGGCGGAGATATGGATAAGATTCTGGGACTGGAGTACGGGGCCGACGATTATATCAGCAAGCCCTTTAATATCCTGGAGGTAAAGGCCAGGATTAAGGCAATCATGCGCCGCAGCGGCAAGAGCCGCAAATACCGGAAGGAAGAGAAGAAGAATACCGTCATTGGAGCCGGGGACCTGCAGATGGATACGGAGAGCCGGCGGGTGAACATCGCCGGGAAGGAGATTAACCTGACGGCCAAGGAATTTGACCTTTTGGAGCTTCTGGTGCGCAATCCCAACAAGGTTTACAGCAGGGAAGCGCTTCTGACCTATGTGTGGGGCAACCGGGCTATGGAAAACGGGGACGTGCGTACAGTGGACGTTCATGTGCGCCGCTTGCGTGAGAAGATTGAGCCCAGCCCCAGCGATCCCAAGTACGTTCATACCAAATGGGGCGTGGGATATTACTTCCATGTAAAAAATTAACAGTTCAGGACGGCAGCAAAGAAAAAAACGAAAAAAGGAGCGAGATAATTGTTCAGTAGGCCTGCACCTGTGGGGTACTGAACAGTTACGGAACGAGATCGATGAGAGAGAAAATAGAATACAGAATACGGACGGCCCGCCCGGAGGATCTGGATCAGATTGCCGCTGTGGAGGCGGCCTGCTTTCCTGCGGCTGAAGCGGCGGGGAGAGAACAGATCAGAGAGCGTCTGGCCGCTTACCGCGATAGTTTTTTGGTGGCGCAGCTGTCAAAATCGGACCGCATCATCGGATTCATCAACGGGGCCGTAACCGACGAGAGAACCATTTCCGATGAGATGTTTGAGGATATCAGCCTGCACAATCCAAGAGGGGCCTACCAGGCTATTTTCGGATTGGATGTGGTGGAGGAGTTCCGAGGGCAGGGAATTGCCGCGGACCTGATGAGGACCATGATCCGGAGAGCCGGAAATCAGGGCAGAGCAGGCCTCATCCTGACCTGCAAGGAGCGTTTGATTGGTTTTTATGAAAAACTGGGCTACCGCCTGCTGGGGCTTTCCAAGTCCGTCCACGGGGGAGCCGTGTGGTACGACATGATTTTGGAGTTTAAAGAATGAAAATCACTCTGATTGCGGTGGGAAAGATAAAAGAGCGGTATTTTGAGGATGCCATCAGGGAGTACTCCAAGCGCCTGAGCCGCTATTGCCGCCTGGAAATCATCCAGGTGGCAGATGAGAAGACGCCGGATGGGGCAAGCGAGGCACTGGAAGAGCAGATTAAGGAGAAGGAAGGACGCCGGATTCTGGACCAGATTCGGGAGGGCGCCTATGTAATCGCTCTGGCGGTGGAGGGAAAGCAGCTGGATTCCCTGGAGCTGGCGGCCCGTATGGAGCGGCTGGCGGTGGAGGGAAAAAGCCAGCTGGTTTTTTTGATCGGAGGTTCTCTGGGGCTTTCCAAAGAAGTGATGAGGAGAGCGGATTTCGCTCTCAGCTTTTCTGCCATGACCTTCCCTCATCAGCTGATGCGGGTTATTTTGCTGGAGCAGATTTACCGGAGCTTCCGGATACGGGCCGGGGAGCCATATCATAAATAGGAAGAGTGGAAAGGATCTGTCATGATACACGATTTTTTGCCCATCAGCCGGGCTGATATGGAGCGGCGGGGATGGGAACAGTGCGACTTTGTCTATGTTACGGGGGATGCCTATGTGGACCATCCCTCTTTTGGTCATGCGATCATCAGCCGCGTGCTGGAAGCCCACGGCTATAAGGTTGGAATCATCCCTCAGCCGGACTGGAAGGACCCGGAAAGCATCACGGCCCTGGGAGAGCCGAGGCTGGGATTTTTGATTTCCGGCGGAAATATGGACTCTATGGTGAACCATTACGCAGTTTCCAAGAAGCGCCGTTCCAAAGATTCCTATACGCCGGGGGGAGAGATGGGAAAACGCCCGGATTACGCAACCATCGTATATGGCAATCTGATCCGTTCGGTATATAAGAATACGCCCATTATTATCGGAGGAATCGAGGCCAGCCTGCGCAGGCTGGCACACTATGATTACTGGTCCGACCGTCTGAAGCGCTCCATCTTGCTGGACGCCCAGGCGGACCTGATTTCCTACGGTATGGGGGAACGCTCCATCGTGGAGATTGCCGACGCCCTGAACGCCGGGATTGACGTAAAGGACATTACCTTTGTGGAGGGAACGGTGTACCGGACCAAAAGCCTGGAATCCGTTTATGACTATGAACTGCTTCCCTCATACCGGAAGCTTCTGCAGGATAGGCGGGAGTACGCCAAAAGCTTCTATATCCAATACTGCAACACGGACCCCTTTACGGGAAAACGGCTGGCGGAGCCTTACGCGGAGGACCATCTGTGGGTGGTGCAGAATCCGGCGGCCAAGCCTTTGACCCAGGAGGAGATGGACGAGGTTTACGGCCTGCCCTATATGCGCACCTATCATCCTTCTTACGAGGAGAAAGGCGGAATCCCGGCCATCCAGGAGGTGAAATTTTCCCTCATCAGCAACCGGGGCTGCTTTGGCGCCTGCAGTTTCTGCGCTCTGACCTTTCACCAGGGCAGGATTATCCAGGTCAGAAGCCACGACTCCCTGGCGGAGGAAGCGGAACTTCTGACAAAAGAGCCGGATTTTAAGGGCTACATTCACGATGTGGGAGGGCCCACCGCCAATTTCCGTTTCCCGGCCTGCGAAAAACAGATGACAAAGGGAGCCTGCCCGGGGCGTCAGTGCCTGTTCCCGGAGCCCTGCAGAAATCTCAACGCGGACCACAGCGACTATATCCGCCTCCTGCGCCGCCTCCGGGCCCTGCCGGGGGTAAAGAAGGTGTTCATCCGTTCCGGCATCCGCTTCGACTACCTGCTGGCGGACAAGAGCCGTCAGTTCTTGAAGGAGCTGTGCCAGTACCATGTCAGCGGCCAGCTGAAGGTGGCGCCGGAGCATGTGTCCGACGAGGTGCTCTCCAGGATGGGAAAGCCGAAAAACAAGGTGTACCGCCAGTTTGTGAAGGAGTACGAGCAGATGAATGCCCGCTTAGGGCTCAAGCAGTATCTGGTGCCCTATCTCATGTCCTCCCATCCGGGCTCTACCTTAAAGGATGCGGTGGAGCTGGCCGAGTATCTGCGGGATTTGGGATACATGCCGGAGCAGGTGCAGGACTTTTACCCCACTCCTTCGACCATTTCCACCTGTATGTACTATACGGGCTTGGATCCCAGAACCATGGAGCCGGTGTACGTGCCGGTCAGCCCTCACGAGAAGGCCATGCAGAGGGCGTTGATCCAGTACCGGAATCCGAAAAATTACGATCTGGTGGAGGAAGCACTGAAGCGGGCGGGACGGACGGATCTGATCGGATACGACCGGAAATGCCTCATCCGGCCCCGCGGGGGAAGAAGCTTCGGGGAAATGCGGGCGGCGAACGGGACGTTCGGCGGGAAGAAAAAGCCGGAGCAGAAGCGCGCTAAGAAGAAAACCATACGGAATATCCACAAAAAGAAAAATGTTTAGGAAAAACCGGATGCTCTCCCTAAATTTCGGAAAAATGAGAGGGCATCCGGTTTTTAGAACGTATGTTTGTTAAGAGAGGGAAAAATCCCTTGTTTTCCATCCTTTAATCGGTTATAATGTCCAATGGAATGGAAATTTAGTTGCAGAAGAGGAGAAGAAACTTATGGACATGACGGCAACTCAGATTGCCAGGGAATTGGACATTTCCAGATCCTATCTCTATTATCTGAAAAATAACGGAGCCTTCCAGGTGGAGCTGGATGAGAACGGAAGGCCCCGGTGGACCCGTCAGGTCTGTGAGACGGTCAGGCAGCTGCTAAAGGAACGGAAGATCCCGGCGGAGGAGAAACAGGAGGAATCCTATAAAACCATCCATATCAACAACCGCCGCTATCTGGGAAACAAGTACAAGCTGCTGGATTTCATCCGGTCCATTGTGAAGGAGCAGTGTCCCGGCATCCGGACGGTGGCGGATATTTTTGCCGGAACCGGGGCGGTGGCCTCTGCCTTTACGGATAAGAAGCTGATGACTAATGATTTGATGTACAGCAATTACATCTGCCATGTGGCCTGGTTTGACAGTCAGCCCTATTCCGAGGAAAAGCTTCTGGAGCTGATTTTAGACTACAACACGGTTCCGGTGGACGAGGAAAACTATATGACGGAGAATTTCTCGGACACCTATTTTTCCAGGGAGGACTGTGCCAGGATCGGCTATATCCGGGAGAACATCGAGACTCTCTATGGAAAGGGAACCATCAACCGCCGGGAGAGGGCCCTTCTGATCACCTCCCTTCTGTACGCCATGGACAAGATTGCCAATACCTGCGGTCATTACGACGCTTACCGCCAGGGAGTGAAATTTGAGCGCAGGCTCACCCTTGCCCTTCCCCAGCCATCACAGCATTTAAACCCCAACAACCTCTGTTTTAACGAGGACACCAACCAGCTGGTGCGCCGCATTGAGGCGGACTTAGTCTACATTGACCCGCCCTACAATTCCAGACAGTATTGCGACGCCTATCACCTTCTGGAAAATGTGGCCCGCTGGGAGAAGCCAAAAGTTTACGGCGTTGCCCGGAAGATGGACCGGACTGCCTTAAAGAGCGATTACTGCACCGCCCGGGCGGCGGAGGCCTTTGAAGATCTGGTAAAACATATTCACGCAAAATACATTCTCCTTTCCTATAACAATATGGCCCGCAAGGGGAATGAGCGCTCCAACGCGAAAATCAGCGACGAGGATATCCTGCGGATTTTGGAGAAGAAGGGGGAGGTTCAAGTCTACTCCGAGAGCTACAAGGCTTTCACTACCGGGAAATCGGACATCAAGGAAAATGAAGAGCGGCTGTTTCTGTGCAAATGCCGGGACTATCACAAGGAGCCGGTTCCCTCGCCCTTAAACTACACGGGAGGGAAATTCAAGCTGCTGCCCCAGCTGCTGCCTCTGTTTCCGCAGGATATGGACCAGATGGTGGACTTGTTCTGCGGCGGCTGCAACGTGGGAATCAATGCCCCAACCAGCAAGGTCCTGTTCAACGATACCAACCCCTGGCTGACGGGGCTCTTTGAGGTGCTGAAGGACCAGGAGGAGCAGGAGGTCTTCCGGCAGACCGGGGATTTAATTGAACGTTTCGGGCTTTCTAAATCCTGGGAGCACGGATACGGATACTATCACTGCGAAAATTCCGGGGACGGTCTGGCCTCCTTCAATCGTGAGCCGTTTTTGAAGCTGCGGAAGGCCTTTAACGGGAAGAAGGAACGGGACGGGGAGTACTATCTGATGCTCTATGTGCTCATCGTCTACTCCTTCAACAATCAGATTCGTTTTAACCGGAAAGGGGAGTTTAACCTACCGGTGGGCAAACGGGATTTTAATCTGCGGATGCAGCAGAAGCTGCAGGCCTTTATGAGACGGCTGAAGTGTGGGGATTACCGTTTTTCCAACCAGGATTTCCGCAAAATCCGTCCGGAGGATTTTGGAGAGGGAACCTTTTTCTATGCGGATCCGCCCTATCTGATTACCTGCGCCACCTACAATGAGCAAAAGGGGTGGACCGGGAAGGATGAGGAGGAGCTTTTGGCTTATTTAGACCGGGTGGACGCCTGCGGGCACTCTTTTGCCCTCTCCAACGTAGTGGAGGGTCCGGCAGGCAAAAATGAGATTCTGCTGGACTGGGTGGAGAGAAATCGGGAACGATACCGGATGATTTCCCTGGATTTCGGATATTCTAATTCCAGCTACCACAAGAAAGATAAAAAGGGACGGGAGCGGGAGGTTCTCATTGTCAATTACGGGCAGCCTCATTGACAGATGAAGCCGCAGTCCGTATAATGGGATGACAAAGGAGAGACATAAGATGAAGATTAGAGACATACTGGCACAGGGAAAACCAACTTTATCCTTTGAGGTGTTTCCGCCGAAGACAGAGGCGGCATATGAGAGCGTGGAGGCGGCGGCCAAGGAAATCGCCAAGCTGAAGCCTTCTTTTATGAGCGTTACTTACGGCGCGGGCGGAGGAACCAGCAAATATACGGTAGCAATCGCCTCTATGATCCAGGATCAGGGCGTGACGCCTCTGGCCCATCTGACCTGCGTTTCCTCCACTAAGGAGAAGGTTCACCAGGTTCTGGAGGAGCTGAAGGAGAAGAAGATTGAGAATATTCTGGCTCTGAGAGGAGATATTCCGGCGGACGGCGTGACCCCGAAGGAATACCGGTACGCCTCCCAGCTGATTCGGGAAATTAAGGAGAGCGGAGATTTCTGCATCGGAGCGGCCTGCTATCCGGAAGGCCATGTGGAGTCTGCCAACAAGTCGGTAGACATGGACTACCTGAAGGAAAAGGTGGAGGCGGGCTGCGATTTCGTCACCACCCAGATGTTTTTTGACAACAGCATTTTGTACAGCTATCTTTACCGCATCCGAGAAAAGGGAATCACGGTGCCGGTTATCGCCGGAATCATGCCGGTGACCCACGCGAGCCAGATTAAGCGCATCACCGGAATGAGCGGGACTTATCTGCCAGCCAGGTTTAAAGCCATTGTAGACCGATTCGGGGACAATCCCGCAGCTATGAAGCAGGCGGGCATCGCTTACGCTACGGAGCAGATTATTGACTTGATTGCCAACGGGGTCAACGGAATCCACGTTTATTCGATGAATAAGCCCGATGTGGCGGCGAAGATTCAGGAAAATCTGAAGGAGATACTGGCATAGATGGATTTTGCGACGGTAAAGCGCGGGGAGGTCCTGCGCTACATGGGCTGCAAGGGGGAGGTTCCCCCTGAAGTCCTGAATTTGGCGGAGGAGTGTCTGGCCATGCTGGGGGAAGTCTGCGAGCCCAGATATGTGGTTCGGGAGTTCCCCTTAAAAATGCCCGGGGACGGCGTGATTGAAACGGACTGCTTTCGGACTGTCAGCCGGAATCTGGAAAAAAATCTGAAGGACTGCCATAAGCTGCTGGTCTTTGCAGCCACTCTTGGAATCGGTGTGGATCACCTGATCCGCCGGTACAATCGGCTGGATATGAGCCGAACGGTGGCTCTTCAGGCTGGGGCAGCCGCTGTACTGGAGGAATACTGCGACCAGGTCTGCCGGAAATTGAGGGAAGACTATGAGAGACAGGGATTTTATCTGCGGCCCAGGTTCAGTCCGGGCTACGGAGATTTTCCGCTGGACTGCCAGCCTCAGATCCTTCACGGACTGGAGGCAGGAAAGCGTGTGGGCATTACGCTGACCGAGGGATTTCTTATGATGCCTACCAAGTCGGTAACTGCGGTGATGGGGGTTGGAAAGACGCCTGTTCGCTGCAGGGTAGGAGGCTGTGAAGTCTGTGGAAAGAGGGACTGCGCTTATCGGAGAGGATGAACAGGCGCATCTGTCTGAGCCATCCTCAATAGTTTACCTAACATATAGAAAGGGAAATCTATGGAATTATTAGAGGAAATCAGGACCCGCCGCCTTTTTTTCGACGGCGGCACCGGAAGCCTTCTTCAGGCAAAGGGACTGAAGGCCGGGGAATTTCCGGAAATCTGGAATATTACCCATCCGGATATCTGCCGGGGGATTCATGTGGATTATCTGAGGGCAGGAGCGGATTTGATCAAAACCAATACTTTTGGGGCCAACGGCCTGAAATTTAAAGGCGAGCCCTGGAACGGGGAGGGAGAGCGGCCTGCTTCCTCCTACGGAGTGGAGGAGATCGTGGCTGCCGCTATGGAGAACGCCAGGGATGCTCTGTCTCTGGTGGGAAAAGGAAGGATTGCCCTGGATTTGGGTCCTACGGGAAAGCTTTTGGAGCCCTTGGGAGATCTGCCCTTTGAGGCGGCAGTATCTCTTTACCGCCAGGTGGTGGCGGCAGGGAAGAAAGGCGGAGCCGACCTGGTGCTGATTGAGACCATGAGCGACAGCCTGGAGCTGAAGGCGGCGGTCCTGGCGGCCAGGGAGGAAGCGCCGGAGCTTCCGGTTTTCGCTACGGTGATTTTCGACGAGAAGGGAAAACTTCTGACCGGGGGAAACGTGGAGTCGGTGACGGCTCTTTTGGAGGGGCTGAGAGTGGACGCCCTGGGAATCAACTGCGGTCTGGGTCCGGTTCAGATGAAGGGGATTTTAGAGGAACTTCTGAAGGTGACTTCCCTGCCGGTGATTGTCAATCCCAATGCGGGACTGCCTAGAAGCGAAAACGGCCAGACCTTCTATGATATTGACGCCGATGAATTTGCCTCCGTTATGGAGGAGATTGCCCGGATGGGAGCTTATATCCTGGGAGGCTGCTGCGGCACTACGCCGGAGCATATCCGGAAGCTGCGGGAGCGCTGCGAGAAGATTCCTTTAAATCCCATTCAGCCAAGAAGACGGACTGTGGTTTCCTCCTACGCTCAGGCGGTAACCTTTGAGGGAAAGACGGTTATTATCGGGGAGCGCATCAATCCTACGGGAAAATCCAAATTCAAACAGGCACTTAGAGACCACAATATGGAATATATTTTAAAGGAGGGGGTTACCCAGCAGGAGAACGGTGCCCAGATTTTGGACGTTAATGTGGGACTGCCGGAGATTGACGAGCCCCGGATGATGGAGGAGGCGGTGAAGGAGCTTCAGGCGGTGATCGACCTCCCCCTTCAGATTGATACCTCCAATCTCCAGGCCATGGAGCGGGCTATGCGGATTTATAACGGAAAGCCCATGATTAACTCGGTCAACGGCAAGGCTGAGGTGATGGAGGCTGTCTTCCCCCTGGCTGCCAGGTACGGCGGCGTGATTGTGGCCCTGTGTCTGGATGAGGAGGGAATCCCGGAAACGGCCGAGGGCAGAATCCGGGTGGCGCGAAAAATCATAGACCGGGCCCGGGACTACGGCATCGGAAGGGAGGATCTGGTTTTCGACGGACTGTGCATGACCGTCAGCTCGGACCCGAAGGGCGCTCTTGTGACTTTGGAAACCCTGCGGCGAATCCGGGATGAGCTGGGCTGCAAGTCCGTACTGGGCGTGTCCAACATTTCCTTTGGCCTGCCCCAGAGGGAAATCATCAACAGCTCCTTTTTCACTATGGCTATGGAAGCGGGACTAGACGCAGCCATTATCAATCCTAACTCCGAGGCTATGATGCGGGCCTACTACAGCTTTAACGCCCTGATGAACAGAGATCCCCAATGCGGACGGTTTATCGGGATTTACGGCGGCCAGACCGGAGGGCTCGGGGCTACTGTTTCCGGAACAAAGAAGGCAGGCGTAAACCAGGCTGCTGCCGGAGCTTCTGCGGCGGCTGGAGGGGAGATTCCTCTGGCGGCGGCTATTGAGCGGGGACTGAAGGAGGGAGCCTGCCAGGCGGCTGCCCGGCAGCTGGAAACCAGAGAACCCTTGGATGTCATTAATCAGGAGATGATTCCTGCCCTGGACCGGGTGGGAAAAGGCTTTGAAAAGGGAACTATTTTCCTGCCTCAGCTTCTTATGAGCGCGGAAGCGGCTAAGGCGGCCTTTGCGGTTATACGGGAAAAGCTGGAGGCAGGGGGACAGACCCAGGAGAAGAAGGGGAAAATCGTTCTGGCCACAGTTAAGGGGGACATCCATGATATCGGAAAGAATATTGTGAAGGTCCTTCTGGAAAATTACAGCTACCAGGTTCTGGACCTGGGCAGGGACGTACCTCCAGAGAAGGTGGTGGAGACGGCTCTGAACGAGGGGGCGCCTCTGGTGGGACTGAGCGCCCTGATGACCACCACGGTACCCAGCATGGAGGAGACCATCCGCCAGCTGCGGGACAAAGCCCCGGCAGTCCGGGTGATGGTAGGGGGAGCGGTTTTGACAGAGGAGTACGCAAAAACCATTGGGGCGGACGCCTACTGCCGGGACGCCATGGCTTCTGTGAACTACGCGGAGCAGGTGTTTGGGGAGAAAACCAACCTAAAGGAGATTGAATGAATGAAAAATCGAGATGGATGGATTACCCTGCTAAAGGGCATGTGGATTGGAGGAACTATGACGGTGCCAGGGGTCAGCGGCGGTTCTATGGCCATGATTACAGGCATCTATGACCGGCTGATTACCTCTGTCAGTTCCTTTTTCCGCAGGCCAAAAGAGTGTACCATATTCCTTCTGCAGTTTCTGGCTGGGGCGGCAGTTGGAATGGTTCTGTTTGCCAGATTGATCAGCACCCTGTTTACTACGGCTGCCGATATTCCGGTGCGGTTTTTCTTCCTGGGAGCGGTTGCCGGAGGCGTGCCCATGATTTACAAGGAGTCGGGGCTGAAACGCTTGGATTATAAGGTGGTGCTGTACCCGGTGATTGGAATTCTCCTGGTGGCAGGACTGTCCTTGCTTCCCGCCGGCCTTTTCGGGCCTCAGGACGGAGGGGGAATCGCCGGGGCGCTGATGCAGATTGTGGGAGGCGTGATTATCGCCATCGGGCTGGTGCTTCCTGGAATCAGCGTATCCCAGATGCTCTATATGCTGGGAATTTATGAGGGGATTATGAACAATATCAGCAGCCTCAACGTGGTTCCCTTGATTCCTCTTGGAATTGGAGTGGTGGGAGGAATTTTCCTGACCACCAGAGTGCTGGAAAATCTGATGAAGCGACATCCTCAGAGCACCTATCTGATTATACTGGGATTTATGTTCGGCTCCCTGCCGGAGCTGTTCCCGGGAATTCCGGGAGGAATTACCCTGGTTTTCAGTATTATATCGGCCCTGCTGGGCTTCTTTGCCATCTACTTCATGTCACTGAAAGAGAGCGGAATGCAGGCATAAGAAAAAGCCGCCACGAAGGCGGCTTTTCGCGCTTATTGATATGAGCGCTTAGCGCCTGTATTTTGGGCGCTTACGCGTGATACATACAAAGGACCATTCAGAAAAGAGCTACAGGGTCCGTTCATCTCCCCAGAAAAAGAGGGCCACGGTTCCGGGACCGGTGTGGGAACCGATGACCGTGCCGATGGGGAAAATTTCCACCGGTCCGTCCAGGCTGGGAAATGCCTGCTCCACCATAGCGGCCAGTTCTCTGGCATCCGAGGCACAGTCCGAGTGACAGATGAAGCACCGCCCCTTGTAGGCGAGTCCCTCCTGGGCGTGGAGCTCCATCTGCCGGAGCATCTGGCCCATTACCCGTTTTTTGCCCCGGATCTTTTCGCGGGGAACCAGCTTCCCCTGGGAGTTGACATTCATCAGAGGACAGATATTCAGCATATTTCCGAAAAAGGCGGAGGAAGCGGAAATCCTTCCTCCCCGACGGAAATGGGTTAAATCAGTGGAAAAGAACCAGTGGTGAAGTTTCAGCTTGTTCTCCTCAATCCAAGAAACCAGCTGGTCAAAGGACATGCCCTCCTGCTGCCGGCAATAGGCTTCTTCTACCAGGAGGCCGTAGCCAGAGGCGGCAGCCAGGGAATCGATTATCTGGATACGCCGGTTCGGGTAACGCTCCGACAGTTCACGGGCTGCAATCCGGGCGGAGCCAATGGAGCCGGAGATGCCGGAGGATAGGGTCAGATGGATTAAGTCTTTGCCGGAGCGGAGAATGGGCTCAAACAGATCCTCATATTGCTGGACGTTAACCTGGGAGGTAACCGGCAGGGCGCCCTGGCGGATCTGCTGGTAAAATTCCTCAGGAGAGATAGAAAGGCCTAAATCATCATCATATTCCACGCCATTCATGGAAAAATGAAACTTGGCGTAGGAAATTCCCGTTTTTTCATAAAACTGCGCCGGAAGATCGGCGGTAGAACAGCAGGTAATTGCGTACATTCCAAAGCACCCCCCTGAATTGCGGTATTGTTCGTGCTATACCTGTCCACTAAACTCGAGAGAGACCTCATTAAGTGGACAGGTATAACTCGCACTAAGCTCGATAAGATCTCGCTAAGTGCTCATATTATATCATCGTAAATTCTGGGTGTCAATGAAGGGGAAGCGGAGGCTGGAGATAAAGGAGGAGCGGTTTCAATGTGGCAAATGGCTGTAGAACGACTGGCAGGAAGCTGGTACAGGCTGTCACTGAGGAAAAAAATGTATATTCTGGTGGCGGCTCTGGGCCTGATTGTAGGAGCCTCTATTTTTATGAATTTAAGGGTGCTGTACTATTTCACCGATACATTTAATGCGGTCATGAGCGATAATCTTTCCTGCCACCGCTTTCAGGAGGCTCTGTCCGTAGAGGCGGAGGCATTCGCCGCAGCCATCGATGACCGAAGCCAGGAAAACCTGGAGGAATACGAGGCAGCCTGCCAGAATACGGCCAGCCTTTTGGGACAGCTGCCCTACGATTATGGAAAGATTGGGGAAAACCGGTACGCCATTACCTGGAATATACGGAACAGCTACGGGGCTTATGAACAAAAGCGGGATCAGGTTTTTTCCATGGGACCGGGGAAACCGGAGTACGTATATCAGCTCTATGAAGTTTATGATATGCAGGATTACCTGTCCGCTTACGCCTCCCGCCTGACCCAGGCGGTACTTTTGGAGGGAAATGCTTACTACGAGGAGCAGCTTCCCAAACTGACCACCCTTCCTTACATTTTTGGGGCTATCGGGGTGGCGGTGTTTCTGGCCCTCCTGTTTTCTATGGGTTTTGTTACAAAGGGAATGGTGGCCACCATGGGTCAGCTGGCGGCGGTGTCCCGCAGCATTGAGAAAAATGACTTCAGCGCGGCGGATGTGACCTGGAAGGGCGAGGACGAGATGGGCCAGCTGGTAGGGGCTTTCAACAAGATGAAGCGGGCCATGGAGGATTATGTCCGCACCTCTGAGGAAAAGAGCCGGATGGAAATTCAGCTCCACCGCCAGCAGATGGAGCAGGCCCGGTTGGAGCAGCGTTTTTCCATGGCACAGCTGGAATTGGTGAAAAGCCAGATGAATCCTCATTTTCTCTTTAATACCTTAAACATGATTACCCGCATGTCTCAGATGGAGGAGGCTCCGGTGACGGAGGAGATGCTGGTGGCCATGAGCAATCTGCTGCGCTACAGTCTGCGTACCGCCAATCCCCTGGCGCCGCTGAGGGAGGAGATGAAGGTGGTGCAGGATTATATGTATATCCAGCAGATGCGCTTTGGGGAGCGGATTCGGTGGAAGGTGGTCTGCCCCCAGGAGCTTTACGAACGGGAGGTTCCGGTATTCCTTCTTCAGCCGCTGGTGGAGAACGCGGTAATCCACGGCCTTTCCTGTAAGGAGGAGGGAGGAAATCTTTCCATCAGCGTCACGGAGCAGGATGGGATTATGCAGATTTGTATAGATGATACCGGGGCTGGCATGAGCCCGGAACGCTTAGAGCAGATCCGGAAGGCCATGGAAAACCGGGGAAGCGGACTTGGAATTGGGCTTGGAAATATTTACCGGCGGATTACGGCCTATTACGAGCACGGGCAGGTATCGGTGGACAGCCAGGAGAATGAAGGGACAAGGGTAAAGATTACCTTTGGAGCCAGAAAAAAGTAGAAAGGCGGATATGCGGATGTACGGATTGTTGATTGCCGAGGATGAGCTGATTGAGCGTATGGTCTTAAAGAAGACGCTGGAGAAACGGCTGTCGGACCAGTGCCGGATTTTCGAGGCGCAAAACGGGAGAGAGGCTCTGGACATTTTCCGGCGGGAATCCATTCAAATCGTAATTTTGGATATCGCCATGCCGGGAATGAACGGAATTGAGGCGGCGGAGGCCATCCGAAAAGAGGATATGGAGTGCTGCCTGATTTTCCTTACGGCCTACGACCGGTTCGAGTACGCCAAAAAGGCGGTGTCGGTGCGGGCCATCGAATATCTTCTGAAACCCTATTCCCAGAAGGAAATGCTGGCGGTGGTGGAGGAGGCCATCCGCTTGACATCGGAGCGGAGGCGCTGGCAGGAGCTGCGCCAGGAGATGGAGCAGACAGACGGCCGGCAGCCGGCGGCAGACAGGGAAGCGGCAGCCCGGACGGAGGACCGGGAGCAGAGGAAGGGCCAGCCGGATTCCCGGGAAACGGAAGAAAATGAGCAGAGTCCGGAGCAGGGAGGCGTCAACCGTCTCAGTCTGATGGCCTCCATGATTCAGGAATATATCCAGAAGAACTACATGCGGGAGATTTCCATGAGCGACGGAGCCAGGGCGGTCAATTACTCGGAGCCCTATTTCTGCAAGATGTTTAAGCAGCAGTTCGGTCAGAATTTTACCTCCTATGTGGCGGAATACCGCATAGGTGAGGCAAAAAAACTGCTGATGCAGCCAAATGTCAACGTAAAAGAGGTGGGAGAGCGGGTAGGATACCCGGATTCCAATTATTTTACAAAGGTATTTAAGAGAATGACGGGGGAAAGTCCGTCGGAATACCGAAATCAGATTTTAAAAGACCTCCAGGGATGAAAAAACACAGGGGTCCGCTAAAAAAATAACGGTCTGTATGTCAAAAGCGCCTTTAACCGTAAAAAGAAGGGCGCTTTTTTTGACGTTTTACACAAGAAGTTAAAAACATACTAGGAATGATAAAATGTTACCATATGAATCGAAATTCCCCGCCGGTATAATGAAATTACAGTTCAGGGAGACGAAAGGTTTCCTCGGACAAGCAAACAGAAAGAAAGAGGGGAGGACGGCATGGGACAGGAATTGTTTCGTATGGAAGGGATCAGCAAGAGCTTTCCCGGTGTGAAAGCCTTGGATCATGTATCCTTAAGCGTAAACAAGGGCGAGGTCCTTGGCCTGGTAGGTGAGAACGGAGCCGGGAAGTCCACGCTGATGAAGATCCTTTCCGGCGTATACCGCGCTGACGAAGGAGAAATCTTCATTGAGGGTGAAAAAGTAATCATCGATTCCGTGGCAAAGGCCCATGAACTGGGAGTCAGCATTATCATGCAGGAGCTGAATATGTGCGGACACCTGAGCGTGGCCGACAATATTTTCATTGGCAGAGCTCCTAAAAAGGGCATGTTTATTGATGACAAGCGGATGCACAGGGAGGCAAAGGCCATTCTGGATGATTTGGGAATCGATTTGGATACCTACGCTATGGTAGGTTCCTTGAGCATCGCAAAGCAGCAGATGGTGGAGATTGCCAAAGCGATCAGCTTCAATTCAAAAATTTTGGTCCTGGATGAGCCGACCGCAACACTGACAGAGCGGGAAATCGACCAGCTGTTTGAGATTATCGGACGGCTGAAGGAAAAGGGAGTGGGAATGGTTTATATCTCCCACCGTATGGCTGAGCTAAACCGCATCTGTGAGCGGGTAACAATCATCCGCGACGGTCAGTATATCGGCACCCGCAACTTAAATGAAATCACCATGGATGAACTGGTGAACATGATTGTAGGACGGGCCCTGGAGGACAAATATCCCAAGCACAAACGGACCATCGGAGATATCGTTCTGGAAGCCAGAAACGTGCGCAGGGGAGATAAGGTAAACGCGGATCATTTCTTTGTAAGAAAGGGAGAGATTCTGGGAATCTCCGGCCTGGTAGGGGCGGGACGAACTGAGCTTATGCGCTGCATCTTCGGCGCGGATCACGCGGATTCCATGGATCTTTGGATTGAAGGAAAGCCGGTGAAGATTCACTCGGTCATCCAGGCCATACGCAATGGAATCGGATATGCTACCGAGGACCGTAAACGGGACGGACTGGCTCTGGGACTGGACATTAAATACAACACTAATATGGCCCACTTGCCTCAGATTACCCGTTTCGGCTTTGTGGATGATAAGGCGGGACTGGAGAACGCGGAAAAATATGTGCAGCTGCTGCACACGAAAACGCCCAGCGTACACCAGCTGTGCAGGAATTTATCCGGAGGAAATCAGCAGAAAGTGGTTCTGGCCAAATGGCTTTGCAACGATGTTAAGGTACTGATTGTGGACGAGCCTACCCGCGGAATTGACGTGGGAGCCAAGTACGAGGTTTACGAGCTGTTTAACCAGCTCAGCGACCAGGGCGTGGCGATTATTATGATTTCATCGGAGCTGCCGGAGATCCTGGGAATGAGCGACCGGATTCTGGTAATCCATCAGGGGGAAATCAACGGAGAGCTGGACGCAAAGACCGCCACTCAGGAGCAGATTCTGTATCTGGCGGCCGGATACAACAAGCTGGAGGGCAAACCGGCCCCCACCTTATCGCATGAGGCTTAGAGAAAGGGAGTATTGAGAAATGGCGAAATTAAATAAAAGCGGGGAGAGCGCAGCAAATGGTATCAGCAAGCTGAACGCCGCTACCCGGAGAGCGATCTTTTCATTTGGAATTCTGGTTGCCCTGTTTATTCTGTTTTCCGTGATTTCCGGAGATAAATTCCTGGCACCGGCAAACCTTCAGAATCTGCTTCAGCAGATTGTTACATACACCATTATCGGCTGCGGATTGAGCTTCTGCCTGGTCTGCGGAGGAAACGATTTGTCCGCCGGCGCATCCATGGCTCTTTCCGGCATTATCATGGTAAGCCTTCTGACTATGGGGGTACCCCTTCCCATTGCCATTGTGCTTTGTCTGGCTATGGGCGTGGCGACCGGTATTATGAACGGTTTCTTTATTGAAATCCTGGGCGTGGTTCCCTTCGTGGCTACCCTGGCGACCCAGTGGGTATACAGAGGTATGGCGAATGTTCTGGTAAACGGCGCTCCTCTTTACACCACCAACATTCCCTCTGAGGCGGTTCAGAAACAGTTTTATATTCTTGGCGGCGGAAGAATCGGAGGAAGCGGACTTCCCTACAGCGTAATCATTACGCTGGTGTACGCGGTAATCCTAGGAATTGTTCTGGCAAAGTCCAGAATCGGGCGTCAGATCTACGCCTGCGGTTCCAACCTGGAAGCGGCGAAGCTTTCCGGCATCAACGCGGTGAAAACACGTATGTTTGCTTACTGTATTTCCGGCTTGTCAGCGGCAATCTGCGGAATTCTAGTAGCGTCCCGTCTTTCCAGCGCCCAGCCTACCGCCGGAAACGGCTATGAGATGGAGGCAATCGCGGCCTCCGTTCTGGGAGGAATCTCCATTCTGGGCGGCGAGGGAACGATCCTGAATACGGTGATCGGTGCGCTGATGATGGGCATGATCCGAAACGGGCTGAACTTAAACGGCGTTAACTCTTTCTGGCAGCAGGTGGTGGTAGGATTTATCCTTCTGATCGCGGTTGCTTCCCAGACGGCAAAGCAGGGCGGAAACCTGGATTCCATCAAGAGATTTTTCGGATTGAAGAAGAAATAAAACGTAACCGTTCGGGACGGCGGGAAAATAAGGGCAAGAAGAAGCGCCGTCCTGAATCATTATAAAATCAAGTAGGAGGATACAAGGACTATGAGAAAGAGATTTGTAACATTATTATTAACAGCAGCAATGGCAGCTTCCATGCTGGCCGGATGCGGAAGCTCCGCAAGCGAGTCTACTACAGCAGCGGCAGCTGATACCGAGGCGGCTTCCAGTGAAAAGGCAGCCGATACCGACGCCGAGGATACCGAGGCGGCTTCTGATACTGCTTCTGCCGATAACAGCGACAAGACTATCTACGTAATCGTTAAAGTACTGGGCAACCAGTATTGGAGCGTGCTTCAGGCCGGAGCCGAAAAGGCCGGCGAGGATTTGGGCTGCAACGTAGTTGTAGTTGGAACCGCTCTGGAGTCTGACATTGAGGGACAGCTGACCCTGCTGCAGAACGCCGTATCCGCCCAGGCAGACGGAATTGTAATCGCTCCTCTGGACAGCGTATCCCTGGATGCGCCGATTACGGAGGCCTATAATTCCGGAACTCCCGTTGTTCTGGTTGACACCGTAATCAAGAGCGACAACTACAGCGCCGCTCTTCTGACCGACAACGTTGCGGCTGGAAAGACCGCTGCCGAGGAAATGCTGCGCCGCTTAAAGGAGAAGGGAATTTCCGAGGATGAAGAGGCTCAGATCGCTATTCAGGTAGGCTCCACCGGTTCCCAGACCATCAATGACCGTGTAAAAGGATTCAACGAGTACTGGGAGGCGAACGCTCCTGAGAAATGGGTTGTATTAAACGACGATATCAAGGTAAATGACGGAGATATCAGCAAGGCGGTAGGATTCTGCCAGGACTTCATTACCACCTACCCCAACTTAAAGGGCGTATTTGGCCCCAACAACGGTTCTACCGTAGGTTTCGTTACCGGACTGACGGAGACCAACCGTACGGACATCACCATGGTTGGATTTGACTTCTCCGCAGAAATCGAGACCATGATCCGCAGCGGAAACTTCGATGTTGCTTCTGTGGTTCAGCGTCAGTATTACATGGGTTATGATGGTGTTAAGACTGCTCTGGAACTGGCAGGCGGCGGAACGGTTGAAGAAAAAACCATTGACACCGGCGTTATTTTAGTGGATAGTACTAATGTAGATGATGAAGAGATTCAGAGCATCATCAATCCAGGTGTATAAGAGGATAGACTGGTTCCCTTTTAGCATACGCTTCCTCCCTTTGGGGAGGAGGCGTTTTAGAGATTCGCCTGGGATTTTTATTCTGCCGCAGAGGCAGAGGGGACGGAGAAGTATTTATGAAAAAAAGAACGAAAAAACTATGGATTCTGTGCCTGGCGGTAGCCGCTGCGGCTGGAATTGCTTGTCTGGCGGGCGCTTGTCGGGAACGGTCCGCTTTTTCTGCTGTCCGGGAGCAGAATCCGGAATTTGTTCTAACCTATGCGGAAAATCAGCCCCGGGATTACCCGACCACCCAGGCGGCTGTTCGCTTTGCCCAGATGGTTCAGGAGGAGACCAGAGGGAGAATTCATATCAAAATTTATGCGGAAGGGGCTCTGGGCTCCGAGACAGAGGTATTAAAACAGCTGCGTTTTGGCGGAATTGATTTTGCAAGATTGTCAGTAATGAGCTTGGGAGACGAGATTCCGGTGCTCAATGTTCTTCAGCTGCCCTATCTTTACCGGGACGGAGATCATATGTGGAAGGTGCTGGACGGGGAAACAGGAGAGGTCTTTATGGAGGCTTTTGAGGACTATGATTTGAAGGGGCTTGCCTGGTATGACGCCGGGGCGAGACATTTCTATAATTCCGGAAAGCAGGTGGAATGCCTGGAGGATATGCGGGATTTAAAAATCCGGGTAGCTCAGTCAGGGCTGATGGAGGATATGGTGCGAGCCCTGGGGGCTCAGCCGGTGATGATGGATTACTCCGAGGTGTACGGAGCCCTGGAAACCGGGCAGATTGACGGCGCGGAGAATAACTGGCCGTCCTATGATACCATGGGGCATTTCGAGATGGCGCCCTATATTACCTTGGATGCCCACAACCGGATTCCGGAGATTCAGGTGGCCTCGGGGGAAACATGGAAAAAGCTCTCCGCTGAGGACCAGGCTATTATTCTTTCCTGCGCCAGGCAATCCGCGCTTTATGAGCGTCAGCTGTGGAACGAGCGGGAGGAGGAGTCCAGGAAAAAGCTGGAGGCAGCAGGGTGCCAGGTAACGGTTTTGAACGAGCGGGAGCAGAGGCGGTTTGAAGCTATGGCCAAGACGGTATATAAGGATTATGCCAAGGGTTATGAGGAGCTGATTGCCAGGATTGACCAGGTGCAGTGAAAAACAGTTTGCAAAATTGCCGGGATATGCTATAATCAGCCCGAACGATGAAAGAATGAGATTGGAAGACGGAAAGGAATGAAATATATGGTTCGGTGCTGTATTTTTGATCTGGACGGAACCTTGGTAAATTCTATTTACGCGATACAAAAATCGGTAAATCAGACGCTGGAATCTTTTGGCCTGGAACCGATTTCGGTAGAGGATACCAAGCGGTATGTCGGCGATGGCTATAAAAAACTGATGGAACGGGCCCTGAAGGCGCAGGGAGATGAGAATCTGAGATTTTATGAGGAATCTCTGGTGAAATACTCCACTTTTTTCAAAGACTGCTGCCTGTACCGGGTAGAACCCTACGAGGGGATCCGGCAGCTGCTGGGATTTTTAAAGAGCCACGGGGTTAAAATTGCGGTGCTGTCCAACAAGCCTCATGCCAGAGCCATGGACAATATCAACGGAATATTCGGCGAAGGATATTTTGACTGGGCCAGCGGCGAGCGGGAGAACGAGGGAATCCCCAAAAAGCCCGCGCCGGAGGGCGTATGGGCCTGTGCCAGGGAACTGGGGGTTAAGATGGAGGAGTGCCTGTATCTGGGGGATACCAATACGGATATGAAGACCGGAATCAACGCCGGGGCAGTGACCGTTGGAGTGACCTGGGGATTCCGCGACCGGGAGGAATTAGAGGCTTTTTCGCCGGCCTATATCGCAGACCATCCCGGGGATGTGGTTCAGATTGTGAAGGACGTGAATGGGATTGAAGAAGATGGAAAGTAAGACGGCTTTCGGAAAGGCCGTCAGGGGGCCGGTATTGCTTGCGGCCCTCTTGTTTCTTTTTTGGGGACTGTCCGGCTGCGGCGCGGCCCGGGAAAAGGTGGAGATGGACGGACGTTTGAATGTGGTCACCACTATTTTCCCTTATTATGATTTTGTGCGCCAGGTGGCCGGAGACCGGGTGAAACTGACTCTGGTGGTACCGGCTGGAATGGACAGCCATTCCTTTGAGCCTACTCCCGCGGATATGATTACCATTCAGGAGGCTGACCTTCTGATCAGCAATGGGGGGGCCATGGAGCACTGGCTTTCCCAGGTGCTGGAAGCTACCGATACCTCCGGTATGAAGGTCCTTACGATGATGGATTATGTGGATGTTCTGGAGGAGGAGCTGGTTGAGGGGATGGAGGATGGAGACGAAGGCCATTCTCACGACCATTCCCATCCGGAGGATGAGGACGGCCATCAGGTGGAGATTGAGTACGATGAGCATATCTGGACCTCCCCGGTAAATGCCATGCATATTGTGGAAATCATCCGGGATACCCTTGCAGAGGAGGATGAGGCCAACGGGGATTATTACCGGCAGAGGGCCGGCGGCTACTTAAAGGAGCTGAGCGGTCTGGACGAGGCCTTCCGCCAGGTAGCCCGGGACGAGAAGCGAAACCTCTTTATTGTGGCGGATAAATTCCCGTTCCGGTATTTGGCGGACACTTACGGCTGGTCCTACCGGGCCGCTTTTTCCGGCTGCAGTACAGACACGGAACCCAGCGCCAGGACGATCGCCTATCTGATTGACAAGGTGAGGGAAGAACGGATTCCGGCGGTGTACTATCTGGAACTTTCCAGCCACAGCACCGCCCGGGTAATCAGCGAGGAAACGGGGGCAGGCCAGCTTCTGCTTCACTCCTGTCATAATGTGACCAGACAGGAATTTGACCAGGGAATCACCTATCTGCAGCTGATGCGGCAGAATGTGGAGAATTTGAGGCGGGGGCTGGATGAATAGAAACTGTGGGCGGGACCAAAGGAAATGAGAGGGAACAGAGCATGACGCCATTAATTAAGTGCATACATGTAGATTTTGGATATGACAATCAGGATGCGGTGGTGGATGTGAATCTGGAAGTGGACACCGGAGATTATATCTGCATTGTGGGAGAAAACGGCTCGGGAAAAAGCACCTTAATTAAGGGACTGCTGGGACTGCTGAAACCTACGGCCGGCAGCATCCGGCTGTCGGAGGAGCTGAAAAAGGGAGGCATCGGCTATCTGCCTCAACAGACCGCGGCCCAGAAGGATTTTCCCGCAACGGTGTGGGAGGTGGTTTTAAGCGGCTGCCTTGGCCGCATAGGCAGGCTGCCGTTTTACTCACGGGAGCAGAAGAAGCTGGCAGCGGAAAATATGGAGAAGCTGGGCATTACGCCCCTGAAAAATCACTGCTATCGGGAGCTTTCCGGGGGGCAGCAGCAGAGAGTGCTTATTGCCAGGGCCCTGTGCGCCACCAGCAGCCTTCTGATTCTGGACGAGCCCATTACGGGGCTGGACCCCATGGCGATTCAGGACTTTTACCAGATGCTGCGCAGGCTGAACCGTGAGGACCATGTGGCCATCCTTATGGTGTCCCATGATTTGAGAAACGCGGTGGAGGAGGCCAACAAGATTCTCCACCTTCAGAAGCAGGTGCTTTTCTACGGACCGGCTCACGACTATATGAACAGTCAGGCCGCCGGGCATTTCTTCCATGAAAAGGAACAGGGCCGGTGCAAGCCCACAGCCGGCTGCCATGCGGTCCATCTTCAGGCGGACCGTGGTCTGCTGGAAAACGCCAGGGGAAGGAGGAGAGAACATGAGCGTGATTGCTGAGATGCTTAGTTACCCGTTTCTGGTCAGGGCCCTGGCGGGAGGGCTTTTAGTGTCCCTGTGCGCCTCCCTGTTGGGGGTCAGCCTGGTCCTGCGAAGATATTCCATGATTGGGGACGGACTTTCCCATGTATCCTTCGGCGCTCTGTCGGTGGCACTTGCCATGGGATGGTCCCCGCTAAAGGTTTCGATTCCTGTAGTGGTGGTAGCGGCATTCTTCCTGCTGCGGATTACGGAGAACGCCAGGGTGAAAAGTGATGCGGCCATCGCCATGATTTCCGCCAGCGCCCTGGCCATCGGAATTATCATCACTTCCATGACCACGGGCATGACCACGGATGTGAGCAGCTATATGTTCGGGAGCATCCTGGCTATGAGCCGGGAGGATGTGATTTTAAGCGTGGTGCTGTCGGCGTCTGTGCTGATTCTCTTTGTAGCCTGCTACCATAAGCTGTTCGCAGTGACCTTTGACGAGAACTTCGCCAAGGCCACAGGAGTGAAGGTGGACCGCTACAACGTGGTGATCGCCGTTCTCACTGCGGTAACCATTGTTCTGGGAATGCGGATGATGGGGGCCATGC
The DNA here is from genome assembly GCA_900547035.1 of uncultured Clostridium sp. Lineage (GTDB taxonomy): Bacteria > Bacillota > Clostridia > Lachnospirales > Lachnospiraceae > Enterocloster > Enterocloster excrementigallinarum. Next base: position 19,098 of record URFM01000023.1, on the reverse strand, counting down.
TGATTTCCAGTCTGGTGATTTTCCCGGCCCTTACATCCATGCAGGTATTTAAGAGCTTCCGGGGGGTGGTACTCTGCTCCGGCGCCCTGTCAGCGGTGTGCTTCTTTTTAGGGATGACCGCCTCCTACCAACTCTCCACCCCTGCGGGAGCCAGCGTGGTAGTGGTGAATCTGGCAGCCTTTCTGCTGTTCGGGGCTTACCGGGCGGTGGTAAGGCGGTAAAGCTTTTGCGCTGAATCCGTCTGCCGGGCAGCACGGATTATGCACGGTCTGCTTTGCTGGCTGGATATAGTTGACCGTCTCCGCCTATGAGGGCCGTCATTTCCTCGATGCGCTCCAGCGGGAAAGGCGGCTGCGTGGAAACCGCCGGAGGAAGAAGCGGCAGGGGGAGGAGGAAACGTCTTGACTTTAAGGATTCTTTGTGCCACAATATTCAAATGAAATAGCTCAGGACGGCGGGAAAACGCCTGTTTTTGCCCTCGTTTTCACATCGGACAGAGTGTCCCTCGGGTATGAGCCGTCCTAAGCAATGATATTTAGCTTAAAAAAGAGCTTGTTTTTTGAGAAAGAAGGATGAAACATTATGACAAAAATTGATATTATCTCCGGCTTTTTGGGCGCTGGCAAGACCACCTTTATCAAAAAGCTTCTGGAGGAGGCGATCAAAGGCGAACAGGTGGTGCTGATTGAGAACGAGTTCGGCGAGATTGGCATAGACGGCGGTTTTTTAAAGGATTCGGGGATTGAGATCCGTGAGATGAATTCCGGCTGTATCTGCTGTTCGTTGGTGGGGGATTTTGGAAAGAGCCTGGCGGAGGTTCTGACCAAGTACGCCCCGGACCGAATTATGATCGAGCCCTCCGGTGTAGGCAAGCTGTCCGATGTGATGAAGGCGGTGGTCGATGTGTCTGCGGATATGGACGTGGAGTTAAACAGCGCGGTGACCATTGTGGATGCGGCCAAGTGCAAGATGTATATGAAGAATTTCGGCGAATTTTTCAACAATCAGATTGAAAATGCGGGGACAATTGTTCTGAGCCGGACGGATATTGTGGATCCCGACAAGGTTTTAAGAGATGTGGATCTGATTCGGGAGAAGAATCCCAGGGCGGCTATTATTACCACCCCCATTGACCAGCTGGAAGGAAGTCAGCTGCTGGATATCATTGAAAAGAAGGATACTATGCTGGACGACATGCTGGAAGAGGTAAGGCGCAGCCACGAGCATGATCATCATCACCATGACCATGACCACGATGAGTGCTGCGGCCACGACCATCATCACGGCCATGAGGAGGACCATGAGCATCATCACGACCATGAAGTGGGCCATGACCATCATCACCATGACCATGAGGAGTGCTGCGGTCATGACCATGAGGGCCATCATCACCACCACCATGCCGACGAGGTGTTTACCAGCTGGGGCATGGAGACGATCGTGCCGGTGACGAAGGAGAGTCTGGAAGAGGTCTTAAAGCAGATGTCTCAGTCTGAGGACTTTGGCCAGGTACTGCGGGCAAAGGGAATGCTTCCTACGGAGAATCCCGGAGAGTGGCTGTATTTTGATTTGGTGCCCGGACAGTATGAAATCCGTGACGGCAGGCCGGATTACACCGGCAAGGTGTGCGTCATCGGCTCCAGCCTGAAGGAAGAAGCGTTAAACCAGCTGTTTGGAAGAGGTTAAGCCATGGCAAATGAAATTGATGATGACGTAATGCCGGTGTTCCTGATCAACGGCTTTCTGGAGGCGGGTAAAACTCAGTTTTTAAGTTTCACCATGGACCAGGAATACTTTAAAACCGATGGAAAGACCCTCCTTATCGTCTGCGAAGAGGGGGAGGAGGAATACAGCGACCGGATGCTGAAAAAGAACCGCACTGCCGCTGTTTTCATTGAGGATCAGGAAAAGCTGACACCCCAGTATCTCAACGAACTGGAGGTGGTCTATCGTCCGGAACGGGTGCTGATTGAATGGAACGGAATGTGGAATCAGGATGAGCTGAAGCTGCCAGAGGACTGGATGATCTATCAGCAGATTACTATTATTGACGGATCTACCTTTGATCTCTATTCCCAGAATATGAAGCCGCTTCTGGGAGCTATGCTGAGACGTTCCGAGCTGGTTATCGTCAACCGGTGCGACGGCCTTCCTGATGAGAAGCTGAACACCTACCGCCGCAGCATCCGGGCCATGAGCCGGGACAGCGAGATTGTGATGGAGGACCAGAACGGGGAGATTGACCTGGCGACTCTGGAAGAGGATCTGCCTTACGACCTGAAGGCGCCGGTTATCCAGCTGAAACCCGAGGACTATGGCGTATGGTATATTGACTGTATGGATCATCCGGAACGTTATAAGGGCAAGACAGTGGAATTCACCGCGATGGTTTTAAAGTCCCCTAAATTTCCCAAAGGAGTTTTTGTGCCGGGACGGATGGCTATGACCTGCTGTGAGGCGGATATGACCTTTCTGGGATTTATGTGCAAATGGCAGGGAGCCGAACAGTTTAAGACGAAAGATTGGGTGAAGGTGCGGGCAAAAATCGGCATCGAATACCAGAAGGATTATCACGGAGAGGGACCGGTCCTTTACGGAGAGGCGGTGGAGCCGGCCCGGGAAATTAAGGACATTGTGCAGTTTTAGAGAAGGTTCCGTACGGTCTTCCGTTTAGAACGGCTGATCGCTGCACAGGAGGCATGATTGAGAGACAGGAGAGCAAAAAAGTTCTCCCGTCTCTTTTTTCTCTTGACTTCCTGCTTCTGCCGTGATAGGATAGCAGAGCGCCTATGCGCATATTGTATTTTAAATAAAAGATAGACACTAGATATAGTAGTAATCCCCCTGGCCTTGGAATAATAATGGGCTTTCGGGGAAGGACGGAGGCAGAATGGTGCAGTGCAGTGAGATAAAAGTAATTAAAAAAGACGGGACCCGGGAAGACTTCAACGTCCAGAAGGTGGTAGCGGCAGTAGGAAAATCGGCGGAGAGAGCTATGATCCGTTTTTCCGACGGGGAAATTCAGTTTATCTGCCGTTTTGTGGAAGAGAAGGCGGAAAGCATGGATACCAGCCAGATTCCCATTGCCCAGATGCACAACATTGTAGAAGGGGCACTGGAACAGGTGAATCCGGCTGTGGCCAAGAGCTACCGGGATTACCGAAACTACAAGCAGGATTTCGTGCAGATGCTGGATGATGTTTATAAAAAAAGCCAGTCGATTATGTACATCGGAGATAAGGAGAACAGCAATACAGACAGTGCTTTGGTTTCCACCAAGCGCAGCCTGATTTTTAACGAGCTGAACAAATCTCTGTATCAGAAGTTTTTTATGACGGTGGAGGAACTGCAGGCCTGCCGGGAAGGGTATATCTATATTCATGATATGTCCGCAAGAAGGGATACCATGAACTGCTGCCTTTTCGACGTTCAGTCTGTTCTGAGCGGCGGATTTGAAATGGGAAATCTGTGGTACAATGAGCCCAAAACCCTGGATGTCGCTTTTGACGTAATCGGAGATATTGTTTTAAGCGCCGCAAGCCAGCAGTATGGCGGCTTTACGGTTCCCAACGTGGAAAATATCCTGGCTCCCTACGCGGAGAAATCCTACGAAAAGTACATAAAGAAATATGAGGATCTGGGGCTTCCCGGAGAGCGGGCGAGAGAGGTGGCATTGGAGGATGTACAGCGGGAAATGGAACAGGGGTTTCAGGGCTGGGAGTACAAATTTAACTCTGTTTCCTCAAGCCGGGGGGATTATCCCTTCATTACCATGACTGCGGGAACGGGAACCAGCCGTTTTGCGAAAATGGCTACTATTACCATGCTGAAGGTGCGGGGAGACGGAGAGGGAAAGCCTGGACACAAGAAACCGGTGCTTTTCCCGAAACTGGTATTTCTCTATGACGAAAAGCTTCACGGACCAGGCGGAGAACTGGAGGATGTGTTTGAGGCAGGAATCGAGTGCTCCAGCAAGACGATGTATCCTGACTGGCTGTCCCTGACCGGCGAGGGCTATGTTCCCAGTATGTATAAAAAGTACGGCAAAGTGATTTCGCCCATGGGCTGCCGCGCCTTCCTTTCTCCCTGGTATGAGAGAGGCGGTATGAAGCCGGCGGATGAGAAGGATCAGCCCGTATTTGTGGGACGGTTTAACATCGGTGTGGTAAGTCTTCATCTGCCCATGATTCTGGCAAAAGCCAGACAGGAAAGCCGGGATTTTTACGAGGTGCTGGACTACTATCTGGAACTGATCCGGAAAATCCATATTCGGACTTACGCTTACTTGGGTGAAATGAAAGCCTCGACCAATCCCCTGGCCTACTGTGAAGGGGGATTTTACGGCGGCCATCTGGGACTGCATGATAAAATTAAGCCATTGCTGAAAACAGCTACTGCTTCCTTCGGCATCACTGCCTTTAATGAGCTGCAGCAGCTTTACAATCGGAAGTCCCTGGTGGAGGACGGACAGTTTGCGCTGGAAGTGCTGAAACATATCAACGAGAAGATTAATCAGTATAAGGAGGAGGACGGACACCTTTACGCCATTTATGCAACTCCGGCGGAAAATCTGTGCGGCCTTCAGGTGAAGCAGTTCCGGAAAAAGTACGGAATTGTGGAAAATGTTTCAGACCGGGAGTATGTAAGCAACGGATTCCACTGTCATGTGACGGAGGATATTACGCCCATTCAGAAACAGGATCTGGAGCATCGTTTCTGGGATTTAAGCAATGGCGGCAAGATTCAGTATGTGAAATACCCCATCAGCTACAACCGGGAGGCTATCCGCACTCTGGTGCGCAGAGCCATGAAGATGGGATTTTACGAGGGAGTCAATCTGTCCCTGGCCTACTGCGACGATTGCGGACATCAGGAATTGGAAATGGATGTGTGCCCCAAGTGCGGAAGCAGGAATTTGACGAAGATTGACCGGATGAACGGTTATTTAAGCTATTCCAGGGTGAAGGGAGATACCAGATTAAACGATGCCAAGATGGCGGAGATTGCGGAGCGAAAGAGCATGTAGCACGACTCAAAGCGGAGAAGGCCCGCTTTGATGGATGAAGAGATCAAAACAGGGGGAGCGGCATCGATACGGAATCGGGGCGCCCCCTGTTTTTACTCCCGTTTTCCCGCCTCCTGAATAGTTGTGGCAAGACTATAAAATTATATGTAAATAGATATGGAAATAGTGTATAATCGATCATGAATCATGAAATACGCCGGCCGGACAGCGCGGCGCCTGCGGGGGGTAAGGAAAGGGAAGACGATGGAAGATATTTTAAAAGAGCTGGAGCAAGAGGAGATTGCGGAGTATAAACAGGAACTCAGGAGGTATCTGGATGAAATTCCGGATGAGGTATTCTATCAGTATTTTGATATAATGCCTATGGATGATAAGGAATATGATTTTATCTGCCGTGATCTGGCCCGGAGGCAGTATTACTGCCTTCTGGCCAGGTTTTTGGAGCGGCGCAGCGGAGTCCGCCAATCCAGGGAAAGAAACGGAAGTAAAAGAAACAGTGGAAAAATTTAATTCCCTGTGTTAGACTAATGGAACAGAACAGACAGGAGCAGACAAGTATGCGGTATCATAATATTACAAAGGATGATATGCTTAACGGAGAGGGACTCCGGGTGGTTTTATGGGTGGCAGGCTGCAGCCATGGGTGTCCGGAGTGCCATAACCCGGTCACATGGGATATTCAGGGAGGAATTCCCTTTGATGAAGCGGCGCTGGAAGAAATACGCGCAGAGTTGGAAAAGGAGTATGTTTCCGGTCTTACTTTAAGCGGCGGAGACCCTCTTCATCCGGCAAACCGGCAGGAGATCGGCAGACTGGCTAAGGAAATTAGGGAGCAGTTTCCGCAGAAAACCATTTGGCTGTATACCGGCTATCTCTGGGAGGAAATCAAGGAACTGACCTGGCTGGGAGCGGTGGATGTAGTGGTGGACGGAGAGTTTAAGATCGATCAGAAAGACAACAGCCTCCACTGGAAGGGCAGCGCCAATCAGCGGGTAATCGATGTGAAGGAGTCTCTAAAAAAAGGACAGGCGGTTTTGTATCAGGAGCGGTAAATCAAGAGCCGGATCATAAACAGAACGAAATGAGGAAAGAATGATGAATCGAATTGGAAAATTTCATAAAGTAAGCTTTGGACGTTTTGCCCAGGATTGGCAGGATACTTTCGGAGAAACAGCCGGAGAGGATCTGAACCGGATTTATGAGGAAATCAAACTTCCGGCCAGGGCTACATCCGGTTCCGCGGGGTATGATTTCTATACGCCGGCCGGTTTTACTTTAAAGCCGGGGGAGAGCGTTAAAATGCCCACAGGAGTCCGGGTGGAGATGGAAGAAGGCTGGGTCCTGCAGATTTTCCCCAGAAGCAGCCTTGGATTTAAGTACCGCCTTCAGCTGAACAATACGGTGGGGATCATTGACAGCGACTATTTTTATTCGGATAATGAGGGGCATATGTTTATCAAGGTGACCAACGATTCCAGAGAGGAGAAGACGGTAGAGCTGTCTGCCGGGGCTGCATTTGCGCAAGGAATCTTCATCCCATTTGGAATTACAGTGGACGATGACTGCGAGGAGCAGCGCAACGGGGGATTCGGCAGTACGGATGTGAGGTAGTTTTATGGGACAGGGTGCAAGGAAAGCAAACCGGGGGGCAGTGAATTACTCAGCGAGAAAATATTCGGCCAGAAACGGCTATCCGCCCAGAAATGGGCGGGAGTTTGACAAGGAGAGGCAGGCGGCCAGAAAAAAACGCAGGCGCCGCAGGCTGGTCCGTGGTCTGGCTGCCTGGGCGGTCTGTCTGGCGCTGGTGGCTCTCATCGCTTTTGGCGTTACACGGTTTGTGGGCTATCTGGGGACTTCCAAACAGCGGTCCCTGCGGGCGCAGGGAGTTGAAGCGGCTCAGAAAGGCAGTTATCAGGAGGCTATTTCTATTTTTGATCAGGCGCTGGAGGCATCCGGAGACGACAAGAGCGCCCTGACAGTAGACATTCTCCGGTGGCGGGCGGAGGCGGAGTATCAGCTTCAGGATTACGAGGCAGCTTCCTATACCTATCAGCTTTTGATGGAGCGGGATCCGGACTGTCTGGAATACTGGTATATGGGAGCGATCTGCGAGAGCGCCATTGGAAATGCCGACCAGGCGTTAAATTGGTACAATTACGTTCAGGAGACAGAGCAGGACGGCCAGGAACAAACTGCTGGCCGGGAGAAGGCCCTGGCTGCGGTAGGAGCGGCCTGCGCCAAGGCCGGCAGGTATGAGGAAGCCCTGAATCTGTATCAGACAGCCATAGGAGACGGACTGGATAATGAGGAAATATATAATCAGATGGGTTTATGCCAGATGGCTGGCGAGAGCTATGAAGACGCTGCTGATTCGTTTAACCAGGGGAAGATAAAGGCCCAGGAAAGCGGAAACCAGGAGCTGATAAAAGAACTGTCTTATAATCAGGCGGTCTGCAGTGAATATCTGGGACAGTATCAGAAGGCTCTGGAGCTTTTTAAAGCTTATGGGCAGCAGTATGGCACTGACGAGGAACTTCAGCATGAGATCGATTTTTTGGAAAGCCGGGTGGAGTAAGGGCTTATGGCAGAATTGTTTGATTTGAGAGAAATTGAAGAGCGGGTGGTGTTGGCCGCGGTTTCCACCCAGGAGGGGGAGGCTGCGGCCTCCTCCTTAGATGAGCTGGAAGAACTTGCCAGGACGGCAGGGGCGGTCTGTGTGGCAAAGGTAGTTCAGAACCGGGAAAGCATTCATCCGGGTACCTATTTGGGGAAGGGAAAGCTTGACGAAGTGAAGGAACTGGTGTGGGAGCTTGGGGCCACCGGCGTCATCTGCGACGATGAGTTGTCTCCGGCTCAGTTAAAGAATCTGGAGGAGGCTCTGGATACCAAAGTTATGGACCGGACTATGGTAATTCTGGATATTTTCGCTTCCAGAGCCCATACCCGGGAGGGAAAGATACAGGTGGAACTGGCTCAGCTTCGATACCGGGCGGCCCGCCTGGTGGGAATGAGGGCTTCCCTGTCCCGTCTCGGCGGAGGAATCGGAACCAGGGGGCCAGGAGAAAAGAAGCTGGAAATGGACCGCCGTCTGATTCATCAGAGAATCGGCCAGCTGAAGGGTGAGCTGGAAGATGTGAAGCGCCACCGGGAGGTAACCAGGCAGCAGAGGGAAAAAAACTACACCATGACTGCCGCTATTGTAGGCTATACCAATGCGGGAAAATCCACTTTGCTGAACCGGCTGACCGGCGCCGGTATTTTGGCGGAGGATAAGCTGTTCGCCACCCTGGATCCCACCACCAGAAGCTATACCCTGACCAACGGACAGCAGATTCTTCTCACAGATACGGTAGGCTTTATCCGCAAGCTTCCCCACCACCTGATTGAAGCCTTCCGCAGCACGCTGGAGGAGGCCCGCTACAGCGACATTATCCTTCATGTGGTGGACTGTTCCAATCCCCAGATGGACATGCAGATGCATGTGGTGCGGGAAACCTTAAGAGAGCTTCAGATTGTGGACAAGACCACGGTTACGGTATTTAACAAGATTGACCGGGTCAGGGAAATGGCCGCTGCGAAGGGAATTTCGGAATCCGCCATGGTCCCCAGGGATTTTGATGCGGACTATCAGGTGAAAATTTCCGCCAGGACCGGAGAAGGCCTTAAGGAGTTGGGGGAGATTTTGGAGAACATTATCCGCGCAAGACGAGTATTTTTAAAAAAGACTTATCCTTACGCCCAGGCAGGCAGGATTCAGACCATCCGCAAATACGGCCAGCTTTTAAAGGAAGAATATGGAGAAGACGGAATCCGGGTAGAAGCCTATGTGCCGGCGGAGCTGTTCGGGGAGCTGTGGAAATCGTAACAGTTCAGGATGTTCCGAACGGTTGCTAAAATCCCTGCAAAAACCGGTTTACAACCCTAAAAGATTGTGCTATACTGTTCCGGTATGAGCAGACGCCGCCGCCCGGTTGTACGGTGACTCCAGCCGCAGCCTGGTGAACGGTGAGAATATTTATTTTAAGGAGGATGTTACCATGATTTCCAAGGAAAAGAAATCTCAGATCATTGCGCAGTACGGACGTAAGCCTGGCGATACCGGTTCACCGGAGGTTCAGATTGCGATTCTCACCGAGAGAATCAACGAGCTGACCCAGCATCTCCAGAGCAATCCCAAGGATCACCATTCCAGAAGAGGACTTCTGATGATGGTTGGTCACAGAAGAGGACTTCTGGACTATTTAAAGAAGACAGATCTGGAAGGCTACCGTGCCCTGATCGAAAAGTTAGGCATCAGAAAGTAATTCCTGCGTATTAGGGTGGAGAAAACTCCACCCTATATTTGCATGGACCTTATCTGGCAGAGGGATTACTCCGAGACCGCTGATGTGACCTTGAAAGGCCTTCTTTCAAGTTTAGATCAGTAGTTTCGGCGTCTTCTGCCAGAGTCACTTAAAAAGAGGGCTGCCTGGAAAACTCAGAGCAGCCGCCCAACAGAAAAAAGAAAAGGAGAAACCATATGTACAAGAGTTTCAGTATGGACCTGGCCGGAAGAAAGCTTACCGTTGATGTGGGCAGAGTAGCGGCACAGGCAAACGGCGCCGCTTTTATGCACTACGGCGATACGGTGGTGCTTTCCACCGCTACCGCTTCCGCAAAGCCCAGAGAGGGCATCGACTTCTTCCCCTTAAGCGTAGAGTATGAGGAGAAGCTTTACGCTGTGGGAAAAATTCCCGGCGGATTCAACAAGAGAGAGGGGAAGGCTTCCGAGAACGCTATTCTGACCTCCAGAGTCATCGACCGCCCCATGCGTCCCCTGTTCCCCAAGGATTACCGCAACGACGTAACCCTGGACAATGTGGTCATGAGCGTAGACCCGGACTGCAGCCCGGAGCTGACCGCCATGCTGGGTTCCGCCATCGCTACCTGCATTTCCGATATTCCCTTTGACGGCCCCTGCGCCATGACCCAGATTGGCATGATTGACGGGGAGTTTATCGTAAACCCCACATCGGACCAGAAGCAGGTTTCCGATATGGCCCTGACGGTTGCCTCCACCAGAGAGAAAGTCATCATGATTGAGGCCGGAGCCAACGAGGTTCCGGAGGACAAGATGATTGAGGCGATCTTCAAGGCCCATGAGGTCAACCAGGAGATTATCAAATTCATCGATACCATTGTAGCCGAGTGCGGAAAAGAGAAGCACACCTATGAGAGCTGCGCGGTTCCGGAAGAGCTGTTCGCGGCTATCCGGGAGCTGGTTCCCCCTCAGGAGATGGAGGAAGCGGTGTTTACCGATGAGAAGCAGCAGAGAGAGGCCAACATCGCCGCTATCACCGAGCGCCTGGAGGAGGCTTTCGCGGAAAATGAGGAATGGCTGGCCCTTCTGGGAGACGCCATCTATCAGTATGAGAAGAAGACCGTCCGCAAGATGATTTTAAAGGACCACAAGCGTCCCGACGGCCGTCAGATTACGGAAATCCGTCCCCTGGCCGCTGAGATTGACATTCTTCCCAGAGTACACGGCTCCGGTATGTTTACCAGAGGCCAGACTCAGATTTTAAACGCCTGCACCTTAGCTCCCCTGTCCGAAGCTCAGAAACTGGACGGACTGGATGAGAATGAGACCAGCAAGCGCTATATGCACCATTACAATTTCCCCTCCTTCTCCGTAGGAGAGACCAAGCCCAGCAGAGGACCGGGACGCCGGGAAATCGGCCACGGCGCTCTGGCGGAGCGGGCTCTGGTCCCGGTGCTTCCCAGCACGGAGGAGTTCCCCTATGCCATCCGCACCGTGTCTGAGACCATGGAGTCCAACGGTTCCACTTCTCAGGCAAGCATCTGCGCCTCCACTCTGTCCCTGATGGCGGCAGGCGTTCCCATCAAGGAGATGGTGGCCGGCATTTCCTGCGGACTGGTTACCGGTGAAACCGATGACGATTACATTGTCCTGACCGATATCCAGGGCCTGGAGGACTTCTTCGGCGACATGGACTTTAAGGTAGGCGGAACGAAGAACGGAATCACCGCCATTCAGATGGATATCAAGATCCATGGCCTCACCAGACCCATTATCGAGGAGGCTATCGCCCGGACCAGGGAAGCCAGGATGTATATTCTGGACAACGTAATGAAGCCTGTGATTTCCGAGCCCAGAAAGCACTTGAGCCCCTACGCTCCCAAGATTCGTCAGATTATGATTGACCCGCAGAAGATTGGCGATGTAGTCGGAAAGCAGGGCAAAGTAATCAACAAGATTATCGAGGAGACCGGCGTGAAGATTGATATTACCGACGACGGAGCCGTAAGCGTATGCGGAACCGATGAGGCTATGATGGAGAAGGCCATTTCCATTATCCACAGCATCGTGACCGATATCGAGCCCGGCATGATTTTCACCGGGAAGGTAGTGCGCCTGATGAACTTCGGCGCGTTCGTGGAGCTGGCCCCCAACAAGGACGGCATGATTCACATTTCCAAGCTGGCAGACAGACGGGTTGCCAAGGTGGAGGATGTAGTGAACATCGGCGACGAGGTGACGGTGAAGGTCATCGAGGTGGACAAAATGGGAAGAGTTAACCTCAGTATGCGTCCCAGCGATCTGGCAGACCAGAAATAAGGCTGGCTGCGGTCTGAACCGTTACGCAATTAAGAAAAGTTTTAAGCAGCGCCGGCGAGTCCGGCGTTGTTTTTTCCTGGGGGGAGGGATATAATGATATCAGAGCCCCCAAATACCAAAGGTGTGAGGAGAAAAGCAATGACTAAGAGAGTAAGAACAAGATATGCCCCAAGTCCCACAGGCCGGATGCATGTGGGCAATTTGAGAACTGCCCTTTACGCTTATCTGATTGCGAAGCATGAGGGGGGAGACTTCCTGCTGCGGATTGAGGACACGGACCAGGAACGCTATGTGGAGGGGGCGGTGGAGATCATCTACCGGACCCTGGAGGAAACGGGCCTGATTCACGATGAGGGTCCGGACAAGGATGGAGGCTGCGGTCCTTACGTTCAGAGTGAGCGCCAGAAGGCTGGGATCTACATGGAGTACGCCAAGAAGCTGGTGGAGAAAGGGGAGGCCTACTACTGCTTCTGTACTCCGGAGCGTCTGGAGTCTCTGCGCCGCACCGTAAACGGCGAGGAGATTATGACTTATGACAAGCACTGCCTGCATTTGTCCAAGGAAGAAGTGGAGGCCAATCTGAAGGCTGGACTCCCCTTTGTAATCCGCCAGAACAACCCCACGGAGGGAACCACTACCTTCCATGATGAGATTTACGGAGATATTTCCGTGGATAACTCGGAATTGGACGATATGGTATTAATCAAGTCCGATGGATATCCTACCTACAATTTCGCTAATGTGGTGGACGACCATCTGATGGGAATCACCCACGTAGTTCGGGGAAATGAATATTTGTCCTCCTCCCCTAAGTACAACCGTCTGTATGAGGCTTTCGGCTGGGAGGTTCCGGTTTACGTTCACTGCCCGTTGATTACAGATGAGAACCACCACAAGCTCAGCAAGCGCAGCGGCCATTCCTCCTTTGAGGATTTGCTGGATCAAGGCTTTGTGGCGGAAGCGGTGGTCAACTATGTGGCCCTTCTGGGCTGGTCTCCTGAGGGCAACCAGGAGATTTTCTCCCTGGAGGAGATGGTGAAGGAATTTGACTACCACCGTATGAGCAAGTCCCCTGCTGTTTTTGACATGACCAAACTGAAATGGATGAACGGCGAGTACCTGAAGGCGATGGATGAGGAACGCTTCTATGAAATGGCTCTGCCCTATATCAAGGAAGTGATCCACAAGGATCTGGATCTGAAAAAAATCGCCTCCATGGTAAAAACCAGAATCGAAGTATTCCCGGATATTGCGGGACACATTGATTTCTTTGAGGAGATGCCGGAGTATGACATTTCCATGTACACCCATAAGAAAATGAAGACCAACAGCGAGAATTCACTGAAGGTTCTTCAGGATGTGCTGCCGATTCTGGAGGCTCAGGAACATTTCGACAATGATAGCCTTTACGAGGTGCTGTCAAAATATGTAGCGGATGCAGGTGTAAAAACCGGCTTTGTGATGTGGCCCATCCGTACTGCCTTGTCCGGCAAGCAGATGACTCCTGCCGGCGCCACGGAAATCATGGAGGTGCTGGGAAAAGAGGAGTCCTTAAAGAGAATCCGTTTGGGAATAGAGAAGCTGTCCAATGGCGTTCAGTGAGGCTCAGGAGAGGGCCATCCGCCATGGAAAAGGACCGGCTTTAATTCTTGCGGGGCCCGGTTCCGGTAAAACCACGGTGATTACCAACCGGATTCGCTATCTGACTGAGGAGGAGGGGGCAGACCCTTCCTCCATTCTGGTGATTACCTTTACCAGGGCGGCGGCCAGGGAAATGGAAAACAGATATCAGAAGATGATTGGGACAGAATGGAGCAGAGTGACTTTTGGAACTTTCCATTCTGTCTTTTTCACCATTTTGAAGCTGGCCTACGGCTATACGGGCGCCAGTATCGTTACAGAGGAGGAACAGAACCGTCTGGTCCGGGAGCTGATGGAGATGCACCGGATCGATACGGATGACGCGGGGGAATTTGTAGCCTGCGTTCTGAATGAAATCAGCCGGGTAAAGGGGGAGATGATCCGGCTGGAGCATTATTACCCCCAGGTTTGCTCCCAGGAGATTTTTCGAAAGCTGTTTTCAGGATATGAAGAACGGCTGAGAGCAGGCCGACGCCTGGATTTTGACGATATGCTGGTGATGAGCTATCAGCTTTTAAAGGCCAGAGGGGATATTCTGAAGGCATGGCAGAATAAATACCGCTATATTCTCATTGATGAGTTTCAGGACATTAATCGCCTTCAGTACGAAATTGTGCGGATGATGGCTCTTCCGGAGAATAACCTGTTTATTGTAGGGGACGACGACCAGTCCATCTACCGTTTCCGGGGAGCCAGACCGGAAATTATGCTGGGATTTGAGCAGGACTATCCCGAGGCAGTGAGGATTCTTTTGGATCAGAACTACCGGTCTACCCGGGAAATCGTAAGGGCGTCAGGGAATGTAATCCGCCACAATAAGGCGCGGTTTCCTAAAAAAATCCGTGACGTACGGGGGCCGGGGAGAAGCATTGTGGTGAAAGAGTGGGCCAATCCCGGGGAGGAGGCCAGGGCCATTGCCGGGCAGCTGCGGGATTATCAGAGAATGGGAGTACCCTGGGAGGATGCTGCGGTTCTTTACCGGACCAATACAGGCCCCAGACTTTTAGTGGAGGCCCTGATGGAGTACAATATCCCCTTCAATATGCGTGATGCTCTCCCGAATCTCTATGACCATTGGATCGCCAGAGATTTGCTGGCCTACTTGCGGGCTGGAAACGGGCATATGGAGCGAGCCAATGTGCTCCGGTTTATGAACCGGCCGGTGCGCTATATCAGCAGAGACGCCCTGGAAGGAAGGGTGGTTTCTCTGGAGACGGTCAAATCCTTTTACCAGGACCGTCCCTGGATGCTGGAGCGTGTGGAACAGCTGGAATACGATCTTGGCATGATAAAAAATATGGCGCCGGGAGCAGCTATCAATTATATCCGCAAGGCGGTGGGGTATGACGATTTCATCCGGGAATATGCTCTGGAGAGGAGAGTGGATCCGGAGGAGCTTCGAGAGACGGCGGATCAGATTCAAGAGAGCGCCTTGAAGTTTAAAACCCTGGAGGAGTGGGAAGAATCCATTGAAAAGTACCGCAGGGAACTGGAAAGGCAGCTGGAAAACCGTTCGAAGAAAAGGGATGGCGTCAGTCTGATGACCATGCACAGCTCCAAGGGTCTGGAATTTCGGGTGGTGTTTATCCTGGACGCCAATGAAGGGGTGACTCCTCATCACAAGGCTCAGCTGGAGGCGGATCTGGAGGAGGAACGTCGGATGTTCTATGTGGCCATGACCCGGGCAAAAGACAGGCTGCATATTTACTACACCAAGGAGCGCTACCATAAACGTCAGGAGGTATCGCGGTTTGTAAAGGAGATGAAAGAAGATGAAGGGACTGATTCACATATACTGCGGGGACGGCAAGGGAAAGACCTCGGCGGCTCTGGGGCTGGCGGTCCGGGCGGCCGGAAGAGGCCTTAAGGTGCAGGTGGTCCGCTTTTTAAAAAATGACCAGTCCGGGGAGGTGGCCGCTCTTGTGAAAATTCCCGGAATCCGGGTGACCTCCTGCGAAAGAAGCTTTGGCTTTTCCTGGAATATGAACCAGGAGCAGAAGGCGGAGGCGGCTGCCTACTATACGGAACTTTTCGAAAAGGCCTGGAAAATGGGCGGGGATCAGGATGTGCTGGTATTGGATGAACTTTGCGGAGCGGTGGACTTGGGATTTGTGCCGGAAGAACTGGTACTTGCTGCCATCGGCAGAAAACCAGAGCATCTGGAAGTGGTTCTGACCGGCCGGAATCCATCACGGAGGCTTCTGGAGCTGGCGGACTACGTGACGGAGATGAAAATGATCCGGCATCCCTATGAGAATGGGATCCAAGCGAGGGCAGGAATCGAATATTAAGTGAATGTGCCATTCTGAAAGGCTGAATGAATGTTATTCTTGCTTTTTTGCGCCTTGTCTGCTACAGTATAGAAGAAAGAATCTCACAAAACAAAGAGAGGTACGAATATGGCAGATAAGAAGAAACTGGGAGAAGAGGAGCAGGAGATGACGGTGACGCTGACTCTGGATGACGATACGGAGCTGGAGTGCGTGGTGCTTACCATCTTTGAGGCAGGAGAGCGGGAGTACATTGCCCTGCTTCCCATGGAGGGAGCCGATTCTGAGGAGGGAGAGGTTTACCTTTACCGTTACAGCGAAACCGAGTCAGGCGATCCGGTTCTGGATAACATCGAGGACGACGACGAGTACGAGATCGTGGCGGACGCCTTCGACGAGCTGCTGGATTCCCAGGAATATGACGAGCTGATTGGCGAGGACGAGCTGGAGGATTTGTAAAAAAGATCAGCCTTTTACAAGGGAGCGTAAAATTACGTAAGAAGAAAGAAATACAAAAAGAGCAGGCAATTCCCTGAAATTGAAAATGATAGGGAAGCGCCTGCTTTTTTCTTTTGTTTCCATGTGAAAACTCTGTGAAAAAGTGGAAAAGGCAGATTCTTTTTGCTAAAATGTAGTTAAGCGTTCTGGACAGGAGGTATAAAGGCGATGGAAGCGTTGAAAATATTAATGGTAGACGATGAAGCGCGCATGCGCAAACTGGTAAGGGATTTCCTGACCAATAAAGGATTTAAAGTAATCGAGGCTGCCGACGGAGAAGAGGCGGTGGACATTTTCTTTGCGCAAAAGGACATTGCGCTGATTTTGCTGGATGTGATGATGCCAAAGATGGACGGCTGGGAAGTATTGAAAACCATACGGAAATATTCCCAGGTACCAGTGGTGATGCTGACTGCCCGCAGTGAGGAACGGGATGAGCTGCAGGGATTTTCCCTGGGGGTAGATGAATACATCTCAAAACCCTTCAGCCCGAAGATCCTGGTGGCCCGGGTGGAAGCCATCCTGCGCAGGAGCAACGCAGTTTCTTCGGATGTGCTGGAAGTAGGTGGTATCCGGATCGACAAGGCGGCCCATCAGGTGACCATTGATGGGAAAGAAGTGGATTTAAGTTTCAAGGAATTTGAGCTTTTAACTTACTTTGTAGAAAATGAGGGTATCGCCCTGTCTAGGGAGAAGATCCTCAACAATGTATGGAATTATGATTACTTTGGCGACGCCAGGACCATTGACACCCATGTGAAAAAGCTGCGCAGCAAAATGGGCGCGAAGGGAGAGTATATTAAGACTGTCTGGGGCATGGGGTATAAATTCGAGGTGAATGAGGGATGAAGCATTCCATTCGGGTGCGTTTTACGTTAATCTTTGTGGGATTGATGGCGGCGGTACTGGTGGTTACCTGGATCGTGAACTCTTTTTTTCTGGAACAATTCTATACTCAGGAAAAGCTGAAGATTCTGGAGGCTGGCTACCAGCAGCTTAACGCGGTGGTGACGGAAAATGAAAAGAGCGGGCAAGATATTTTCCAAAGCCTGGAAAGCCTGTATTCCCAGGACGGCGAGGAAACTCCTTTAAGCCGTTTTATCCGAAATATGAGTGAGAAATACAACACGGCCATTGTAATTACGGACAGTCTGACCGGTCAGACGCTTTGGGCCAACTGGGACGGAAGATTTCTGGAAGACCGGGTTCAGCAATATATTCTGGGGCAGAATGATCCCAGAACACAGATACTGGCAGATGAGGACAACTATCAGATTCAGAAAAGTTTTGACCGCCAAAGCAAGAACTTTTATTTGGAGAGCTGGGGATATCTGGAGGATAACCGTACTGTTTTCATTATGTCTATGCCGGTGGCAAGTATCCGGGAAAGCGTAGATTTGTCTAACCAGTTTATGACATATGTAGGAATGGCCGCTTTGGTGGTGGGGAGCGTGGTAATGTATATTACCACAAAAAAAGTTACTTCCCCCATCCAGTCTCTTTCCGCTCTGTCTGAGCGGATGTCGGAACTGGATTTTGATGCCCGGTATCAGGGGACGTCTCAGGATGAAATTGGAATTTTGGGAAACAGCATGAACACGCTGTCAGAGAAGCTGAAGGAAACGATCAGAGAGCTGCAGCAGGCCAATGAAGAACTGCAGAAGGATATTGAGGAGAAAATCCGTATCGATGAGGCAAGAAAAGATTTTATTGCAAATGTGTCCCATGAGCTTAAAACGCCTATTGCCCTGATTCAGGGATACGCGGAAGGACTGACAGAAGGCATGGCAGAGGATGAGGACAGCCGTAATTATTATTGCGAGGTCATCATGGACGAGGCCAACAAGATGAACAAGATGGTAAAACAGCTTCTGACTCTTACTGCATTGGAGTTCGGCAACGATATGCCGGTACTGGAGCGGTTTGATATTGTGGCATTGATTAAAGGGATTTTATCCTCGGCGAATATTCTGCTTCAGCAGCATGAGGCTAGGGTGGAGTTTGATTCCAGTCAGTCAATCTTTGTTACGGCTGATGAATTTAAAATAGAAGAGGTTGTAACCAACTATCTGAATAATGCCTTAAATCATCTGGAGGGGGAAAAACGGATACAGATCCGGGTCGAAGAACAGGAGAGAGAGGTTCGGGTGACGGTCTTTAATACGGGAAATCATATTCCACAGGAGGATCTCGGCAATCTCTGGACTAAATTCTATAAAGTAGATAAAGCCAGAACCAGAGCCTATGGAGGCAGCGGAATCGGCCTGTCTATTGTAAAGGCAATTATGGACTCCCATCACAAGGAATGCGGAGTGGCTAATGTAGAATGCGGAGTGGAGTTTTGGTTTACATTGGAAAAAGCCCCGGAGCAGAAAAGTCAGGAATAGCTGCAAAAGCATATATTATGAAGCATATATCATATGGATGAGAAGGCCGGAAGGCAGTGACAGAGATGCTGAGCTGCCTTCCGGTCCCGGCTATTCAGGAGAATGTCGTCCTGAATGGTTGCGGCAGATTGGAAAAAATTAAAAAAACGAAAAAACTTGTTGACATTTAAAGCAGGGTCTGGTATTATACTCCTTGCGCCACTGAGAAGTACGAAGGCGCGATGAAAAAAACAAAAAAGTTGTTGACAGATCAGGAAAGATGTGGTAACATATAAAAGTTGCTGCTGAGCGATCACAACAACGAAATGAAAAAAGTTTTTAAAAAAGTTCTTGACAAACAGAAAAGCTTATGATAAAATATATAAGCTGTCTGCGAAAGAGAATAGCAAAGAACCTTGAAAATCAAAGATTGAACAGTATGTAAAACCCTGAAAATTCTAAAAGAAAAGGTCTGGTTTGGACCTTTGAATTTGAGAAAATTCAGAACGAAACCAAGTAAAAACGGTTTAAGAAGATTAGCCAAGCTATTCATCTTAAGCGATCAAACGACAGAGGAACCCGCCCAGCGGAGCTGGTCGGCAGCGACTCTGCGAGTCTTTAATATGAGAGTTTGATCCTGGCTCAGGATGAACGCTGGCGGCGTGCCTAACACATGCA
>URFM01000022.1 GCA_900547035.1 uncultured Clostridium sp. | reverse complement strand
ATCAAGGTTTTTTAAAGAATTTTGACATAAAAAATAGGTAGTATTTGACACTACCAAACAAGAGAAGGAGGAACTTCCATGACAGAACGGGTGCGGAAGGCGATGTTTGATTATTTCCGCCTGGAGGGACAGACGGCGATTGTGACTGGCTCCGGAAACGGGATCGGCAGAGCTGCGGCGATCATGCTGGCGGATTTGGGTACCAATGTAATGGTCTGCGATATTGAAGAAGAAAGTGCCCGAACGGTAGCGAAGGAGATCGAAGAGCGGGGCGGTCATGCAGTTTACAGCTACTGTGATGTGGCGAGGTTGGAGGATATCCGAAATACGATTCGAAAAACAGTGGAGGCCTTTGGAAATGTGGATATTCTGGTAAACAATGCTGCCGGATTTGGCGGAGGAAAGACCTTTGATCAGATGACCTATGAAGAGTGGGATCGTTTGATTCGGATCAACCTTACGGGGGCCTATATGTTTACCAACGAAGTGTTGCCCTACATGGTGAAAAAACGTCACGGAAAGATTTGCATGGTCAGCTCCGGGGCGGCCATGGGATATGACTTTTCCGATCCGCATTATGCGGCTTCCAAAGCGGGAATGATCGGTCTGGCCAAAGAACTGTCTCAGGAGCTGGCAAAATACCGTATTAATATTAACGCCCTGGGAACCGGGCTGACGGATACCCGTATGGCTCATCTTCCGGGCAGATCCTGGGAGGATGAGACGAAAGGGCTGCCTTGGTACCGGGTAGGTACGCCGGAAGATCAGGCAGCGGCAATCGTTTTTCTGGTTTCGGAAGCAGCTGAGTATATTACGGGGCAGGTACTTTGCCCCAACAGCGGAGCCTGGATGTAGCATATGGATAAATCCGGGGGGATCAAAAGGGAGAGGAGGAGCACATGAAGGACTATTTGCGGATTAGCGGAAAAACGGCGATTGTTACCGGAGCGGCTAAGGGGATCGGCTTTGGAATTGCGAAGGAGCTGGCTTCTTATGGGGTGAAGGTGATGCTTTGCGATATTGATGATGAGACCGGGCTAAAAAGTATGGAGATGATTCGGGCAGAGGGAGGCACAGCGGAATTTTGCCATATGGACATCTTCCTGGTTGAGGATGTTAAGCGGGTGGTCCGGGAAACTTTGAGAGTATTCGGAAGAATTGACATTTTAGTGAACAACGTGGGGGGAGGAGAGCCGGGGAAGCGCTTTGAAGAAATCAGCGATGAGGACTGGGATAAGTATATCCGTTTCAACCTTTATGGGGCATTTTACATGACCAGAGAGGTATTTCCCCATATGATGAAGCAGATGTCAGGAAAAATTGTGAATATCAGTTCCGGCTATGCCATTGGGGGAGGAGATTACTGCGCCCATTATGCGTCGGCTAAGGCGGGATTAATTGGCTTTACTACTTCCGTAGCCAGAGAGGCAGCTCCTTATCATGTCAATGTCAACGTGATACCGGTTCCCACCACAGATACTCCGGCTATGCGGTTAACGGATACGGAAGAGATGATCGAGCAGGAGATTCGGGAGACACCATTGGGTCGTATTGCGGTGCCGGAAGATGTGGCAAATACAGTCCTGTTTTTGGTATCGGAGGCCGCGGATTATGTAACCGGACAGATTGTGGCTCCCAATGGCGGAAAGCGGATGCTGGTATAAAAGAGAGGAGAGATTGGATGATTTGGCCAAATGGCGCAGGAAGCGCCTTTGCTTTAGGGTTTGATATGGATGGAGATACCATTTGGAGAAATAAAATCCGAAGATTGCCTAATGGGGCGAATTATATTAAAGGACCGTCCATTGGCCTTTATGGGGTAAAAAAGGGCGCTTATCGTATTCTGGAAATATTAAAAGAATATAATTTAAAGTCCAGTTGGTTTATCCCGGCCAATGTTGTAAAAGAGCATCCGGATACAGTGGAGGCAATTTTAAAGGACGGTCATGAGATTGGGCATCATGGCCTGGATCATACGGGTGAGTACGGTAAAACCCTGGAGGAGCAAAAGGAAAGAATTCAGCTGTGCCAGGAGATCTTCCTGAAGTATACAGGCAAAAAAGCCGTCGGCCTCAGGCCTACCGGGCCTTTGCTGCCGGAGACGGAAGTTTGGGCTTATTCGGAAGGAGGATTTCTGTATTCCAGCGCTGGAATCAGCGGAGAAGAGTGCGGTTGGTATGAGATAAACGGAATTCGGACCAGTGCGGTGAATATTCCCTGCAGAGATGAGCAGATGGATGATTATGTACAGACCGTATTCCACTCCTATCCAGAGGTCTTAGTGGGAATGCCGAGGATTGCACCTTATGAGAATACATATTCTAACTGGGTGCGGGAAATTGAAGGGATGATCCGTTACGGTCATTCCGGCTCTACTGCATTTCATCCGCAGATTTCCGGTACGCCAGGTCGGGCAGTGATCTTTGAGAGATTCTGCAAGTATTTGGCGGATAATCCTAAGGTGTGGTGTGCTTCTTGTCTGGAGATTGCCAATTATTTTAAGTCAGTGGAGGGTTCTGAGGATGGGAATTGAGCGTATGAGATGGCCGCGGAATAAGGTGTGCGCCGCAATGATCAGCGTTAACCTGGATGCGGAGTTTTTTGCCAAGATTTATTATCCGGATGCAGTGGTAGAAGAGGGAGATATCCTACGACTTGGAAGAACCGGAATTCGATTTGGTCTTCCACATTTGCTGGAGATTTTAGATCAGTATCAACTGAAAGCGACTTTTTTTATTCCAGGACAGGTGGCCAAGCGCTATCCGGATGCAGTCCGGGCTATTGCGGCCCATGGTCATGAGATTGGTTGTCATGGAAATCAGCATGAGATCCTGGCTCATTTGACTGAGGATGAACAGAGAACTGCCCTGAAGGAAGCCAGGGATATATTGAAGGAGACAACGGGGCAGGCACCGGTGGGATTTCGCATGCCGGAAGGAGAAATCACGGAGGAAACTTTATCAATTGCGAAATCTCTTGGATTTACCTATTCCAGCTCACTGTCTGATGACGATGTGCCTTATATTCGCCAGCCAGCTGGCATTGTGGAACTTCCGGTCCATTGGGAGTTATTTGATCTTCCTTATTTTGTGTTTACCTTTGATCCGCCTATCCCGCCTGGGCAGGCCCGAAGCGCCCGTATGGATGATGTGCTGGCAAACTGGAAGACTGAGCTGGAAGGCGCGAAAAAATGGGGAACCCTTTTCAATCTTCAGTTGGATCCTCAGGCTACGGGAGAGCAGGGAAGGGTGTTTATGCTGGAAGAATTGATTAAGGAAATGCAAAAAAATGACGATGTCTGGATTGCGACAGGGCAGGAGATCGCCTCCTACTATGCAGGACAGGAGTAAAGGAGGGCTATGGTGACAGAAGCAGTATTAAATGCCTTTGGAGAACAGCTGAAGGATCTGACGCTCTGTAAAACCCGTTATGATTTAGGGGATCTGCAATGGTATACGGAGGGACCGTTCTGGAGAAGGACCAGCATGAGATTTTCCAGGGATTATAAAACCATACCGGATTATGAGATCGGTAACCGCAAACATGGAAAAACGTTGGAAGATATTCTGGACGAATCAATTCATCTGGAGGAAAGTCTGAGACTGTATAAAAAAACGGCTCATCCTGAGGAAATCATTAGAACGGACTATTTGATTGAACATGTTCATAATCTTCAAGTACGTACCCGGATCCTTTTAGGAGAAAAGATGACCTTTGACCAGATGACAGAGGGGCTGTACGGACTAAAAGCGCCGGAATATGATTACCGCAAATTTGAAGAAATTCTGAAGGAGATGGATCAGGCTTTGCCGGGAAAAGGAGAGACTGCAGAACGCATTCTTGACTTTCGGGAAAAGCTTGCCATCGCCCCGGAAAAACTTCTGGATGTTCTGAAAAGCACTACGGAGGAATTTCACAGAATTGCCGTGGAAAATATGAATGTAACCGGAAACAGTATGCCGAGAGTGCGGGTTCGCCGGCTGCCGGACCGAAACATGGTATTTCTCTCAATTCTTTTCGGATACGATTACAATCACTTGGAGTATGAGCGGAATTTCAACCTTCTTTATCCCTGGACGGTTGACCGGGTTATGGAGTATATCGGCCATGAAATGGAGCCAGGGCATCTGACGTATTTTGAAAAAAGGCTTCAAACGATGATTGATACCTGCTGGCCGGAAATGGCCATTGTTTCTCAATATTCTACCTCATCGGCCTTTACGGAAGGGTCTGCCCGCCATGCTATTTCCATGAGTTTTCACAACTCCATGGCGGAACAGGTGGAATTTGAGAAAGAGTTAATTTTTAAGAAAGCAGGGATTGACTGCGGGCTGGCAGAGCTGATGCCATTATGGCACCGGTTTTGTGAAATAGCCGGATACGGAAAGCTGGAGGTTACCAGAAAAATCTGGGACGGAGTGTGGTCTCCGGAGGACGGATTGAAGTTTTTGGATAAATATGGATTTATGGACCGAAACAGCACGGCGCAGGATGTGGCAACCCTGATGGATGATACCGGCCATTTTGTGGCCCATGATTATGCCCGGGATGTGGTGAAAGACTATTTTCAGGGAGCAGCTAGGGATGTGAAGGAACAGTGGGTTTTATATGAGCAGCTTTGCTGTTCACATGTGACAATGGGAAAGATTCTGGACCATACCATGAAACCGGATTTTTTCGGCTGACAAAATGACAGGGACAAATGAAAGGGAATGAAGAAAGGCTCTGACCGGATTTTGACGGCGGAGCCTTTCATGCTGGTAAAATTAATTCGGTTATTAAATTTGAAGAATGCCAGCTTTGATTAGGGTGTGGACTTTGATCCCCAACACAATATTAAAATGGACTTCGCTGTCGGAGAGGTCTTTCCCCAATAGTTGCGAGATTTTGTTTAGCCGGGAATAAAGAGTGTTTTTGTGGATAAACAGGCTGGAACAGGCGCCGGAAGGGGAGGAGCCGCATTTCAGGTAGGTGGTCAGGGTGGGAAACAGTTCACCGCTGTGGAGTTTGTCATAGTCCAGAATGGGCTGAATGTATTCCTGATATACCTGCAGCAGGGGCTCCGGGTCCAGTTGGTTGAAACGATCAAAAAAGAACCGGAGGACGCCTAAATCGGAAAAAAAGCAGGGGGCTTGTCCGGCCGTACTGTGGGAGATGGATAAAGCCTTGGCTGCCTGGAAGTAGCCACGTCTCACCTGTTCGGTAGAAACGGCATCGCTGATTCCAATGCCTTGATATTGGTCTTTTAAAAATTGTTTGAGAACAGCGGCTAATTGGTCAAAACAGTCGGACTGAGCCGCAGCCAGCGGCTGGGGCAAAAAGATAATAAAAGCCTCGCGCCGTTCAAACAAAAAGAAATCAGTAGCCCTCAGCTCCAACATAATCCGGTCGTAGAGGAGATTAAACTGCTGGCTAGTCAAAAGCTCCTGCAGTTTATCCTGGGTATTTCTGGGCCTACGACCGGCGATGATAATATAGTATGCATCTGCGATTGGCTTCTGCATTAAGCCATACTTCTGCATCAAAGTACGAAAATCCGTTCGGTCTGATTCCAAAAGTTCGTCCAGAAGAAAATCGTAATAACGATTAATCGTCTGAGCGATATCATTTGATTTAATGATTTCAAATTTTAATACTGCCAGAATCTGCTGGATTTTCATACACATTTCCGGTGACAGAGACTGAACAGACCGGTTAAGAGAGAGGAATAAATAGCCATAGCAACTGGTTTTGTATGAGATGGGGAAAATATAAATCTGATATCCCTTTTGTCTGCAGTAGGTATTTTCGTAGAGATATCCTCCGATCTCCTTTCCATCGATGCCGGAAGCCAGATTGGGATGGAAAGTTTCCTGCTTAACCTGGAAACCTTCCAGAGCTAGATCCCAATCAAATGAGTCTTCTATATACAGAGGGTTAACTAGGTGATTTTGAGGGATATTCTTGCCTTGTTGCAAATGAAAATCGGAAGTAGTAAAAGCCACTGGGCATTCCAAAAGTTCTGCTGCTACAGAGATCATATTTGCATCTTCGCTTTTGTGGCTTAAAAGTTCGTTGGAAAGACGTTCCATGGCATTTAAAGATGCTTCGGCCAGCTTTTGAATGCCGCTGAAAGCATACTGGTAACATTCTTCAATTACTTTTGAAATAGAGCAGGTATCTGGAATGACGAAAACCGGCAGAGGAAACTGGCTTCCCGGAAACGCCAGAAGAGGATCACTGGCATATAGCACAGCAGCACATTGGGCTTTCCCCAGAGCCAGAAGCTGGCTGGGGGAGAGCCCTGAACTAGCGCCGTGGGGGAAAAAGATCAGGGCATGTTGGGGAAGGTGCTCAAAAAAAGCGGAACCACCTTCGAGAATGACCATAGAATGGATTTTTTCACCTGGAGATACAGCTGGAGAACGGTCGGCAGGAGGAAGAATCCGGATTCGTATAAGTTCACTAAGAGATAGATCCATAACAGTATTCCTTTTCTTGTAAAAAATCAATCAAATTGCTGGTTATCTTTTTAAGTATAGCATGTTTGAATGACTTTGACAAAGAGAGAAAATATAGCTTGTAAGATCAAATTGCGTTTTTGACTCATGTCAGGGAAAAATTTCCTTTAGAATCTTCACCATCTCCAGAGCTGGTCCGGACAGCTCCGAATCTTTGGGATAGGCGGCTACAAAGGTCCACCAGGGCTCATACTGGTCTTCCAGGTGGCAGAAGAAGGGTTCTGCCGGGCAGGTAAAAAGACTGATGTAGCTTTTGGGCATTAAGGTGATGCCAATTCCCACACTGGCTACCCGCATAGCGGTTTCAACACTGCTGGTCATAAAGGTGATATCAGGAGTAATGCCGGCCATAGACAGAATTCGGTCGGAGACCTGTCGTACCCGCTGGGACGGATAGGCTAAAATATATTTTTCGTTTGCTAAAAGACGGAGGTCAATATAGGGCTTTCCGCCTTTTTCGTAAATATGAGAGGCCAAAGGGCTGCTGCGGGAAATAACTACGACATAGGGATCACGGGCAATGGTTTCATAATCTGCCTCCACACTGCGAAAAGGAGTATGCATCAGGGCGATATCCAGTTCATTGTGGGACAGGGCCCGCTCCAGATCAGCAGACCGGCTTTCCGTAATCAGAACCTCAATGTTGGGATAGCGCTCTTTATAGCGTGGAAGGAGCAGAGGAAACACATAAGAGCCCAGATGGACCGTGGCCCCTACCTGAATTTTTCCTTTGTGAAGAGTGTTGATGCTGCAAAGTTCGGTCTGGAAGTCATTGCACAGCTTGAGAATTTTTTCAGCAGTGCGGATATAACATTCACCGGCATAGGTGGGTTTCAGCCCATTGGCACTGCGGACAAACAGTTTGGTTTCTAGTTGGGCTTCCAGCCTGGTTAAAAAGACACTTAAAGCAGGCTGGCTCATATATAATTTTGCGGCAGCTCTGGAAATACTCCCTTCCTGAGCGATGGTAAGAACGAGTTCGCAGTCTCTCTGATTCATAGAGGTCCTCCTGATGCGGGGAAATACACCGTCTGTCTCCAGGTATTTAGAGACGGGCGGTGTATTGTAAGATAGTGAAAGGTTGCAGAATTGTTATGTCGAGATAATTATCCTACGATCTTAGACGGATTATCATGCGTCATGTAATAGACTTGTTCATAGGTCAGGCCTTCGTCCAGCATGGCATCCATGAACATCATTAGACCCTCTGCGGGATATTCCAGGCCGGCCTGACCGCGGTCGGTGGCTAAAAAGCAGTTTTCAGGTCCAAGCTCCTTAATTGTCTGAGCCATGTAGGAGGCGGTGATCAGATTTAATCCTACGTCAAACCAAAGCTTTTCTACAATAACGCCTTGGGAAACAAGAAGTTTTTGGATTTCAATCGGAACCATGGTGCAGGCCCAGTCGGGATGGGTCAGGATCGTTTTAATATTTCTCTCTCTGGCGGCAGCGCATACGGCGATGGACTCTCCGATACTGATATGGCCGGTAGCAACAGCCGCTCCATACTCTTTAATCAAATCCAGAACTTCCAGGACCTCTGGTTTTAGTCTGCCATCTTCATCTAAGAGACGGATACCTGGTTGCTGCAGTTTATCATCGATTTTGGAATATTCAATCTGGTTGCGTGAATGGATGGTAGGCATCCATATAATTTTAGCACCTAGCTCCAGATATCTTTGCACAGCAATGGGATTAACTCCCCCTATGGTCAAATTCATGACTGCAGATCCATATGCTTTCGCTTTAAAGCCCTGAGAATTCACCAGAATTGCTCTGGCGGGAGTTGGATCCAGATGATTTTTCAGCATGACACCGGCCATGCCGTATTGGTCGGCCTGTCTGAGCAGCTCAAAATCATCCAGCGCCCGGGGAAAAAAGTCAGGCGAAGTATGAGTATGAAGATCATATGCGCCTTCCATTAAGCGCAGCACCTTTTCTTGATTGCGGGGTTGATACATAATGAATTCCTCCTTTTCCACAGAAGTTTAGAAAATGGGATACAAAATACTGGTCCAGCCTACGCCGATGAGAATCATCAGAATACTGGGAATGATTGCCTGTTTAAATACGCTCTTAAAATCGTATCCGCCCGCGGCCATGGTTAAAGGAATCAGGGGGCAGGACATAGGAGTCAGGTAAGCTGTGGTCGAGGAGATATTGACCAGCACGGCGGCCCCAATGGGGTTGATTCCCATAACCTTGGTGGTGGCCAATACCAGTGGCATCAGTGACCACATCACAGCACTGTTCAGCATAAACTGCGTTACGATAAAAGCCGCCATAAAAATGATTAAATAAACCATAAAGGTGTTGTTGACGGAGGTGGCTAAATCGGCGATTAAATTGCCGATCAGGTCAGCTGCTCCGGTATTAGTCAGGGCTCCGCCCATGGAAAGAGCTCCGGCAAATACGGCAAAATAGGAAACCGGAAGGGCGTCATTAATCTGCTTTCCTCTCAGAACTCCCGTGAGAACCATCATGACAGCGCCGGCAAGTGCTACCAGCCAGGGCTGAAGTCCGATCATGCCGGAAACGAGCAGAACAGCGCAGGTTGCGAAGAAAATAACATAGCCGCATTTCTCCTGGAATGGAGGAAGAGGAGGTTCTTCCGTCTGCTGTTTGCTGGCAGTGCTGCCAGTGATAGCCGTTAGCGGCTCATCGGGCGCAAGCCGCAGACCGATTGTCATAATATAGATACATACGATCAGGATGCCAGGCAGGCGCAGCAGGAAGGGATGAAATACGGACATGGAGTAGCCGGCAATATCAAAGGTTTCAAACATGGAATTAACCTGCATGGGGAATGCGTACCCGGCGCCCAGCGGAAGCCATGCCATAGTGGCAAGAAGCATGATAGCCAGTGGATACATGACTTTAGAACGTTTAACGCCCAGTTCATCTACAGAGGCACCCAGAAGGGGAGCAACGATAGAGAATTCGGCTACGGCCTGACCGATAAACTGGCACAGGATGACGCCCATAATCATGTAGCCAAAAAAGACTTTTCGGACAGAGCCACGAGCCAGCTCATTTACCTTACGGGCCAGTTTCTTTACAAACTGGGTTCTGGTAAAGCCGGCGGAGACGACAAACATGCAAACGCAGAGCCAGAGATTTGGGTTGCCGAAATAGGTCATGGCGTCATCTGAGGTGATGCAGCCGGTGAGATAGAAGAAAATCAGCGACAGCATGGCCACTACGCCCATAGGAAGTTTATTGGACAGATATCCAATTACAGTCAGTGCGCTGATAATTAGGCAGATAATCATTTGTGTTGACATTTTATTTCCCCCTTTGATTTTTTAAAGTGGATTGAGGATATCGTATTGCTTAACAGAGCTGAGGTACGATGGTATCCCAAACGGTATCTAATAGGGACTGGGTTTGAAATTCGTAAGAGGTTAAGGTAACAGCCGCCTCATAATCCGGCAGGATGATGCCCAGCTGCCCGGCCCAGCCAAAAAGATAGTAGGCATTATCTCGACGGCATCTCCAGATCAAATAACCGTAACCGGCAGTGGAATCATCCGTGCAGATCTTACCGGGTGCTGCGTTTTCAATCTGCCGGCTGACGGCTTGAGACATATATTCCTTTGAGATCAGCTGCTTCCCGTTCCACTGTCCCTGCTGAAGATAGAGAAGGGATATACGGGAGAATTCCTCAGTACTCAGATGAAGCCCGCCAGGTCCGCAGGTGTAGCCCAAAGGATCAGTACCCCATTGGGGATTGTGGATTTCCAGAGGATCAAACAGCCTGGGACGCAGCCAATCAATGAGATTTTCACCAGTAAGCTCGATAATCATTCTGGAAATCAGATGGGGACAGGAATTATTATAAACGAATTTTTGTCCTGGCTCCAAATCTAAATCTTGAGAAAATGTATAATTTACCCAGTCTTTATTTTCCAGATCATCCCGGTTGGTGGCTCCGGGAGTCAGCGAATAGCCGTCCATCAGTTTTCGGTCATGTCCGCTGCTCATGGTCAGTAAATGCTTTACGGTAACCTGATGCCATGCCGGGTCAATAGTATCCGGCACATATTTGGAGAGAATATCCGTGGGACGGGTATCCAGCGTGAAAAGACCTTCATCTATAGCCATTCCGGCAGCGAGGCTTACAACGCTTTTGGTAGCGGAGTGAATTTCAGCTCTCCGGTCTGTAGGCTGAAAGTGAAAGGCAGCTGAAAGCTGTCCTTTGTGATGGACAAGTACGTGGTGAACTCCCAGCTTTTTCTGACAAATCACTTCCGCGAATGGTACAATATTGATTTTCAAGAAATGTTCCTCCTGTTCTTAGAAACCTGCCGCAAGAGTGGCGCATATGCGGTGATATAGTAGACAAACAAGGCGGCGCCAGCTTTGTTTGTTTATTTTATTATATAATCAGAGATTTGCAAAAGCAAATTTATATATTTTGTACATGCTATAACAAATCTGTAATAGCCTTGAATTGAATATTTTGACTCGGAGCCTTATTTTGCTTTTGAGAAAAATTTCCCCGAACTGCTATTGACATTTTGGGTGTAAGGTTTATAATAGAGTCATAACAAATGAATGAATGTTCATATGATGAAATGTACAAAAAAGAAAGAGGGGATGAGATGGCATTAACGGATGTGGAGCGCTGTGATTTTTATCAGGTCCATGAGGACGTGGTGAAGGCGGTGAACGAGCGGATGCCCGAGGAGGATAAGCTCTATGATCTGGCGGAAATTTTTAAGGTTTTTGGAGATTCCACCAGAATCAAGATTTTGTATGTATTGTTTGAGGCGGAGATGTGTGTATGCGATATTGCCCAGTTGCTGAATATGAACCAGTCGGCTATATCCCATCAACTGAAAATTTTAAAGCAGAACCGCCTGGTTAAAAGCCGCAGAGAGGGAAAGGCAGTGTTTTATTCCCTGGCGGACGGACATGTGAGAACCATTATCAATCAGGGGATGGAACATATTAACGAATAGGTATGATTTTTTCAAATAAGAGGAGGATATTAACTATGAAAAAGAAATTTAAGCTGACAGATCTGGACTGCGCCAACTGTGCCGCAAAGATGGAGGAGGCCATTAAAAAGATTGAAGGCGTAAAGGACGCCAATGTGAGCTTTATGATGCAGAAAATGACCATTGAGGCGGATGACGGCCGGTTCGACCAGATTATGGAGCAGGTAGTGGAGGTTTGCCGGAAGGTAGAGCCGGACTGCGTGATTAACCGGTAAGATTAAGGGAGAGTTGAACCGTAGCCGCTGGCTATGGGAAAGGATGGAAAACCATTATGACCGAGAAGCAAAAGACCATGAGATTAAGGATTATCGCAACCTTTATTATTTATATACCTTTAGCAATCTTGCAGCATATGGAATCGTTTGCCCCCGGGGATTCCCTGCTCTGGCTGTTTCTGTATCTGATTCCCTATCTTCTGGTTGGCTGGGATATTCTTTACCGGGCTGTGCGAAATATCCGCAACGGCCAGGTCTTTGACGAGAATTTTCTTATGACAGTGGCTACCTTCGGCGCCTTTGGCGTTGGGGAATATTCCGAGGGCGTGGCGGTGATGCTCTTTTACCAGGTGGGAGAATTGTTCCAGAGCTACGCGGTCAACCGTTCCCGTCAGTCCATTACGGAACTGATGGATATTTGCCCGGAATACGCCAACATTGAGGAAGATGGGGTCTTAAAGCAGGTGGACCCGGATGACGTTTCCGTGGGAGACGTTATCGTGGTAAAGGCAGGGGAGCGGATTCCCCTGGACGGCAAAGTGGTTTTCGGCGAGTCCATGGTGGATACCTCCGCCCTGACGGGAGAGTCAGTGCCCCGCCGGGTACGGACCGGGGATGAAATTATCAGCGGCTGCGTCAACGGAAGCGGACTTCTGCGGGTGGAGGTTACAAAGGAATTTGACGATTCCACGGTAGCGAAGATTCTGGAACTGGTGGAGAACGCCAGCAGCAAAAAGGCGAAGGTGGAGAACTTTATCACCAAGTTTGCCCGGTATTATACGCCTATTGTGGTAATTGGAGCCGTAATTCTGGCGGTTCTGCCGCCTTTGATTTTAAGACAGCCCTGGACCGAGTGGGTCCGGAGGGCATGCACTTTCCTGGTTATCTCCTGTCCCTGCGCGCTGGTCATTTCCGTCCCCATGAGCTTCTTCGGCGGAATCGGTGCAGCCTCCCGCAAGGGGGTTTTGGTAAAGGGCAGCAACTATCTGGAAGCGTTGTCTCAGATGGATACCATTGTATTTGACAAGACAGGTACCCTTACCAAGGGAGAGTTTAAGGTTTCCCACTTAAATCCTGTTTCTATGAAAGAGGAAGAGCTGCTGGAGCTGGCAGCCTACGGGGAGTGCTACTCAGATCATCCGATTTCCAGGTCCATACTGGAAGCATATGGGAAGGAGCCGGACCGCAGCCGCATTGGAGAAAACCGGGAGATTGCGGGCCAAGGCATGGAGGCCGTGGTGGACGGACATCGGGTCCTGGCCGGAAATTCCAAGCTGATGAAGGAGAACCAGATTTCCTATGAGAGTTGTCCTGCCCCGGGAACGGTGGTTTATCTGGCAGTGGATGGAACGTTCGCCGGCTCTATTGTTATCCGGGATGGAATCAAGGAAGAGGCCTTTGCGGCGATCCGGGAACTGAAGGAGGTAGGCGTTCGCCACACTGTCATGCTGACCGGGGACCGTAAAGAGGCCGGAGAGGCGGTGGCAAAGGAGCTGGGGCTGGACGAGGTTTATACCCAGCTGCTGCCGGAGGATAAGGTGGCTCAGGTAGAACGGCTGCTGGAGGCCCAGGAAAAAGGCCGGAAGCTGGCTTTTGTGGGCGATGGGATTAACGACGCCCCTGTGTTGAGCCGGGTGGACATCGGAATCGCCATGGGGAGTATGGGTTCGGATGCGGCCATCGAGGCAGCGGATGTGGTGCTGATGGACGACGACCCGTCCAAAATCGCCTCCATTGTCCGGATTTCCAGAAAGACCATGAGGATTGTGAAGCAGAATATCGTCTTCGCCCTCGGGGTGAAGCTGATTGTTCTGGGAATGGGCGCTTTCGGCGTTGCCAATATGTGGGAGGCGGTGTTCGCCGATGTGGGCGTTTCCGTCATTGCCATTATCAATGCTATGCGGGCGCTGAAGGCGGAGTAACAAGGAAAAACGGCATAAAATATCCCCCGGAAACTGCGGTTTCAAAGAGAAGCGCAATTCCGGGGGCTCTTTTTGCCAAAGATTCGATTGTGTGCGGTTACAGCAGCACATCCTTCAACTGCCGTTTGGGAACATAATGCACCTGATTCTCATCCCGATAGTAGGTGGTGGAGCCGTCTTCTCCAACGGGAACGATTTCCACCTGCTCCTTCGGTTTCCCCAAAGCCAGCACCAGTTCCGGGAAGGCATGCTCCAAATCCAGGTTCAAAATGCGGTACAGGGCTGTCCGCTCAAAGCTTAACATCATGCAGCCTCCGTATCCTTTCTCCACGGCAGCCAGCATGATGGTCTGGGCGGTAATGCCCACATCATAGAGGCGGTTTTTGGAAACAGCCGGGTCTCCGGCGATGACGATGTAGGCGGAAGGCCGTTCGCCCTCCTCTGGTCCGTCCCAGTCTTTTAAAGCTCCCGCCCAGCGCAGATGGGGAAAAATTTGAGTGCAGAGAACCGGCTCGTTGACCAGCTTGTAGCGCAGAGGCTGCAGGTTGGACGCGCTTGCGGTAAGCCGGGCCGTGTCCACCAAATCGGTCAGTTCTTCCATGGAAATGGGAACTTCTTGATAAAACCGCCGGTAGGTGCGGCATTTTTTAACAAGCTCCTTTAACATAAGTGAATCCTCCTTCCGTGGCCTGCTTTACGGTTCTTCTATTTGGCTACATACATATCCGGTGAAAGCTCCTTGCAGGAGGTGATATGGCGTTTGATGGCCTCAAAACTGTCCGCACTCAGCACATGTTCCATCCGGCAGGCGTCCTCCACGGCGGTTTTCTGGTCTACGCCCAGGTAGACCAGCCAGCTGGACAGCATGGTGTGGCGTTCATACATGGTTTCCGCGATTTTTCGTCCGGCGTCGGTTAAGGTGATATAGCCGTTGCCGTCCACCTGAATGTAACCGTTCTGCCGGAGATTTTTCATGGCAACGCTGACGCTGGGCTTGGAGAAGTCCAGTTCGTTGGCGATATCAATGGAGCGCACATGGGGCTTGGTGTGTCCAAGCATCAAAATGGTTTCCAGATAGTTTTCTGCTGATTCCTGAATTTTCAAATTCCATCTCTCCCTCAAAACAGTTTTTGCTGGTTAGCTATTACAAAGTGTAGCATACTTTGAAAAAAAGTTCAAATGGGAACTGATTGGACAAATGGGAAAAAACCGCGGTTCCTCTTCTTGACAAAAAGTGCAAGAAGTGTTAAGCTGGATTCGAGGGTTAGAAAGAACTAACTTTTGCGAAAGGATGTGCGCAGATATGACATTTCTGATGGAAAATTTATCGACCATTATCATATTGCTGATTGTGATTGCGGCGGTGTGCCTGGCCATCCGCTCCATTATCCGGGACCGGAAAGCGGGAAAGGGCTGCGGGGCATGCCCGGGAGGCTGCCACGGCTGTCATGGGGGCTGCGGCGGACATGAAGTGGGGCAGACCCATGGGAAATAGAAGAGAGCAGAAATAAAGAAAAGTACGAAAAAACCGGGAAGAGGCGCAGTGAAAAGCGTTTCTTCCCGGTTTTCCATATGATAAGGATATGACAAAATTTAGACTGCAGGCAATAGTCCGCCGCTGATGAGTCCCCAGGCCAGATAGATGATAAACAATCCTGTGAACCAGAGGAACAGGTAGCGCTGATATTTGTCCAGTGTAATGTCAGTCAGCTCGATGAGCAGGTAAATTGCCGCTACCAGGGGACTTAACTGATGATAGGCCTGACCAATCATAGAGGCGAAGGCGATTTGCAGGTCCGTAAAGCCGTAGGCCAGAGCGGTTTCACGCAGCACCGGCATAACGCCATAGTAGAATGCGTCATTGCTCAATGCAACGGTTCCGGGAGCGCTGATAAAGGCGATAACGATGCCGAAATATTTGGACATGGACTCGGGCATCAGGCTGACCAGGTGCTGGCCGATGGCATTGGACATACCGGTTTCGTTCAGTACGCCCATAAGGACGCCTGCGCCGATTACCATGATTACCACATTGAGGATTTCGCCTGCGTTCTGGCTGATGACCTTGCGCTGCTCCTTCAAATTGGGGAAGTTGATGGTCAGGGCGAACAGGCAGCCTACGGCGAAGCACATAGTGGAGGGGATTAGGCCAAGCAGCATAACCGCCACTACGATAATGGTGAGGATTAGGTTAATCCAGATGAGGCGGGGGCGCTTGAAGGCCGCTTCCTCCTCGGAAACAGGCACCTTCAGGGATTCGATATCCAGCCCCAGATTGCTGATGCCTAAGCGTTTTCTTTCCTTTAATCCCAGATAATAGGCAACTGCCAGGCTGTAGAGTATGCCTGCAGCCATACCGGGAGCCATCATGGCGGTGAGTCTGCCGGCATCTACATTCATGACGGAAATCACACGGGCCATGGGGCCGCCCCAGGGAAGAAGATTCAGAATGGTATTCTGCATAATGACCACGCAGGCCAGATAAAGTTTGTTCATCTTCAAGCGGTTAAAGATTGGAACCATAGCGGTGCAGGTCACCAGGAAGGTGGTGGAGCCGTCGCCGCCGCAGGAGACAACCGCTGCCAGGAGAGAGGAGCCCACCATAATCTTCAGCGGGTCGCCTTTCACTGCCGTCAGCACTTTATCCACCATGGGGTCGAAAAGGCCTACGGATACCATGATTCCGAAGTATAGGATGGCAAAGAGAATCATGGAGAAGGTGGAGGTAACTCCTTTGATTCCCGTTAATGCGAAATCAAAGGTTTCCATTCCAAATCCGCCGATAAAGCCGAAGATGATGGGTACCGCGATGATGCTGACCAGCGGGCTCAACTTTTTTGAGCAGATGACAATGAGAAAAACAATAACGGTTAAGTAACCTAACAGAGCTAATGACATATAAAATCCCCCCCCTATTCTTTCAGATTCGTTCTTTCACCTGACGGATGACCTCCTGCGTAAATTCCGTTGTGGTGGCTTTTCCTCCCAAATCCTTCGTCCTGCAGTCCGTGTGAATCAGCACATGGCGGACGCTGTCCTCCACTACAGAAGCCTCACGTTCATAGCCGAGATAGCGCAGCATGAGGGCGCCGGACAAAATCAGAGAGGTGGGATTGGCGATGTTCTGTCCCGCAATATCCGGGGCGGAACCGTGGCAGGCCTCGAAAACGGCGCCTTTGTAGCCGATATTTGCCCCGGGTCCAAGGCCCAGGCTGCCTACCAGGCCAGCGCACAGGTCGGACAGAATGTCGCCGTACTGGTTGGTGGTGACGATGACGTCAAACATTTCCGGCTTTTTCACCAGATAGAAGGTGGTGGCGTCTACAAAGAAGTCGTCGGAGGGAATATCCGGATACTCCTTTGCCACCTTCCGGAAGCACTCCAGGAAGAAGCCGTCGGTGATGCTGATGGCGTTTGCCTTGTGGACGCAGGTAACCTTTTTGCGGTTGTGCTTTCTGGCGTAGTCGAAGGCATAGCGGCTGACACGTTCCGCCGCTTCCCGGGTCACCAGCTTAACGCATTCGGCGGCTACATCCCCGATGCGATGCTCAATGGCGCTGTATACGTCTTCTGTCAGCTCCCGCATGATGATTAAATCCATGTTCTCATGGGAGCCGGAGATGCCGGGAATACCGCGGGAGGGACGGGGGCAGACGAACAGCTCCAGCTCCCGGCGAATAGCGTTGTTGAAGGAGGGATATACGTGTTCCGCGCCTTGCTCATCGATGCAGGTAACCCTGCCCTGTCCCCGTTCTACGCTGATGGGACCTTTGATGGCCACCTTTACGTCCTTCAGCATCCGAATGGACTCATTGGGAACAGGATGGCCGTATTTTTCTATGGCCTCCTCCGCAATGGGAATATTCACCCACTGGATATTCAGCCCGCAGGCGTCGATTACCTGGATGGCGGCCTTTGTGATTTCCGGTCCAATGCCGTTGCCTTTCAGTACTCCAATTTCCATTTTGAAACCTCCTTGTGCAAAATGCTGTAAAATAAAACTTCAAAACCCGAATTTGATGGCATTATTATAGGCGTGAACGTATTGAAAAATCAAATGCCGGATTGTTATTGGAGGGAGATAACAAAACAGAATGTTAAATCAGGCGAAAAGTCCACAGAATTCTGAAAAAGAATGATATAATTGAAAATACTTGATAACCGTTCGGGCCGGACAAGAAGACAAGACGTCCTTAGGGAATGGACCGTTCGGAACAGTTACGAAGCAGGAAGAGGGGAAGAAGATGGGACACAGGGACTGGGAGATGCTGGTGAAGCTTTACAAGTGGAAGAGCATAACCAAAACGGCGGAGGAGCTGTTCATGACACAGCCGGCGCTGACCAAACGCCTGAAACAGATTGAGGAGGAGTTTGGCGTCAGTATTGCCCTGCGCAGCTCCCAGGGACTGATTTTTACGCAAAAGGGGGAGATGATAATGCGGTATGCCCGGCGGATGCTGGAAGAATACCGGCAGCTGGCCGACAATCTGGCGGAGCATAAAGAGGACATGTTCGGAACCCTTCACATTGCCACCTGCAGTTCCCTGTCCCGTTTTTTGCTGCCGGACCTTCTGGGAAAGTTTAAGAAGAAATATCCGGAGGTGGAGTTTGAAGTCACCTCGGATTTCAGCTTTAAGGTGACCCAGCTGGTCAATACACAGAAGGCCCAGGTGGGATTTATCCGGGGCGAGCACGCCAGCGGCTGCAGCCGCAGCCTGATTCGGCGGCAGCAGGGTTATGTGGTCAGTTCCAGGTATATTCATTTGGAGGAGCTTCCCTCTCTGCCAAGGGTGGATTTTTATTCCGACCAGACCGCCATGACCATGATTGAATCCTGGTGGTATGAAAATTTTCAGGAGCCGCCCAGAATCGCTATGAAGGTGCAGTCGGGAAGCACCTGCAGGGAAATGGTGCGGAACGGACTGGGATACGCCATATTTTTAAGCGACGATTTCATCCGGGATATGCCCTGGCTTTACCGGATTCCCATGGAAACAAAGAGCGGACCCGTTTTCCGCAACGACTGGATGATTTACCGTCCGGAATCCCTGCAGCTGGAGCTGGTACAGTCCTTTGTCGTATTCGCGGAGCAGTATTTCAAAGAAAAATATCCGGAGGTAATGGAAAATGAAGCGGACGATTGCGGCGATTCACGCCACTTATAAGGCAGTGGAACCTATGATGAAGGCGTTCAGAACTCTGGCGCCCCAGTATGAGATTGTAAACTATGTAAATGAGGAACTTTTGGCGGCAGTGAACCGCAGCCATGGTCCAGGAAAAAAGGAGCTGAGAATGTTTTCACGCCTGATTTTCGAGGCCATGGAGTCTGAGGCGGATGCTATCTTAGTCTGCTGTTCCGTGTTCTGCGCCTACGTTCCGCTGATGAGGAATTTTTCCGACGTTCCCATTGTGGCGGTCAACGAACCCATGCTGCGCAGGGCTGCCGGGATTGGCGGAAGAATCGGTGTGATATCTACCACGGAGGCCTCGGCGCCAAAGACTCAGGAGCAGATTGAAGAAATTTTGAAAGAGATGGGAAAGAAAGCCGTATTCAGCCACGAGATTGCCGCGGAAGCCATGACGGCCCTCAGGCGGGGGGATGAAAAGGAACACAACCGGATTATCGCACGGCAGGCGGAGGAGCTGAGAAAGCAGGGCTGCGACTGTGTGGTGCTGTCCCAGATTACCATTGCGCAGGCGAAGGATGAGATTCCCAAAGAAGGCTGTCCCATTCTGACAAGCCCGGAGGAATGCGTCCGGGAAATCTGCCGGCTGTGCGGCGACCGGGTGGAAGGAGCGTGAGGAAAATGGCGGTGCTGGGATGTATTGCGGACGATTTTACAGGGGCCAGCGATGCGGCTTCCTTTCTGGTAAAGGGGGGAATGAGCGTTCGGCTTTTCAATGGGATTCCCAGGGAGGAACCGGAGCCTGAAAAAGGGAAGGACAAGGTTCGGGGAATTGTGATTGCCTTAAAATCCAGAACCCAGGAGCGGGACCAGGCGGTGGCAGACAGTCTGAGAGCAGCCGCTTTTTTAAAGAGCAGAGGCGTAAGGCAGATTTATTTCAAATACTGCTCCACCTTTGACTCCACTCCGGAGGGAAATATCGGCCCGGTGGCGGATGCTCTCATGGAGCGGCTGAAAGCGCCCTTTACTCTGCTGTGTCCTTCTCTCCCGGCTAATGGAAGGACCGTAGAGGGAGGGAAACTTTTTGTCTATGGAGTGCCCCTGGATGAAAGCCACATGAGAAATCATCCGCTGACGCCTATGTGGGACAGCCGTATCGGGGAGCTGATGAGACCTCAGAGCCATTATCCATGCAGAAGTGTGAGCCAGGAGGAGCTGGCTGCAGCCGCCGGAGAGAGCAGTGGTCCCTGCTATCTGATTCCCGACTACCGGCAGGATGAAGACGGTGCGAGAATCGCGGAGTATTTCGGGGACCTGCCCCTTTTGACAGGCGGAAGCGGGCTGCTGGAACATCTGGCCAGAAGGTGGACCAAACAGCTGAAGGCGGATGGAGACATCCCGGAAAGCGGCACCGGAGGGCGGGCTATTCTGCTGGCAGGAAGCTGCTCCCAGGCTACTTTGGGCCAGATTGAGGAGTACCGCAGGCGAGGGCTGCCAAGCATCAAGCTGAGCCCGGAAAAGCTTCTTAAAGAGCCAGGGACTCCGGAGCGGGTCTGGAACTTTGTAGAAAGTCAGGGAAAGGAGCCGGTTCTGGTATACAGCTCGGACCGGCCGGAGGAGATAAAAAAGTCCCAGCTTTTCGGCAGGGAACGGGTGGCGGCCGCCCTGGAGCAGGCCCAGGCCAGCTTGGCGGTCCAGGCGGTGGAAGCGGGATACCGCAGGGTGATTGTGGCAGGAGGGGAGACTTCGGGGGCTGTGACCAAGGCCCTGGGATTTTCCTCCTATGAAATTGGAGACAGCGTGGCGCCTGGGGTTCCGGTGATGATTCCGACGGAGCGGCCGGACATCCGTCTGGTGCTGAAAAGCGGGAATTTCGGACAGCCGGACTTTTTCCTTCGGGCCCTGGAACGGACGGAACAAAAGGAGGAACCGTGATATGGAAATAAAACTGGAAGAGAAGCTGAAATCTGCAGTCTGGGCGGCCAGAAGTCTATTTGAGAGAGGAAAGGCCACAGGCTCGTCAGCGAATATGAGTTTTCGCCACGGGGACCGCATCTATATTACCTGCAGCGGTTCCTGCTTTGGCACCTTGGAGGCCAGGGACTTCGTGCCTTTGACCATGGACGGAAGGATCTGCCCGGAAGCGGAACCCGGCACAAAGCCCAGCAAAGAGTGGCCCCTCCATCTGACCCTTTTTGAAAAATCATCGGAAATCGGGGCGGTGATTCATGTCCACAGCCTTTACAGCGTGCTGTGGAGCTTTGTACCGGCTGCCGCCCAGGAGGACTGTATACCGGACCACACTCCTTATTTGAGAATGAAGCTGGGCTCCGTGGGACTGATTCCTTATGAAAAACCCGGCTCCCCGGCTCTTTTTGAGGCTTTTCGGGAGAGAGCGGAAAAGAGCGATGGATTTCTCCTGAAAAACCATTATGGACGCATTTTATTGTCTGGAGGAGCTGGAAGAAAGCGCCCATATTGCCTGGGAACTGCGCAGGGCAGGGCTGGATTAAGGGCTGTCGCGGTTTTCCCTCCTTTTTCTCCCTCTTTTCATCAGAATCCTGGTATGTTACAATGTAGGAAACAATTTGAGGCGGCTTCGCCTAAGTGTTTTAGAACATAGACAGGATGAAAGAATGAATTATATTGTTTTGGATTTGGAATGGAATCAGTGCCCCGATGGACGGGAGGGAAAGGTAGAGCACCTGCCCTTTGAGATTATGGAAATCGGGGCAGTGAAATTAGATGAAGATTTTCGGGAAGTGGGAGAGTTCCACCGGCTAATCCGGCCCCAGGTTTACCCGGAGCT
Source organism: uncultured Clostridium sp. (assembly GCA_900547035.1). GTDB lineage: Bacteria > Bacillota > Clostridia > Lachnospirales > Lachnospiraceae > Enterocloster > Enterocloster excrementigallinarum. The sequence continues at coordinate 26,633 of URFM01000022.1, read as the reverse complement.
TCATTACAAGATTTTGGAAGTGACCCATATGGACCCGGAGCGGCTGAAGCGGTCGGGTCTGACTTTTTCTCAGGCGGCGAGAGAATTTTTCAACTGGTGCGGGAAGGACTGCCGGTTCGTTACCTGGGGTTCTATGGATTTGACGGAACTGCAGCGGAATATGACCTATTATCAGGTGGAAAGCCCGTTTCCACGGCCCCTGCTCTACTACGATGCCCAGAAGCTTTACTGCCTTCTCTATGGGGACGGAAAGACGAAGCTGTCCCTGGACCAGGCGGTTGCGGACCAGGGGCTGGAAAGCGACGAGCCCTTCCACCAGGCATTGGATGACGCCCGGTATACGGGGCGGATTCTGGCGCGGATGGATTTTCAGAAGGTGCGCCCCTATGTATCGGTGGATTATTACCGCCTTCCGGTTTCCAGGGAGGAGGAAGTATTTTTAAGATTCCCCGATTACACCAAATATGTGTCCATTATATTCCCTGACCGGGAAAAAGCCCTGCAGGATAAAGTGGTGACGGACATGGTATGCCCGGTGTGCAACCGGATGCTGAGAAAAAAGGTGCGCTGGTTCCCGCTGGGGCAGAGATCCTGCTATGGCCTTGCGGTCTGCCCGGAACACGGCTTGGTAAGGGGGAAGATCCGGGTGCGCAGGGAAGAGTACGGCGGCACCTATGTGATTAAGACCATGAAGCCGGCTACGGAGGAGGAGGCGGATTTCATCCGCCAGAAACACGAGGAAGGGAGAAAGAAGCGAAATACCCGGAATCATATCCGGCAGAAAAAGAGAAGGAGAACCCCATAAAAAATGCCCTGCAAAGAGGGCATTTTTTATGGAAAAAATTTATCTTTTCCTAAAAGGAAATCGCCTGCGCCGACTGCGGCTGGGCCGTTTGGTGTAGGTGGTAGTGGTGGAGGAACGATACTGTTCCATTATCCGGCCAAACTCCGAGGAAGAGTAGCTGACATCGTCCATCCGTTCACGATGGCGTTGATGACGGCGAATTTGATCGGATTCCTGCTGCTGTATACGCCGGCTGCGCAGGGTAATGACAATAGCGCTGATGACGCCCAGGGATACCAGGGCGCCGAAAATGGCCGCCGCTCCCGCCGGAATACGGATATTGAGAGCGGAATCTTTGTGCTCTTCAATCTGCGGCTGGGTCTCCTCCGAAGCGGAGGCCGCAGCTGAGCTCTCAGCTAAAAGCGGCTCCTGCGCCGGGCTTTCCATTTCTGCCGCCGTATCTTCCGTTATGGCATGTTCCGCCATGGCGGCGGAAGGATTTGCCGCCCGGGCATCCTCTCTCCGGCAAAGGTAAGCACAGCCCACATAACGGTCCTCATAAGTATAGCGGACCTGGGCCACGGCTCCGGAGGGGGCCGAGGAAGGCAGATCGTAATTTAGAGAAGCCTGAGCGTCGGAGAAGGCGGCAGTTTTGGGGACAATAATGGAATCCGACTGACTGAGGGTAAGGGAAATTCCTTCACCGGAGGGAATTCCTCCGATTAACATGTCATTGGTGATAGAGGTATATTTGGTTTCATAATCAGATACTCGAAGAGATTGGAAATTGTCAAATCCAAAGTCCAGGAGGGTTTTTGTATCGGAGTAATGTGTCTGATGGCCGTTGAGCACTACGGCAATCAGCGTCATGCCGTTCCGTTCGGCACAGGTCACCAGGGTATTGCCTGCCAGAGAAGTGTAACCGGTTTTTCCGCAGAAAGCGCCGGGATAATAGACCTCAGTATTTTGAATACACATCCGATGGTGGTTGGCGATGGGAAATCCGTCCGGATATTCTTCGATGGGAGCACGTTTTAATCCGAAAAGCCGATAGGTGCGGGAACCGCTGATTTCCACAAAGGTGGGATTTTCGATGGCGGCCCGGGTAATCAGGGCCATGTCATAGGCTGAGGTATAGTGATTCTCATCGTTCAGTCCGCTGGGATTAGCAAAATGGCTGTCCTGGCAGCCTAAACTCTCAGCTTTTTCATTCATCAGTTCTGCAAACGCCTCACGGGAGCCGGATACATGTTCGGCCAGGGCATTGGCGCTTTCGTTGGCAGAGGCCAGAAGGAGGGCATAAAGACAGTCCCTGACAGTTAGCTCATCTCCCTCGTCGATTCCCGCGCTGCTACTTCCCTCTTCTACATTGTAAACTGCATCGTGGGAGAAGGTGACTAGTTCGTCTAAATCACAGTGTTCCAGGACAATGAGGGCCGTGAGAATTTTAGTGATGCTGGCGGGATAGTAGGTTTCGTGAATATTCTTTCCATAGAGAACGGTTCCGGTGTCCGCTTCAATAACAATTCCTCCATCTGCCTGAATAGAGGCATTTTCAGGCCAGCTGACTGCGGCGTCAGCGGTCATAGGACAGAGGAGAAGGGAAAAAATGAGGCAGAGGGTAAAAATGCGTTTCATCATATTTAATACTCCTGCAAGATCAGGCGCCCGCGCTGACTTCTGGATAGCTGGAGGCGCTTTTGCTTTTTTGCCGGCTGCGGATTAAGAGGAAAAGGGACAGGGCAAATACGATCAGAACAGAGCCGCAGAATGCTCCCACAATGCGGGCGGCGGTGTCCATAAAGAATCCCTCCGGCAAAATGTTGATCAGCAGATCCGTTCTGGGGTCCAGAATCCACAGGTCATTGTCGAAAAAGATTTGATGGAAAATGACGAAATATTTGGTAAAGTCTGTGGAAATAATGGCCGCCAGTACCGCCGCCAGACCAAAAAACAGACCTGTTCCGATGCAGAGTGAGGCAGGAAGGACTCTGGAAATCCTGGCCTTTAACAGTACCATGAGTATCAGGGAGAGGACGATGATCCCAAGGCAGATTCTCCGAAGAAAGATTGACTGGACAAAAAGGTCGCGCACGTCCTCCATGTGGGCGATTTCCCGCTCATTGAAAAACTCCCGCTGCTGTCCGGCCAGTGTGGTGGTGATGTGTAAGTCTTCCCGGTTTCCACGGAGATAATCCATCATCTCATCGGTTACTTCCAACAAATCTTCCATGGTCATGGCGGGAAGATTGTCCAGGACCTGGTATTTTTCATATTCCTTTTCAAAATAGCCTGGAGTCCAGTAAACCACTGCCTCCACAGAGGTAATCAGCAGAATAAAAATCAGGCAGAAGGCGCTGAGGATTCCCAGCAGGTAGTGAAGCAGCTTCATGTGTGTCGCCTCCTTAAAAGCAGATGTTTTAGGCTTCAATGTGGTTATTATATGCTATTTCTTGGCAAAAAACAATAGAGGCCCGAAAAGACGAAAATACCGGCAGGGTGTCAATTCCCTGCCGGCAAGGCAATGATAATCATATGGGGCGCTGATTTAACGGCAGTTGTTCAGAGTTTTTGTATAAGCTGCGCCAGTTCCTCTTTGGAAATTCCAAGCGCTGCACCGGCCTGCTCTGCGGTTATCTGCAGATTGCACATCAAATTTTTTAAATCGGTCAGATGGATGTGTTCTGTCACCTGCTGGGTCACCTGTTCCGTCACCTGCTGGGTCACCTGTTCCGTCACCTGCTGGGTCACCTGTTCTGTCACCTGCTGGGTCACCTGTTCCGTCACCTCCTGAGTTACCTCCTCTGTTACTGTTTCCCGGAGTTCTGCTCTCAGAATCGGAGTTATCTCTTTCCTCAAATCTTCTTTCAAATCCGCTTTCCATTCCAGAATCGCCTGACACATCGTTACTCCCTCCTCGTTTGGCTGAATCTTTAAATCCGCGTTTACACAAGTGTTTAATACATCCACTTCATTTCGGCCTAATACTGCGTCCTGCCTTTCGCCCTGGAACCATTCCATCAAGTTTTCTTTGTCTGTGGAGTACTTGATAAAGCCCAGCACATCTCCCAGAGATGTATGGAATTTCCCCAAATCTGTCCTGGAAAGCTCGGCCGGAGAAATCAGATGAATCTGGTAATCCGGCAGCAGGGAACGGATGGCAGTATCCTCCGTTGCCATCATTTCCCGCAGACTGCGGGGACCATCCCACTCCTGTGGTGAGAAGAAAACCACCAGGGTGATGACGGGCAGAAGCTTATCTTCCTTGTAGAAGCCGGAAAGAAACTCTCCCCGGCTGCGCCCCTTATAGTCCTTTTTCTCCCGATGGATTCTGGCTGTCTCATCCACCTGCCGTGCGTATTGGAGCGCATCATAGAGCAGGTTCCTCACCGGAGCCGCATAGTGAACCTCATCCTGGCTTTCGATGCCAAGGAGCAGGTAGGCAGCCCTCTGGTCCTCCATGGCCGACAAGGCCTTAAATAAATCCCGGTATCTCTGCACAGGCTCACCTCTTTGATCCGCGCCATAGGGCACGGAAAGCTCTGCCGGGTCCAGCTCCCTCAGCTGCTCCGGGTTGATTACCTGTCTTCCTTCATACAGGTAAAAGTTAAAAATGTCCGCAAATACGCTGCTTTGCCGCAGGTATTTTTTCGTGACTGTGTCCACTTTTCCCACTACTTCTCTTCCTCCTTCATTTTACTAAAAACGACAGTTTCTGTAAAGGGTGTTCTGGCCGCCGAAACGCAGCTTAGGATACCTGGAGAACCAGGCAGTTTTGAACTTTTAAGCAGACCGAACGCTGCTGATGAGGTTATTGTATCAGATTGGGATGGGGGGATGCAAGGATTATTTTCCGGGAAGGCGTATTTTCAGGAAAGGGCGTCAGGGCATAATAATCCGCCCGCAAAGCAAGCGCCCAAAAGATGGGCGCTTAGCGTTCGCGACAAAGATAGTTAATCCAACTTCCAGATATCCCGGTTATACTCCTCTATGGTGCGGTCAGAGGAGAAGAAGCCGGCCTGGCTGATGTTGACGAGCATTTTCTGAGCCCAGGCGGTACGGTTCTCGTAATCCAGGAAGGCCTGCTCTCTGGCCTTTAAGTAAGACTGGAAATCCGGGAAGGTCATAAACCAGTCCTTGTTCAGCAGCTCTCCGGAAAGGCGCTCCAGATTTTCGCGGCAGCCTGCGGCCATCATCTGGGGACCGGTGAGAAAGTCCACCGCCTGGCGGATCACAGGATCATTCTCATAGTACTCTTTGGAGCGGTAGCTGCCCTGACGGTAGCGCTCGATCACCGTCTGGCTGGAGTCGCCGAAGATATAGATATTGGAATCTCCTACCAGCTGATGAATCTCCACATTCGCCCCATCCTCGGTGCCAAGAGTGACGGCGCCGTTCAGCATGAACTTCATATTTCCTGTGCCGCTGGCTTCCTTGGAGGCCAGGGAAATCTGCTCGGACAGGTCGCAGGCGGGAATCAGCTTCTCAGCCAAAGTGACGTTGTAGTTGGGGACCATCACCACATTCAGCCATGGACGGACCCTGGGGTCCTCCTGAATAATCTGCTGCAGGCAGAGAATGGCATGAATAATATCTTTGGCAATGGTATAGGCTGGAGCCGCCTTTGCACCGAAAATGGCGGTAATGGGGGTAGTGGGAAGTTTCCCTTCCCGAATCTCCAGATATTTGTGAATCAAATACAGAAGATTCATCTGCTGCCGTTTATACTCGTGGAGCCGCTTTACCTGGATATCAAAGATGGAATCCGGGTTTACCGTAAGGTGACAGTTTTCTTGCAGGTACTGTGCCAGCTGCCTTTTTTTCAGGTCCTTGATGGCCAGAAGCCGGGAAAGGGTTTTGGCGTTTTTGAGAAATTCCGGCCGGTCTAGCTTCTGCAGATGGCTGGCGTCCTTTTTCCATTCCTCCCCGATGAGAGAGGAGATAAAATCCGACAGCTCCGGGTTGCTGTAAAGGAGCCAGCGGCGGAAGGTGATGCCGTTGGTCTTGTTGTTGAACTTCTCCGGATACAGCTGATAAAAATTGTGGAGGGTGTCGTTTTTCAGAATCTCCGTGTGGAGAGCGGCCACTCCGTTGACGGAAAAGCCGTAGTGGATATCCATGTGGGCCATGTGGACCCGGTCCTCCCGGTCGATGAGATAGACGGAGGGGGCGTCGAATTTCCGGCGCACCTTATCGTCCAGAATCTCCATAATGGGAATCAGCTGGGGCACCGCTTCTTTGAAAAAGTCCATGGGCCAGGTTTCCAGGGCTTCCGCCAGGATGGTGTGGTTGGTATAGGCGCAGATGCTGCTGACCACCTGGATGGCCTCATCCATCTCAAAGTCGTGTTCTGCGGTGAGCAGGCGAATCAGCTCCGGGATAATCATGGATGGATGGGTGTCGTTAATCTGAATGACCGCGTATTCCGCCAGGTCGTGAAGGCTGCTTCCCCGGGACACAGCCTCGTCCAGAATCAGACGGGCGGCATTGGCGCACATGAAATACTGCTGATAAATCCGCAGGATACGTCCGGCCCGGTCACTGTCATCCGGATAGAGGAACAGGGTCAGGTTTTCCCGAATGTCGGTCTTGTCGAAGGAGATTCCCTCCTTTACCAGGTCTTCCTGAATGGTCTCCACATCAAAAAGGTGGAGGGTGTTGGTGCGGCTGTGGTAGCCCGTCACCTGCACATCGTACATTCGTGAGGTGAGGGTAAAGCCCCGGTATGGAATCTGGTAGGTCACATCGGTCTTTTTCAGCCAGGATGGGGTTTCAATCCAGGGGTCCGGCTCTTCCTGCTGCAGGTTATGGACGAATTTCTGTCTGAAGAGGCCAAAATGGTAGTTCAAGCCTACGCCGTCTCCGTTTAGGCCCAGAGTAGCGATGGAGTCTAAAAAGCAGGCAGCCAAACGTCCAAGTCCGCCGTTTCCAAGGGAAGGCTCTGCCTCCAGCTCCTCCAGGGCACTGAGAGACTTGCCGCTGCGTTCCAGAATCTCCTGAATATCAGAATAAATTCCAAGATTAATCAGGTTGTTGGATAAAAGTTTTCCCATGAGAAATTCTGCGGAAATGTAGTAAAGCTTCTTTTTACCTTTCTTTTCCTGTTTTTCGCCGGCCAAGGACTGGGTGAGAGCCAGAAGGGCCTGATATATTTCCTGGTCAGTGCAGGCCTCCGGATTTTTGGGACAGAGGGAGGAAAGTTTCAGTTCCAGCTGTTTCTGATTCATATTAGCACATTCCTTTCATTTTACCTTTCCTAAACATAGCAGTCATTCAGACGGTGGCAAAAGTTCGGCCATAAACACGTTTGACATCTGGCCTTAGCACATCTGCCTGTTATCTGAACTGCTATTTAGTATATACGATTTGAAAGATAAAAACTTGCATAAAGAAATGGGAATATAGTACAATACAATCAAAATTATGTAGAAGCGTCTAAAGAAAAGGTGGAGAAAAATGAGAATACCGGAGTATGAGTCCGTCAGAGGCTTTCATGAGATCAAGGAGCACGGAGAGAGGGAATTCCCTTTTAATATTTATCCCTGCTGCATCCCTCAGGATTTCCCGCAGGTGCGGGTTCACTGGCACCAGGAAATGGAGATAATCGCGGTGAAGAAAGGGGAGCTTCTGGTAACGGTGGACAAGGAGACCAGCCGAATCCGCCAGGGAGAGGCTGCGGTGGTCTTTCCGGGACAGCTTCACGGGATTTTCCAGTCCGGAAATGGGCGGGCGGAGTACGAAAATATCATTTTCCGTCTGGAACTGCTCATGGGGCGGGGGGAGGATTTGTGCGGCATCCGCTTCCTCCTTCCCATGGAACGGGACAGGGGACACGGGGCGGTTCACATGCGGAAGGGAGTTCAGGGCTATGAAGATTTTATGGAAGGGGTCAGGTTGCTGGATGAGCTTTGTCTTGGCAAACGGTATGGCTATGAGCTGGGAGTGAAGGGAGCTCTGTTTTACATGATGTCCGCTCTTCTGGAAACCTGGAAGCCAGGGGAGCGGAAAGGAGGACGGGATACCAGGGAGCGGATGAGGGGGCTGCTGGATTTTATTGAGGAGCACTACGGGGAAAAGATTACGGTACAGGAGGCGGCGGAACGCTGCTATTACAGCCAGTCTCATTTTATGAAGTATTTCCGCCAGTACATGGGCGTTTCCTTTGTGGAGTATCTCAACAGCTACCGGCTTTTCCAGGCGGCGGGACTCCTTAGGACCACGGACCAGCCGGTGACGAGAATCGCACAGAGCTGCGGCTTTGACAATTTGTCCTATTTTAACCGGCTGTTCCGCAGGATGTACCAGATGACGCCGGTCCAGTACCGAACGAAGGGGGAAGATGGATGAAGGAATTTCACTATAAGTACAAGAAGAGTAGCACCCATGTAGAGCTGGAGCAGTATGTCTACCGGCTGGGAACCTATCACTACAACTGGCACCGGGATTTGGAGCTGTTTCTGCTGCTGACGGGGAAGGCGGAGGTCTGTTCCGGCGGCGTCAGCCGGATTTTCGAGGCAGGGGATATGATTCTGATTAACGCCAATGAGGGACACACCACCATGGCTCCGGGAGGGGACACCATCGCCATGGTGATTCATCTGGATCCGGTGTCGCTGAAGGAGTATTACAGCAATGTGGAATATCTGTCCTTTCATCTGTGCTCAAAGGACAGGCCGGAACAGAGGGAGAGCTTTGACAAAATCCGCCGGGATATGGCCCGGATGATGCTGTCTTTCGGCCAGGGGACGCCGGAGAAAAAACTGCTGTATCAGCGCTCCTTCTACGATTTGCTTTATACCATTGTATCGGAGTTCCCACCGGAGAAGATTCGCTCCGCCGCCTTTAAGGCCAATCTGAAAAATATGGATTCCATTCAGGGAATGGTCAAGTACATCAACCGGAATTATCATAAGAAAATATCCCTGGACAGCCTGGCAAAGGAAAGCGGGTACAATCCCAGCTACGTGTCCCAGCTGTCTAAAACCTGCGTGGGCATCAATTTCTACGATTATCTGACCAGAATCCGTCTGAGGGAGGCCACCCTGGCCTTAAGCCAGTCCGATGAAAAGATTCTGGATATTGCCCTGGCCCACGGGTTTGCCGATTTGAAGGCCTTTAACACCAGCTTTAAGGAGACCTTCCAAAAGTCCCCCACCGAGTACCGGAAGAGGCTGAATCTGGAAAACCGGGGCAACGACCCGCTTTTTAAGAAGAAGTTTCTGGAAGAGGGGGACCCTCTGGTGACCGGGATTCTGGAGGAGTACGCCGCGCTGGGGCCCGGGCGGGGAGAGGAAAAATCCCCCGGCCAGAGTCCAAAGCGGCAGGAGGACCACGGGGAGAAAGAGAGTGAATGTCCGAAAGATACCGCAAATCCGCCCTGGGAACGGCTGGAACGGATTGCCGCGGAGCTTTTGGACACCGCCGCTGGCTTGAAAATGGGAGAAGAAAAAAACAGGGAAAAATTGGGAATCTAAAAAATTCCCCAGGGGTAATTTTTTAGGTGGAAAATTAGAAGGGAAACGCCGGATTGTACGGGAAAAAGTACAAAAAATGAGAAAAAATGACGGAAACAGGTTCTTTTGGAACATGCATTTTTCGATAAGATGAAAAGGGAAGGCCGGTCAAAATGCAGGGCTCTGTCCAGTGGACAGGGCCTTAAATTTATGGAGAAAGGGATAGTGGGAAATTGGATAAATATGATAATATTTGGCTACAACAAAGGCAGGAAGTCATCAAATAGACGAAGGACTTCCGCCGGAAAACTTTTTAAACTATAAAAAATGTATAGGGAGTAAGAAAAAATGTTAACGGTACTGGCTCTGGCAATGATTATTCTCTTCATTGTCCTGCTGTCCATGAAAAAGCTTTCGGTATTCACTTCCCTGACCCTGGTTCCCTTTGTATTCGGAATCATCGCGGTTCTGGTGACCGACCACAGCATCATGGATATGTTTACCTGGATTCAGGAGGGCGTATTCTTCTCAGTGGACCCGGAGACGGCCAAGGCTTCCTGGGGCGTTATCTCCCCGGCCATGACCATCCTGTTCTCCATTCTCTACTTTGACATCATGCTGGGGGTTGGACTTTTTGACCCGGTGGCGGAGTTCTTCATCAAGAAGGCTAAGGGAGACCCCTTAAAGGTTATCCTCTCCACCGTTATGGTTGCCAGCGTGGTTGCCTTCAACGGCGATACCACCACAACCATCATCATCTGCATTTCCGCATTTATCAACCTGTACCGGCAGATGAACCTGAAGCTCAGCTATCTGGCTATCGTGATTGTGGCTCCCATCGGAATCTGGAACATGCTTCCCTGGGGCGGTCCCACCATCGCTTCCGCCACGGCTCAGGGGATTGAGGTTAATGAACTGTTCGCGGCCCTGCTGCCCGGCCTGCTGGCAGCTCAGGTAGTGGTCATTCTCCTGGCGGCCCGCCTGGGATTTAAGGAAAGAAAGCGCCTGGGCTACACCACCGCACAGGGAAAAGGCGTTTCCCAGGAGAACATAGAGGAGATGTTAAAGGCCATCCGGGAGAAGGACCCGGAACTGAAACGCCCCAAGCTGTTCCTCTTTAACCTGGCACTGACCCTGGGTGCACTGGTACTGCTGATTCAGGGTGAGATTCACGGCTCCATTATCTTCATGATGGGTTCCGCCATTGCCCTGGTTGTAAACTACAGGAGCGTGGAACTCTGTTCCGACCGGCTGGAGGATTTGGCTCCCGATGTGCTGCCCACCGCAGTGATTACCATGGGCGCAGGCGTGTTCTCCGGAGTCCTGTCCGGAAGCGGCATGGCAACTGCCCTGGCAAACAGCATTGCGGACCTGATTCCCACTTCACTCAGTACCCACATGGCGCCCTTCTACGCGGTAATCGCGGCTCCGGCTATCTGCTTTTTGCCGCAGGATGCATTCTACTTCGGAATCGCTTCCGTGATCAAAGATGTAATGGGGCAGTTTGGAATCACCCCTCTTCAGGCGGCGGTTGCCTCCATGGTCGGCCAGTCCTTCCGTGTAACAGTTCAGGACGGCTCATCTTCTTGTCCGGCCCTGGCTGGGCAAGAAGATGAGCCGTCCTGAACCGTTACAATTTAACTAAAAGGAGGCTATCAAATGAGCAAGAAAGAACAAGTGGAGCAGATGACCAGATATATGGCCAATTTTGTGTCCTATGTCGGAAAGAAGCTCCCGGACGATGTGGAGAAGAAGCTTGGCGAGCTGGCCGAGCAGGAGGGCAGCCCGCTGTCCAAGGTAATCTACAGCACCATGAAGAGAAACCAGAATCTGGCAATGGAGCTGAACCGTCCCTGCTGCCAGGATACGGGTGTCCTGCAGTTCTGGGTAAAATGCGGAACCGGATTCCCGCTGATTGGCGAGCTGGAGGCCCTCTTAAAAGAGGCGGTGGTCATTGCCACCAAGGAAGCTCCCCTGCGTCACAACAGCGTGGAAACCTTTGACGAGTACAATACCGGAAAGAACGTAGGAAAGGGAACCCCCACCGTATTCTGGGATATCGTTCCCGACAGCGACAAATTTGAAATCCTCCCCTTTTAGTAGGCGTCGGCGTGGCTACCTCCGTTGAGACCGCGGCCCTCCTGTCCAAGAAGGCCCTGATGCGTCCCCTTGGAAGCCACAATGAAAATGAGCGGGCCGCCTCCATGGAGAAGCTTCTGGAGGACGGAATCAACCAGATTGGCCTTGGACCCCAGGGCATGGGCGGAAAATACTCCGTAATGGGCGTACATATTGAGAATACTGCCAGACATCCCTCCACCATCGGCGTGGCTGTGAACGTAGGCTGCTGGTCCCACCGCAGAGGACATATCATTTTCGATCAGGATTTGAACTATACAATTACAACACATTCGGGGGTGACGTTATAATGTTAGAGATTAAAGATGGAAAGAAGATTCTGACAACGCCGGTCAGCGCAGAGGATTTGGCGGATATCCATATCGGGGATATCGTGTATCTGAACGGAAGCATGACAACCTGCCGTGACGTAGCCCACAGACGTCTGGTGGAGGAGCACCGGGATTTGCCCGTGGACGTAAGAGATGCGGCGATTTTCCACGCAGGCCCCATCATCCGTCCTCTGGGAGACGACAAGTATGAGATGGTGTCCGTAGGCCCCACCACCTCCATGAGAATGGAGAAGTTTGAAAAAGAGTTTGTGGAGCTGACAGGAGTGAAGGTCATCATCGGAAAGGGCGGCATGGGCCCCAACACCGAGTACGCCTGCAAGAACTACAAGGCAATCCACTGCGTATTCCCCGCCGGCAACGCCGTTGTGGCCGCCACGGAGGTGGAGGAGATTGTGGACGCCCAGTGGAAGGACCTTGGAATGCCGGAGACCCTGTGGCACTGCCGGGTAAAGGAGTTCGGCCCCCTGATTGTCTCCATCGACACCGAGGGACGCAACCTCTTTGAGGAGAACAAGGTCATCTTCAACGAGAGAAAAGAGAAGGTTTACGAGGAAATCTGCAAACACGTGAAATTTATCAAGTAATCGAGATTGTCATAGAGTGAGAAGGGCCGCCGCGCCGTTGGGAAACCTGGCGCGGCGGTCCTTTACGCAAAAGTACTTTGTCAGGGGGTGATGGGGCCTGAGACGGAAAGGCCAAACAACCGAAAAATATAAAGCCAAACAACCGAAAAACAAATTGCCAAAATGCCGAAAAACAGGTATGCTATTAGTTGATATGGTAAAAATATAAGTATACCAGCCAGAGAGGTATAAGTGGAAATGAGAAAATACAAAAAAAGAATTGCGGACGAAATATTACGAAAACGTCTCCTGGGAAAAGGAGCGGTTTTGATTGAAGGTCCAAAATGGTGCGGGAAGACCACAACGGCAGAGCAGATTGCCGGCAGTATTCTCTATATGGCTGACCCGGAAAAAGAAAAACAAAACCTGACAATGGCAGAGATTAACCCGGGGAGGCTTTTGAAAGGAAAAACTCCGCGCCTGATTGATGAATGGCAAATCGCACCGAAATTATGGGACGCGGTCAGATTTGAGGTGGACCATCGTGACGAATTGGGACAGTTTATTCTGACAGGCTCTGCCGCCCCTGTTTCTTATGAACATATTCATCACACCGGAACAGGGCGCTTTTCCTGGATATTGATGCGGCCGATGAGTTTGTACGAATCCTTGGATTCAACCGGCGAGGTTAGTCTCAAAGAACTCTTTGAGATGCCGGAACAGATTGATGGAGAAAATCCTCTTGATTTAAACCGCTTGGCGTTCTTAGTATGCCGCGGTGGTTGGCCTAGAGCAACGGAGCTTGAGGGGGAAATCGCGCTTGAGCAGGCGTTTGACTATTACGATGCCGTAGTAAAATCCGATATTTCCCGTGCGGACGGCACCACGAGAAATCCGGAACGAGTAAAGCGTCTGATGCGTTCTTATGCCAGAAATCAGGGCTCTCAGGCAACCAATGCACTGCTTAAGGCGGACATGATAGCAAATGATACGGAATTTCTTGATACGGATACGGTATATTCCTATATAAACGCTTTGCAGAAGATATTTGTAATTGAGGAAATGGAGGCGTGGAATCCCAATCTTCGTTCTAAAACAGCGATCCGGACTTCAAATACCCGGTATTTCGTTGACCCATCTATTGCAGCAGCAGCTTTGGGATTGGGGCCACAGGATTTGATTGCGGATTTAAATACCTTTGGATTGCTTTTTGAGGCGATGTGCATCAGGGATTTAAGGGTATTTGCGGATGCGCTGAATGGTAAAGTGTATCATTTCCGGGATAAAACGGATTTGGAATGCGATGCGGTGGTTCATTTGAGAAATGGTTCTTATGGCTTGATTGAAGTGAAACTCGGGGGAGATAAATTGATTGAGGAAGGTGCTGAGAATCTTAAGAAACTGAAAAATAAGATTGATACAACAAAGATGAAGGCCCCCTCTTTTTTGATGGTTCTGATTGGAGCAGGTGATTATGCATACAGGAGACAGGACGGAATCTATGTGGTTCCAATTGGCTGTCTCAAGGATTAATTAAACTGCCGCAAAGACAGCAACCTATGATAAAATAAACGTAACAGTCCAGGATGGTGGATTCTGAACAGTTACGAATTTACAAGCAAAGGAGCAAGAAAAATGTACACATGTGCCAACTGCAGCGTGCTGGCCTGCGCCAGCGAAGACCGCACTAAGATGCCGGCCAACTGTCCCATGAGAAATCAGGAGGTCCTGGTAGAGATTTTAAAGGCCTATCAGGAGCCGGAGAACCATGAATTCTATGTAAAATGTTCCGCCCTGGAGGCGGAGGGCTACTGCCAGTGGCCACGCTTAAAGGAGACGGTGGAGCTGTGCAGGCGGATGGGCTACCATAAAATCGGCCTGGCCTTCTGCAAGGGACTGCGCAAGGAAGCTCGGGTGGTGGCGGACCTTTTGAGGAGCAGAGGCTTCGAGGTGGTTTCCGTCATTTGCAAGACCGGCGGATTTCCCAAGGAGGCGGCGGGAATCCCAAAGGAGAACAAAATCCATCCCGACCAGTTTGAGCCCATGTGCAACCCCATCGCCCAGGCCAGACTGCTGAACGCCCAGAAAACGGAGTTTAACATTGCCTTGGGACTGTGCGTGGGACACGATTCCCTGTTCTATAAATACTCGGACGCCCTTGTAACCACCCTGGTGGCCAAGGACCGGGTGCTGGCCCACAACCCCTGCGGAGCCATTTACTGTGCGGAGGGGTATTTTAAGGAGCGGATTTAAAACGCAGATATACAATGCGGATACCAAAAAGGGCAACATGATAAATATTCTCAGGCCGGAGGAATTGACAGGAGGTTCCTCCGGCGTTATGATGTAACAGTGATATATAACAGTGTTATGAACCATAAGAAAAAGACGATGAAGCAACAAACCATGAAGCAGCAGGAAGAAACCACCCTGGAGAGAATCCGCTGGGCGGCCATGAAGGAATTTCAGGAGAAGGATTTTCTGTCCGCCTCCCTGCGGAATATCGTGAAGGCGGCGGGAGTGACCACCGGGGCGTTTTACGGGTATTTTGACAGCAAGGAGGCCCTTTTTGAATCCCTGGCGGGAGCGGCCTACGATTATCTGATGAGCTGTTTTACGGCCGCTCAGGAGGAGTTTGCCGCCCTGCCGGCCGCACAGCAGCCTCAGGAGCTGGGAAGCGTTTCCGGGGTCTGTATGGAGGAGATGCTGCGGTATTCCTACGAGCATCCGGAGGAAGTGAAGCTGATTCTCTGCCATTCGGAAGGAACCCGTTTTTCCAGGATGATTGACGAGATGGTGGAGATTGAGAGACAGGGTACGGATAAGTATCTGGAGGTATTAAAAAAGCTGGGACGGCCTGCGCCGCCCATTGATGAGCACTTGGAGCATATGCTGATTACGGGAATGTTTCATACCTTTTTCGAGATGATGATTCACGAGATGCCTTATGAGAACGCGAAGCATTATCTGAGAGAGATGAGGGAGTTCTATACAGCGGGCTGGATGAAAATAATGGGGCAGCAGCAATAAATCTGCCGCCCTGTTTATTTATTATATGGTTAGTTGTAACTAATCAAAAAATAAGGAGGCTTCTATGAAAAAACAGTCGAATCTTTCCAGGCTAATGGGATATGCCGGAGGACACCGGATTCTGACCGGTCTGTCCTGGGTATTGTCTGTGGTGAGCGCTTGGCTGGCGCTGGTACCCTTCTGGTACATCTGGCGGATGCTGCGGGATATCCTGGAGGTTGATCCGGATTTTTCCGAAGCGTCCCATGTGACGTCCTATGGCTGGCGGGCCGTGGGCTTCGGCGTCCTGTCGGTGGCGGTGTACATCGGTGCGCTGATGTGTTCCCATCTTTCCGCTTTCCGAATCGCTTCCAACATCCGCAAGGAGCTGCTGCGCCACATCGCGGACCTGCCCCTGGGGGTGACGGCCGGGTACGGCAGCGGAAAACTGAGAAGGATTGTGAACACCACCAGCTCAGCGGCGGAAACCTATCTGGCCCACCGCCTTCCGGATAAGGCGGGAGCCATCGCCACCCCCGTTGGCCTGCTGGTCCTTCTGATGGTGTTCGACTGGCGGCTGGGACTTCTCAGCCTGATTCCCGTTGGCCTGGGGTTCCTGATTATGATGAAGATGACGGGGCCGGAGATGGAGCGGAAGATGAACGAGTATCAGAACGCTTTAGCGGATATGTCCAACGAGGCGGTGGAGTACGTCAGGGGCGTTCCGGTGGTGAAAACCTTCGGCCAGACGGTATTTTCCTTTAAACGGTTCAAGGCTTCCATCGACCACTATGAAAAATGGGTGATTGCCTACACCAAAGCCCTGCGGCTGCCGATGATGTTCTATACCACGGCAATCAACGGGGTGTTCGCCTTCCTGATTGCGGGAGGAATTGTACTGACGGGAAATGGGGTGGAGCGGGAGGTCCTGCTGAATCTGATTTTCTACATTATTATTACCCCGGTCATCGGAACAACCCTCACCAGAATCATGTTTATGAGCGAGGATTCCATGATTGTAGAGGACGCCCTGGGAAGGATTGACGGGCTGCTGGGTGAGAAGCCCCTTCCGGAATCAAGGTCCTGCCGGGAGCCGGAAAATGAGTCGGTAAGGCTGGAGCATGTGACTTACAGCTATGACGGCAGGAAAAATGCCCTGGAGGATGTGTCCCTTTTCATTCCTGCGGGACAGAGGGCGGCCTTTGTGGGGCCGTCGGGAGGTGGAAAAACCACCCTGGCCAGTCTCACGGCCCGTTTCTTTGACCCTCAGAAGGGGAAGGTGGAAATCGGCGGCGTGGATTTGCGGGATATCTCCAAGGAACGCCTGATGGAACAGATTTCCTTCGTGTTTCAGAACAGCCGCCTGTTTAAAGCCTCGATTTTGGAAAATGTGCGCATGGCCAAGCCTAAGGCATCCAGGGAGGAGGTACTGTCCGCCCTGAAGGCGGCCCAGTGCATGGACATGATTGAGAAGCTGCCCCGGGGCATCGACACCGTGGTGGGAGAGCGGGGCGTGTACCTGTCCGGAGGGGAACAGCAGAGAATCGCCATTGCCCGGGCAATTTTGAAAAACGCGCCCATCCTGATTTTAGACGAGGCTACAGCCTTCGCGGACCCGGACAATGAGGTGTGCATCCAGCAGGCATTGTCCTCCCTGTCAAAGGGAAAGACGGTGATTATGATTGCCCACCGCCTGTCCTCCATCGTGGATGCGGACTGCATCTATGTGATGAAAGAAGGTAAAATTGCCGAGAAGGGCACATACGGGCAGCTGATGGAGAAAAAGGGAATCTTTGCCGCCATGTGGAACAGCTATACCAGGGCGGCTGACTGGAAAATCGCAAAGGAGGCGAGGGCATGATTGAGAAACTGCAGAGACGTTTTGCCCTGTCCCGCCAGGGGGCGGTGGATTTGATGAAGGGCTGCTTAGCCTGCGCGGCACAGAATCTGGCGTTCATGTTTCCCATAGGGCTTTTGTACCGGTTTGTGCTGGATTTGATGGACGGGGGAATCGGGGAAAATGGGGCGCTCCGCTATATCCTTGGCTGCGCCGCCTGCCTAGCGGTGATTTTCCTGGTAACGGGCCTTCAGTACAACGCCACCTACCTGGCCACCTATGTGGAGAGCGGGGTGCGCCGCATCTCCCTGGCGGAAAAGCTGCGGCTGATTCCCCTGTCCTTTTTCGGGAAGAAGGACCTGGCGGACTTGACTAACTCCATTATGGGGGACTGCGCCACCCTGGAGACGGCATTTTCTCACTATGTGCCGGAGCTGGCGGGGGCTATGATTTCCACCACATTGGTGGGGCTTTGCCTGCTGGCGATGAACCTGCCTATGGGACTTGCGGCGGTGTGGGTGCTGCCGGTGGCCTTTGCCGTCACCCTGCTGTCCGCCCGAATCCAGGAGTATTTTAACCGGAAGTCGGTGGAGGCCAATGTGGCCCTTGAAACAGGGGTTCAGGAGTGCATCGAAAATCTCCAGGATTTGAAGGCCAACAACGGGGAAAAGCAGTATCTGGCCGGGCTGGATGAGAAAATCGACTATGCGGAGAAGCGTCATATTGTGACGGAGCTGGGGACCGCTCTCTTTGTGGTTTCCTCCACCTTAATCCTGAAATTC
This sequence comes from uncultured Clostridium sp., assembly GCA_900547035.1. Lineage (GTDB taxonomy): Bacteria > Bacillota > Clostridia > Lachnospirales > Lachnospiraceae > Enterocloster > Enterocloster excrementigallinarum. Next base: position 8,734 of record URFM01000022.1, on the reverse strand, counting down.
GGCATCGCCACCGTAGCCCTGACGGGCTCTGTCCTGCTGATTCAGGGGAAAATCCGGATTCCGCTGTTCTTCCTCTACCTGCTGGCGGCCTCCAGGCTGTATACGCCCTTAGAGGGGGCTCTGCAGAATCTGGCGGCGGTGATTTCCACCAAGACCAATATCAACCGGATGAATGAGATTCTGGACTGCCCGGTCCAGACCGGGGAGGAGAAGCTGACCAACAGGGGATATGATATCGTGTTCGACCATGTGGGATTTTCCTACAACAGCGGGGAGCAGGTCTTAAAGGATGTGTCCTTTACCGCAAAGCAGGGCCAGGTTACCGCCCTGGTGGGGCCTTCGGGAGGGGGAAAGACCACCGTGTCCCGGCTGGCGGCCAGGTTCTGGGACGTGGACCGGGGAACGATTACGGTAGGGGGAATGGATATCAGGGGAGTGGACCCGGAGACCCTCCTTTCCCTGTACTCCATCGTGTTCCAGGATGTGACGCTGTTTAACAACACCATTATGGAAAATATCCGGATTGGCCGAAAGGACGCCACGGACCAGGAGGTGCTGGAGGCCGCCAGGCTGGCGGGCTGCCAGGAGTTTGCCTTAAAGCTCCCGGACGGATTCCAGACCATGATTGGGGAAAACGGCTGCCAGCTGTCGGGAGGAGAGCGGCAGAGGGTTTCCATTGCCAGGGCCTTCCTGAAAAACGCGCCCATCATTCTGCTGGACGAGGCCACCGCATCCCTGGATGTGGAGAATGAGACCCTGATCCAGGAGGCCCTATCCAGGCTAATCCAGGATAAAACCGTCCTGGTCATCGCTCACCGGATGCGCACCGTAAGCGGAGCCGACAAGGTGGTGGTGCTGGCGGATGGAAGGGCGGCGGAAGAGGGAACGCCCCGGGAGCTGATGGAGAGAGGAACCATTTATCCTCATATGGTGAAGCTGCAGGATTTGAGCGGGCAGTGGGGGATTTGATTTTAAGGAGCCCGAAAGGGCTCCGTTTTTGTACAAAATTCTGACCTTCTCTTTACCCTGTTCTTACAGTCCTTTACCTTCTTCTTACATAACTTTCCATTTCAGGGAAAAGTAGCACTTCCAGTGTGGAAATGAGCAAAAAAGCTGCTGTTTTTTGATGCTATATTGGATTTAGTCAAAGCGCGCAGAGAAAATTTTTGAAATAAAGCGAGGGAGATGAAAGAATGGGGACAATTCAGTTAAGAAATGTGAAAAAGCAGTTTGAAAAGGATGTCGTCATTGAAAATCTGAACTTGGAGATTAAAGATGGCTCCTTTACGGTGCTGGTAGGGCCGTCCGGCTGCGGAAAATCCACCACCCTCCGGATGATTACCGGACTGGACGACCCGACGGACGGGGAAATCTACATTGACGGACAGAAGGTAAACGACGTGACGCCGGGCAAGCGGGATATTGCCATGGTATTTCAGAACTACGCCCTGTATCCCACCATGACGGTGCGCCAGAATATTTCTTTTGGGCTGGAAAATAAGAAGGTTCCGAAGGAGGAGCGTGACCGGAGGGTGAAGGAAATCTGCGAAATTGTAGGGCTGACCGAGTATCTGGACCGCAAGCCTTCCAAGCTTTCCGGCGGTCAGAGACAGAGAGTGGCCCTGGCCCGGGCCATGGTAAAGCAGCCCAAGGTATTCCTGATGGATGAGCCCCTGTCAAATCTGGACGCCAAGCTGAGAGCCCAGATGAGAGTGGAGTTAATTGAGCTTCACAAGAGGCTGGGGACCACCTTTGTGTATGTAACCCATGACCAGACCGAAGCCATGTCCATGGCGGACACCATTGTGCTGATGAAGGACGGTTACATTGTCCAGCAGAGTTCACCCAGAGAGCTGTACAACAATCCCAACTGCGTGTACGCGGCCCAGTTTATCGGAACGCCTCAGATGAACGTGCTGAGAAATGTTCTGTCCGATGGCAGGATGCTGGGATTCAGGCCGGAGCGGGTACTTTTTGAAGAACCCCAGGTTCCCCACATTACCATTCAGGTGAAGGTGGCTACTAAGGAAATGCTGGGTTCCGAGATTATCTACTCCTTAAGCAGCCGGTACGGTACTCTGATGGCCAAGAGTGAGTACGAGATTGACAGCGGAACAGAGACGAAAATCTATGTGCCCTTTACCTCTATGTATCTGTTTGATCAGAACGAAAAGCGCGTTGAACTGGATGTGGGGGAGCAGGAATTGATTAAGCGCACATTTGAGAAATAGGGGGTGCAACGGTGAAGAAAGAGAGAAGTGCAAGCGAAAAGAGGGACAGGCTTCTGGGCGTGGCCACAGCTGCGCCGGCGGCAATTCTGCTGTTTATATTTACGGTTTACCCGGTAATTTATCTGATTTACCGGTCCCTGTATTCCGGAAGCCTTATTTCCCTGGAGAAGGAATTTGTAGGACTGGAAAACTATAAAGAGATTGTATTTGACGAAACCTTCCACAAGGTACTGATGAATACCATCATCTATACGGTGCTGTTTGTGGGCCTGACCATGGTGCTGGCAATCATCATCGCGGTGTGGCTCAACGGCTCCAGGCAGAAAAAGCTCAACAACATGGTGGAGGCCTGTATCTTTACGCCCCATGTAATCTCCATGGTATCGGTATCCATCGTATTTTTGTGGCTGATGGAGCCGGACACCGGATTCTTCAACATGGTCCTGACGGCTTTGGGATTGGATAAATTTCCCTTCCTGTCCAGCCCGTCAACGGCAATGTTCTCTCTGGTGCTGGTGATGGTGTGGAAGAGCGTAGGCTACTATGTGCTGTTGGTGATGGCTGCTTTAAAAACCGTCCCTAAGGATATCTATGAGGCTGCGGAGCTGGACAATACCCCGAAAATCCGCACTTTTTTCAAGATTACCCTGCCGATGATTTCACCAACCATCCTGTTTACCTGCGTGGTGGCTTCTATTGCCTCCTTCCGTATCTTTGACGCGGTAAACGTTATGACCCAGGGCGGTCCGGTAGACTCCACCAACACGCTGGTGTATTATATCTATGCATACGCCTTCCGCTACGGCAATCCGGGCGTGGCCTGCGCGGCCGGCGTGGTTCTCCTGGTGCTGGTGTGCGTCATGACTTATGTGCAGTTCGGCGTCAGCAGAAACAAAGTACATTATCAATAAGGGGGGCGGAAATATGCAGACATATGACAGAGATATTGTGTTTAATAAAATAATGCGGGTGCTGAACGCCCTGTTAAAGGCCATTGTGATTGTAATTTTCATTTTCCCCTTTTACTGGATGGTCAGCACGTCCTTAAAGGACCTGACGGAAGCCCTGCAGTTCCCGCCGACGCTGATTCCTAAAAAAATTCAATGGGAAAACTTCACCCATGTGTTTGAGGTGGTTCCCATTGCAAGGTACTTTACCAATTCCGTAATCGTCAGCCTGACGGTGCTGGTGCTGCAGTATCTGGTTATCGTACCGGCGGCTTACAGCCTTTCCCGCCACGAGTACCGCGGAAAAAAGCTCTTTTTCGGTCTGGTGCTTTTAGGACAGATGATTCCTCAGCAGATTACGTTCCTGCCGGTGTACTTCATGTTCAGCCGGGTAAAGCTTTTGGGAACGCTGCTTCCCCTGATTCTGCCCTTTATCTCCAATCCCTTCGGAATCTTCATGCTGCGCCAGTATTTCATGCAGATTCCCCAGGAGGTAATCGAGGCGGCCAGGCTGGATGATGCCAGCAATATGAAGATTATGTTCAAGGTTATGATGCCCATGGCAAAGCCGGCCCTGGTGACCATCGGCCTGCTGTCATTCATTTCCACCTGGAACAACTACTTCTGGCCCTTAATCATGACGTCCAGCGAGACGCTGCGTACCTTGCCAGTAGGAGTGGCGGCCCTGAAATCCTCAGAGACGCTGCAGATGTGGAACATTATCATGGCGGGAAATGTAGTGCTGGTACTGCCGATTCTGATTGTCTATATAATCGCGAGTAAGAAAATCCGGAATTCCTTTACCTATTCCGGGATTAAATAACGGATAACCGTTAGATAAAAATGAATGGAGGAAAAAATAATGAAAAAAAGAAACCTGCTCCTCGGGCTGACCGCAGCCATGTCACTGGCAATGCTGACCGGATGTTCTTCCGGCTCACAGGAGAGCGGAGAGTCTGCCGCTGAAAATGCCGATGGAAAGATTGAGATTGAGTTCTGGCACTGCATGGGCGCTTCCAACGGAGAGCTGATTCAGGAACTGACCGACGCATTCAACGCTTCTCAGGATAAGATTGTAGTAAAGGCCGTTCATCAGGGTTCCTATACAGAGGCCAGCACCAAGATGCAGGCGGCCCTGTCCGTCCAGGAGGCGCCGGTGGTTGCTCAGATGGAAATCGGAAGCCTTGGCGTATTCGCTGATTCCGGTCAGCTGGTAGACTTGCAGAAATATGTAGATGCGGAGGACTTTGACCTGGACGATTTTATGCCCGGCCTGCTGGATGCATCCTACTATGACGGGAAATTAATCGCCCTGCCCCATTCCAGAAGCCTTCCGGTACTTTACTACAATAAAGACCTCTTCGCCCAGGCCGGCATTGAGAACCCCCCGGAGACATGGGATGAGTTAAAGGAGACGGCCGCTGCCCTGACCGCTGACGGCGTATACGGTTATTCCTGCCCTCTGGACCAGTGGTATTACACCGCTCTGGTGATGAATGCAGGCGGAACGATTTACAACGAAGACGAGACAACCATCGGATTCAATGACGGTTCCGGCGTGGAGGCCCTGAATCTGTGGAAGGATATGATTGCCGCAGGAACCATGAACGTGCCCTCCGGCCAGGATTACAACTCTTCCGAGGCCTGCAGAAACAACTTTGCCGCAGGAACCGCAGCGATGATTATGCAGAGCAGCGCCCAGCTAAAGGGCCTGGAGCAGACATGTGACTTTGAGGTAGGCGTCGGCGCGATTCCCATGCTGACTGACAGGGCTTATCCCGCAGGCGGTTCCAATCTGATGATGTTCGGCGGCCACAGCGAGGAAGAAGAAGCAGCAGGCTGGGAGTTCATCAAGTTCATGACCAGCACCGAGAACGCCATCACATGGGCGAACGGCACAGGATATCTGCCGGTAAGACAGAGCTGCACCGAGCAGGATACCTACAAGCAGATGGTGGAGGAAGACCCCAACCTGCAGATTATTACTGATAACGTGCAGTACTGTGCGGAGGCTACCTTCATTCCCGAGTATGCGGAGACGAAAGATATCATCGCCAATGAGATTCAGAAGTGCATCCTGGAAGACGGATATTCACCGGAGGAGGCTGTCCAGAGCATGGCAGACCGGGTAGCGGAGCTGTTCCAGTAAGAGATTTTAACAGAGAAAGAAGAGGGGGGGCTGCGATGAGCGGCCCCCTGGTTAGTTGGGAGGTTCATTTGAAGATTGCCCGGAATTTTTCCGGAATTCCGCAGGCGTACAGCCCTCATATTCCAGAAAGAGCTTGGTAAAATGGCTTTGGCTGTAGTAGCCGCAGGCTTCGGTAATCTCCTTTACCGACTGCCTGGTGGACAGCAGAAGCTCCTTGGCGTGGTTTAAACGCAGTTGGGTCAGGTACTTGCTGTAGGAGAGGCCAAGCTCCTGCTTTAAAAGGTTGCTGATGTAGTTGGCGGAAAAGCCGAACTGCTCCGCCAGGCCGCCGATAGACAGGTTTTCGCAGTAGTGGTCCTGGATGTACTGGATAATAGCCTGAACCGGCTTTCCTCCCTCTGAGGCGTGGACCATGGCGCGGGCGTAGTCCTGGAGCACGTATTTTAGCTGGCCGGACTCCAAACAGGGAGGAAGGGCAAGGCCGGTGGTCCGGGAGAAGAAACGGTGGATTTCCCGGTGATATTTGTCCAGCTCCCGGTTCTGTTCCAGGAATCGGCAGATGTCTTCGCTGCAGTTGATAAATTCGCTGTAGCGTTTCCCAAAGCAGGCGGTCTGCCATCGGACGCAGAGGGAGCAGAATTCCAGCAGCTGGGATTCGCAGGAGAGCAGAGGCTTCAGGTAGTAGAAACGCTCGCTTCCGTTGATAACCCGCAGGCAGGAATAATGGAGAAGCTTCCGCAGGTCCCCCTCCGCTTCGCTGCTTTTGCAGGTGATGGAGGAGGCGAAAAAGGTGATGCCGTCGGAGTAGCTTTTACCTGCCAGCTCTTTGGACATGCGGTGCAGCAGCCCGGAGTCCTCGCTGAAGCAGAGCAGAAGAATCTGGTTTCCGCTGAAAGAAGAGACAAAGGAATCCTCATAGGGCCGCAGCCGTTCCGGAAGAGACTGGGGCGGGAGGGCGTTGCTGTCGATGGTAATTAGAAGGAGAAAGCGGTAATAGCCCTCGTATTTTCCCAGGGAACCACTTCGATGGTTAATGGTGTTTTCCAGCCAGTTGCGGAAAACAGTCTTTTTCTCCCGCAGGGTGGAAAACTCCAGGGCCCGGGCTGCCTGGATGGTTTCCCAGATGGTCCTCTGGTCTAAGGGCTTCATCAGATAGTCCTCCACCTTCAGCTTCACTGCCTGCTTGGCGTATTCAAACTCATTGAACCCGGTCATAATGTAGTAGCGGGTGGAGGGGGAAATTTCCTTGGCCCGGCGGATGGCTTCCAGACCGCTTATGCCCGGCATCTTAATGTCCACATAGGCCAGCTGGAACCGGTATATCTTTAAAATATCCAGCATCTGCTGACCAGTGTAGGCGTGGTGGACCTGGCAGTCCTCAGCGGAAGCCAGAATCAGTTTTTCGATGGACAGATGAATCAAAGGCTCATCGTCAACTACCAGTATGTTCATGATAATCCCCCTTGTACGGAACCGGGAATGATAATGGCCTGGATGGTCAGGCCGCCCGCCCGGTAAATATAAAACTTCACCTCTTTGTTCCAAAGCTGGATGCGGTTTTCCACATTTTTAAGGCCGATGGAGGTGGAGGAAAACAGCTGATCCGGTTCAAATCCCACTCCGCTGTCCTCAATTATAATATAAAGGTTTTCGCCATGTTTTTCCACTGAAATTTCCAGAGTACAGGGCGTCTCGCTGGGTTCGATGCCGTGGATGATGGCGTTTTCTGCCAGGGGCTGAAGAAGCAGCTTCGGTATGATAAGGGGACGGAGGGCGTTATCACAGGAAATTCGGTACTGAATCCGATCCCCGAAGCGAAGGTGGAAGAGGGCGCAGTAGCTGTCCAGAAAATCCAGCTCTTTTCCCAATGTGGTCTCCTGCTCCTTGCTCAGCACATAGCGCAGGATATTGGCGAACCGGTAAAAACAGTCGTTTAGCAGCTCTGTCTCCCCAATCTGGTTGAGGGTGATGAAGCTGTAGATGGTGTTGATGATAAAATGAGGCCGGATTTGGGACTGCAGTGCCTGGAACTGCAGGTTTTTCTGAGCAATCAGCAGTTCATATTCATTGTGGATTTTCTCCTGGAGCTTTTGGGCCATGTGGTTGACGGAGGTGCCAATCTCCTGAAATTCGCTGATGGGAAGGGGCTGGCAGCGGGCATCCAAATTTCCCTGCTCCATAGTTTTTAAGACAGACCGGATGTGGTGGACGGGATTTTGAATCCAGCGGTCATTGCCCTTAAAGAGCAGGTAGGCGATGCAGGCGGCGGCCAGAAATCCCGCCGCGCAGATTAAGGCAAAGGCGGCAATCTGACGCATGATATAGGAGGCGGACAGCAGCACATGGACATTTAAGGGAAAGTCGTCCAGGGGTTGGGAACTGTGGAGCCAGAGACGATTGCTGTAGTGGAAGGAATCTTTATCCAAGTGGTTTAAAAAGCCGGAATCCACCTCAGCACTGGAATAAATCAATTCCCCGTTGTCATTGGTCAAAAGGACGATGCCAGGCGTGCTGGCATCCAGTTGAGAAAACAGCGAATCCAGAAAGGAGGTGTTTAAATTGACCATAATGACATTTTCCTGATCCGGGTCGTGGAGATTTTTTAACTGGCGGGAGATAAAAAAGCTGTCGGCTCTTTGCCTGCCGCCGCTTTCCTTCGGGTCCTGATAAGATGATTCATAGGGAGTTACGGCGATTTTGCCCTTTTTTTGGAGAGCGGACAGATACCAGTTCCGGCTTTCCAGAGCCTGGTTGGTGGGAAGATACCGGTAGTAGTTGTCAGAGTTAAAATAGAGGACCTCTCCTTCGGAAATAAACAACAAATCTCCAAAATCATCCCTGGAGTAGGCGGTTAAGGATAAAGTATCCCCGATTTCCAGGCTGAGACGGCTTCTGTCCGCAATAGATAAGGCAGCCAAATCCGTCTCCGTCTGGAGATAAGGAGTGTAATAAAGTCCTTTCATGGTATCATCAATGTCATCAATATAGTTTGCCAGATAGGCGCTGATGAGTCGGGTGTTGTTCTGGGCCTGGGCTTTTAATCCCTGGTACTGGTAGCCGCTGAACAGATAAAAAGCGCCGATCGCAACCAGTGTTAAGGGGAGGATGAAACTCTTGATAAAGGCCAGGAGCAGCTTGCGGGATAGTGACGGAAGCTTCTGGGATGCCATGGAAAATCACTCCTTGTTTTGGGATGGTGCGGGCCTGTTTGCCCGCAGCTCTCTTTATGATCGTCTATTATACCAGCAGGGCAGGGCGGGAGGAAGAGCTTTGCGGAAAATAGCACGGAAATGATAGAAAACAGCAAAAAAATGAACGGCTTTTTCATGATATACCTGTGGTAAAGGTTAGGCACAATCATTCAGGTCTTTACCGATATGCAAGCGTTTCGGATGTCTGAAACCATA